>NZ_JAVFHO010000003.1:0-770364 GCF_041953985.1 Paenibacillus sp. CR_12 | reverse complement strand
CAACCATAAAGACCGTTATCGAGTAATCGATAGCGGTCTTTATGGTTACACATAAAACGTAATCAACAATCATCAGAAAGAAGGGCACCCGAATGTGGGTGCCCTTCTTTTCTTTATCATAAGGTTCCATATTTAATATGTTTGCTTAGCTTAATATCTTTCCAGTATCAGCTGTGTCTTCAAACCGTCGACAGGAAGCAGCCAATCGTGAGACTCCAGTGAGTCCATCAGCTGGGATCGGAGCTGGGAGGCTGTCGCGACATCGTCTGTTTTGAATGAGATTTCGATCAGATTCTCGGTACCTGTACCGTCTGCAGTACGAATCGGCCAAACTTCCAGACTCATTTTCTGGCCATTCCATGATCCTTCATAACGCTGGAAAGTCAGAGGTCCATGGATGCGGGACAGTGAAAGCTGTTGTTGTCCCCAATTCGGAGCGGACCATTTATTAAGCTTGCCTGGCAATTTATCCAGCAGCAGTGCAAGGGAGTCCTGCTCGGATGGCAGCACCGTGCCGGTTGCACTCGTACTTACCTTCTTGGTGTTGGAGAAACTAAGCGTTTGTTTGCCATAACCCCAATCAATCTCGGCCTCGTAATTGTCATCCGATGCATCAAAGCCTTCCTGATTTGCCAAGCTGAGCGCAGCGTTGATATCTCCATTTACGATGGGATACCGTTTCTTGTAAGTAAGCTCATAGTTATCCTTGTCCTCTTTTTTACGAAAACGGACATCCCAGCCTTCGGCATTCAACCCCAAATGGTCCGTGTCATAGTAAGCTACGCCGATGGCTTGGGGAGCAGAAGCCAAACCGAACGTCTGAATGACTTCACTCCGAGGGCTGCCGCCGTTTTCCAGCACGGCTTCGGGTTTGATAAGGAATTTCACTTCATAGGCAGGCACGGCATTAGCAGCGGCCGAAACTTCGGAGGCGCTAAAATCGGATAATCCGCTTCCCAGCATCGCAAATCCCACCATACATGACAACGTCAGCTGTTTCCATTTTTTCAATTCCATCACTCCCATGAAATGGATTTAGGTACACAGCTAACTTTAAACGCCGATTAATTACGAGCTGTTAACGGGAAGGGCTGACTGTATCAAATCTATATAGAATAATTGAATACTTGCATACATTTTTTGTTAATTCCTCTGCTGGGAACCAGAAGGCATCTCCTATTCCCACATAGCTTGCTCCAGTTGTTGGCCCATCTCCCGCAAAACCTCCTGAAAACGCTGAATTTGCACGGAAGGAAGACGGTCCTTATTATAGACGCAGTATATATGCCTGGATGCCCGGTGGCCGGGAATAGGCATGACGTTAAGCATCCCTTGCCGCAACTCTCGCTGCACTGCCATGCGCGACATAAAGGAAACATGATTCCCCAATAACACAAGTTGTTTTATCGCTTCCAGCGAGTCCAGCTCCACGGGACTCCGCATATGCAGACCATGCTGCTGCAGCCACAGATCGGTCAACTGCCTTGTGCTGGACTCGGTTCCATGAAGGACAAAGGGGCTGCGAATGATCTGCTCGGGCTGCGGGTTATCCGATGCAGCCAGGGGATGGCCCGGTGAACATATCAGGGACAGATCATCCTTGCACAAGGGCTCGGCCTGCAGGCTCGGACCCGTGAAGGGCTCCGATGATATAATGCCCAGGTCAATTTGGTGCTTTCCCAACATGTCGCGAATGACCGGCGAAGGTTTGACAGACAAGGAAATCCGTATGCCGGGAAACTCATGCGAAAAGGTATTCAAGATCCCTGGCAGCAGATAGGTTGCAGGGACATAACTGGCTCCAATGTGCAGCGTTCCCCGATATAAGCTGTCGTATTCACGGACGACCCGCTCAGACTCTTTGGCCAGCGCGTTTATTTTTATCGCATAATGGAGCAGGGCTTGTCCGGCCTCGGTGAGAAATGTTTTTCCGCTTCGGGACTCGAACAGTCTTACTTGCAGTTCCTCCTCCAATGACTTCATATGAAAAGTAACCGTCGGCTGCTTAATGCCAAGTATCTCTGCCACGGCAGTCATATGATGATGGCGTTCGATCAGCTCCACAATTTGCAGCTTCATCAGATTCATTCGTTCATCTCTCCCCTGTATGCTCCTTATTTATCTCTCTATATAGATTTAATCTATGAGTATCAACAGAATTCAAACAAAAAGTTAATTCCTGTTTTACATTTATCTAATACAACGCTTAAACGTGAGCCTTACACTGGAAACAGCTTAAGAAGACAGGCAGGGATCGAAAATGGATATTGAAATCAGGGGGATTCATAAATCATTTGAAGGCACACCCGCGCTGCTTCCTACCGATTTAAAGCTGCGTCATGGTCGATTCACCACATTGCTCGGGCCGTCAGGCTGCGGCAAAACCACGCTGTTACGGATGATCGCCGGGCTGGAGCAGCCGGACGGAGGAGAAATTTATGCGGCAGATCAGTGTATTTATTCCAAGCACAAAAAGATTGACGTTCCGGCGCATAAACGCAATTTCGGGATGGTATTCCAGGATTTTGCCCTCTGGCCGCATATGACGGTATACGAGAACGTTGCATTCGGATTGAAGGCGGCGAAGCTTAAAGCGAATCTCAGGCAGCGAGTAACCGAAGCGCTGGCCATGGTTCGCTTGGAAGGGATGGAGAACCGTTACCCGCACCAGCTGTCCGGCGGACAACAGCAGCGGGTTGCTTTTGCCAGAGCGGTAGCGATCCGTCCAGCCCTGGTTCTGTTTGACGAACCGCTAAGTGCATTGGATGCCGTGCTAAGGGAGGAGATGCGGATCGAAATGATGTCGCTGGTGAAGGACATGGGGCTGACTGCGCTTTATGTCACTCACGATCAGGTGGAAGCCATGTCGATGTCGGATGAAATCGTGGTGATGCGGAAGGGGAAAGTACTTCAGCGTGGAACCCCAGAGACGATATATGAAGCACCCAGCCATCCGTTTGTGGCTTCTTTTATCGGCAAGTCCAATTGGTTGACGGACGATCAGGCGATGGTGAGGCCCGAGCATGTGGCCTGGAAAAGGACAAGCGAGGAGGACGAATGCTTTCAGGCAACCGTTCTAAGCGTCAGCTATGTAGGCGAGCGATATGAAATTCGCCTGCAGGTGGACGGCTTGGATCCGTGGACCGCTTATCTCGACAAGCGGACAACTGTTGGAGAACGCGTGAATCTGTACGTGTCTCCCCGGTCGATCTGCCGGATGGGTGAAGAACCGTTTCATGATAGGAACACAAAGAATGCGCAGCCAAATAAAACAAAACGCGCGCCTGCTGCTGCAGGCTTAGGATGAAGGGGAGTTGGGGAGAAATGAGTCGATTGAAGTTACGCAAGAAAGGCGCGGTGCTGTTGTTGGCATCCGTCATGAGCCTGAGTTTGTTTGGATGCGGGAGCTCGACGAATAGCGATTCAGCCAAGCCGGCACAGGATAGCGGCAGCCCGTTGGTATCTGGAAATGCATCTGCTGCCGGTGGCAAGCTCGTTCTGTACAGCGCAGGCCCTCAAAAGCTGGCCGACAATATCGTGAGCGGCTTTGAGGCCAAGACGGGTGTGAAGGTAGAGATGTTCCAAGGGACAACCGGCAAAATCCTGGCACGGATGGAAGCGGAAAAATCGAATCCGGTCGCGGATGTGGTCATCCTGGCTTCACTCCCTTCCGCACAGGCGTTGAAGGCGGATGGTCTGACATTGCCTTATCCTGAAGCAGCCAATGCCGACAAGCTGAACAAGGATTGGTCCGACGCGGAAGGAAACTATTTCAGCACAAGCGCATCGGCGCTCGGGATTGTATACAACACCAATCTGGTCTCTGCGCCGCCTCAAAGCTGGGCGGATCTGGGTTTGCCGGAGTGGAAGGATGCGGTCAATATTCCGGATCCGACGCTGTCGGGATCGGCACTTGATTTTATCACGGGCTATTTGAGCGTGAAGGGCGACGCGGGCTGGGAGCTGTTCGAAAGCTATAAAGCGAACGGTACCGCCATGGCAGGAGCGAATCAGGAAGCGCTGGACCCGGTGATCACCGGTGCCAAGAGTTTGGTTGCCGCAGGCGTGGATTACATGGCGTATTCGGCCAAAGCCAAGGGCGAGCCGCTTGACATCGTATATCCGGAGGAAGGGACCGTCGTAAGCCCAAGACCGGCGGCGATTTTGAAATCCAGCCCGAATGTGGATAATGCCAAGGCCTTCATCGACTACTTGCTGTCGGACGAAGCCCAGAAGCTGGTGGCGGATGCCTATCTGATCCCGGGTCGTGAGGATGTGGAGGCCGAAGGCCGGACCAATCTGAAGGATATTCCGGTGTTTGAAGTGGATTGGGCTTGGATGAACGATCATGGGGATGAGACCGCGGCCCGTTTTTCCGATGTATTTAAGTAGATCGCATACAAGCGAACCACAGGAAGGCAATGTGAGGTGAACCGCAGTGAGACCAGTCATCATGGACAGTCCGCGATTTTTATGGAAAATGGGCGTGCTTCTCGCCCTTTTTCTTCTTAGCCTTAGCATTGGTTTGCCGCTGCTGCTTATTTTCTGGCAAAGCGTATACCCCGATCAGCACTTCGATTGGCTGGCACCGATACGGACGATTGCGGGCCATGAATTGTCCGGCATTTTGCTGCAATCCATCTGGCTGGGGGTATGCGTGGTGGCAGGATCGACGCTGCTCGCGCTGCCGCTTGCCTGGATGATGGCAAAAACCCGGCTGGGACAGCATCGTTGGGTTGACGTGATTCTGATGATTCCGTTCATGACCCCGCCCTATATCGGTTCGATGGGCTGGATTCTGTTTATGCAAAAGGGCGGATATTTGCAGCAGTGGCTTCCGGGAGCAGCCGGATGGAGCGATTCCTTCTTCAGCTTCGGGGGAATGGTGCTGATCATGAGCCTGCACTTGTTCCCGTTTCTCTACCTGCTGCTGCGGGACGCCCTGATCCGGATCGGGGAGAATCTGGAGGAGGCCGGCGCCGTTCATGGCGCAAGCGCGGGATACCGGTTTAGAAGAATCATACTGCCGCTGCTCTTATCTTCCTACGGCATGGGTGCCATGCTGGTGTTTGTCAAAACGATTGCGGAATTCGGCACCCCGGCAACGTTCGGCCGCCGGATCGGCTATTATGTAATGACCTCGGAAATTCACAAATACATCTCAAGCTGGCCCATCGACTTCGGAAAAGCGACCTCGCTTGCCTCCGTTCTCCTGTCGGTATGCCTGGTGATGTGGTACATGCAGTCTACGATCAGCCGAAGGTTTACTTACCGTCTGGTCGGCGGCAAAGGCCAACGTGCCAAACGGTATTCGCTGCGCGGGGGCAGAGGTGCCATTTGTGCGCTATATATCGGTTTGCTGCTGATATTATCCGTCGGCATTCCTTACTTTTCCGTTATTGCGGCGTCCTTGATGAAGCTCAGGGGAGCCGGATTGTCCTTGGATAATCTGACGCTAGCTCATTACAAGGAACTGCTGGCCTGGGGTTCCGTCAGCCAGAAGGCACTCGGTAACAGTCTGGGCTTGTCGCTTGCAGCATCAACGGTTGCCGTTCTGCTGGGTACCGGCTTTGCCCTAGCGATCGGAAAGTCCCAGGCGCGGATGCAGCGGGTCATCGATCTGTTGAGCCTCCTGCCCAATACGGTGCCCGGCATCGTCATGGTAGTCGGTCTGATCCTGCTCTGGAATGCGCCTTGGATGCCGGTGACGCTCTACAATACGTACGGGATGGTGGTGCTGACATACGTCGTGCTGTTTCTTCCATACACGGTCCAATACGTAAAAGCCAGCTTTACGCAGATTGACAGCACCCTGTTCCAGGCGGGTCAAGTCTTCGGCGGCGGCCCTCTGCTCATCCTGCGGCGAATTTTGCTGCCCCTGATTATGCCCGGAATGCTGGCGGGATGGATCATGACGTTCACCATAGCGTCACGGGAGCTGGTCGGGTCACTGCTCATTCTGCCGCCGTCGATGCAGACATCGGCTACGTATATTTTTGCCCAGTTCGAGCAGGGGCAGGTATCGCTCGGGATGGCCATGGCCGTTGTCTCCGTCGGCATGACAGTGCTGCTGTTGCTGCTGGTCGAAGCTTTGAATTCTAAAAGAAAGTGGAATGCATCATGATGAAACTGACGGTGTGGGGCGGTGCGGGAGAGCATGGCCGCTCCGCCTATTTACTAAACGGCAGCCAGGTACATTTGCTTCTGGATTGCGGCGTCAAAAAAGAAGGAGCAGGAGACTATCCCATGATCCAGCAAGAGCAGGTGCCAAAGCTGGATGCGGTCTTTCTGTCCCATGCCCACGAGGATCACTCGGTGGCGATACCGCTCCTCTACCGGCTTGGATATAAAGGGGAGGTATGGACGACCCGGGAGACGGCGGCGCAGTTAACCGCCTATTTTGCCTCTTGGAAGGAGTATACCGCCAGAGTCGGCGCGGTGCTTCCCTATATGGAGGAGGATCAGCTGGCGATCCGCTATCGGTATCTGGAGGAAGAGGGCGATAGGCTGACATGGTTTGAAGCGTTTCCCGGCGTAAAGGTCATGTGGGGGCGAAGCGGCCATATGGTCGGGGCCGTCTGGTTCCTCGTAGAGGCGGAAGGAAAACGGATTTTCTATTCAGGCGATTATACGTCGGAATCTCTGCTGCTTGAGGATGATAGTCCGGCTCTGGCAGATAAGCCTTCTTCCACGCTGCTGGACCTGGCTATCGTGGACGCGGCTTACGGGACCGACCCGAACTCCCAGGCCGATAAGCTGAGGCAATTGGAGCAGCAGATTGAGAGCACGCTGCATAGCGGCGGGAAGGTGCTGCTGCCGGTTCCGGCCGCAGGCCGAGGGCAGGAAATGATTGTGTGGGCATACCGAAAATGGAGAAACGTGCCGATCGTGATCGAAGCGCCGCTGATCGAAGGGATGAAGCGACTGCGGCGTCGTTCGGAGTGGCTTCGCGAGAAGGATTCCGGCCTGGAATTAAGAAAGCAGTTGGAGCTTGTGCTGAACCGGAACGATTGGATCATGCCTGCCAGCGAAACGGAACGCGAGTCGCTGCTTCAGACGCACGGGGCCTCGCTATGGTTCGTAACCGACGGGATGATGCAGTCGAAGCTTGCGCAGTGGTACTATCAGCAGATGTCGGGCGATATCCGAAATCTGGTTCTGCTGACGGGTCATGTTTCACAGGGAACCTTTGGACATCGTCTCCTTCAACATCCGGCGTCGTACGGGGCCTGCTCTGTCAGGAAAATCAGGTATAAGGTACATCAAGGCTTGGCGGACGTTCGTCGGATGATAACCGGCGTGCCGGCGCTGCATACCGTGCTTGTCCATGCGGACAAGGAAGAAACAGACCGGCTGCAAGCCTGTCTGACAGACGAATTGCGGGATCCCCGCATCCAGATACATTCCATGTCGATTGGTGAGGAAGTCTGTTTCTGATTCTAATTAGAGAACCTTTATCGCTTTAAACGATAAAGGTTTTTTCGTGTAAGAGGGACCGCGTGTTTAGATCGGGGCGAAGATGGTGAAGGCTGTAATAATCATATATAAAAAATTAATTAGTACCAAGTCCTAATACTTGGTGTTATAATGGTTATAAAATTGGAGGTGGGAATGATGAGCCAATCGAAGTCGAGAATAACGGCAATCGGGACGTACGTTCCTGAACGGATCTTAACGAATGCGGATTTAGAGAAGATGGTGGAAACGAGCGATGAGTGGATCGTCCAGCGAACAGGCATGCGGGAACGCCGGATTGCGGCTCCCGATCAGTACGTGTCCGATCTTGCCATTAAGGCTGTGGAGGATATGGTTGAACGGTATGGCGTTACTGTGCAGGATGCGGATATGATTCTTGTGGCCACGAGCACGCCGGAGTACTCTTTTCCCAGTACCGCTTCCCGAGTGCAATCGAAGCTGGGCATCGCAAGCACGGGTGCGCTGGATCTGAATGCCGCCTGTGCCGGATTCGTATATGCGCTGCAGATGGCTGACGGATTGATATCCGGGGGAGCCTACCGTAAAATTCTGGTTATCGGCGCGGAAACGCTATCGAAGATTACGGATTACACCGACCGAACGACATGCGTATTGTTTGGGGATGGCGCAGGTGCCGTATTGTTGGAGAGAGACGAGTCTTCGGCGGGGATCATCGCTTCCGTCTCGGGCACTTTTGGCGAAGGCGGCATTCATTTGTATAAAACCGCTCTCTCCGAGCAAATGGACGGTACGGAATTAAAGAGCGGATGCCTTGTCCAAAATGGCCGCGAGATTTATAAGTGGGCCATTCGGAACATTCCGGACGGCGTCCGGGCCCTTTTGTCCAAAGGGGGCATGACCGCGGACGAAGTCGATTGGTTTGTTCCGCATAGCGCCAATCTCCGCATGATCGAGGCGATTAACGAGCGGGGGCCGTTTACAATGGACCGCACCTTGACCAGCGTCGAGTACCGGGGGAATACATCGGCAGCTTCCATTCCGCTTGCGCTTCAGCTGGCCGTCGACGAAGGGCGCCTGAAAGCGGGAGACCACGCACTGCTCTACGGATTCGGCGGAGGCATGACCTACGCGGGTTCCATCGTCAAATGGACGATATGACAAATCTAAGCTATATAAACCGCTATCGATATTCGATATGCGGTTTTTTAGTGCTGCGATTTTTCGAGATGTACGTGAATCGTAATATATTCAACTCAAATTCGAAAGTTTGCCTCCTCAAAATTTGGCGCCGCTTTCATTAGACTAAAGAAGAAAAATACGTTCCATGGAAGAGGGGTAGAAGAATGAAAAGGTTTAAATCATGGAGCTTGCTGCTCCTGAGTGTCATCATGGTGTTCACGCTGGCCGCATGTGGAGGCGGTGGCGGAAACGGAAGTAGTACGGCTGAATCTCCGGGGGGAGGCAGCAGCAATGAAGGAACGGACAATACGAAAGAAGGAACCGAGTCCACAGAGAAAATCGAGCTCTCCTTCTGGTCGCTCGGAACGACCAACTATGAAGATCTGGCGAAGGAATATACGAAAGAGCATCCGAACATCACGTTCAAATTCCAGAATACGTCGGACCAAACGGCGCACCACAACAATCTGACGACGGCGTTGTCCGCGGGCTCTGGCGCACCCGACATTTTCCAGCTGGAAATTGCCTTCATGGAGCGCTTCATCAATAACCAGGATAAGTTCTATAACCTGTACGACCTCGGCGCCAAAGACTTAGAGGGCAACTACCTGGAGTGGAAATGGAAGCAGGCCACATCGGTCGACGGCACCTTCCAACTCGGTCTGCCAACAGACATCGGCCCTACGGTCGTCTATTACCGTACGGATCTGGCTGAGCAAGCAGGACTGCCAACCGATCCGGACGGCTTCAGCGCTGCGATCGATTCATGGGACAAATTCGCCAGCGTGGCCAAGGATTTCACAAGCAAAACAGGAAAGCCTTTCGCCGATTTGACGGACCTGGTCTACAACGGGGTGCGTGACCAATCCCCGGATCAAATCTACTTCAACAAAGAGGACGGCTCTTTTATCGGAGATACGAACCCGCAAGTGAGAAAAGCTTACGACTTTACGGTAAAAGGAATTCAGGAAGGCTGGATCGGCAACTGGATTCTATGGTCTCCTGAATGGCAAAAAGCGATCAATGACGGCGACTTCGGCGTTATGCTCGGCCCGGCTTGGATTGCCGGCACCATCCGCAATGCGAAGGACACCGCAGGCAAATGGCAGATTGCCCAGCTTCCTGAAGGAGCAGGCAACTGGGGCGGTTCGTTCCTGACCCTGCCGAAGGAAGGCAAACATTCGAAGGAAGCTTACGAATTCATCTCGTGGGTGCTGAACAAGGAGAATCAGCTGAAATCGTTTAAGGACAGCGGTTTGTTCCCGTCCATCCCGGCGGTATACAGCGAGCCTTCGTTCACGGAAGAGAAGGACGAATTCTTCGGCGGCCAGGTCATTTCCGAAGCGTATGCCAAATCGGCGGAACGCATCAAGCCGGTTTACTACGGACCGCTTCATGACCAGACCGACACGATCATCAAAAACGCGCTCAAAAACGTGCTGGAGAAAAAGGCCGACCCGCAAAAAGAATGGGAAAGCGCAATGAAGCAAATCAAGACGCTGGTCGATCGCAGCTAGGTTAAACAGACGGATCATTCCAGCTAGCCCGTTCATATCCAATAACCGTCCGAACCCGAGAAGGGATAAAGAGCCCTTCGCTCGGGTTCGGATTTATCCTTACCTACCTGGAGGTGCATCATGGCTGACACAGCAAAAGCAGAATCGCCGCAACCGGTGCCGCAAAGGCGGCGCTTGTTGACGGAGACCGTGCGAAGCCGGTTTACGGCTTATACGTTTATATCGCCATTCTTTATATTGTTCGCAATCTTCGGTCTGTATCCGATCCTGTTTACCATCTATTTGTCCTTCTTCAAATGGGATGCGCTCGGACCGATGAAATACGTCGGCTTCAAGAATTACGAGCTTATTACAAGCGACCCGACCTTCTGGATCGCATTTAGCAACACGCTCATAATGGCTCTGATGGGAACCGTGCCGCAGCTGATTGTGGCATTATTTGTTGCGGTTATGCTCAACTCGGCCTTGAACAGATTCAAGAACACGTTCCGCATCCTGTATTTTATGCCGAACATCACCTCCATCGTTGCGGTGACGCTGGTGTTCAGTACGATGTTCGGAAACAACGGGATGGTCAACTGGCTGCTGAACACCTTCGGTGCGGAAAGCGTGCCGTTCAACTCCGGCTGGTGGGGAGTCAAAATCGCCATATCGTCCATGGTCATGTGGCGGTGGATGGGCTATAACGCCATTATTTTTCTGTCGGGGCTGCAGAGCATTCCGACCGATATTTATGAAGCGGCCAAAATCGACGGGGCCACCCGAGGCCAGCAGCTGCTCTATATCACGCTGCCGCTTCTTCGCCCATTCATTCTGTTCGTCACTTTGGTATCGACGATCGGCGCGCTCCAATTGTTTACGGAGCCTTATGTATTCCTCGGTCAGTCCGGCACGGGTTCTACGCGTCAGGAAGGGGTCACGATGGTCACCTATTTGTATAACGAAGCATTTAAGAACGGATTCTTCGGTACGGCTGCGGCAACGGCGGTTCTCTTGTTCATCGCCACCATTCTGTTCTCGGTATTAAATATGATATTGGGCCGCGAAGGCAAAGATTCGGGAGGTAAAAAAGCATGAGCACAGTCGCCATAAGCCGAAAAAAGCCGGATGAACCCGGTGTCGTCGCGAAATTCTTTTTCTATCTTTTCATGGTCCTTGGCGCGCTGGTCTCGGTCTTCCCGTTCTACTGGATGTTTGTCGTGGCTACCAATGACAAGGATGCGGCATTTCACATTCCGCCGCTGCTTACGCCCGGCTCGCAGTTTTTCGATAACTTCGCGCGCGTGCTGGAGCGGACGGATTTTTTCAGGGCCTTGATGAACTCGGTGGTGGTGTCTACGGCCGTGACCCTGTCCGTTGTGTTCCTCTGCACGCTGGCGGGTTATGCTTTTGCCAAGTATGAGTTTCCTCTGAAAAAGACGCTGTTTGTATTTGTCATTGCCACGATGCTGGTGCCTGCCCAGCTGGGCGTGCTTCCACAATACGTCATCATGGCCAAGCTGCACTGGATCGACAGCTACAAAGCGCTGATCGTGCCGGCCATGGTCAATGCCTTCGGCATCTTCTGGATGCGGCAGTACATCGCCTCTGCCGTTCATACCGAGCTGATCGAAGCGGGGCGGATCGACGGCGGCGGACATTTCCGGATCTTCTGGAACATTGCCATTCCCGTTGTTACCCCGGCGATGGCCACGCTCGGGATTCTGAACTTCATGAACGTGTGGAATGATTTCTTCTGGCCGCTCGTCGTATTGAAAAACAGAGAGAATTACACCATTCAAATTGCGCTGCAGCAATTGTTCACCAATAAGGACGGCCTTGATTTCGGCATGATCATGTCGGCCACCTTCACGGCGACGTTGCCGCTTCTCATCGTATTTCTGTTGTTCAGCCGATGGGTCATCGCCGGATTGACATCAGGCGCCATAAAAAGTTAACAAGCAAGGTGAAGTCGACAAGGAATGCGGCCTGTCATGAAGAATAATAGACATAGTAGAGTGGAGGGAGGAAGGATCCATGAAACTCCGCCGAAAGATATTGCTGGCTATTATTCTTCTGGTCTTCATTCCGGTCATCGCGCTGGGCGGGGTATCCTATTACAGCTTTTCGGAAGCGATGGAGAAGAAGTCGAATGATTTCTACTGGATTTCGCTCCTGGAAACGGATCGGAAACTGAAGTTCGCCTTGAACGAAATCACGACGATTTCGAACTCGGCGATTACCCAGCAATCGGTTCAGCAGATGCTGAAACAGCCGGAATACGCGGTTACCTATGAACGGCGGCAGGAGATCAACAATCTGATCAATCATCCGATGATTGCGTCGTTTGCTTTTTATTCGAATGACCGGTTGATGTATAACACGAATGGCGGAATGGAGCTTCAGGAACTGAGGCAGCAGGCATGGTATGAAGCGGTGGAGAAGGCGGAGGGGCGTCCCGTATGGGTCGGACCCGGCGAGAACGGCTCTGCGGCTGACGGCGCTCCCGTTTTGATTCAATCCAGGGTCATCAAGGACTATTACTCGCTGGAGGATATCGGAACCGTGGTGATCTACGTGAAGCCGGATCTCCTGGATCAGGTGTTCTGGGAGGCGGCAACGCTGAAGCAGGGAGATATTTTGCTGGTCAACCAGCAGGGGCACATCGTGTTCAGCAAGTCAGGCGGGCATATCGGGGAGCGGACGGAATTCCCGTTTCTCTCGGATAGTTATAAGACGAATGGAAAAGGCTACTACATCGATCAATATGCAGGCGAAAAATCGCTGATCACATATTCACCTTCCCATAATAAAGATTGGTTTCTGGTCGCCATCACGCCAAGCAAACTGATTTCGGCCGAATCGGTCCCGATTCGCAACCTAGCCTTGATCCTGGGACTGATCTCGCTCGTGTCGGCGTTCCTGTTCGACCGTTTTTTTGTGCGCAGAATGGTGCGCAGCATCATTAGCGCGGTGAACGGAATGAAGCGCGTCAAGCAGGGCATCTTCGTTCCGATCCCGTCGCATAACGTGGCGGAGGACGAGACGGATTTGTTGATCGACGGCTTTAACCGGATGAGCACCCAGATCCAGGAGCTGATTGGGCAGGTCGAGACGGAACAAGCACGAAAAAAGGAAGCGGAGCTGCAGGCGCTGGTCGCTCAGATCAATCCGCACTTCATCTATAATTCACTGGAATCGATCAATTCGATGGCCGTGCTTCAGGGCAATAAGGATATCAGCAAGATGGTGGTTTCGCTTGGTAAGCTGCTGCGTATCAGCATCAGCGAGCATCATGAGCTTATCCCCCTCAGCATGGAGCTGGAGCATGTCCAGCATTATATGCGGATACAGAAATTCAGGTTCGAGGAAAAATTCGATTACGGCATTGAGCTTCCGAATGAACTGAGGCACTACGTAACGCAAAAGCTGATCGTTCAGCCGATTGTTGAGAACGCTTTATATCACGGGATCGAGCCGATGGAGGAGAGCGGACTCATCTCCATCCGGGTGTCCGAGAACGGCGAGGATATCGTGATTGACGTGGAGGACAACGGTCCGGGCTTCGATCCGGAAACGCTGATGAAGCTGTGGAATTCGGATCCGGGACAGCTCAAAAAGTACCGCGAGAACGGGGTCGGATTGAAGAATGTCCATGAAAGGCTGCGGATCCGGTTTGGCAGCCGTTACGGCCTGATGATCTGTTCCTCCCCGGGTTACGGCTCCTTGATACGAATTCGAATACCGAAAATACTGACATGACAGGGGGGCTGCAGGGTGAGATGGTTTTGGAATTGGGGCTGGATCGTCGGATATGCCGCTCTGTTGGCACTGTCTGTCGTGTGGGTGACGGTACAGAATCAGGGACCGGCTCAGGAGGAACAGCCCGAGAAAATCACGCTAACGTTCCGGCATTTCTGGAACAAAGAGCATGACAAGCCGGTGCTGGCCGTATTCGAGAGCATCGTCCGCACTTATGAGAAAGCGCATCCAAACGTAAAGGTGAACTTCGAGAGCATCGATCAGACGATTCACCGGGAACAAAAGCTGAAGAGCGAGATGGTGACCGGCACGCCGCCGGATATGTTTGTTTTGTTCGGAGGGGCCGAGATCGTGCCTTATGCCAGATCCAACCGGTTGATGGATTTAACGGATTTTTTGCAGGATACCGGATTGAAGGAGCAGTTCAAGGATCTGCACCATTGGACCTTCGAGGACAGGATCTATGGCCTGCCCTTCGAGGGACACGCAGAGCCGATTTATTATAACCGGGCTTTATTCCGGCAGCTGAAGCTGGAGCCTCCGAAGACGCTGGGAGAGATGGACGAAGCTATTCGTGTCCTTCGGGAGAACGACATCATCCCCTTTGCGGTCGGCAACGAAGACAGGTGGCCGGCGGGAATTTTTGCCCATTATTTCATGGATCGCTACGCCGGGCCGGAACTGATTGACCGCCTGGTTGAAGGCGATGATCAGGCCAGCTTTGTGCAAGAGTCGTATTTGGAGGCGTTTGAGCACTTGGAGCTGTGGATCGAAGAAGGGGCGTTCAGTCCGAACGCAAACGATCTTTCCACGGAAGAAGCGATTGCCCAGTTCACGGAAGGAAAAGCGGCGATGTATATGAACGGCAGCTGGGATATCACGCTGCTGCAGAATGAGGATTACCCGGATTTTCAGAATGAGATCGGCGTCATTCCCTTTCCGTCGCTTTTTCCCGGCGAAGAACGCTCCTTGGCAGGGGGATATACGATCGGCATCGGGCTGTCATCGGACTTGGATGAAACGAAAAAGCAATCGGCTCTGGAGCTGCTGGGCATGTTCTATACCCCGGAGGTGCAGACTCGGCTGGTGTATGAAGGGCTGCGCGTCCCTTCGATGAAGATTGACTATGATTCGAAGAAAACCGGGCCAGTTTTTGCCCAAGTCACGGAATTGATGGAGGAATCCACGAGCACCTTTCTGCCTTACGACAACACGTTATCACCCGAGGTGAACAGTTCGTTCCTTAAGGTGATCGAGGATATGATTGGAGGACGGATCGATGCTGCCGGCGCATTGGAGCAAATTCAGAAGTCCTCGGTCCGGTATTGGAAGCTTAGGCGGAATACGGCAGCAGAGTAAACAGGAGACAGGGGGGAACGTCATGGGCGGATCGGAAGGCAAATTCAGAGTCATGCTGGTCGATGATGAGCCGATCATTCTGCGCAGCCTGAAGGCGGCTATTCCATGGGATGAGCTCGATCTGGAGGTCGTTGGGGAGGCCAAGAGCGGAGACGGCGCATTGAAGCTGGCGCGCGAAGTGTCGCCGCATATCATTATCAGCGATATTCGGATGCCGGGGATGGACGGCATTACGCTCATGAAGGAACTGAAGGCGGATCAGGCAAGACGAATCATTATTTTCATCAGCGGGTACGGCGAATTCGAATACGCGAGGGAAGCGCTGCGCGAAGGGGCTTTCGATTATTTGCTGAAGCCGATCGACCACGATGAACTGACCGAAACGATTGCCAGGGCGGCCAGAACGCTGGAGAAGCAGATTGCGGATGACCAGATGCTCCACTCAATCAAGGTTCTGTCGCTGCTGGCCCGGGAGCGGATGCTGACCGAATTCATCGAAGGGAACCGTAGTCCCCTGCAGCATATGCAGTGGCTGGAGGACAGCGAGCTGGAGCATGGATACACGATGGCCGTCATTCAATTGGATCAATATTTGCGGCTTAACGAGCTGTGGAGCATGGACGAGAAGCGCCTGTGGCTGTTTGCCGTACGGAACGTCCTCGAGGAGTGGTCCTTGCAGCATGGCGGGCTGACGGTATTTCCTTTCCGCAGCGGGGAATGGGTGCTGCTGTTTCCGAACTTGACGAAGGAGCGGCAGGAGGATATCGGCCGGGATCTGGTGCAATTGATCAAGCGGAACACGAAGCTGTCCTGCTCGGTCGGCTTCAGTCCCAGCATGGCCGGCATCGACCGCTTGGGAACGGCTTACGAGACGGCCGTGCGCGCATTGTACCAGCGGTTTTATTCCGGGGAAGAGGGCGTGTTTCTCGGGGCGCCCGATTCGGTGCTGGAAACGGCCAGCGAAGCGAAGTATCCGAAGCATCTGGAGTCGCTCATGGTGGAAAGCATCCGCACGCTTCATAAGGAGCGGCTTCTGGAGCTTTTTGACGA
The DNA here is from genome assembly GCF_041953985.1 of Paenibacillus sp. CR_12. Classification (NCBI taxonomy): domain Bacteria; kingdom Bacillati; phylum Bacillota; class Bacilli; order Caryophanales; family Paenibacillaceae; genus Paenibacillus; species Paenibacillus sp. CR_12. The sequence goes on along the minus strand of NZ_JAVFHO010000003.1, from coordinate 754,081 downwards.
AACCAAGGCTTATATCGAGGAGCATGCGTTCAGCAGGGAGATGACCGAGCGGGTGCTGCTGGAGATGAGCGTCGTGCTGTATCGGCAGTTTGAGCATATGAAGGTGCTGTTTGAGTGGTCGCTGGAGGAACTGCTGCAGGAGCTTCATGCATCCGGCACGCTTCAGCAGCTGATGGACGTCATCAAGAGTCACTTCAGCAAATGGATTGCCGAAAGCCGGTCCGGGCAGGCCAAAGACAATGTTCAAGCCGTGATGGGCAAAGCCAAGGAGTATATCGCGGAGAATTACCAGAAGGATCTGACCATCGAAGAGGTTTCGGAGCTGGCGGATTTGAGCATCAGCCATTTCTGCACGCTGTTTAAGGGAACGACGGGCTATACGTTTCTGGAGTACCTGACGGAGTGCCGGATCGAGAAGGCCAAGAGCATTCTGCTGAATACGGACGTGAAGGTGTACCAGGTAGCGCCGCTGGTAGGGTATCAGGATCCGCGATACTTCACCCAGGTATTTAAGAAAATCACGGGGAAAACGCCATCCGAGTATCGGGAAGAGGCGGTCTCCAAGACATAGAACGGACCTTGATCCCATGATATCGAAATCGGATATTTTGCGGATAGGGTTCAACATAGGAGGGAATGAATAACAGATCCATTTTTCCGGGTTCGATCGGGGAAAAGGAGTTCTGTTATTTTTATTTTAAATATCTTAATATTAAGACTTGACGATTTAAGGTTTAAATACTAAACTGAGATTAAGCAAACGTAAAGAAGCCAGCGAAGAACGAAGCTGCTCCCGAATCAGAAGGCAACTATGAATATTGAAGATGGTTAACATGCTATTAATAACGAAAAAAACGATAAATGGAGGTTGAAGTCATGAAGTTTAAAGGAATTCATCACGTATCCGCGTTAACGGCTGCGGCTTCGCGGAACTTCGAATTTTATACAAAGGTTCTGGGCATGCGATTGGTTAAGAAGACGGTGAACCAGGACGATGTCTCGGTATATCATCTGTTTTATGGCGACGAAAAAGGAAATCCAGGCACGGAGCTTACCTTCTTCGAAATTCCGATGGCCGGCCGGACCCGTGAGGGAAACAACAGCATTTCGGCGACATCCCTGCGCGTGCCGAACGACCGCGCCTTGGAATATTGGACCCGGCGATTGGACGAGCACGGCGTAGAACGCGAGGAGATCAAGGAACGTGCGGGCCGATTGACCCTTCTCTTCAGGGATTTCGAGGGCCAGCGCATCATTCTCGTTTCGGATGAACATAACGAGGGAGTTCCAGGCGGCGTTCCATGGGAAAAGGGGCCGGTTCCGGCGGAATACGCCATCATCGGTTTAGGCCCGGTGCAGCTGACCGTGCCTAATCCAGTGCAGACCGTGAAGGTATTGACGGAGCTGATGGGCTTCCGCTACAAAGGGCACTATGCTTCGCCAGTAGACGGGCAGCCCGATATCCTGGTCTTTGAGACGGGAGAAGGCGGTACGGGAGCGGAAGTGCACGTGGAGGAACGAACGGATCTTCCGCAGGAGCGGCTTGGCCGCGGCGGCGTTCATCACGTTGCATTCCGCGTCGAGGACGAGGAAGAGCTTCGGTCCTGGATTGACCGGATCGGCGATGTGGGCTTTTCGAATTCGGGATTTGTCGATCGCTTTTACTTCCGTTCCTTGTATTTCCGGGAGCCTAACGGTATTTTGTTCGAGGTAGCTACCGATGGTCCGGGCTTTGACACGGATGAGCATATCGACCATCTCGGCGAGTCCCTTGCGCTGCCGCCGTTTCTGGAGCCGAAGCGGGAACAGATCGAAGCCAACCTGAAGCCTCTCCATACGATTCAATGAAGATGGCGCACATCGCGCACGCAATACACACGACACCGGGTAAGCCTCTGTTTTTGGGGCGATTGCCCGGTGTTTTAATTTGATCTATTCATATAGCCGCGATATGGCATTTGCCGCCATGCTGACATGCTCCCTAAGCTCTTGGGGGGCCATCACCTCGATTTCCGCCCCGCAGCTTAGAAGAAATGCCGAAGCCGATTCCAAGGTGTTGAACTCCAAATCGGCCGTTATCCACCCGTCGTGCTGGTTATCCATATCGCATCGGAGTATTTTTACGTACCGCTCCCGCTCAAAGCGTTTGATCAGATCGACGGTCATGCGAACCTGTGCGGGATACTGCGGGAGATTTTGCATGAACCGTGCCAGCGACTCCTCCCAATACTCGGCTAGATTAAAACCGGCCGGACGCTGGAATGTATCCTCGGACATGACGGCATCCACGATTCTCGATACGCGATAGGTTCGCAGCTCGCCTTGGGATTCGGCCACCACATACCAGGTACTCCGTTTGGCAACCAGCCCGAGCGGATGAATCCTTCTTTCGACTCGTTCCTCTCCTTTCATGTATTGGATATCCATGATGCGATCCAACCACAGCGCCTCCTGCAAAACCGTAAGATACGGATGCGATTCGCGGTAGGAGTGCCAGCCTGCGCCATCGATATGGATCTTCTCCCGAATGATTTCGGCATCCTGCCGAATGGAGCGTGGGGAGGAAGCCAATAATTTTTGATAGGCAGCATCAAACTGTTTACGGATCCCCAAATCCCCGATCAGCGGGCTGTGGCTGGAAACCAGCAGGGAGATGAGCTCGTCCGGCGTCATGCCGGTCAGGTTCGTTCGATAGCTCTCCTCCAGCACCCACCCGCCCTGGGATCCTCTTTCCGCATACACGGGGATGCCCGCCGAGCTCAAGCTTTCCATATCGCGTATAATCGTGCGCTCCGATACCTCAAGCTGCTCCGCCAGATAACGGGTGTTCTTCTTCCCCCCGTTCTGAAGCATCAGCATAATGGATAATAGACGATCCGCCCTCAAGTTATGTCACCTCTCTGTATCTATAGAAGTTAATTGTATTGTAGCATGGATATAAGACAACGGATGTCATATATGTCTGATACGATGAAGGCGTTGAGATACTTCAGTATATAGTTGGAGGTAGCGCTATGAATAAGAATGATCCTAAGCCATTGCAAGGAAAAATCGCCGTCGTGGCCGGAGCGACCCGGGGAGCAGGCCGCGCCATTGCGGTGATGCTGGGTGCCGCGGGGGCAACGGTGTATTGCACGGGACGGAGCGTACGCGGCCAAGCGTCGGATATCAAGCGGACCGAGACGATTGACGACACGGCGGAGATGGTGACGGACCGGGGCGGCACCGGCATTGCCGTGCAATGCGACCATACCGTGGAAGAGCAAGTGAAAGCGATGTTTGAACGCATTCGTGAAGAGCAGCAAGGCCGGCTGGACATCCTCGTCAATGATATATGGGGCGGCGAGAACCTGACGCATTGGAATATTCCGTTCTGGGAGCAATTTCTGTCCGATGGACTGCTGATGCAGGAGCGGGCAGTGACAGCGCATATGATCACGAGTTATTACGGCGTTCCGCTGATGGTGGAGAACGGCGGCGGATTGGTCATTGAGGTCACGGACGGCTCGACGTACCGGTATCGCGGGAATTTGTATTACAGCCTGGCAAAAATTTCGGCGATTCATCTGGCCGCAGCCATGGCGGAAGAGCTGCGTCCCTATCAGGTAACCGCACTATCCGTGACGCCGGGATTTCTGCGCTCGGAGCAAATGCTGGATCACTTCGGCGTTACGGAAGAAAATTGGCGGGATGCCACGGCACAAGAACCGCATTTCATCGAATCGGAGACCCCATATTTTCTTGGGCAGGCGGTCGCGGCGTTGGCAGCCGATCCGGATGTTTCCGACAAGAGCGGGAAGGCGCTGACCAGCTGGGACTTATCGGATGAATACGGGTTTAGCGACATTGACGGGCGTAAGCCGCATTGGGGCAATTACGCGAAGAAGCAGGGACTTCCCATTACTTAAACATGTAAAACAGGGTGACCTATGCCATGATGGCGAATAGGTCACCCTGTTTTGTTACGGAAATTGTCCGTTGCACTTGCGAATACCGCTGTAAGTACGTCTAAACCATGTCATAGCGGAACAATCGCAGAAACTACGCATCAACGTTCAATTTCAAGTGGTTATGAGCGGCCGCGTCTCATCGAACCCATGATCAGGCTGACGATAAAGACCAGAATGACGGCACCGATCAACGCAGGCAGGATGTAGAATCCACCCATTTCCGGTCCCCAGGATCCGAGCAGAAGTCCGCCCAGCCAAGCACCGACGAAACCAGCAATGATGTTACCGATGATACCGCCGGGGATGTCTCTGCCCATAATCAAACCAGCAATCCATCCGATGATACCGCCAACGATTAATGACCAAAGAAAACTCATGTTTATCACCTCGTATAAGTTATAGTTGTTTGTGCCTTACTATTAACCAAAGACGTGACTTTTAAACCGGATTGACCAGCAACTTGGATAAAATCATTATTTTCCAACGTAGTGATAGGCTGCTTCGTTCTTTGATAAATGCGGTTTTTTTGATTATGCTTGAAGAGAGTGGTTAGGTTGAGAAAATAAAGGAGCTGGCATGGGACTCATGATAGAAAAATGGACAGAAGAATATACCATTCAATCCGTTGACGCAGACTTTAAGGGAGACTGCCGATGGTCTTCGCTGCTCAGTATTTTGCAGAGAGCGGCTGACCGGCATATTGAGGCGCTGGGAATCAGCCGCGAGGAAATGATCGAGCGGGGCATGGGCTGGATGCTGATTACGCTGGAGCTTGAGATGCGGCGGATGCCAAGGGATATGGAAACCGTATATGTGGACACCTGGAGCCGCGGGTCCAAAGGGGCGCTGTGGCATCGGGATTATCGGATCAAGAACGGCGATGGGGAATTGCTGGGCGAGGGCCGCTCGGTATGGGCGCTGGTGGACATTCATAAACGGAAAATTCTGCGTCCGTCCATGTTTCCGTACGAGGTGCCGATCGGTCAGGAAACGGTTGGAGAGCTGCCAAGCAAAGCCGTATTGCCTGAAGGGGTACTGCTGGATGATGCGTATACGTATACGGTCCGGTATAGTGGAATCGATACGAACGGCCATTTGAATAACGCCCGGTATGCGGATTTGTGCTTTGACGTGCTGGATGAGCAGGAACTTCGGGAAGGGCGAGTGACCGGCTTCAAAATTACATACCATAACGAGGCCAGACTGAAGGATACGATGGTGATCAAGCGTTCGGCCGAGGAGAATAATCGGGTGTACGTGCAGGGCACAGCGCCGGACGGAACCAACTTTTTTGAAGCGGCTATCGTTAGGGGATCATAAACCATCAGGTTGTTCTTTCGGAGGGGAGAGAGCGGCCTGACGCTTCATGGAGGGTGAACGGATGTACAAAATCATGATCGTTGAGGATGACCCCAAGCTGGCGGGGCTGCTGCAATCGCATATCGAACGGTACGGAAATGAAGGAAACATCGTCGAGGATTTCGATCATGTGCTGGAGCAGTTCCATGAGATGAAGCCGCATCTCGTTCTTCTCGACGTGAACCTGCCAAGCTTTGACGGATATTATTGGTGCCGCCAGATCCGGTCGGTATCGACCTGCCCGATTATATTCATCTCGGCCCGTAACGGGACGCCGGATCAGCTCCGGGCCTTGGAGAACGGCGCGGATGATTATATCACCAAGCCGTTTGCTTACGATATCGTCATCGCCAAAATCCACAGCCAGCTGCGCCGCGTATACGGCGACTATGCGGCAGCATCCGCCGAGCGTACGGTGGAGAAGGACGGGCTTGTCCTCTATCCCGAACGGATGGAGCTGACTCTTCACGATCAGACATCCGTGCTCACGAAAAAAGAAACGGTCCTTCTGGAAACGCTGCTGAGCCGGAGCCCCCGGCTAGTGACGCGCGAGACGATTCTGGAGAAGCTGTGGGACGATACGTTCGTGGACGATAATACGCTCAGCGTGAATATTAACCGGGTGAGGAAACGGCTAGGGGAGTTAGGGATTGAGAATGCGCTGGAAACGATTCGCGGTTCGGGGTACAGGCTGCATACCGTATGGAAGAGGTAGGCAATGAAGAAGCTGTTTTGGCGTGAGCATTTGCCCCTCATTCTGTTTGTAACCGCGGCCTTGTTCGTGGTGCTGCTCGTATTCTGGTATGACGGCTATGATCATCCGGTGACAGCGGCTTATGCCGTTTTCCTCGGTCTGACCATTCTTGGCGGGTACTTGGCATTCCGGTATTTCACGCACCGGGATTTCTATGAGCGGCTGTCGCAGCCCATCAGGTCGTTGGAGGAATCGATCAAGCATAACGAGTCGGCCCCGCTGCCTACGGCCCTTAGCGAGCTTATGGAAGAGCAGTACCGTCAATACCGCACGGTCATGGAAGAGTGGGAGCGCCGGCGGAAAGAGCATATGATCTTCATGAATCAGTGGGTGCATCAGATGAAAACGCCGCTGTCCGTCATTGAGATGATCACGCAGGAGGATGATAACGACGCCTTCAAGAGTTTATCCGAGGAATCCGACCGGATTCGGCGCGGGCTGGAGATGGTGCTCTACATGTCCAGGCTCGAAACCTTCGAGCAGGATTTCAGCGTGGAGCCCGTGAAGCTTCATCAGGCGGCAGTCGAGGCGGTGCACGAGAACAAGCGTTATTTTATTCACAGTCATGTGTATCCGGAGGTCCGGATCGATTCGGATCTCACCGTTCAGACGGATGCCAAATGGCTTCGGTTCATCATGCTGCAGCTGCTGTCCAACGCCATTAAATATTCTGCCGGAACCGGGCTTAAGGTGACGATCCAGGCCCGCCGGACGGAGGACCACCGCCATGTGGTGCTGGAGATCACGGACCGGGGAATGGGCATACCGCCATCCGACTTGAAGCGGGTGTTCGACCCGTTCTATACCGGGGAAAACGGCCGCAAGCTGAAGGAATCCACCGGCATGGGCTTGTATCTCGTCAAAGAAGTGGTCCATAAAATGAACCACCAAATCGAGCTGGAATCCGAGCCGGGAAGAGGAACGACGGTGAGGTTGATTTTCTGAGGGTGAGGCGCGGGCACGGTGTGTTTTTAAGCTGGCGGATGCTCATGATTTCAAGTGGTTGCTGGCCGTTTAAGTTCAAGACACCGGATGGATTTAAGCCGAGTGTGGGCAGTCAGACTATATCTAAGTTATCCCTTACTTATAGAGTGGTAACAGGAAGTCACCTAAATACGTTACCAAAAGCACCTTATCTCGGGTAAATGATGAATGTTGACCCATCATGAAGCCCTGAGGTAAGGTTCTTTCTTTTGTTATAAATCATGAGTAGGTATCGGCATGCACCAGCGAAAGAGGACGAAACGATTCCGAAGAAGCGAAGCGGTCGCCTTTGCACCCGAATTTTCACCTCGGTGTAATCGTTCAGAAAATTTGGGGGCAACAGCGATCGTAGGAACGTTACGTACTTGTAGCGGCCTCTAAGATCGCAACAGTGACATACTCGTAGCGGCCTCTAGAATTGCAACAGTGACGTACACGGAGCACCTCTGGAATCGCAACCGTTACGCACTCGAAGCGCCCTTTAGATTGCGACCGTGACGTACCCTGAGCCGGTCTGCGCATGAATCTTACACCGATGTAAGGTTGGCGAAAGAGTGATCGATAGGAGATGGCCCGCCCGATGCTATACACTAACCTTACAGGAACGAAATAACGAAAGTGAGGTTTACAACAAGATGGAAATACTAAACGTGCGCAATCTGGGCAAAGTCTATAAGGCCGCAGTGTCCCACGAGGCGCTTTCCAATATCAATCTGAGCATCAACCAAGGGGAATTCGTCGGCATCATGGGCCCCTCCGGCAGCGGAAAAACGACGCTGCTCAACATGATCTCCACCATCGACCGACCTACGTCCGGGGAGATCACCATCGGCGGGGAGGATCCGTTCCGATTATCCCAGGATAAACTCGCCATGTTCCGCCGGCGTGAGCTGGGATTTGTCTTTCAGTCCTTCAACCTGCTGAATACGCTGACGGTGAAGGAGAATATCCTGCTCCCCCTGGCGCTGGACGGCGTGGATCTGGATGAGATGAACCGCCGGGTCGGCATTTTGGCCGATAAACTGGGCATCACATCGATACTGGACAAGCGGACTTATGAAATATCGGGGGGACAGGCGCAGCGGACGGCGATAGCGCGGGCCATGATCCACGTACCGAAGCTGGTTCTGGCCGATGAGCCGACAGGCAACTTGGACTCCAAGTCGGCCCGCGACGTCATGGAAATGATGGACCGGAGAAACAAGGAAGACCAAGTGACCATGCTGCTGGTCACCCATGACCCGGTGGCAGCAAGCTACTGCAATCGGGTGGTGTTTATCAAGGACGGGCAGTTGTACAACGAAATCACGTACGGCGACAGCCAATCGGCCTTTTATCAAAAAATCATCAACGTGTTATCGCTGCTGGGAGGTTCGGGACATGAATTTTCGCCAGTTCGCCATTAACAATGTCCTGCGCAGCAAGCGCACATATATTGCCCATTTCCTGAGCAGTGCTTTTTCCGTCATGATTTTCTTTACCTACGGGCTGCTGTCGTTTCACCCACAGCTGAAGGACGGCTTGGTCTCCTCCAGCGGTACCATGTCCATGCTGGGTACGATGGGCATGACGGTATCCCAGTACATCGTGTTCGTTTTTTCATTTTTCTTTCTGCTGTATTCGGTGGGGGCTTTCATCAAGGTTCGGAAAAAGGAGTTCGGCATTCTGCTGATCCTCGGCATGTCCCGCAAGCAATTGAACCGGATGCTGTTCATCGAGAATATCCTGATTGGCGCTGCAGCGATCGTAGTCGGCATCGGAACGGGATTGCTGTTCTCCAAGCTGATCCTGCTAATCAGCGCCAAGCTGCTGGCCGTGGATAAGGGACTTCCGTTTTATTTTCCGCTCGAATCGCTGATCGTTACGGCTGCGGCTTATGCCGTATTGTTCCTGCTGATTGCGTTGTTCTCCTCGTTCATGCTGCGGAAGGGCACGCTGCTCGCCCTGGTGAAAGCAGAGGAAAGCCCCAAGCCGCAGCCGAAAGCATCGCCTTGGCTGGCCGTGCTGGCTGTCCTGCTGATCGGAACCGGTTACGGCATGGTCATGGTTTTTGCCATTCTCCAAATCTTCAATCTGTTCCTGCTGCTTGGCGGCGTTATATTCGTCATTATCGGCACGTATTTTCTCTTCACTCAGTTCAGCGTGTTTTTTATGCGGTATCTGCAGAAGAAAGAGCGGTTCTTCTTTCGCCGAACCAACCTGCTGACGATCTCGGAGCTGCTGTACAGAATCAAAGACAATGCGGTGATGTTCTTCCTCGTATCGGTCATCTCGGCATCCGCCTTTACCGGGATCGGCACCACGCTTGCAATCGGGGATCCCGGCCTGTCGGCCATGGAGAATCCTTATGCCTATACGTACACTATGAATGATGAGAACGCTGATAAAGGGAATCGTCATCTTGATATGATCAGGGAGGAGCTCAAGAAGGGCGGATTTCAGTACAAGGAGGCGGAGGTTACTCCGATATTCTCGGATAACGGGATCAATCTGATTAAGCTCAGCGAATATAACAGTCTTATTCAGTCGATGGGTTACCCGTCAGAAACATTGGGCGACCTGGAAGGCATCCTGACCCCGGGGACCGTCACGGAGAAGAACAGCTACCGAATCGATGGTCCTGGGAATGATCAATTCGAGGTGATTAACGGGAAAACATCGGAAATCGTCAAGGTGCTCAAAGCCGAAACGTTCATTGCGGTGCCCGCGACCTACGGCGATACGCTGGTCGTATCCGACCGCCTGTACAAGGATGTGCTCCAGGCACAAGAGGATCAGGAATTCGGTTATGCGGCATTCCATACGTTTTACGTGCAGGATTGGAAGAATACGGGGGATGTGTCCAGATCGATTCAGGAACGTCTTAAAGAGCCGGAAGACTACAGCTATTATCTCAAGTCATTGTACTTGGATTGGAAAAGCGCCCAGCAGCAGAACGGCATTCTGCTTATGGTTAGCGGCCTGGTCGGCATCGTGTTCTTTACCTTCGCGGCAAGCTTTGTATATTTCCGGCTATACGCGGATCTTGCCCGGGACGAACAGCAGTATCGCATGATTGCCAAGGTGGGACTCAGCAAAAAAGAGCTTGGCACCATCATTACCAAGCAGCTTGTCATTATGTTCTTTTTGCCGATGCTTATTGCACTCATCCATAGCGGCGTTGCCTTTGTTGCGCTTCAGCAGCTGGTAGACTTCTCGATCGTAGGGCATAGTTTGAAGATCTTCATCTTCTTCCTGAGCATCCAGATCATGTATTTCTTTATTACTCGCTGGCGTTATCTGGAGCGTCTCAACAAAATCATTCAGTAAAAACCGCCATTTCTTCGTTGAAAAGGGCCAAAACGGGTATGTTATTACAAGAAGCACTCAACAACGAGAAATGGGGGCGATTCCATAATGAATGATCACAGCATGTTAAAGACGGGTGCCGTAGAGACCGAAGAGGTTACGACCGATATTCTTTCCTTGCGTACCGTCATGGTGAACGTCCAAATGATCGGTACGCCGGGAACCGGTGACTGGGTGCTGATTGACACGGGACTCGGAAATTTCGAGGGCTCCATTGCGGAAGGAGCGGAGAACCGATTCGGCAAGCCCCCGATGGCCATCGTGCTGACGCATGGCCATTTCGACCATGTGGGCAATGTGAAGGAATTGGCCGATCGCTGGAACGTTCCCGTCTACGCACACCCGAGCGAACTGCCGTTTCTTACGGGACAAGAAGACTATCCTCCAGGGGATCCGAGCGTAGGCGGGGGATTGATGGCCCGCGTTGCTCCCATGTATCCGAACAAAGCCATCGATCTGGGATCGAGGATACGACCGCTGCCGGAGGACGGAAGCGTACCCGGTCTTCCCGAATTCAAATGGCTACCGACGCCGGGGCATAGCCCCGGACATGTTTCCCTGTTCCGCGAACGGGATCGGGTCCTCGTAGCGGGAGACGCGGTCATTACGGTGAAGCAGGAGTCGGCGCTTGCCGTCATCGGGCAGGAGAAGGAGCTTCACGGTCCGCCGATGTATTTTACTCCGGATTGGGATCTGGCGCGTGAATCGGTTCGCCGCCTGGCAAGCCTGAATCCCGAAATTCTGGTCACGGGGCACGGCGTCTCCATGCGCGGTGAAGAGCTAACGACTTCGCTTGCGCGGTTGGCCCGGGACTTTGACCGTTTGGCCGTTCCCGAGCAAGGTCGGTATGTGGATAAGGATGCGGATGGAAAGTGAATCGAGGGCAGCATTTAATTTTCATGGCATGAACGATTTATAGGCTAAACGAGACACCGTGAGGTTAACGACCTTGCGGTGTCTTTTCATATGTTGAAGATTCAATATGGAAAGAATGAACGGAACTGTGCGAAAATGTAGGTGATCGCGGCACCCGCTTTTTTCAAAAAAAATAATAAAGTGCGTGAACCTGGGTGCGCTCTCAGGCATCTAACTTATGTAAGGCCCGAGGAAGCGCCACAAAGGAGGTCTCATAACGTGAACAAAAACAAGAAATCCGATATAGAGCGCGATGTTCGGCTTGCCCAGCAGGGGGACCCGGAAGCTTTCAGCAGGCTGATCCTTGCTAACGAGCGTAATTTGTACGGTTTGGCCTTTCTGTATCTGAAGCGGGAAGAGGACTGCGCGGATGCCGTACAGGAAACGATCGTAAAATCCTTCGCAGCTATGCCTTCCTTGAAAGAGCCTGCTTTTTTCAAAACATGGCTGAGCCGCATTCTCATTCATGAATGCCTGCAATTGCTGCGCTCCCAGCAGCGGCAGCGTACCGTTGCGCCTGTCGATGAGGTTGCCGATGCAATGCCGTATGAAGCGATCGAGCTTAAGGAGGCCGTAGCACATCTGGAAGACGATTTACGCAGGGTCATTCAGCTTCATTATTACAGGGACATGCCGATCAGAGCGATCGCCGAAATCGCAGGGATACCGGAAGGAACGGTGAAATCCCGTCTGCACCGGGCGCGCGCCATATTGGCGGAAAGACTGGAATCCTCCACGGAAAGGAACGTGAGCCATCACCCGATAGTTTGTAAGGAGTCGAGTCTGAATGACTTTGCTCCTATATATAATGCGATTCCGGCTGGAAGGCTTGCCGACTTGAACAAGATGCAAGGATCATGGGGGGCAGCCGCTTAATGGGAAAGAATCCGAATGTCAGATGGATGGACAAATCCGATCTTGAGCCATGCTCCGAGCTGATGCTCAAGGTCTTTAACGGCGAACCCTGGTTCGACCAGTGGGACTCTGTGCTGCATGTACAGCAATACCTCAAGGAATTTATGGACAATCCGGTGTTCCTGGGATTCGTTATCGAACAGGAGGGCAGCATCCTGGGAGCCTCCTTCGGCCATACAAAGAGCTGGTACAGCGGCAAGGAGTACCATATCCAGGAATATTTCATCGATACCGGTTTGCAGCGCAGCGGTCTAGGCTCGGCGCTCATGAATGGAATGAAGGCCTACTTACATTCGATGAACATTCGTTGCATGGTACTGCTAACGGGAAAGGGGCTTCCGGCCGAAGATTTTTATCGGAAGCATGGTTTTGAAGTGAAGCAGGACATTATTTTTATGTCCAACAAGTTTTAAGCGGTTTGATATTTCGATTGAAATAGGGGAGTTGTCTTGATGTCGGTGCGTGTTCTTAACTAACCAAATTTTATAGGACTCTGGCAAGCGCTTTGCGAAAAAACCTTACTGATGCGAGGTTTATTTGCGATGGCTCGAAGGCTGGAGTCCACCTGGTTAAGAACACAACAGCCATCCATAATCATATTGACTGTACATAGCCGTACCCTGGGTACGGCTTCCCGCTCAAGGGGCAGAAGGTGGACGATGGTTCATGGACTTCTGTCCCTTTTTCATGTCGGTTTATCAGCACGCAGGGGGTCGTGTGTGTTCTTTTCCAGGGGAAGTGCAACCCATACTCAGGAAGAGAGCGTGATTTCACATGATCCATTATATAGAAGAGGTAAAAAAGAAGGTTTCCCTGCAGGAAGGTACCCAGGTGATCGAACAGCTGCTGACAGCAAGTTATATGCGCCCGGGCATATCCACCAAAGAGCTGGCACGCCATACCTGTCTGCCGCTTCCGGTCGCTGCCGCGATCAAGAAGGAGCTCATCAAAGCCGGAGCACTCGTTCAAGAGCGGGGAGTGCGCTGCACCTCTGCCGGAAAGCTTTATGTCGAACAACAGCTGGGATACGGCGGCATCGATATCGATCTGTATCATACGCTGCTGGCCGGCGAAGCGGATTGGCGGACGGAGCTTTCCGATGTGCTGGCGAGGCTCACGGAGATTCTGGACCAGCGCCCGCAGGTCGATGTTCAAATCGACCAATCCCAATGCACAGTCGAGACGAGTCTCCGGAGGGCGATTCTGTGCCTGAGGGAGCACAGCCTGATCGGGAAAAACATCCTGTGCGTGGGCGACGACGATCTCGTGAGCATTTCGCTCGGCCTGCTGCTGAAACGGCTCTTCCCGAACGCCAAGGGGCAGAGAGCGGGCCTCACCGTGATGGATATCGATGAACGCTTCCTGCGGTTTATCGGTGACGTGGCTGCAAGGGAAGATGTATCGGTTACATGCAGGCATGCCGATCTCAGACGGCCTCTGCCCCAGGAATGGAAAGGGCAATACGATTGCTTTTTCACGGATCCGCCGTATACGCTCCAAGGCTTGACCTTGTTCTTGTCCCGTGGCCTTAGCGCGCTGAAGCCCGAGAAGGGCTGCCCCATCTTTCTCTCGTTTGCGCATAAATCACCCGACTTCACATGGTCCATGCAGCGCGAATTCGTCCGCATGGGGTTGTCGGTCAGACAGGTGCAGCTTCATTTCAATCAATATATCGGAGCGCAGATGATCGGCAATAGCGGCCAAATGATCGTGCTGACAACGACGGAATATACGGAGCCGCCGATTAAGGGCTCTTTTGAGGATGAGCTTTATACCGGCGAGGTTCGGCGAACGGTCCGAACCTACCGATGCACCCAATGCCAGAGCGAGCTGCAGGTGGGCGTGCAGGGCGATTTTACCACGATCGAGGATTTGAAGAAGCAGGGCTGTCCGGCATGTGCCCATCATGCGTTCACCCTGCTGGCGAAGAAAATGATCTGATTCGTTTTTGTGGAATCAATCGCTGGGAGGTTATAATAGGGGAACAGAGGAAGGGGAGGGCTATGAAAGTATTAGTATTGGCTGAGAAGCCGTCCGTTGCGAAGGAAATTGCGAGAGTGATGGGCAGCCGCGAGAAGCAGAAGAATTATTTTGAAGGACCGAAATATATTGTGACCTGGGCGCTTGGACATTTGGTGGGGCTTGCCGAACCCGAGGATTATGATAAGAAGTACCAGACCTGGGCGCTGGAGGATCTGCCGATCCTGCCGGACAACACGAGGCTTAAGGTGTTGAAGGAAACAAGCCACCAGTTCAAGACGGTGCAGCATCTGATGAAGCGTTCGGACGTCGGGGAGATGATTATTGCCACCGATGCCGCCCGCGAAGGGGAACTGCTTGCGCGCTGGATCCTGAAAATGGCGAAGTGGAACAAGCCGTTCAAACGGTTATGGATTTCTTCCCAGACGGATAAGGCAATCAAGGAAGGTTTCGCATCCCTCAAGCCGGGGCAGGAGTTCGACCGGTTGTACGAGTCCGCACGCTGCAGGGCTGAAGCGGATTGGATGGTTGGACTGAACGTGACGCGCGCGCTGACGACCAAATTCAATGCGCAGCTGTCCGCAGGCCGGGTTCAGACGCCGACGCTCGGGATGATCATGGACCGCGAGAAGGAGATCGTGAATTTCCGCTCCCAGGAATACGAGACGCTGCAGGCGGATCTCGGAAGCTTTGAGGTTTCGTGGCGTCCGGCCGGCGGAGACGGCCGTTTATTCGAGAAGGACAAGGCCGCCAAGCTGAAGCAGAAGCTGGAAGGCAGCACGGGAAAAATCGTGAGCGTGAAAAAGAGCGAGAAAACCGAACCGCATCCGCTGGCATACGATTTGACCGAGCTGCAGCGGGATGCCAACCGCCGATTCGGGTTCTCGGCCAAGCAGACCTCGAATGTGCTGCAGCGCCTGTACGAGCAGCATAAGCTGGTCACCTATCCGCGCACGGACAGCCGTTACCTGACATCCGATATGGTCGGGACGTTGAAGGAAAGGCTGTCGAGCATTGCGATCGGACCGTATGCGTCCATTGCGCGCCCGCTGCTTCGCAAGAATTTGTCGCCAGGCAAACGGGTCGTGGACGACAGCAAGGTTACGGATCACCATGCCATCATTCCTACCGAACAGACCGTGCTGCTGAATCAGCTGTCGGTCGATGAACGCAAGCTGTACGATCTCATCGTGCGCCGGTTCATCAGCTTGTTCTATCCTCCTGCCCGTTACGATAACGTATCGGTGACCGTGCAGATTGAAGGCGAACAGCTCTATGCGAAAGGGACAACGATCAAGGACAGCGGATGGCGCGAGGTGTATGGCGGCGACTATGAGGATGACACGGACGACGAGAGTGACGATGGTCAGGGCCCATCTTCTTCGGGCAAGCTCCTGCCGGAGCTGAAAGAAGGAGAATCGGTGAAGGTGGTCCGCTGCGTGCTGAAGCCGGGACGGACCCAGCCGCCGAAGCGGTATAACGAGGCGGCGCTGCTCTCCCAGATGGAGAAGCACGGCCTTGGAACCCCGGCAACCCGGGCCGACATCATCGAGAAGCTGGTCAGCTCCGACACGATCGAACGGCAGGGGCAAACCCTCCATCCGACAGGCAAAGGCAAGCAGCTGATCGAGCTGGTTGCTCCGGAGCTCCGGACGCCGGAGCTTACGGCGCGGTGGGAAGCCGAGCTCGAGCGGATCGCGAAGGGGCAGGGCAAGCCGGAACCGTTCCTGCGCGGCATACGGGATATGACCAAGAAGCTGGTCACGGACGTGAAGGGAAGCGAAGCGGAATACAAGCCGCATAATGTTTCGAACAGCCACTGTCCGGATTGCGGCACACGGCTGCTCGAGAAGAAGACCAAGCGCGGCAAGCTGCTTGTCTGCCCGAGTGACGATTGCGGGTACAAGCGCTCAGGCGAGAAACGCCTGTCCAACCGCCGTTGTCCGCAGTGCCATAAGAAGATGGAGATGAAGGAAGGCAAGGCGGGGCTGTTCGTGCAGTGCCTTGGCTGCGGCATTACGGAAACGCTGAAGAAGGACGCCAAGCACGTGAACAAACGCGAGGAGCGGAAGCTCGTGCAGCAGTACAGCAAGCAGGAGTCGATCGGTTCCAACCTGGGCGATCTGTTGAAGGCAGCGCTCGAGCAGAAAGGGAAGGAATAGTCTCTCGAGCGTTAATCTCATAGGGCTAAGATGGATTGCGTTTTTCTTGCCGTTGTTAGCATAACCTCGGGTGCAATGGCCCATTCTACGGACAGGGGGTGATTTGCATGCCGAACCATAAAGCGAGAAAGACCGAAAACCAGCAGAACAAATCAAGCATTCTGGAGGAGAGCAAAACCCTCAAGCCGAAAAAGGCTGCAGACTATGTTCCGAGCCTGAACGAAATATCCAAGAACGAATCTTGATGGCTCGTGGCGGTTAAGAAATGTTTGGGTTGTCATTATGCCGGGCACGGGCCGGTCGGACCTTACGACCGCCGGCCGGTGTCCTCGTAATGGCATCAGGGACAGCGCTTGGCGTCATGCCCCTAGGGCATGGCCGGGCATTGTCTTCATCGGCCTGCGGTTTTATAATAGCGGTAGAACGTATAGCTAATGGCTGATTGGCAAGATCGATCAGTTGAAATGGGGGTGCGTGAACCAACGTGAGACCTGCACTGATCGTTTGGTTTATTTTTATCAATGCGGTAGCCTATCTGGTCATGTCCGAGGATAAACGGCGTGCCCGGCTGGGACGGGATCGCGTTCCGGAGAGGACGCTTTTTCTGTTGGCCGCCATAGGCGGGGCTTTGGGCGTATGGATCGCGATGTACCGCAAGCGTCATAAGACGAGGCATTTATCATTTAAAGTCGGAGTACCGCTGCTGCTAGTCGTAAACGTTGCATTGTATACGTATTTCTGGGGTTAGCTTGTTTGTTGCCATGATTTACATAGGGGTGTCGCCGACAGTTAGTCGGCAAGCTCGTTTCATACCGGTATGAAGCTGTTTAATAATAAGTAGTAGGTCTTTTAACAACAGAAAGAGGTGGCCTGTATGCTTTTTACTAAAATTCTTCTAGCTTACGACGGCTCCAAAGCAGCGAATAAAGCGCTCGGACGTGCAGTGGAACTTGCCAAGGTAACGCCGGGAGCGACGCTGGATGTCATTCATGCTTACGATTTTCCTCGCTTCTTCGTTGGGGAAGGGCTTGCCCCGATTCCAGCTTCACTCAATAAAGATGTTTACGATCTGGCCGTGCAGACGACGGAGGAAATCCGCGAGCGGATCGAGAATTCGGGCGTTAACGGTCAAGTGGAGATGATCCAGGGTCCTCCGGCCGAGGTCATCCTGGAGTATGCGGATCAGAACGGCAGTGACCTGATTGTCATCGGCAGCCGCGGTCTTGGCGGCATCCGCGAGTTCGTGCTGGGCAGTGTCAGCCATAACGTGGTGCAGCATGCAACGATTCCGGTACTTGTCATAAAATAATGTGGAAGGGACGCGAAGGCGTCCCTTTTTGATAGGAACGTATACACTTCAGTCGACTCACCCTCCTGATCTCGCAAGAAAAAATTCGTCCAATGCGGTCTATCTTCTTATGAGATACGTCGATCGATTTTTTTCTTATAGCGCAGTTCAATGTTGGGTGTTCGTGATTATTTGGTCAAAGGAGGTCCTATGGAAATTATACTTCTTATCATCTTGGTCGTTCTGGTCGGACTTACGGCTTCAAGCCGAATGACGGCCATAGAGAAGCGAATGAAACGGCAGCAGGCCGCGTTGAACCAAATCGCAAGCCATTTAGGAATACCCGAGCCGCCGGTGCCTGCGGAAGTCAAACGGCTGCTGCAGGAAGGGCAGGATATTAAAGCGATTAAAACCGTAAGGGAAGAATTGGGATTGTCTCTGGTTGAAGCCAAACAATATGTAGATGCCATCAAGCATGGGGAGCGGTAGAACAGGCAGGACGTGAATGTACGATGCTCGATTATAAGTGAGGGGTGGCATTCTCGATGGTAAGCTCCCAACGCCCGTCGCGATACTCGATTCGGTGCAGCCCGGTGTTCGCCGCCGGGAAGAACGGATTCTTATTGGTCCAAGCCGTATCTTTAATTAGATGATAAATGATGTTGATCACTCCCCCGTGTGTGACAACCAGTACGTTCTCATGATGATCCGCCGATTCCTGATCCTGGCATAGTTTGGTGAAGGTATCCTTGATCCGCTGGAAATTTTCTAGCGGGCTCTCACCTCCAGGGTATTTCTCGTCCATCCGTAAGCTGGAAAAATACAGCCCGGGGAATTTCTCTTCCGCTAATGCGTGGGGCATTCCAGCGAGCAGACCGTTGTTGGTCTCCCGCCATTCCTCGGAGCCGATCAGCGGCAGGCTAAGTTTATCAGCAATGATTGCGGCTGTCTGACAAGCCCTTTGCAGATCGCTGCAAATGATCCGCCAGATATTAAATTCATGCTTGTGTTCATTCAAGTACTGCCCCAGCTTCTCCGCTTGCCTGATCCCTTCATCGGTGAGCCCGCGCTGGCTCCATCCTCCGCGATATCCTTCTTCGTCCTGACCATGCCTTACGAAATAGATAGCCATGGGTTCCTCCTTAGAAATAGATTCTGCTTAGTGACATCCAAATATAAATGTCTGATTAGATATTTTGTCGTATTTCATATTCACGTCGGATGATAAGATTTCGACACTCACCCCCATCTTCCTTGTAAATAATTACAATTAAAGAGCAGAACACGGTCTTATTTTATTCTGCGATAACACTTTTCCCTTACCCTCTATGCAGCAGCAAAAAAGGTTCTCGCTCCAGCGGAGCGGACGAATCGTGGATGTAGAAGCGCCAGCGTTCGCCTTTAAACACGGGAAACCTCCATTATAGTTCAATCCAGTTTCCCGTGTTTAACAGCGATCGGAATCACGATGCGTCAGCGCAGCGCTGCCATCACTGCCCATACCATTTTTATGTACGGCCGTTGCCCGTGCCTTCAATAAAGCCCGCAATCTCCAAGAAGTTTTTGCTGCAGCATTGCTTACTCCCTAGATACGAACATTATTTTTTCTGTAAATCCGATTGTTCGTGTTTAGGTTGACATTAGGTGTCAGAAATTGATAAACTGAGGATGTTGAGGTTCAAAATAACTTATGAAGCATGATTGATGAAATTGAATATGTCTCGTATAAAGCCGGGGATATGGCCCGGAAGTCTCTACCCGAAAACCGTAAATTTTCGGACTACGAGGGAATACAAACGGTGCGGCAACGACGGGGCTTGGCTTCATGTTTGCTTCTTAGGCGGCGGATGCGCAAGACTCTTCCGCTTGACGCAGGCGGCAGCGTTCGTAATCCTTGTATGTCCGAGACCTGCACAGAACTTTGTGTTTACGGGATCGGACTTTTTTTTCAGCAGTCATATGAATGTCGAATTTCGCAGAAAGCGGGGGTAACTCATGACAGCACAAGTAGGAGTCATTATGGGAAGCCAATCAGATTGGGATACGATGTCCCATGCATGCCAGGTGCTAGACGAGCTTGAAATTCCTTATGAGAAAAAAGTCGTATCCGCTCACCGGACGCCGGACCTGATGTTCCGTTATGCCGAGGAAGCGGAGGGCCGGGGGCTTCGCGTCATTATCGCCGGAGCCGGCGGAGCTGCGCACCTGCCCGGGATGGTCGCTTCGAAAACGGTGCTGCCGGTCATCGGCGTTCCGGTTAAATCGAAAGCGTTGAAGGGTCTGGATTCATTGCTGTCGATCGTACAGATGCCAGGGGGCATTCCGGTGGCAACCGTAGCGATCGGCAAAGCCGGAGCCACGAACGCCGGGTTGCTCGCAGCCCAAATTCTGGGCACCTCGGATGCAGGGATTCGCGAAAGAGTGCAAGCGCGCCGGGACCGGATCCGGGACGAAGTGCTGGAAAGCAGCGATAACCTATGATGGAGAACGGAGCACAGCAGATGCGAGCATCCGGCAGAAAGCTTTTGCCGGGTTCCGTCATTGGCGTACTCGGCGGCGGGCAGCTCGGACGAATGATCGCGCTGGACGGAATCCGGATGGGATATTCGTTCGTCACCCTTGATCCGACGCCGAACTCTCCGCTCGGCCAGATGGCCGAGCAGGTTACGGCCCGTTACGACGACGTCGAGGCTGCCCGGCAGCTCGCGGCGAAGGCCGATGTTATTACCTACGAATTCGAAAATGTCGATGCGGGCGTGGCCCAGCTTCTGGAGGAGCAGTCTTATGTTCCTCAGGGAAGCAAGCTGCTGTACACTACGCAGCACCGCTTGCGCGAGAAGGCCGCGATCGAAGCGGCCGGCGTGCCGGTTGCACCGTATCGTGAAATAACAAGCTTGGAAGATTTGTTGTCCGCCGCCTCCGAACTTGGACTTCCATGCGTGCTAAAGACCGCCACGGGAGGTTATGATGGTAAAGGGCAAGCGGTTCTCCGCAGCGAAGATGAACTCGAATCGGCTTACAAGGAGCTGGCTGCCAGCGGGACTGAGCTGGTATTGGAGAAGTTCGTCAAATTCGCATGCGAGATTTCCGTCATTGCGGCGCGTACGCCCAGCGGCATCGTGAAGAGCTTCCCGCCGGCAGAGAACGTGCACGTCAACAATATTTTGCACTTGTCGATTGTGCCTGCGCGCGTGCCGAGCGAAGTAAAGCGCAAAGCATGTCAGCTCGCGGAACGCGTGGCTGAAGGTTTGGGAGCTGTTGGCCTGCTGGCCGTCGAGATGTTTGTGACCGAGGAGGGGGAGTTGTTCGTGAATGAGCTTGCGCCTCGTCCGCATAACTCGGGGCACTACACGATGGAGGCATGCTCAACCTCTCAATTCGAGCAGCATGTGAGAGCGATTTGCGATCTGCCGCTCGGGGATACGACGCTGCTGAGCCCGGTCGTCATGGTGAACCTCCTGGGGCAGCATCTGGAGGAAGCGGTACGGCGTTTTGGAGAGCACGACGCGCTTGCAGAGTCTCTCGGCGTTGTGCCCAAGCTTCATCTTTACGGCAAAAGCGAGGCGAAGGCTAACCGCAAGATGGGACATATCAACCTCTTGTGCGGGGACGTCGATGACGCGCTCGAATGGGTAGAGAAAACTAATATTTGGAGGCAGGATTAAACGATGATTGAACGTTACAGCAGACCGGAAATGCGGGCGATTTGGACCGAGGAGAACAAGTTCAGAGCATGGCTGGAAGTGGAATTGTGCGCATGCGAGGCATGGGCCGACCTTGGCGTCATTCCGAAGGAGGACACCGTTAAGCTTCGCCAGAATGCGACCTTCAATATAGATCGGATTTATGAAATCGAGCAGGAAACCCGCCATGATGTCATCGCTTTTACCCGTGCGGTGTCGGAAAGCCTTGGCGAGGAGCGCAAATGGGTCCACTACGGCTTGACTTCGACGGATGTGGTGGATACCGCGATGGGATATCTGCTCAAGCAAGCCAACGATATTCTGGAGCAGGACATCCTGCGCTTTATCGGTATTTTGAAAGAGAAAGCACTGGCTTACAAGCATACCCCGATGATGGGCAGAACGCATGGCGTGCATGCAGAGCCGACGACCTTCGGCTTGAAAATGGCGCTGTGGCATGAAGAAATGATCCGCAATCTGGAGCGTTTCCGCCATGCGGCTGACGGCGTGCAGTACGGCAAAATTTCGGGTGCTGTCGGCACGTATGCCAATATCGATCCTTCGGTCGAAGAATTCGTTTGCCGCAAGCTCGGCACGAAGGCGGCGCCGATCTCGACCCAGACGCTGCAGCGTGACCGTCACGCGGAATACATGGCGACGCTTGCCCTTATCGCTACTTCGCTCGAGAAATTCGCTACCGAAGTACGCGCGCTCCAGAAGAGTGAGGTTCGCGAAGTAGAAGAGGCATTCGCCAAAGGACAAAAGGGTTCCTCCGCAATGCCGCATAAACGGAATCCGATCGGTTCGGAGAACATCTCGGGCCTTGCCCGCGTCATTCGCGGCCACATGGTTTCCGCTTACGAGAACGTGTCGCTCTGGCATGAGCGGGATATTTCCCACTCCTCGGTAGAACGTATCATCCTGCCGGACGCTACGATGCTGCTGAACTACATGCTGAACCGCTTCGGCAACATCGTGAAGAACCTGACGGTCTTCCCGGAGAACATGAAGCGCAACATGGCCCGCACATATGGCGTTCCTTTCTCCGGCCGGATCCTGACGAAGCTGATCGACAAGGGCTTCAGCCGCGAGCAAGCGTACGACACCGTTCAGCCACGCGCCATGCAGGCGTGGGAAGAGCAGCGTCAATTCCGCGAGATCGTGGAATCCACGCCTGAGATCACCGAGGTGCTCAGCGCCGAAGAGATCGAAGATGCCTTCAATCCAAGCTGGCATCTGAAGCATGTGGATACGATTTTTGCCAAGCTGGGACTGGAGTAATTAAGATACCAAATTAATCCGCATTCATAAAAGATCTAGAGAAATTCAATTTCTACAACGGAGAAGGCGGAATTGTTTTGGAGAAGCGATAGCGGTCTCCTGAAAGCTTTCCATCGGAAAGCTAGCATCGAAAGCATATGCTGCCCCCGGATTTCAACCATTAAATCTTATGTAATAGAAATCTGGGGGCAACAGAGATCGGAAAAATAATCCGCATTCGTAGTGATGACAGGCAGACAATCTCTAGTCTAAGGGGAGGAACACATGACATTACCGGCATTATCGACCGCCACTCATCTGGTCAATGTACCGCTGCTGTACAAGGGCAAGGTTCGTGAATTGTACGACCTGGGCGAGCACGTACTCATCGTAGTAACCGACCGTATTTCCGCTTTTGACTATGTGCTGGAGCCGCCCGTGCCGGCTAAAGGAACCGTGCTGAACAAGCTGAGCGCCTTCTGGTTCGAACAAACGGAGCAGCTAATCCGCAATCATGTCGTGCATACCGACGTGAACCTGCTGGGCGATGCCGTCAAGGACAAGGACCTGCTGGACGGACGCATCATGGTGTGCCGAAGGGCCGAGCGCATCGATATCGAATGCGTCGTGCGCGGGTACATCACCGGCGGAGGCTGGAGGCAGTATCAGTCGTCGGGTGAGGTCAACGGCATTCAGCTGCCGGAGGGCCTGCGCAAGAACGAGGCCTTTCCGGAGCCGATCTTCACGCCGGCGGCCAAGAACGATGTCGGTCATGACGAGGACATCCCGCTTTCCCGCATGAAGGAGCTTGTCGGCGAGGAACTGGCATTGCAGCTGCAGGACAAAAGCCTGATGCTGTACAAGTTTGCCCGCGATTACTGCCGCAAGCAAGGCATTATTTTGGCCGATTGCAAGTTTGAGTTCGGATTGATCGACGGAGAGATCGTTCTGATCGACGAGATTTTCACGCCGGATTCCTCCCGTTTCTGGGATGAGAAGAATTATGCGCTCGACATTGAGATCGACAGTATGGATAAGGAGCCGGTACGCACGTATCTTGCTTCGTCCGATTGGGATAAGAACAGTGAGCCGGATCCGCTGCCGCAAGCCGTGGTGGAGGAGACGACCCGCCGCTACAGCGATATTTACAGCCGAATCACGGGTGTTAGCCTGTAAGCTTTGATAAACCATTTCATTCATATATACCGAGGAGGAACAGGATACAATGTTGAAAGCAAAGGTCTACGTCACGATTAAGCAGAGCGTATTGGACCCTCAAGGGGTAGCGGTGCAGGGGGCGCTTCATTCGATTGGGTACAAGGAAGTGGAGAGCCTGCGGATCGGTAAATATATGGAGCTTGAGCTGGGTACGGACAACCGTGAGGAAGCCGAGCTGCGAGTGAAAGAAATGTGCGAGAAGCTTCTGGCCAATACGGTGGTAGAGAACTACCGTTATGAATTGGAGGGCTAAACCAATGAGATTTGCAGTGCTGGTCTTTCCTGGCTCCAACTGTGACATTGACTGCTATAAGGCGGTAGAAGAGACGATCGGTCAGCCGGTGGATTATGTATGGCATACGGCAACGGACCTTTCCCCATACGATTGTATTTTGGTGCCCGGCGGATTCTCCTATGGAGATTATCTGCGGTGTGGTGCGATTTCCCGGTTCGCCCCGGTCATGAACGAAGTGGCAAAAGCGGCGGAAGAGGGCAAGTATATTCTGGGCATTTGCAACGGATTTCAGATCTTGACGGAAGCCGGACTCCTTCCGGGAGCCCTGCGGCGCAACGATTCGATGAAATTCCGCTGCCATGACACGGTGCTTAAAGTGAACAATAATACAACGCCGTTTACCCGCGATTACGCGGAGGGACAAGAGATTGTCATTCCGATCGCGCATGGCGAGGGCAACTATTACTGTGATGAAGAAACGCTTCAAAAGCTCCGGGACAACCGGCAAATCGTATTTACGTATCAAGACAATCCGAACGGCTCGATCGAGGATATCGCGGGCATCTGCAACGAGCGCGGCAACGTGATCGGCATGATGCCGCATCCGGAGCGCGCGGTGAGCAGCCTGCTCGGCTCGGATGACGGTAAAGCAATGTTTACATCCATATTACAGGCATGGAGGGATACTCATGGCGCAGCAAACGTCCGTTAAGGAACCGACGGCAGAACAGATCGCAGAGCATCAGATTTACAAGCAGATGGGAGTTTCGGACAGCGAGTATGAGCTGATCTGTTCCTTCATGGGACGCAAGCCGAATTACACGGAAATCGGCGTATTCAGCGTCATGTGGTCCGAACACTGCGCCTACAAAAACTCCAAGCCCTTGCTTCGCCGCTTCCCGACAAGCGGCCCGCGCGTCCTGATGGGCCCGGGCGAAGGCGCAGGGATCGTCGATATCGGCGACAACCAAGCGGTCGTATTCAAAATCGAAAGCCATAACCACCCTTCCGCTGTAGAGCCTTACCAAGGCGCAGCTACGGGCGTAGGCGGCATAATCCGCGATATTTTCTCCATGGGGGCAAGACCGGTAGCGATACTGAACTCGCTTCGTTTCGGCAAGCTGGAGAGCGATCGCGTTAAATATTTGTTCGAACACGTGGTATCCGGCATAGCCGGCTACGGAAACTGCATCGGAATCCCGACGGTAGGCGGCGAGGTGGTATTCGACGAGAGCTACGAAGGCAATCCGCTGGTCAATGCGATGTGCGTAGGCGTTATCGACCATGACAAGATTCAGCGCGGCGTTGCAAAAGGGGTAGGCAATCCGGTCTTCTATGTCGGGCCACCAACTGGCCGCGACGGCATCCATGGCGCGACCTTCGCTTCCGTAGAACTGACGGAGGAATCCGAAGCGAACCGTACGGCCGTTCAGGTCGGCGATCCGTTCATGGAGAAACTCGTGATGGAATCCTGCCTTGAGCTGATCGATTCCGGCATCGTGCTGGGCATTCAGGATATGGGCGCGGCCGGATTGACTTGCTCCAGTGCAGAAATGGCAAGTAAAGCAGGCAACGGTCTTGAGCTGTACCTGGATCAGGTGCCTCAGCGCGAAGAGGGCATGACGCCTTATGAAATGATGCTGTCGGAATCCCAGGAGCGCATGCTGTTCGTCGTTGAGCCGAAACATGAAGCGCAAGCGCGCGAAATCTTCGAGCGCTGGGGCGTAATCTGCGCCAAAGTCGGCAAGGTAACGGACGATGGCCGCCTGAAGCTGATCCACCACGGCGAGGTGGTTGGCGACATGCCGGTTAAAGCGCTCGTCGACGAGTGCCCGATCTATAACAAACCATCCCAAGAACCGGCTTATTATCAAGAGCAGGCTGCGGTGGATACGCTCCGTTATGAAGAAGTGAAGGACTTGGGCGGCGCCCTCAAGAAGGTGCTCGGTTCGCCAAGCCTTGCAAGCAAAGCATGGGTCTACAACCAATACGATTATATGGTTCGCACCAGCACGGCCGTTCGTCCGGGCTCGGATGCTGCCGTCGTAACGGTACATGGAACGCGTAAAGCCCTGGCGATGACAACGGACTGCAACGGTCGTTACGTCTACCTCGACCCTGAGCTCGGCGGCAGAATCGCGGTCAGCGAAGCGGCGCGCAATATCGTGTGCTCCGGTGCCGAACCGCTGGCAATTACGGATAACCTGAACTTCGGAAGCCCGGAGAAGCCGGAAATTTTCTGGCAGATGGAAAAAGCCGTGGACGGCATGGCGGAAGCTTGTCGTGAGCTTGAAACGCCGGTCATCGGCGGAAACGTCAGCCTCTACAACGAGAATGCCAAAGGCGCGATTTATCCGACGCCGGTTGTCGGCATGGTCGGCCTGATCCATGATACGGATCATATTACGACGCAAGCCTTCAAGGCGGAGGGCGATGCCATCTACGTTCTGGGCGATACCCGTGCCGAACTGGGGGGCAGCGAGTTCCAAGCGATCCTGCACGGGGTGTCGGAAGGAAGACCGCCGGAGCTGAACCTGGATACCGAGAAGAAATTGCTCGGCGGCGTACTGAAGGCCATTCAATCGGGTCTGGTCCAATCGGCGCATGACGTGTCGGAGGGCGGACTTGCAGCAGCGCTTGCGGAAAGCTGCATCAGCGGCGGCATCGGCGCGAGCGTGAAATGGGCAACCGATCTGCGCAACGACGTGGCGCTGTTCAGCGAGAGCCAATCCCGGATCGTGCTGTCCGCGTCTCCTGATCACAAGAATGCGCTGGAGAAGCTCCTGCAAGAAGCGGGCGTTCCATTTACCGCGCTTGGCGTAGTCGGCGGAAACAAGCTTAGCATTAACATTAACGGTGCTTCTGCGCTGGAAGAATCCGTGGAGGCTTTGAAATCCGTCTGGGAGGATGCCATTCCATGTCTCATGAACTGATACCCGAAGGACTGTGGACAGGGGATTACTACAATGAGGGAACAGGTCAGAGCGATATTTTCGATACTTTAAAAGAAGAGTGCGGCGTATTCGGGGTGTTTGGGCATCCCGATGCCGCCTCCCTTTCCTATTACGGGCTTCACGCCCTCCAGCACCGCGGCGAGGAGAGCGCGGGAATCTGCGTGGCCGACGGCGAGAATTTCAATTATCACCGCGGTATGGGGCTGGTAAAAGAAGTGTTTGATAAAGACAAGCTGGAATCGCTGCAGGGCAGCATGTCGATCGGGCATGTCCGGTATTCGACCAGCGGGGACAGCAGGCTGACGAATGCGCAGCCGCTCGTCTTTAAATATCGTGAGGGCAATCTGGCGATTGCCACGAACGGCAACATCGTGAACGAGCCGAAGCTTCGGCGCGAACTGGAGATGGAAGGCTCCATTTTCCAAACGACCAGCGATACGGAGGTCATTGCGCATCTGATCGCGCGTTCGCCGAAGGATTTTGTCGAGGCTGCCAAGGATGCCTTGCAGCGCCTGGTGGGCGGCTTTGCGTTTCTGCTCATGACCAATGACAAGCTGCTCGTCGCCTCGGACCCGAACGGACTCCGTCCGCTCACGATGGGTCGTCTGGGCGATGCGTACATCTTCACCTCCGAGACCTGTGCGCTTGAAGTTATCGGAGCTGAGGCGATTCGCGACGTCGCTCCCGGGGAGCTGCTGATCCTCGATCGGAACGGGCTTCGGGAAGAGCGGTACACGGAAGCGGGACGCAAAGCGTTGTGCGCGATGGAATATATTTATTTTTCCCGTCCGGACAGCGATCTGAACGGCTCCAACCTGCATTCGGCCCGCAAACGGATGGGCAGCAAAATGGCCCTGGAATCGTTCGTGGATGCGGATGTGGTCACGGGCGTACCGGATTCCAGCATCTCGGCCGCCATCGGTTATGCCGAACAGACGGGCATTCCTTACGAGCTGGGATTGATCAAGAACAAATACACGGGCCGGACGTTCATTCAGCCGAGCCAGGAGCTGCGCGAGCAAGGCGTGAAGATGAAGCTGAGCGCGGTACGGCGCGTGGTCGAAGGCAAACGGGTGGTCATGATCGATGATTCCATCGTACGGGGAACCACGTCCCGCCGGATCGTCAATCTGCTTCGCGAAGCAGGCGCGACTGAAGTGCATGTGCGAATTACATCGCCGCCGTTCAAGAACCCATGCTTCTACGGCATCGATACGCCGGACCGCAGGGAGCTGATCGCCTCCGAGAAAAGCGTCGAGGAAATCTGCCGTGAGATCAATGCGGATTCCCTGTCGTTCCTGAGTCCGGAGGGACTGATATCCGCCATTGGCGGTTATGATGAGCACAGCCCTAAAGGCGGCTTGTGCATGGCATGCTTTGATAATGAGTACCCGACGCAGATTGATTTCAACGGGGAAGAGAAGATGGGCTGCAGCTGCTGATTCTGCGCAGCGGACAGCCATTTTTTCTCGGATACACCCTTTAAGTGAATATTCAAAAAGGTCGGTTTTCAGCACCGGGAAGGTTGGTTAGAACAACCTCTTTAAGCTGATTACTGATTAAGCCCATAAATGATGTGTGAACTGATACTTTCGTCATAACGAAAAAGGAGTGTTGAGCGCGTGTCTGATACTTACAAACAAGCAGGCGTGGATATCGCTGCAGGCAACGAAGCGGTAGAGCGGATGAAAAAGCATGTCAAAACGACTTTCAGGCCGGAAGTCATGACGGACCTCGGTGGTTTTGGCGCACTGTTCAAGCTGAATAAAGACCAATATGAAGAGCCGGTACTCGTCTCAGGCACGGATGGCGTCGGCACAAAGCTGAAGCTTGCATTCGCGATGGACCAACATGATACCATCGGCATCGATGCGGTAGCGATGTGCGTGAACGATATTGTGGTGCAGGGCGCAGAACCGCTCTTTTTTCTCGACTATTTAGCGTGCGACAAGGTCATTCCGTCCAAAATCGAATCCATTGTCAAAGGGATCGCCGACGGATGCAATCAAGCGGGCTGTTCCCTGATCGGCGGGGAAACGGCGGAGATGCCGGGCATGTACAGCGAAGGCGAGTATGATATCGCGGGCTTTACCGTGGGCATTGTCGACAAGAGCAAAATGATCAACGGGTCGAATATCGCGGCAGGCGACACGGTGATTGGTTTGGCATCCAGCGGCGTGCACAGCAACGGCTTCTCGCTCGTCCGCAAGCTGCTTCTGGAGGATGCCGGCTACTCGCTGCAGCAGGAACTCCCGGAACTGGGCGGACGTCTTGGCGACGTGCTGCTCGCACCAACCAAGATTTACGTGAAGCCGCTGCTCGGACTGCTGAAAGAGATCGAAATAAAGGGCATGGCGCATATCACGGGCGGCGGATTCATCGAGAATATTCCGCGCATGCTGCCGGATGGCGTCAACGTGGACATCGAATACGGCTCTTGGCCGATTCTGCCGATTTTTAAGCTGATGCAGGAAAAAGGCGACATTTCGAACAAGGACATGTTTACGACATTTAATATGGGAATCGGCATGGTGCTTGTCGTCAAGGAGCAGGATGCTGACGGGGCGCTGCAATTCCTCCGCTCCGCAGGCGAAGAGGCTTATGTCATCGGCCGCGTGACCGAAGGCGAGCGCATCGTAACCTTCACGGGAGCTGAGGTGTAATGAGAGCGTTTCGGATGGCGGTGTTCGCTTCCGGGAGAGGCAGCAACTTTCAGGCTTTGGTCGATGCGCAGCAAAGCGGAGCCCTGGGCGGCGAGATCAGCATTCTGGTATGCGACAAGCCTCAGGCTCCCGTAGTGGAGCTGGCTAAAGCAGCGAATGTGGATGTATTCGCCTTTCAGCCGAAGGAATATGCCTCAAAGGAAGATTACGAACGGGAAATTGCGGCAGAGCTTCAGCAGCGCGGTGTCGAATTGATTGTCCTTGCAGGATATATGCGGCTATTGAGTCCTTCCTTTGTCGAGTTCTATAACGGACGGATTATCAATATTCATCCTTCGCTCCTGCCTGCTTTTCCAGGTAAAGACGCGATCGGCCAAGCGCTTGCGTATGGCGTGAAGATGACCGGCGTCACGGTGCATTTCGTGGATGGCGGCATGGATACCGGGCCGGTTATCGCTCAGAAAGCCGTTGAAATCAAGGACGGCGATACGGCGGAAACGCTGGCAGAACGCATTCACGCCGTGGAGCAGAAGTTATACTCTGAAGTCGTTTCCTGGTTTGCCCAGGGGCGGATTTCGCTGAACGGGCGGAATGTGACGATTGCCTAATAGGCATTTGTAATAAAAGCGGACAAGGTCTTACAGTGAATCGACATGTTCGATATTTCTCGGGAAATAATTTGCAATTATGGATCTTCGACAGCATCTACGGTATCAAGACAGGCCTAACTTAGTAGATTTTCATTCAAAATAGGGGGTATGAACGTGGGTATCAAAAGAGCTTTGGTCAGCGTGTCGGACAAAACCGGCGTCGTGGAATTTTGCCGCGAGTTGTCTTCATTGGGTGTAGAGATCATTTCGACAGGAGGGACGAAGAACCTTCTAGCAAAAGAAGGCGTTCCTGTCATCGGCATTTCCGATGTGACCGGATTCCCGGAAATTCTGGACGGACGCGTCAAAACCCTTCATCCAGCGGTGCACAGCGGCTTGCTTGCCATTCGCGACAGCGAGGAGCATCAGCGTCAAATGCAGGAGCTGGGCCTCGATTACATCGATCTGGTCGTGGTGAACCTGTACCCGTTCCAGGAAACGATCGCGAAGCCGGATGTCGAGTATGAAGATGCGATCGAAAATATCGACATCGGCGGGCCGACGATGCTGCGTTCGGCTGCGAAAAACCATGCTTTTGTGAGCGTGGTTGTCGATGCGGCGGATTACGGCAGCGTGATCGAGGAAATCCGCGGCGGCGGCGATACGACGCTGGAAACCCGGAAGCGCCTTGCAGCCAAGGTATTCCGTCATACGGCTGCCTACGATACGCTCATTTCCGATTATTTGTCGAATGTGACAGGGGATCCGCTTCCTGAGCGCTTTAGCGTCACCTACGAGAAGATCCAGGATCTTCGCTATGGCGAAAATCCGCATCAAAAGGCGGCATTTTACCGGAAGCCGCTGGCTCCTGCGGGAACGTTGACGACCGCCGAGCAGCTGCACGGCAAAGAGCTCTCCTACAACAATATCAATGACGCAAACGCGGCCCTCCAGATCGTGAAGGAATTCGACGAGCCGACCGTGGTGGCCGTGAAGCATATGAATCCTTGCGGCGTCGGCATCGGGACGAATGTATTGGAAGCTTATCAAAAAGCTTACAATGCGGATCCGACGTCCATCTTCGGCGGCATCGTGGCCGCAAACCGGACGATTGACGCTCCGACGGCCGATCTGCTGAAGGATATTTTCCTTGAAATTATCCTGGCACCGGACTTCACGCCGGAGGCACTGGAGATTCTGACGAAAAAGAAAAACATCCGTCTGCTGAAGATGGGCGAGTTCGGCTCGGCCAAGGAGCGCCAAAGCACGCTTGCCGTAACAACCATTGAAGGCGGCATGATCGTGCAGGAAAGCGATGTGCATTCCCTCGATGCGGCTGACCTGAAGGTCGTGACGGACCGCGAGCCGACCGAAGCCGAGCTGAAGCAGCTGCTCTTCGGCTGGAAGGTGGTCAAGCACGTCAAGTCGAACGCAATCGTATTGGCGGCTAACGACATGACCGTCGGCGTAGGCGCAGGTCAAATGAACCGTGTCGGTTCCGCGCGCATTGCGGTGGAGCAGGCGGGAGAGAAAGCCAAAGGCGCGGTTCTCGCTTCCGATGCCTTCTTCCCGATGGGCGATACGGTGGAGCTTGCGGCGAAAGCCGGCATTACCGCCATCATTCAGCCGGGCGGCTCCATTAAGGATGAGGAATCCATTAAGGCTGCCAACGAATACGGGATCGCCATGGTCTTTACCGGCGTGAGACATTTCAAGCACTAATTCATGAGCATATAAAGGGAGCTTTGCTACAGCCGTCAGGCTGCTGCTGAAGGATCACCTTTGATTCAGCAACATATAGAGGCGACGCCGCGCTTAGCGCGCGCCGCCTTTACGTTTAAGGGGCGAAAGGTCGACTTATCGCTTTGCCCCGTAAATGATTCATGCAATGAAACGATATCGCGGGCAATAATGAAATGATTCGGGAGGGGTAAACCATGGATATTTTGGTTATCGGAGGCGGCGGAAGAGAGCATGCCATCGTTTGGGCACTGGCAAAGAGCCCGAAAGCAGGCACCATTTACTGTGCGCCGGGCAATGCCGGAATCGGGCAGCTGGCCGAGTGCGTGCCGATTGCGGTATCGGAATTTGATAAGCTGGCGGCTTTCGCCGTAGAGAAGCAGGTGGGTCTCATTGTTGTCGGTCCGGATGATCCGCTGGCGGAAGGCATCGTGGATGCGTTTGACGCTACGGGCATCCCGGTATTCGGTCCGCGTAAAAACGCGGCCGAAATCGAGGGCAGCAAAACCTTCATGAAGGATCTGCTTCATAAATACAACATACCGACTGCGGCTTACGCGAAGTTCGACAATTACGAGGAGGCGCTTGCTTACTTGCGCCAGCAAGGCGCGCCGATCGTCGTCAAAGCGGACGGGCTCGCAGCAGGCAAGGGCGTTACCGTTGCGCGGACCATCGAGGAAGCCGAGCAAGCACTCAGCGACATCATGCAATCGAAGGTGTTTGGCGATGCCGGAAGCCGCGTAGTTATCGAGGAGTTCCTGGAAGGCCAGGAAATGTCGATCCTCGCCTTTGTGGACGGAGAAACCGTGAAGCCGATGTCAGCCGCGCAGGATCACAAGCCGGCCTATGACGGGGACCAGGGGCCAAATACCGGAGGAATGGGAACGTATTCGCCATTGCCTCATATTCAGCCGTCCATCATCGAAGAGGCCATTGAGACGATCATCAAGCCTACGGCAAAAGCGATGGTTGCCGAAGGACGTCCGTTCCGTGGCGTTCTGTTTGCCGGATTGATGATCACGCCGGACGGCAGACCGAAGACCATTGAATTCAATGCCAGATTCGGCGATCCGGAAGCGCAGGTTGTATTGCCGCGCCTGAAGACCGATCTGCTTGACGTTTTCCTTGCTGCCGTGAACGGAACCCTGGCTGATCTTGAGCTGGAGTGGGGCGATGAAGCAGCCGTATGCGTCATACTGGCTTCCGGCGGTTACCCTGCATCGTATCCGAAAGGAATCGCGATCACCGGCCTGGACAACGAGCAGGACGGGACGATCGTATTTCATGCGGGCACTTCTCGCGATGCCGATGGAACCTGGAGAACGAACGGGGGGCGTGTCCTGGGCGTTGTCGGTTTAGGCGCAGATATCGCTGCGGCACGCGCGAAAGCCTATGAACGGGCAGAAGCGATTGCGTTCGAAGGCAAGTTTAACCGGACGGATATTGCGCTGAAAGCACTGCAATAAGCAAGCTCATTCACTAACAACCATGCGTAAAAATAAAGGACTGCCGCAGATCGGTTTCTAAAGATCACAAGCGGTAGTCCTTTCTTGCTGTTATCGGAAATGCATGGGGAAGCCAAGCTTAGAGGCAAGATCCGCTCATGTCAGACCCGGGCAGATCTGTTTCTATTTCCCACTATTGTGCAAACGTTTGTTCAACAAGCAGGCATTTATGATGGCTTCTTGTCTCAAATAACGTGCAGAATGACAGGATTGCACAGGATCTGCACAACTATTTTTATGATAACTTACGAAATACAGTGAATACCGAAGGTAATAGAAGATTATATGACTAAAACGGGGAAAAATGATCTGTGCAAACGTTTTTACATTCGATATTAAATGTTGTATGATGTTTTCAGTGAATGAAGCGCTTTCTCAACGGGATTTTTCCTGAGTATCTCGCCAGATGCTACATAGAAAAAGAGACGCTGAAAATTTTCTGAAATCGTTTGCGCAGATTTCCAACATTTTCTGATCATTTATTGAGAGGGGTAATCATGGAATGAAGATGAAGAAGTTACTTACGCTAGCTGCAACCTTCACGTTGGCGTTCTCCATTACAGCGTGCGGAGGAAATACGGCCGCTCCAGCTACGGAGGCACCTGCTGAGACTCCGCCAGCACAGGAAACGCCGGCCGAAAATACAGAGACACAGGAACTTAAGCCAGAAGAGGGCGCGAAATTGGTCGTATGGGAAAGCCGGGACGAAAGAGCTTACACCGATGCGGTCGCCAAAGAATTTACCGAGAAATACGGCGTTGAAGTGACCATTGAAGAATTGTCCCCAACTGATCAAGTAACCAAGCTTGCGCAAGACGGACCATCCGGCTTGGCTGCCGACGTCGTACTGTTCCCTCACGATAACCTGGGTAAAGCCGTAGCGACAAACCTGGTTCTGCCTAACGATTTTTATGAAGAAAAAACGAAAAGCAACAACACGGAAGCCGCCATCCAAGGCGTAAGCTATGACGGCGTTCTGTACGGATACCCTCGCGCTGCGGAAACTTACCTGATGTACTACAACAAGGACTTGGTAAAAGAAGTTCCGACAACGATGGAAGAGGTTATCGAATTCAGCAAAACCTTCACCGACAAATCCAAGAACAAGTATGGATTCATGTTCGAGACAGGCAACCTGTACTTCGCTTATCCGTTCCTTGCTTCCAACGGTGGATACATCTTCGGTAACGGCGGTGCCGACGTCAACGATATCGGCCTTAACAACGAAGGCGCAGTGAAGAGCATGGAAGTATATGCAAGCCTTAAGGAAATCCTTCCGGTAAAATCCGGCGATATTACGCCTGATATCAAACGCGGATTGTTCACGGCCGGCGATCTGGCGATGGACATTAACGGACCTTGGGAGCTTGGCGGATACAAAGAAGCGCTTGGCGACAAGCTCGGCGTTGCTCCAATCCCGACGATCGGCGGTCAGCCTGCCGTATCGTTCTCCGGTATCAAAGCTTGGTACGTAAGCTCGTTCACGAAGTATCCGCAAGCAGCTCGTCTGTTCGCCGACTTCGCAACGTCCAAAGAAGCACAATTGCAATTGAGCGCATTGGTTGGTTCGGTTCCGACCAACAACGAAGCTCAAGAAGACGATCAAATCAAGAACGACGAGTATGTATCGGCATTCACGGAGCAGTTCAAATCTTCCCAGCCGATGCCTTCCGTACCGGAAATGGCTAACGTATGGTCTCCAGTAGGCGCTGCGCTGGCTGAGATCTGGGACAACAACAAAGACGTGAAAGAAACGTTGGATAAAGCTGTAACTCAAGTGAAAGACCTCAACAGTGGTGGAGCTGGCGAGTAATAGCGTTCTTATATAATACGAGACAGATGAAGAAGTTCACCCGCCGAACAACCGGCGGGTGATTCCTCGATTATACGGAGAGGAGAATGGAGGGAGCATGCGTCAACATCGTATCACAGCGGCCGTATTATCAGCCATCTG
Organism: Paenibacillus sp. CR_12; assembly: GCF_041953985.1. Lineage (NCBI taxonomy): Bacteria > Bacillati > Bacillota > Bacilli > Caryophanales > Paenibacillaceae > Paenibacillus > Paenibacillus sp. CR_12. Next base: position 718,624 of record NZ_JAVFHO010000003.1, on the reverse strand, counting down.
CATGGGTCTGGGTCAGCTTTACAATCGGCAATGGATCAAAGGCGTTATTTTACTTATCGTAGGCGTATTCAGTCTGTATTACTTCATTAACAACCTGGGTGATGCCATCTGGGGAATGGTAACATTGGGAGAACAGGGGAGCCATTTAGAAAAAGTCAACGGCTTGACCCAAATGGTAGCGGGTGACCATTCCATCAATCTCCTGATTGAAGGACTTATCACCTTAATTATGTTTGCGCTCTTTCTTATTGGCTACTATGCCAATATCAAAAACGCATATAACGCTGGAAAACTAAGGGAAAAGGGTGTAACGCCCAACAATTTCAGACAGACCCTTTACTATATTTTCGAATGGAAATTTGCGCAATCTTTCCTGACACTGCCGGCGATCGGTATTTTGTTTTTTACGGTCATGCCGATCATCTTCATGGTCCTGCTGGCGTTTACGAACTATTCCGCTCCAAACAATCTGCCGCCTGCAAACCTGGTGGATTGGGTTGGCTTCAAAACCTTTACCAACCTCGTTGCACTAAAATCGTGGAGCCACACCTTTTTCGGGGTTCTGACCTGGACGATCATCTGGGCGGTGCTCGCAACGGTTACCACGTATTTCGGCGGCGTGCTCGTGGCGCTGCTTATCCAACAAAAAGGAATTCGCTTCAAAGGCGTATGGCGCGTCATCCTGATCATTCCATATGCGATCCCGCAGCTGATCTCGCTGCTTGTCATGCGTAATATGTTTAATGGACAGTTTGGCCCGATCAACCAGTATTTAAGGTACTTCGGTTTGGAAGGACTGCCTTGGCTGACCGATCCGGTCTGGGCTAAAGTGACCGTTATCGTTGTTAATATGTGGGTCGGTATCCCTGTATCCATGCTCCTCGTGATGAGCGTTCTGACCACGATTCCGAAGGATCTCTATGAAGCGGCGGACGTGGATGGAGCGACCGGCTTCCAGAAGTTCAAGATCATTACCCTGCCGATGATTTTGTTCTCGACGGCACCGGTGCTGATTACGCAATTTGCCGGTAACATCAACAACTTTAACTTGATTTTCCTCCTGACGAACGGTAACCCGGTGGTGGGCGACTATCAATACGCGGGAGCGACGGACCTGCTCGTCACCTGGCTCTATAAACTGACGCTGGATCAGCAGCGTTACAGCATGGCATCGGCCATCGGTATTATCATCTTCATGATTATTGCGACCTTCTCGATTTACAATTATCGTCGTACCAGATCATTCAAAGAGGAGGATATGATCCAATAATGGGAATTAAAATGAGAAACGCGATCCGCCTGACGGCAAGCTACATCACGCTTGTCATCATCGCGATCGGCTGTATTTACCCGGCGCTCTGGATTGTTCTGGCCTCTTTCCGTCCCGGAAAGTCGTTGTACAGCAAATCCTTGATACCAGAATCCTTCACGCTCAGTCATTATAAAGAGCTGTTCACGTCCCAAAGCTTCCTGTTTGGCACATGGTACATGAACACGCTGAAAATTGCGGTGTTCTCCATGATTATCGGGACCATTCTTGTCCTGCTTACTAGTTATGCGGTATCCCGCTTCCGGTTCAAAGGCCGTCAGAATGCGCTATCGGTCATTCTCGTGCTGGGGATGTTCCCGGGCTTCATGAGCATGATCGCCCTGTATATCCTGTTGAACTCCCTGGACCTGCTGAATACGCATGCCGCGATGATCATCGTGTATGCGGCCGGGGCGCCGCTTGGCGGAACGCTCATCATGAAGGGCTTCCTGGATACGATACCGCGAAGCTTGGATGAAGCGGCGAAGATAGACGGAGCCACCAACTTCCAGATCTTCCGCAAAATCATTCTGCCGTTGTCGAAGCCGATGATCACGTATATGGGCTTGACGCTGTTCGTAGGCCCGTGGGTAGACTTTATCTTTGCCCGGCTCGTGCTCCGGACCAAGGAAAACTGGACGCTCGCCGTCGGTCTGTGGGATCTCGTCAACTCCACCCAGGACAGCAACTTTACGTTATTCGCGGCGGCATCGGTGCTGATCGCACTGCCGATCACCCTGCTGTTCGTGTTCCTGCAGCGTTTGCTGGTCGACGGCATGACGGCCGGCGCAAGCAAAGGGTAAGCCCAAAAACGGATAGACCAACGCACGATATCATCATAAGACATATAGATAGAGAGAACAGCGAAGAGACACAGCCGGTAATTGCCTTGCTGTGTCTTTTTGCATGTATGTTTGCAATCAGGGGGTACATAACATGAACATGACAAAGCGTTTTCAATTCAAGGCGGTCGGCATGAAGCTGTTTGTTATCTTTTTTACAACGATCGTGCTGTTATCTTCGGCGCTGGGGTTATTGTCGTATTCCATCTCCAAGGACACGGTAATGGATCAGGTATCCGAAGCGACCTCGGGGCAGATGATGCAGGCTGCGGACAAGCTGGATTTTCTGCTGGCCCAGTATGAAGCTGCCTCCCGCCAGTGGGCGCTGGACACGGTGCTTCGCGAAGATCTGGTGACGGTCAGCACGGCGGATATCGGCATTCGAGACAAAACCCAGGCCGAGAACCGGATCCGTGAGAAGCTGAACGGGATGGCATCTTCGGATAAACGTCTGCAGGGCATGCGTCTGGTCGCGCCCAATCTTCAGGCTCAAAGCTCCTATAACTCCACGGGCTATTCGGGCATGTCTTCTTCGGACGGGGTGAAGGCGAAGATCGACCGGATTATTCAGGCCGATGGCGAACCGGTATGGTTCCCGACAGAGGTCAAGGGTTTTATGGAGAACGAGAATACCGCCACCATGACGATGGGGAGATTGCTGAAAAACCTGAAAAATCCGAATGCGCAGTACGTACTGCTGATGGATGTCAAGGACGAGGCGGTCGGCGAGGTGCTGGCGAATCTAAAAATAGGGAATAACGGACAGATGCGGATTGTGGCCGAAGATAACCGGATCGTGCACGACATGGACCCGGCTCAGCTGATGCAGCCGTCCGCCATTACGGTTCCTTCAGACGCCGAGGAAGGGGGGATCTACTATACCGCCGACGAGCAGATGGTGGTATATACGCCTTTGAAGACGGCCCCATGGCATATGGTCGGCTTTGCTCCCGTTAGCGATTTCGTGCAGGCCACTGACAAATTGCTTGCCGTTACGCTTGCGGTCATTGTGGCAGCGGTTCTGGTTGCTGTTCTGATCGGCTACTATATGATGCGTACCGTCGGCCGACCGCTGAACCAGATGTGCAGCCTGATGGAAGAGGGAGAGCAGGGGAACTTAAGGGTGCGGACGGAATTCCGCCGTGCCGATGAGATTGGCCGTCTGGGTCAGAGCTTCAACCGGATGATGGGGCAAATCTCGGCTTTGGTCGATCAGACGAATGCGTCAGCGAAGGAAGTGCTGGTTACGGCCGAGGAATTGGCCGAAGCCTCAAGAGGAACGTCGCTTACGGCCGGAGAGATCGCGGCCGCCATGGAACAGATTGCGCAGGGAAGCGGAAGCCTGGCCATGGAGGCCGAACGCGAGAACCAGCTGGCCGAGAACATCGGCGTCCGAATGAGCAAGGTGTCCGATACGAATCAGGTGATTGCGGCCGCGGCGGATCGCGTGCTCCGGGTAACGGGGGAAGGCGCGCAGCATATGGACAGCCTGGTGGAGAAATCGACGCGGATTAACCAGGTGAACCGGGCGATCGTCCAGAATGCGGAGAAGCTGAAGGATAATACCGCATCGATCCACAAAATATTGGAGCTGATGTCGGAGATCACGCATCAGACCAACGTGCTGTCCATTAACGCGACGATTGAGGCTGCCCGCGCCGGGGCGGCAGGCAGCGGCTTCATGGTGGTTGCCAATGAAGTGCGGAGCCTCGCGGATCGTTCCAAAGAGTCGATCCAGACCGTAGGCGCGATGATTCTGGACATTCGGCGCGAGGTGCAGGGCTCCGTGGATGCTTTGACGTCGGCATCGCCGCTCTTTGACGAGCAGCTGCATTCGGTGCAGGAAGCACAGGGCGTCTTTGATAACGTGCGTCACGAGATGGATGCGCTCTTAACCGAGATCAGCGAGTCTACGCATGCGGTGGAGGTTCTGATCGATTCCCAGCTGGCGCTGACCGACTCCATCTCGGAGGCGAGCTCGATCGTCCAGGAAACCAGCGCCGCCACGGAGGAGGTCGCTTCGATGTCGTCCGAGCAGTTCAAGGTGAGCGAGAAGCTGGTCGGCCTGTCGTCGCGATTGGAGGAGCTGTCGGAGGGCTTGCGTAAGTCTTTGGTGATGTTTAGGACGTAAATGGTTTTCTCTATAGTGAGACGCTGCGAGTACGTATCGTTCCTCCAATCGCTGTTGCCCCCAATTTTCTTTGAACGTTGATTTTTCGGTAGAAAATCGGGGGCAAAGGCGACCACTATCGTTTTTCCGGAATCGATTCGTCCTCTCCGCTACTGCGTGCTAAACGCACAACCATTTACGCTAGGGTGTGGGGGAAGAAAGAGGCCGATGAAGGGGAACATCTTCATCGGCCTTTTTTGTTGGTGGGCGTGTTACTCGGGAGCGCAAGTGCAGGATCGTTGAGTTGTCCCCTCTGCTTGTTGAGTTACTACCTGCTGAGACGCTCTCCCTTTGGGAATCGCTCATGTCGTGCAGGGAATGTTGAGGTGCTTCGTGCGTAACGGGCTATTGCCTGCTGGAATTATGAACTGCATGAACAAAACCAGCTCCGGGATCATATCCGGAGCTGGTTTTATTTAGGTGCCGTTCTTCGGCTAAAGCTAGTCGTTCTTGAACTTACGGCTGCCAGTTCACGTTAATGGTGGCCGTTCCGCTCGTTGGAGCGGTAAACGTATGGTTCGAACCGCCTTCCCATGTTACCGTCGAGCCCTGTTTTTTCAGGAATTTGAATTCGATGGTTTTGCCGGCGGGAACGCTGACGTCATAGTACCAGGTTGGGTATTGGTAGATGACCTGGTTGTACAACGGACCGATGGCTTTGGCCGGGTCCCAGTTGCCGAGCTCGCTTACGCTGCCTGCCAGGTACACGTTCTGTCCGAGCGCGGTGGTAGCGTTGTTCACCACAAAGCGCACGCTGACTTGATCCCCGCTCAGCACTTCGAAGTTGTCATGCACATTGCTTGAGGTTCCGGCGCTGTTAGCGATTTTGATGTTATATACGCCTCCGGCAACGGCAGGGATTTTCACCTTGATCTGCGTGTCTTCCCAAGCCGTAACGTTAGCGCCGGTAACTGCCGTCGTGCCAAAGTATACCGTGCCTTTGGTTCCTCCGAAACCGCGGCCGTCAATGGTGACGGTTGCGCCCGGTTTGGCCATCATCGGTCCTACGTGCCCGATGGTCGGCGTAGTCACGGCCGTGGTGTACTGCCATACGGCCGTACCGCCCGCTGCCAGCGTGAAGTTGGAGGCGGACCCGCCGGAGCCGACGGTCAGATTGTTACCGTTCAGGAGGCCGCCCAGCACGTCGGTGTAGCTGCCGGCCGGCAGTGAGGTTACCAATCCCGTAATGTTAGCCGGCGTGTTCACGTTGCGGTTGACGGCGATGACGGCCACGTTGTTGCCGAACTTGCGCTCGTAGATCAACACGTCGTTGTTGATCCAGCGCTCCTGCGTCGTCCCGTAAGCGGCGGCCGGGTTGGATTTGCGCAATGGCGCCAGCTTTTTAATTACCTGATAAGCCGTAGTCGTGGTAGAGAAAGAAGGAATTCGAGCCCGGTTGTCGGGATCGTTCCCGCCGGACATGTATTGCTCGGTTCCATAATAGATGGCTGGCACGCCGCGGGAAGTGAGCGTGAAGGCGAGCGCTTGCTCCAGCTTCCGGCGGTTGGCGCTGTTATTGTGGAATCGTTCCATGTCATGGTTATCGATGAACGTGACCTGATCCTCCACCTGGAGGTAATCGGCCGCAGAGCCCTCCAGCATGGACTTCAGTCCGTACATATTGTCGGTGTTGTCCCTGAATACCTGGCGAACCTTCTGCGCGAAACGGAAATCCAGCAGGCTCATGCCGGATTCGTTGGCGAACTTATGGTTCTCGGCACTCACTTCGTTCACCCCGAGGAACCATTCGCCGAAGGTGAAGACCGGCTTGTAATTGTTGACGGTGGCCATGAAGCTCTTCTGCCAGCCGAACGGCATATGTTTTACCGCATCCATCCGAATGCCGTCAATGCCCAGATCGAGCCACATTTTAATGGCATCCTTCAGGTAGGTATCCACCGTGCTGTTGTTGTGGTTCAGATCGGCAAGATCGTACAGGTTTTTGTAAATCCCGTTCTCTGTCGTCGAGAAATCCGTGCCCCCGTTATGATGGAATAAATTCTGCGTATCGCCGGTGTATCCGCCGAGGAGGGTGCCGTTGTTGTACAGCTTGCCGTTCTCCGCGAACGACGGCTGGTCCGAGGAAGCGGGAGACGTGTGGTTCGGCGCGAAGTCGATGATGACTTTGATGTTCTTGGCATGGGCGGCAGCGATGAGGTTCTGGAAATCGGCGATCGTGCCGTACGCCGGGTTCGTTTTCTTGAAGTCTCTAGCCCAATAGCCGTGGTATGCGGTATTGTTCACGCCGGAATAGTTGATGACGCTGTAGATGTTCTCGACCGGCTGGGAGATCCAGATGGCGGTAACGCCCATGCCGGTCAGGTAGCCGTCGTTGATTTTGTTGATGATCCCTTGCCAGTCGCCGCCGCAGTACAGCCGCAGGTTGGTGCAGGTGCCGTCAAAGGCCGGGCCGGTCGGGTTGTTGGCAGGATTGCCGTCGGAGAAACGGTCCGTAAAGATTTGATAAATGACATCCGTGCTGAAATTTTGCTTGTTGGATACCGAGGTATCCGGAGCTGCATGGGCTGGGCCGAGCAAGCTCAGCGCCAGGGACAAGCTAAGGGCAAGGGCGGTTGTCAGTTTGTAGAATTTTTTCATCGTATTCCTCCTATGTAGCAGTTGTTGAATGGGGGTTGGTTCAATGAGCAAACCGAAGCTGCGGGGAATCACCTCCTGTACCAAAGATAGGGCAACAAAAAACCCCGGCATCTCCTGAAGAGAAACCGGGGTTGTTCCATACCGGGTGTGCGGTGACGGAATGCATGGCCCTTAAATTATGCGAGTGTTTGATTTCAACAATATTGTAAATGAAAGCGTATTCAGGTGTCAATATGTAATATCCAAATAAAAGGAAATTAATATTTCATGTTATGAAATTAAATTTTAAAGTTCTTATTTAATATTGAAACAAAATTTCACAGGCCATATAATAGGTTTAGCAAGCGTTTACAATTTGAATCAGTTCATGTAAAAATGGCGTGTTTGTTGTTTAGTTGATCCAAATCAAGGCCTGGAAGCAAAGGAGGAAAGTTCAATGGAGACTCATGTGAAGGCCGGTGCAGAGCAGCTGGGCTTGGGAATCAAGGGAGTGAAGGCGGCGTGCGCCGCCATTGAACGCGAAATAGCCGCGGGTACGACGCCGGGTGCCGTAGTGGGCGTTCTGCATGAAGGCAGGACATGGGTCTACACAGCAGGCTATGCCAATCCTAATCCGGTGCAGGGGCAGCCTGTGCCTGTTAGCGAGGATACATTATACGATTGTGCATCCTTGACCAAGGTGGCGGTCACGCTCCCGTTGATTCTGCAATTGATCGATGATGGAGTTCTCACCTTGAGCACAAAAGCGAGCGATATGCTGCCTTCATTCGGAACGGCAGGCAAAGAAGAGATAACGGTAGGCCAGCTGCTGACGCATACTTCCGGGCTCCAGGCGGATATGAACCTGCATTCCCATGGCTGGGACAGGGAGCAGATGTGGGATGCCGTTTTTTCAGCGCCGCTTGCGGCGAAGCCGAATACCGAAGTGATTTACAGCGACTTGGGATATATGGTGCTTGGTCGCATCATAGAACGGTCGCTCGAGCTGCCTTTGGACCAAGCGTTTAAGCGATGGGTGGCGGAACCGCTGGGCATGCATCACGCAACGCTGACTCCTTCGCCGGGTCAAGCGCACCGCTATGCCGCAACGGAGCATGAGGAATCCATCCAGGATCACTTGTGCGGGATTGTGCATGATGAGAAGGCGCGGGCTTTGGGCGGCGTGTGCGGCCATGCGGGATTGTTTGCTACGGCAGGAGACCTGCTGCAGTATGCCCGAATGTGGCTTGCACAGGGCGCGGTTCCGGCGGTGGAAGCTGCGAAGGCGAAAGCCGGCGAACCGAGGCTTCTATCTCGAGCTGCGGCGGCTACGGCCACCCGTCCCCATACGAGTCATATTCAGGGCTCGAGCCGTGGTTTGGGATGGGTGCTGAAAGGGGATAAGATGGACGCCTCGGGAGATTGGATGAGCCCATACTGTTACGGGCATACCGGCTTTACCGGAACCAGCCTGTGGATCGATCCCGAGTCTGATCTTGCGGTCGTTCTGCTGACCAACCGCGTATATGGGGGGCGGAGCAGCAGCGTGGCTCAGCTGCGCGCACAGGTCCACAACGCTTTGAAGGGAGCCGTGTCATGGTAAGACTGGAATGCGGCATGTTGTCCAGCCATCCAAGCATGCCCCGACTCACGCACCGTTTGCATAGGGAGCAGTGCGCACGATGTACAAAACATTAGTTCGTTCGATTCCGCAGCGGCAGCAATCCGAAGCCGAGCTAACGCCGGATGGACATTAAGCAATGCCTCCTGATGTCGGTACATTTATGGGAGCTGCTGCATAGATATTCCGTCCAGTACATGGAGGATTGGTGAATGGAGATCAACCGGTCGCATGCCGTTAAGCGGCAATCGCCGCCGATCCAAGGCTTACGATTACAAGGAGGGATAACGCAATGGCGAATTTAACCTACAGGTCTTACCGGCCTGGAGACGAGGAAGGGATCACGGCTCTGTGGAACGCCTGTCTGCCGGGAGATCCCGTCACCCGGCTTCGTTTTCGAAATCTGGTGCTGCTCGATCCGAACTTTGATCCGCAGGGACTGCGGATCGCGGAGCACGAGGGCCGCATAGTGGGCGTCCTGTATGCGGTGCGCCGGAAATTGCCGATGATCGGCACCGAGCTGGACCCGGATCACGGCTGGATCACCTTCTTCTATACCGATCCATCGGTTCGAAGAATTGGGGTCGCGTCGCGGCTGCTGCAGGAAGGCGAAGATTATCTTCGTCATCATGGGCGCAGCAAAGTCTTTTTCTCCTCGTATGCCCCGAATTATATCGTTCCGGGCATTGATGGGGAGCGTTATCCGGAGGGCTTGGCATGGCTTGCGGCCAGCGGTTTTACCCGCAATTACACGGCGGTTGCGATGGATCGCTCCCTGGTTGGTTTCCATATGCTGCCGGAGGTTGCGGAGCTGAAGCGGCAGCGGGAACATGAAGGCTTTACTTTCAAGCCGGCTCAGGACAGCGATCTGGTGGAGCTGATCGAGTTTGCGACGGACGTGTTTAATCCGGATTGGGGCCGGGCGATTCGCGAAGGATTGCTGCAGCGATTAACAACGGATCAGATCCTGATCGCGCGCGATCAAGGGAAGCTGGTAGGCTTCTGCCTGCATGGCGGATATGAGGGCGTAGCTGAACGATTCGGTCCGTTTGGCGTGGATCCGTCGATGCAAGGGAAAGGTCTCGGAAAAATACTTTTGTATGACTGCCTTGCCCTTATGCGTGCTCAAGGACTGCATGGTGCCTGGTTCCTCTGGACGGGCGAGCAGAGTCCCGCAGGCCATCTGTACCGCAAAGCCGGCTTCGACGTGACGCGCCGGTTCGATATTATGAGCAAGCCGCTTCAATAGATAGCTTCGACTACATGGATATACAAAGGAGAGATTACATTGACGGAAGCAAAGCAGCATCACATTTTGGCGATTGGCGGGCATGCGGGCGACATGGATCTTACGGCAGGAGCCGTGATCGCCAAATACACGCAGGCTGGCCACAAAGCGACGTTTCTTCATCTAACGCCGGGAGAGAAGGGACACCCCCGTCTGACGCCGGAGGAGTACGCAAAGCAAAAGATTGACGAAGCTCACCAATTTGCCGATATCGTCGGCGCGGATGTGCGGTTCCTTGCTTACAAGGATGCCGAGCTTCCGCTGGACGAGGAAGTGAAGTATCAGGTCGCCGACGTCATACGGGAAGTGAAGCCGGATATCATCATCACGCATTGGAAGGAGAGCATTCATAAGGATCATTCCAATACGCATTATATCGTGGAGGACGCCCGCTTCTACGCGGGCTTGAAGACGATTGAGCGCGAGCTTCCGTCCCACTATGCCCAGCATTTATACTATGCGGACAATTGGGAGGACCCGTACGATTTCCATCCTGAGGTCTTCATCGACATTCCGGACGAAGCCTATGAAACGTGGGTGAGAGCCATGAACGTATACGCTTATGCGCGCGGGGAAACCTACGGCTTCCCGTTCATCGAATACTACAAGGCGCTCACGATCGTACGGGGAGCGCCGATGAACTTCAAGCGCGCGCAGGCCTTCGCGGTTCCGAGAGGCGCGTTGACCAAACGGTTACAATTTTTCTAAATATATGGTTTTTCATCCAATCAACTGGAATAATCGCTAACATTCTCACAAAAAAATTGTGAGAAATACCAAAACATCCACTGACATTATACCTATCTTTTGATATAATGAGTGATGTTACGGGGGAACACGTACGGAATCATATATAGAGAATACAAACAGGAGAGGAAGTCTTCCATAGTGGAGGCTTCCTCTCTTTTCGTTTCGTTCGTCAAGAATTGCGAAGAATGGGGACATAGCGTTTCCGTTTGCAGCTCTAGCGGGGAGGCGAGGCGGAAGGGCAGCTGTTGCATTTTTCAAAATCCATGGTATGATGTATTTAAAGAATCTTAAATTTAAGATATTTAGGCTTGATTTTAGGGCAGCCTATGATGGGATCGCCGCCTAGTTTATGATGTGATTTTTCAGGGCAGACTTTGGTCCTATTGAGCTATTCCAGGGCATTCTAACGAACATTAATGGTGTCAAACGGATTCGAAATTGAAGCATATCACCAATCGAAGGGAGACTATAAACATATGGAACATACGCATATTTACCGCCAGGGAACCTCTCCGGAGGCACCAACCTTGCTATTGCTGCACGGCACCGGGGGGAACGAGGAGGATTTGCTGCCGCTGGCCGAGATGATCTCGCCAACGTCGAATGTGCTCGGCGTCCGCGGAAACGTGCTGGAGAACGGCATGCCGAGATTTTTCCGGCGTCTGGCCGAAGGGGTGTTTGATCTAGAGGATCTCGTAAAACGCACGCATGATCTGAATGAATTTCTGAACTGGGCAGCTGCCGAGTACGATTTTGACCGCAGCCGCATCGTTGCCGTTGGGTATTCAAACGGAGCCAATATTGCCGCCAGCCTGTTGTTCCACGAAGGAGACGCGCTGCAAGGGGCCATTCTCCACCATCCGATGGTTCCGCTGCGGGATAAAACCTTGCCGGATTTGACCGGCGTTCCGGTCTTCATCGCGGCCGGCCGGCGCGATCCGATGTGCACGCCGCAGGAGAGCGAGGATCTGAACGAACTATTGAGCGGGGCAGGCGCGGACGTGAAGCTCCATTGGGAGAACGGGGGACATCAGCTCAGCCGTGCAGAGGTCGGGATGGCCGCTGCCTGGTTTAAGGAGAAGTTCCTGTAATACCGGGCATGCCAAGATCCATGATGCGTCCCTGTCTAATCAAGTAAAAATGAAAGCGAATATGATCAAAATACCGTCAATACGTTGGCGGTATTTTTTTTATACTTAACCCATCGAATAAGAATCGAGGGGGTCCGACATGGCACAGACAATGGAGACGATGAAGAAGCCTGGCGCCCAGCCGACACGGGAGGACAAGTCCAGGGGATCCTTGCAGCGGGGAGAGAACCTATGGGGGATCGCATTCGTAAGCCCGATGCTGATCGGCGTTATCATTTTGGTGCTGTTTCCGATATTGGCTACGCTCGTGCTGGGTTTTGCCGATTGGAATTTCGTGCAGGGCTGGGACGGCATCCAGTGGGTCGGGTTTCAGAATTTCCGCCAGCTGCTGGAGGATGACATGTTTATCAAGTCGGTACGCAACAACATCTTGTTTCTCCTGACGGTTCCGGTCTACATGATGATCTCGATGACGCTGGCCATTTTGATCGACCGGTTTGTCTATATGAAGGGCTATTTTAAAGTGGCTTACTTCATGCCCTACATATCCAACATCGTGGCGGTGGCCGTCGTATGGCAGGTGCTGTTCCAGCCGTCCTACGGTCCGATCAACGAAATACTCCGGACGCTCGGGATGTCCAATCCGCCCAAGTGGATCGCGGATCCCAATTTCGCGCTGATTTCCATCATGCTGATATCGATCTGGATCTCCATCGGCTTCAATCTGATTATTTATATCGCCGGCCTGCAATCCATTCCGAAGGATCTGTACGAGGCGGCGGACATCGATGGAGCCAACGGCTGGACCAAGTTCAGGCGCATTACGCTGCCCCTGCTGTCGCCGACGTCATTTTTCCTGCTGGTAACGGGGATCATCTCCACGTTCAAGGTCTTTGACATCATTGCCGTCATGACGCAAGGGGGACCGATCGGCTCGACGACCATGATGGTGTGGTATTTGTACGATACGGCATTCGTCAACCTGAAGGTCGGTTACGCATCGTCCATTGCCGCGGTTCTGTTCGGCTTCGTTATGCTGATTACGCTGGGGCAGTGGGCCGCTCAGAAGAAGTGGGTCAACTACTAAGAGGGAGGGTGCTATATGGGGACAAGAGTCGGCGTCGACTGGCGCAAGCTTATCGTCACGATCGCGATGTTCGCGGTGAGCATTCTGTTTCTCCTTCCTTTTATCTGGATGCTGGTGACATCCTTTAAGGTGGAGCGTGACGTATTCGTATATCCGATTCAATGGATTCCGCGGGAGTGGAACGCGATTCAGAATTACAGGGAGGTATGGTTCGGGGATTATCCCTTCTACCTCTATTATTGGAACTCGGTCAAGGTCAGCATACTGACCACGATCATCTCGGCCATGGTATCCGCCCTGGCGGCCTACGGCTTCTCCAAAATCCGGTTTGCCGCCGGCAATTGGCTGTTCATCATCGTGCTGGTGACCTACATGATTCCGGGCCAGGCCATCCTGATCCCGCAGTTTATTCTGTACCGCAACATCGGGCTGTTCGACAACCACTTCGGCCTCATTATGCTGGGAAGCTTCAGCGTGCTCGGAACGTTCATGCTAAGGCAATTCTTCATGGGGGTGCATCAGGAATTCATCGAATCCGCCAAAATCGACGGCGCGAACCATCCGCGGATCTTCTGGTCGATTGCGCTGCCGCTGGTAAAGCCCGCTGTTGCCACGTATGCGATCCTGCGGTTCATCTGGACGTGGAACGATTATCAGAATCCGCTCATCTTCCTGCGGACGGACGGGCTGTTCACGATTCCGCTGGCGATGCAGAAATTCACCTCCTTAAGCGGAGAATTCTATTCCCTGATCATGGCGGCTGCCGTGTCGGCGATATTCCCGCTGCTGATCGTTTTTATCATCGGCCAGAAGAGCGTCATCGAAGGCATTGCGCTGGGCGGGGTCAAGGGCTAGGGACCTCGGGAATGAACGGGGTAAAAATAGTTCCAACATCAGTAAAGATTGTTTTATGGTTAAGATGTAAGCGCTCTATATAATGTGGATAGTCACAGCTAGAATCGTCACGACCTTACATACCGATATCAATGGGGAGGGTTATAGACAATGATGAACAAGAAATGGTGGTCAGGCGTTCTCACGGCCGCGATGGTGATCGGCTTGCTGTCCGGCTGCGGCGGAGCGAAAGAGAATGCGGCGCAAGGTGATTCCGCGCAAGGCGGGGGCAAGACCAATCTGAGGCTGTACACCTATGGCACGGAGGAAGCTTACAATTGGAAGAAAACGATCCAAGCCTATGAAGAGGCAACCCCGGGCGTGACCATTGAGCTGGTCCAGCTCAGCGAGAAGGGGGATACGCAGGAGGCGTTCAAGAAGCTTGACCTGGAGGCGGCATCCTCGGCCCAGATGGACATTCTGATGTTCAGCGATCCGGCGGGTTATGCGCAGCGGGTGGCGCTCGGCATGGCCGAGCCGCTGGACGACTTTATCGCGAAGGACGGCTACAGCGTGGAAACGGATTATAAAGTGGATACCCGCCTCGACGGCAAGGTCTATGCGCTGCCCGGCAAGTTCAACCCCTGGTATGTGCTGCTGAACAAGGATCACCTGGAGGAAGCGGGGCTGCCGGTTCCGACGGACTGGACCTGGGACGAATATGCGGACTATGCCAAAAAATTGACCCAGGGCGAAGGAGCGTCGAAGCGCTACGGGACGTACTTCCATGGTCCGCAAGGGGGCGGATGGCTGGAATTTCTGAAGCTGATGATGGCCAATCAGCCTCAGGATACCGACTATTTGAAGGCCGACGGCTCTTCCAATCTGGATAACCCGACCTTCAGGCAGACGCTGGAGCTGCGCGTGCGGATGGAGAAGGAGGACCAATCCTCGGTGCCTTACACGGACATGATCTCCCAGAAGCTGAACTACCGGACCCAATTCTTCAATCAATCCGCGAGCATGATCACGATCGGCAGCTGGATGAACACGGAGATCGGCGGAACGGATAAAGTGCCGCTGGACTTCAATGTCGCCGTAGCCCCATTCCCGAAAAACGAGGCAGGCGATCCGACGGGACTCACGCCGGTAACCACGGATTACGTGGCGGTGGCAGCCAAGTCGAAGCATAAGGAAGAGGCTTATCAATTCGTCCGCTGGTATACAACGGAAGGGCAGATCGTGCAGGGCAAGAACATTCCGGCCTGGCAGCAGGTGAAGACCGAGCAGGTGGAGGAGATCATCGACACCATTCTGGCGGGCACGAAGAGTCCGGAGAAGGTAGACAAAAAATCGCTCGTGGACACATTGGTTGCCTCGAAGGCTTCGGCCATCGTGCCGCCGGCGCCTTATCAGGCGGAAGTGTACGAGGCGGTGAACGAGGAATACGAGAAGCTGATACTGGGCAATCAGGATATTGACCAGACCATCGCGAATTCGCAGGAGCGAGTGAACAAAATTATAGAATCCAACAAAAAATGATCTGGTATAATAGACAAAAAAATCGGGACGAAACTCTTCGTCCCTTTTTTTGAATTCGCGTACATCATTCCCGTCACGCCATACCCGAGGTGGATCCTATGCCCGCACGATTGAAGAGCCTGATTCCCAGCTCCATCAGGCATAAGCTGATATTGGCTGCCGTCACCTGCATCGTGGTTCCCGCCATCGTCAGTTTGATTCTGTATAATTCGTTAACGAAGGAAGCCTTGAGGCAGCAGGCGGTATCCAACGCAAGCGATGCCCTTCAGCTGGTCCGCGGATCGGTGACGAATCTGCTCTTAAGCAAAATCAATATTGCCAACTATATCCAGATGAACTCGGGTTTGAATTCCTATTTCAAGCAGGTGGTATCCGGCAACGAAGACCCGGATCCTTATCGCAGGTTCATGGAATCCAACCGGGTGCTGGAGCATCTGGACAGCTTGACGGTCGTCGGCGAGAAAAGCTATGTCACCGTCATTCTGGAGAACGGCTCCTATTACATGAATTATTCCGTAAGCGATTACAATCCGCTCGATTACAGGCAGCGCCCCTGGTTTGGCCAAATTTCGGAGCTGCAAGGCTTGGAATCCCTGTGGACGGAGCCGGAGGCCACGATGTTCCGCTCGGACCAGATCGATCATCCGACGCAATTATCGGTGGTGCGCACGCTCCGGCTGCCGGATTCCGAAATTTACGGTTACGTGATCGTGACGTTCATGGAGGATCAGATCAGCGGGATCTTCAACTCCCTTTCGGAAGGCAACGATATGGTGCTGCTGGATGCCAAGGGAACCATCGTTTCCGGCAGTCATCAGAGCCAGATCGGAACGACCTTTGCATATCTCGATGACTTGGATCAAGAAAAGCCGTATTCGATCGTGCCGGTGAAGGGGGAGAAGCAGCTGATGGTACACCAGGACATCCCGTTTGCCGGGTGGCGCCTGGTGCTGATGCAGCCGTACAAGGATGCGATCGTCAATATCAACTCGATTTTCAACCGGGTGTTCTGGTTTCAGATGTGCTTCTTCCTGATCTTTCTGCTGCTGCTCATTGCGCTTGTCCGCGCGTTTACGAAGCCGTTAGTCAAGCTCGGTAAAGTCGCAACCTCCGTACAGCGCGGAAATTTGGATGTGAGGTCGAATGTTCATGGCAATGATGAGGTTGGACGGCTGGGGCATTTATTCGACGACATGCTGGACCGGTTCAAAGCCATGATCTCGGAAATATCCGAGAACCAGGCGAGAAAACGAAAAGCGGAGCTCCGAATGCTCCAAGCCCAGATCCATCCTCATTTTCTGTTCAATGTCCTGAATTCGATCCGGATGAAGGTCATGAAACGGGGCGATCCCGAAAGCGCCAAGATGATCGGCTCCCTGTCCGTGCTGCTCCGCATGACGATCAGCCGCGAAGAGGACGAGATTGCGCTTCACGAAGAAATCGACCTGATCTCGCATTACGTCGCCCTGATGAACCTTCGGCAGAAGGAGGAGGTCCGGCTGGAGCTGGATATCGCGCCGGAGGCTTTTCTCTTCAAAGTACCGCGCTTTTTTCTGCAGCCGATCGTGGAGAATGCATTAATCCATGGGCTCAACCAGCAGGCAGGGACGATTCGGATTGCAGCCGACATGAAGGGCAGGCATCTTGTGTTGGCCGTGAAGGACGACGGCATCGGCATGGATGCTGCGATGAGGGAGTCGATTGCCCGGAGAATCCAGGGCGGATCCGCCGGATCCTCGATGCAGGAGGAGGCAAGCGGAGGCGGCTTCTCCCATATCGGTCTGCAAAATGTGATGGAACGGATGAGCATGGTGTTCGGCGAGGCTTTTCAATGCCACGTCTACAGCGAGCCTGGCCAAGGAACGGTGATCGAGATGTATATACCGGAAAGAGGGAATGCGGATGTATAACGTGATGCTGGTGGATGATGATTATCCGGTCATTGAGCTGTTGTCGGAGGCCATCTCGTGGAATGAGCTGGGTTTGAACCTGATGGGAAGCTATGAGAACGGAATGAGTGCTTGGGAGAAGGCGAGATCTTCGCCCCCGGACATTCTGATTACGGATATCGGCATGCCCAAAATGAACGGGCTTGAGCTGTCCGCACGCATCAAAGAAGTGAAGGCCGATGTGCGGATCGCCATTCTGTCCTGCCACAACGAATTCCAATATGCCCAGCAGGCCATGCGCCTGAACGTGCAGGATTATCTGCTGAAGGATACGCTCGACCCCGAGGAGCTGGCCCAGCTGCTGAGGCGGTTCAAGCAGGCGATGGACGAGGAAGCCCAGAAGGGCTGGGAGCGGTCGCGGATGATCCATCTGGTGGACGAATCCAAGGAGCTGCGGAAGGAGCAGAGCCTCAAGAACTTCATACATCAGCCCCTCCTGTCCCCCGAAACATGGCGGCATGAGCTGTCGGAATACGGCGTGCTGAAGCCGGGTTATCACTGCCTGCCCGTGGTCGGACATCTGGAGGATGTCCGGGAGATCAAGCACCGCTTCGCTTCCAACCAGACGCTGCATTTTGCCCTGGGCAACGTGCTGCGGGAGGTGCTGGATCAGTTGAATCCGGATGCGGTGCATGTCCTATATGATGCAAAGTCTTCGCTGCTCCTGTTCGCGTATCGACCCGGCTTGGGCAGCAACATATACGATGAGGCCGCCGCCTGCCTGAAGGAGGTGCAGCGGACGCTCGAGCGCGTGCTGCGAATCCGCATGTCGTTCCTGATCGGCAGGGGGTGCGCGGAGCCGGAGGGCTTAAAGGCAGGGCTCAATGAACTGCTGGCCTGCCGGCATCAACGATTCTATCTGGAGCCGCAGGAGATATCCAAACTGAACGGAGCGCTTGAACAGAAAAGTCTTAATGGGGATCCTGATCTCTTTGCTTATTATGACCGGGCCAGTTCGGAGCTGCGGGAATCGCTGCTCGGAAAAGAGGGCTTATGCGCGGTGCGCGACGCGGTCGATCGGTGGATCTCATGGATTCAAGAGAAGCGGTACGCACCGGAATCGGTCAAGGACTGGGTATTGAAGCTCCTGCTGGATCTGAAGCTGAGGCTTCATCTACTGCATTCGCTGTCACCCGCCTATACGGCCGATGCGCTTCATAAAGAGATCATGGACATGGATTCCCTGAACGAGCTGAAATCCTGGCTTCACGATTATTTGGAATCCACCATGCAGGCTATGGACCGGGGATTCGGGGGCAGCAGACGATCGGAAGTGGCGGAGGCCTGCAAATACGTGTCCCTTCGGCTTGACCAGAGGATCACGCTGGATGACGTTGCGGGCTGCCTGCACCTGAATCCGAGCTATTTCAGCCGGATGTTCAAAAAAGAAACCGGCGTGACCTTCATCGAATACGTCACCCGCATGAAGATGGAGCGCGCCAAGGAGCTGCTGCGGCAGACGGACCGCACGGTCGGGGAAATCTGCGAAAGTCTGGCTTACGACAATGTAAGTTATTTCAGCAAAACATTCAAAGCGTATGCGGGGGTAACCCCCGTAGAGTTCCGGAACGGTTGAAAGGATGTCTAACCGGCGTCACCAACAGGCGTTGAAATGGGAAGGAGGAGGGTCCTAGTCCGATGAACAGGATACAAGAGCTGACAACGATCGTGAACGGGATGGCTCCCGCCGATCTGCGGCTGTATTACCAAAGCGGGGACCAGAGTTCCTTCTGGGAAGGGATCCGGCAAAGCGAAGATTACGAGCAGGACATATCCGAGATTCGCGAGGAAGGGGAGCGGCTTCTGTCTGTCCCGAACCCGCCGCTGACGTATGACTTATTCACCCGGTTTGCCCGGCAGGGAACGAGGCTGGATTATGAGAAGGTGTATTTCGACCGTCGGCGCCGGCTGAATACCTTTTCCCTGCTGACCCTTCTTGAGCCGGATAAGGAAGCGTACCGGACGGCTCTCCAAGAGATGATCTGGTCCATCTGCGATGAGTATACCTGGTGTTTGCCGGCGCATGTGAACGCGGAATCGCCCGGCTGCATCAAGGAGACGATTGATCTGTTCAGCGCCGAGACCGGGTTTACCCTCAGCGAAATCCGCGTGCTGCTGCGGGACCGTCTGCCTTCGCTGCTGATCTCGAGAATCGGAGAAGAGGTTGAAGCACGGCTCTTCATTCCTTTCCTAAGCCGTGAGCACGGCTGGGAGACGGCGACGCATAATTGGTCTGCCGTCTGTGCCGGTTCCATCGGCTCCGCGGCGCTGCTGCTTATGGAAAGCGGGGAATCTCTTGTGGAGGTTCTGCTGAAGACGGAGCGGTGCATGGACTATTACCTGCAGGGCTTCGGCCCCGATGGAGCCTGTCTGGAAGGGCTGGGATATTGGAATTACGGGTTCGGGTATTTCGTGTATTATGCCGATTTGCTGCGCAAGCGTACCCGGGGCGAGATGGACTGGTTCCGAGCGGAGAAGGTCGGCCGCATCGCCTTGTTTCAGCAGCAGGGCTTTTTGGGAGGAAAGGCCGTCGTCAACTTCTCCGATTCGCAGCCGGAAAGCACGGTACATATCGGCTTGTCTCATTATCTGGCCGGATTGTACGCAGACTTCGAGTCTCCGCCGCAGTCTCTCCGGTCGGGTTACCGCGACGACCATTGCAGCCGCTGGGCTCCGGCTTTGCGCAACCTGATCTGGCGGAACCCCTTGCTGGCGGGGGACGATTGGAGAGAGGCAAGTTATTATTTGCCCGATGCCCAGTGGCTGATCTCCCGCAGCTCCCATGGAGGCGAGGTGTACGCGTTTGCCGCCAAGGGCGGCAGCAACGGCGAACCGCACAACCATAATGATCTTGGGCATTTTATTCTGTACGGCGCCGGGGAAGCCTGGTGCTCGGATCTCGGCTGCGGCGAATACACGGCGGAGTATTTCGGCGAAGGACGGTATGGCTATGATTGCAACGGCTCCCAAGGCCACTCCGTACCGATCATCGACGGCCATGTTCAGCAAGAGGGCCCGGATAGCGCCGCGGTTGTATGGGAAGCGGTGACGGGTGAAGCGGTGGATCGGCTTGCGCTTGAGCTGAGCTCGGCCTACCGGGCTCCTGCTCTACAGTCATTCACGAGGACGCTGGAGTGGAACAAGAAAAGGAACCGGCCGGAACTGACGCTGAGCGACCGGTTTACGTTCGGTTCGCCCCCGGAGAGTCTGGTGGAGCGGATCGTCACCAGGATACGGCCCGAGCTGGTACTGATCGATGGCCGGCTGGCTGTTAGGCTGCGGGCACCGGGTACTTATGAGCAAGCAGAGGCAGGAGGACCGGAAGTCGTTCAGGCCTTAGAAAAGAAGAAGGAGCCGATTGCAGCTGAAGAAGGGACCGGGGAGCAGCCTAAGGTACAGGACACAAAGCCGGATCCTGCCTTTTCCGTGGACGACAGGCCCGGCCTGCTGATCCACTATGATAACGACCTTGTGGAGCCTGAGCTGACACGCCATGTTTTCCGGGACCACTTCGGCAAGGAAGCGGCTTGGTATGCCGTGGATTTTAAAGTGAAGGCCCTTGGCTTGCATGCGGATATCGATCTTAGGTTTCAATTCATATGAACAGAGGAGTGGAGAGGAATGAAAACGGAGGTCGCTTTGGATTGGTTGACGGAGGCATGGGAAAAATCGCTTGCGAAGACGCGGCGGAACGTAGCGCGGATCGGCGCGAGGTTTCCGCATGCCAGCCAGAATGGCGTCTACCAGCTGGAGCCGCCGCATTGGTGGACGGCCGGCTTCTGGCCGGGCATGCTGTGGCTTTTGTACAACGACAGCGGGGTGGCGGAGCTTAGAACAACCGCCGAGCAGTGCGAGCTCATTTTGGATGACGTACTGAACCAATATGTGCGCCTGGACCATGATCTCGGCTTCATGTGGACGCTGACCAGCATGGCTTCCTACAAGCTGATTGGCAGCGAAGAGTCAAAGGTGCGCGCGCTCAAAGCAGCCAACTACCTGGCTGCACGCTTCAACCTGAAGGGACAGTATATCCGAGCCTGGAATCCGTGGTCGGAAGGGGAGGATAACGCGGGCCTCGCGATCATCGATTGCGCCATGAATACGCCCCTGTTGTTCCTGGCGTCGCAGATCAGCGGCGATCCCCGCTACCGGCATATGGCCGAAGCGCATATGGACACGGTGGTCCGGGACTTCGTCCGGCCGGACGGATCCGTCTATCACATCGTACGATACGATCCGGTTACCGGTGAGCGCCTGGAAGGGATCGGCGGGCAGGGCTTCGCGCCGGAATCCGCCTGGTCCAGGGGAACGGCGTGGGCGATTTACGGCTTGACGCTTGCCTACCATCATACGGGCAAGTCGATATACCTCGATGCGGCCAAAACGGTGGCGCATTTCTTTCTGGCGAACCTGCCGGAAGACCATGTGCCGTTCTGGGACTTCCGCGCGCCGGACGAGGCCCGCATCTACCGGGATTCGTCCGCCGGTGCCTGCGCCGCCAGCGGGCTGCTGCTGCTGGCTGACAAGGTGGAGCCGGGGCAGGCAGCCGTATACCGGACATCCGCGGTCCGGATTTTGGAATCGCTGTACCGGAATTACGGCACATGGGACAACGACGGGGAGGAAGGCTTGATACTCCACGGAACCAGCCATTATCCGGAGGGCAAGAATATCGACGTGCCCCTGATTTACGGCGACTTTTTCTTTGTGGAAGGGCTGGCGCGGCTGAGAGGGAAGGGGCCGTTTTACTGGGAATAACGGAGATTGAAGCGGCGCTCGGGAAGGAAATAGTGGAAGTAAGGCAAGGAAGAGGATAAGCGAATTAGAAGAAGCATTCCGGGAATGGAGTGAGAATGTTAGATGAGCATACAGGTTACTGGGAATCCCGAGGTAGGCTTGATCCATCCGGTCGCCCGGAATCCGCTGAGAACAAGACGGGACGTGCAGGAGGCGCTCTCGCAGCTGCTGGAGCCTTTAAGCAAATGCTACAGCGAGGGGCGCGCACGCTTAATCCTTGAGCGTTCGGGCGCCGATGCCTATGCCGATATTGCGGAGATGGAGGGTTTCTCTCGCGTCTTGTGGGGGCTCGTTCCCGCCGTTGCCGGCGGCTCCCATGACGGGCTGTGGGAACTGTGCCTGCAAGGGATTCGCACAGGGACGGATCCGGAGCATGCGGAGTACTGGGGGCAGGTGAACGACTATGATCAACGGCTGGTGGAGATGGCGGTGTTCGGATTGGCCTTTGCCCTGATTCCGGACCGCATCTGGCAGCCGCTGAGCGAGAAGGAGAAGGCCAACCTCTATCAGTGGCTCGATCAAATCAACCATCATCCTTGCTATGATTGCAATTGGCTGTTCTTCCATGTATTGGTCAACGTTGGTTTCCGCAAAGCAGGCTTACCATACGATGCCGGGCAGCTGGAGAACAATCTCCGGCGCATTGAGGAATTTTATCTGGATGCAGGCTGGTATAGCGACGGGATCGGGGGGCACTGTGATTATTACGTGCCGTATGCTTTTCATTTCTATGGCTTGATCTATGCTCAGCTGATGGGAGACGAAGATCCGGAACGCGCCGGGCGCTACAGGGAGCGGGCAGCGTTGTTTGCACGCGATTTCATCCACTGGTTTGCACCCGACGGGTCGGCCGTTCCTTACGGACGCAGCTTGACGTACCGCTTTGCGCAGTCGGCCTTCTGGTCGGCTGCGGCATATGCCGGGCTGGACGGGTTTAGTCCGGGCCAGCTGAAGGGACTGGTCCTTAGAAATCTCAGATGGTGGTTTCAGCAGCCTATATTCGACCGGGACGGCGTGTTGACGGTGGGTTACGCTTACCCGAACCGAATCATGTCGGAGAACTATAACGCGGCCGGCTCGGTGTACTGGTCGCTGAAGACGTTCCTGATCCTGGCTTTGCCGGATAGCCATCCGTTCTGGACGGCCGAGGAGCAGGAGCTGGCGGAGACAGGACGTATTTCGGTGCAGGAGCCTGCACATCTGGTGCTTTGCAGGGAGCCGCAGACCGGCCACGTGGCCGCGTTCAATACGGGCCACCCGTCTACCAACGAGCATACGCATACTTCCGCCAAGTACGAGAAGTTTGTTTACTCAACGGCCTTTGCGTTCAGCGTGCCGAGGGCGGAATGGGGACTGGCCCAAGGGGCTTTTGATTCCATGCTGGCGCTTAGTGAAGGCGATCGGCTGTTCCGGGTCAAACGCTTATGCGAGGAGACGCGGATTCAGGAGCATGTGCTGTATGCACAATGGAAGCCGTGGAGAGACGTCGAGGTAAGGACCTGGATAGCGGCAGGGCTGCCATGGCATATTCGCATCCATCAGATCAGCACGGAACGAATGCTTGATGCTGCAGAAGGCGGGTTTGCTTTAGGCTTGGGAACTCTGAACAGCTCCATGGCGGGAGAAGAGGCCGCATCGGCTTCCGGCACTTTCGGCACGAGTGCTATTTATGGCATGCTCGGTTACGATACGGCAGAGCTCATCTATCCTCATGCTAATACGAACCTTTTGCATCCCCGCACTGTCATTCCTACACTGAGGGCGGCGCTTGAACCCGGGACCCATTGGCTCATCGCGGCCGTGCATGGCACCCCCAGCGCTCCCGGCACTCCCGCCATTGAGGAGCCTTCCATGGAAGACGTGAATGAAAGGCTGGGCGTCGAGATTTTGCAGCATCAAATTACAATCACCACGCAGACGGGAAACGTGATCGTGATTCCGATGGACTAACAGGCAGGTGATCTCACCCTAACAGGTATGTGTTATGAAGCAGTGGTTTGTCAGAGCTAATATAGATCATACAGATAAAGCCGGGGGTCATTAACCCCCCGGCTTTCAATATCATGGCCTTCCGCCCGCGCGAATCATCGCAAGGGCTTATTTTGTCAAATAGGAACTGGTCAGAGGAACAAACAGGGAAGTGCCCGGACCTTCATCAACGATCTCCACAAAAATAAAATCGGCAGCCGATACATCGACGTCTACGCCGACCAGGCCATCTTCAGCACCCAGGGACACCTTTTTGAGCGTTGAGTTGTTGTGGTCCATAATTACGATTTCTTGCGCACCGCCAGTCACGGCCAGCTCAAGATGCAGGTTGGCATATTTTTTACCCGTCATGATCTGGAAGCTGTTGCCTTGTTTGGCCGAATCGGTATGTAAATAAACGTCTTTATAATCTTTGCCTTTGTAGACCGTATCGCTGGAATCTTTGGTGTGCCAGGCTGATGTCCCCAATACGGAGGCTCCGAGCGAGCTTAATGATAACGGACTGGAGGTTTGGGATGGGGATCCCTGATTGCCGCCAATCAGTACGGAAGAAGTTGCGCTGTCATAACGAATGTCGATATTCATCAGATCGCCTACAGCTCGCACAGGCAAGTACGTCGTGCCGTTGTAAGTGATCGGCAGCACGGTTTTGCCGTTTGCGTCTTTCGGCGTTACCACCGTACCGTTTAATTTCAGGGAAATCTTGCTGTTCAAATAGGCTTTGATTGGCTCCAAAGCTGACGACGCCATAGCGCCTGTACCAATCCCCAGCGTGAGTGTACCCGCCAATAACCCATACAATACTTTCTTCTTCATTAAAATCACTCCCAAAATTTAGGTTAATTTTCATGCTTTATAGTATTAAAGTGTCTGAAGGAAGTCAACCCTCTTTAAAGGGAAGGCCCGATCCTTCATAGCCGTATACGGGTAACGGCTTGTGCATCCGGGTTATGCTTGTTGCGAAAAAACTCTTTTACGAAAGCTTGCCAGAAAAGGGCGGGATATTTTCATGAAAAGTGATACAATGATAGAAATACGTAAATAAGGGTAGCGGATGGATCAACGTTTACCTGGCAGCGAAGTGGGAGTGTGATCGAGAGAATGGAAGAGACGTATACGGCAAAACGGGCAGTCAGCATGGAGGACATCGTGCGCGCACACCACGTGCTTCGCGAAGTGATCGTACGCACGCCGCTGCAGCGGGATGCAGTACTGTCAGCCAAGTATGACTGCGAAGTGTATCTGAAGCGCGAGGACCTGCAGGTGGTTCGCTCCTTCAAGATCCGCGGCGCTTACAATATGATTCGCAGCTTGTCGGATGAAGAACGCAGCAACGGCATTGTGTGCGCAAGCGCGGGCAACCACGCGCAAGGGGTGGCTTTCTCCTGCAACGCGTTGAATATCAAAGGCAAGATTTACATGCCGAGCACGACCCCGAACCAGAAGGTGAAGCAGGTGAAGCGTTTTGGCGGGGGCAGCGTCGAGGTCATTCTGACAGGGGATACCTTCGATGATGCATATGCCGAAGCGATTAAGGCATGCGACGAGTACGGCATGACCTTTATCCACCCGTTTGATGAAGCGAAGATCATTGCGGGCAACGGCACGATCGGGATGGAGGTTATGGAGGAGCTGGACGCGCCGGCCGATTATATGTTTGTCACCATCGGCGGCGGCGGTCTTGCGGCCGGCGTGGCAACCTACGTCAAAACCGTCAGCCCAACGACGCAAGTCATTGGCGTCGAACCGCTTGGGGCAGCGTCCATGATCGAGTCCAAGAAGCAGGGCGAGGTCGTCACCATGCATGAGATCGACAAATTCGTGGATGGCGCCGCCGTGAAGCGCGTCGGGCAGCTGACGTATGACATCTGCTGCGAGTTGGTGGACGACATCGTGACGGTACCGGAAGGCAAGGCCTGCACCACCATCCTGGAGCTGTATAACGAGAATGCGATCGTTGTGGAGCCGGCGGGGTCGCTGGCCGTAGCGGCGCTGGATATGAACCGGGACCGGATTCGCGGGAAAACGGTCGTCTGCATCATCAGCGGCGGCAATAACGATATCGACCGGATGCAGGAAATCAAGGAACGCTCCTTGATTTACGAAGGGCTGAAGCATTACTTCATGATCAACTTCCCGCAGCGCGCGGGCGCACTCCGCGAGTTTCTGGAGGAAGTGCTCGGTCCCGACGACGATATCGCGCGCTTCGAGTATACGAAGAAGCATAACAAGGAAGACGGACCTGCCCTGGTGGGCATCGAGCTCTTGAGGCCGGAGGATTACGGCCCGCTGGTGGAGCGGATGCAGCGCAAGGGGCTGGATTACACGGAGCTGAACAAGAACATGAACCTGTTCAATCTGCTGATTTAAGAAGTACACGAAAGCACCATAAAAAGCCGGATTCCCCTAACGGGAACTCCGGCTTTTCCAGTTATTTCATGGTATGGCCTCTAGCGGTCCAGGGCGTCACCCGCCGTTAACGTCAGGATGCCTCAGTCAATCGGAACCGCCTTGGCACGGTACCGCTCCACTTCCTGGTTCAGCTTGTCTTTGTTGCTCTCCAGCACGTCGGACCAGGACTTGAGCTTTTTGAGGAGCGCGCTTTTGGAGACAGCGTCGCTGTCCTTCAGTGCTTTATCGAATGCTTGCCGCACTTCCGGGTCCAGCAGATTGTCCTCGTATTTGAACAGCGGCGTGTTGTTATAACCGTAGTATAGGCTAAGCTCGGTGAATCGAAACTTCAGCTTCACGTCCGCAGTCCGATTGGATTTGGGATACGCGCTGATAAAGGCCTCTTGCGTTAGTCCCCGATCAATGACCTCGCTCCATGGGATCACCAAAGCGGCATCGCTGACGGCAGGCTTCTCCGATTCAACGACCATGATGTCGATATAGGCTTGAATATCCTTGTTGATATAAGGCTTGTATGGCTTGAGCGTGGTATAGTCGATGATCGGGAAGATCACGCCCTCGGTCGTATAGAGCCTGTAGCCGCTGTCGCGCAGGTTGATGAGCACCTTTCGGAGCGTTTCATCCTTGGTTTTGTTAATGGTGGTGTTAATCGGCTCCCCGAATTTGTACAAGTTCATCAGTTTATCCTGAATCCCGATTTCGTACACCTTGTCGGTTTTTGCCGGGAGCGCATCATTCATCGCATTCTCCAGCTTAAGCACCAGCATGGTCGCCTGATACGCGGTCACGCTGCGGATATGCTTGGTGATGTAAGACTTGGCATAAGCCACGTCGGATTCCTTCAGCAATTTATTGGCTTTGTTGTACACGGCATTGCCGAAGGCGGCAGCTTTGCTTGAAACTGCGTTTGAGCCAGTTTGGGATGCGGGTGCTGCGCTAGCGATAACGCCGGTCTGGATCGATAGAATAAGTGCAAGGATGGCAGCAATCGCGGATTTTTTCGACTTTAACATGGTTTTTCCTCCCTTACCACACATTACCCTTATCCTATCATCTTCTATAGAACATTAGTTTACAAAGAACGAAAAAATATTAAAGATTTTGTTAAGCGCCGCCCGCGAATTCATGACGAGTTTGTATTATTTGCTCGAAAAAAGAAGTTTGGTCCCTGCGATTCCGATCAGGAATATGACGAGGCTGATCCATGGCGCAACCGTCAGCACCGGCAGCAGCCGTCCCAGCCACACGCCCGCTACCAATATCAATACCGTGATGGCGACATAAATCCCGATATTGCGAGCATTCACCTTGCGTTTGTCTTCCTCCGGCTTGAAAGCGTCGTTCTTCATCCATCTCAGCAATGCGTGGATCAGCACATAGGAACCGCCTGCGATCAGAATCAGGGTCGATATGCGTACCTGCGTCATGCGCTCGACCGGACCCCCGGCCCACATCGTGATGAACCCGACCAGAGCCTGAACGAAGAAAAACCAGGTTAAGGCCACCCACGGGATCATGAGATGGAATTGGAGGCTGCTGAGGCCTTTCATTTTTGGCAGCTGTTCGACCAGCTCCTTGCAATAGGATTCGGGATCGCTTCCGAATACCTCCTCGGCGCTTTTGCCTTTGGCTTGCGCGTCCAGCAGGTGCTGGGCGATTTCGAGCAGCAGCTCCTCGCCTTTTTGCTCCTGCACGGAGCTGCTGCGGATATAGACAACCATGTCTTGGTAATAGCTTAGGTTGTTCGGCTTCATGGCATCCTGGAGTCGGTTGTTCTCTTTGATCATCTGTTTGGTATTCATCTTTACTGTCCTCCGCGGGTTAAAATGTGGTCCACACTATCTTTAAGCGTTCCCCAATGTTCCTTGAATTGTTGAAGAACCTGCCGGCCTTTATCGGTCAAATTGTAATATTTGCGTGGCGGTCCCCCGGCACCTGGCGCGGGCCTTAGGGTGCCTTCGATGAGCTGCTCTTTCTGCATGCGCAGCAGCAGGGGATAGATGCTGCCTTCGCTCACAAACGTCAGCCCGCTGTCTTCCAGCAGCGTGCTGAGCTCATAACCGTAAACCTCCCGATGCTCCATGAGCGAGAGGATGCAGCCTTCGAGAATGCCTTTTAGCATTTGACTTTGGGTGGTCATGAATGTGGGGATTCCTCCTTCAGGTATATTGCTATGCAAGGTAGTGAGGCGTGAGGGGCTGGACTGCGAGTAGGCACGATAGCAGACTACCTTGTTATGCAATATATCATAGCAGATAACATGCTTGCAATGCAAGGTAGTGCTGCTGAATCTTGTCACCTTCGTGAACAAGGTATAATTCTCCGGCTCCTATTTCACAATAATAAGCATTCTGAATCTATACACGACGCCCTGATCATTCAGGGATAAGAAGGAGGAGTTCTCAGATGTGCGCTAGCTTTTTTGACGATGAATTGCACGGAGGAGACGCTGTGCCGGTACAAGGGCAGGAGGTAATCGCAAACAGCGGTGCTCCGGATGGTTCACCGGCCCAGCCTGAAGGAGAATTCGTCTCCGAGCGTGAGGACCATGATCTCACCGCCGCATCCTTATGGGAGAATGATCCGGTCGGGAAGACCTGGATGAACGATTGGAGCGGGCGCGAAGAAACCCATGCGATGTTTCGCCAGAGTTACGAGTAAGGCTGAAGGTGCGGTGGTGCGTAAGGGATGAACGTTGAAGCGGACAAGAGAAGCGCATGCTTGGATTTACGGAGCCGCGAGTGGGGCGAAGGTGCGGGCGTCAGCGGGATGAACGACTAGGGCAAACGGATGCCACGTTAGTCCGAGATACAGGTAGAGGGCAGAATGGCCGTTTCTTAACCGCCAGCTTTAAATAGGCTGAATCTCGCTGCATACCGCCAATTCACCGTTCATGACACCGTCACACCTTTGCTGAGTTTGCGTTTGACTCCTGCTCAATTGCGTTGACAATCCATAATCACGATGCTAAGATAAGTTTAATTAATTCATATTAATCTTATCGGAATTATAATATTATGATTACGGCGCGTTATCGCAAGGAGGAATCGGCATGGAGCGGCAAATTACTATCCGGCATAATCAAGAGGAACTTACGGCAACCATCCATTACCCATTGAAGGAATCGGCTCACGGAAGCCGGTGCAATCGGGTCCCGCTGGTCATCATCTGCCATGGCTTTGTGGGAAGCCGGATCGGGGTGGATCGGTTGTTTGTCAAAACGGCGCGCGAGTTTGCCGAAGACGGGTACATGGTGATCCGTTTCGACTATATCGGATGCGGGGAAAGCTCGGGCAATTACGGCAGCGAAGGTCTCGACTCGATGATTGCCCAGACGCGTTCCGTTCTTGATTACGGACTCAGCTGCGCGGATGTCGATCCGACGCGCATCACGCTCCTCGGACATAGCCTGGGCGGCGCCGTCGCCCTGCAGACGGCCGTTCGCGATCGCCGGGTAAAGAATTTGATTCTGTGGTCCGCGGTAGGATACCCGTTCAACGATATCGTCAAAATCACCGGTCGCGACGTGTACGACACCTCGGTTAAGATGGGATCCGCCGATTATTTGGGATACTCGTTTACCCCGGTCTTTTTCGATTCGTTGGCTCAGGGGCAACCATTCCAGGAAGCCATCAAGTTTACGGGCAATGTGCTGGTCGTTCATGGTACCTCGGATGAGGTGATTCCGGTGGACTACGCTTTCCTGTTTCAAAAGGTGTTCTGGATGCGTCAGGAAGGCCGCTGCGACAAGGAGATTATCTTTCAGGCCGATCACACGTACTCTGCCGGACCCCAGCGCCAGCTGCTCCTTGAGCGGACGCGGGATTGGTTGAACGGGCAGGAGAACATTCAGCAGGAATGGCAGCACTGGATGATTTAAGGGAGTTATTTGGCATAATGGGCGATTTAACGGTACAATAGAGTTGTCCCTTGATTTTGAAGCTGGAGGTGGCATCGATGACGTTACCTGCTTTATTTATTGCCCATGGTTCGCCGATGATGGCCCTGGAGGACAACGAGTACACCCGCTTCCTTGAGCAGTTGGGGCGGGAGCTGCCTGCACCTAGAGGCATTGCGGTATTTTCAGCCCATTGGGACGATCCGGATCAACGGTTGACCGAGGACGCCGAGCATGGAACCATGCATGATTTTTACGGATTTCCGGAAGAGATGTACAAGATTACGTACCCTGCCCGAGGCAGTGCGGAGCTGGCAACTCAGATCCGTCAGCGTTTTGAGGCAAAGAATCTGCACGCCAAAGCCGTAACCGGCCGCGGACTGGACCATGGGGTATGGGTCATTCTGCGCAAAATGTACCCCGATGCGAATATCCCCGTGGTGGCCTTGTCCGTGGACTCCAAGCGCTCGCCAAGCGAACAATATTCCATCGGTGCGATGCTGTCCGATTTACGTGATGAAGGCATTCTGATTATCGGCAGCGGCGGCTTGGTGCACAATCTGCGGATGGTGCATCAGAGCGATGAGCCGGATGCATGGGCAGCTGAATTCGACGAATGGGTCGCGGAGCAGCTGTCGAATTGGGACCTGCACAATCTGTTTGCGTATGACAAAAAAGCGCCTCATGCCAGCGACGCCGTACCTTCCTACGGACGGGAGCATTTTGTCCCCTTGTTCTATGCGATGGGGGCTGCGGACAACGGCCGCAAGGCAAAGCGATTGTTTCAATCTTACCAATATGGCAGTTTGAGTCTGAACTGCTGGTCATTCGAATAATGAGAAGCCGAGCTTGGATCACAAGCTCGGCTTTTGTTGTGTTTGGGCTGTTTGAGCGCGTGAAACGTGTGAAACAAAAAACACCCGCTGTGCGGGTGCCGGAGAACCAGAACGTAGCGCCATAGGTCTTATACACAAGCCCATGCAGTCTGAAATAAGATTGCATGGGTTTTTTTTGCCATGATCCGCAGGCGCCTCGGCTATTTTTTGTATTCAACCAAACCCAAAAATTTTTCTGCACAAACCGTGTTGACATTATTGAACTACAATTGTAGTATTGATTTGTAACTACAGCTGTAGTTTATTGATAAAGATTATAGGAGAGGAGCATTACCGAATGAAAGCAGCAACGAAAGTAGCAATCGCGACCCTAAGCAGCATTCTATTACTGGGTTCTTCCGCAAACCTTGCGGCGGAGGCACAATCCGTCAAGAAAGCCCAAGCATCCGCTGTTAAAAAAACAGCCGCAACAGCCAAGTCTATATCGGCAGAGGAAAAAAAGTTTATCGAAAAAGAGATCCAGAGAGTAAAGGAGTTAACCCAAGAGTCGGGTGATATGTATGTTTTGTATCATAAATACCCACAGTTAAATAGCGGATTTGATATTAGCTATTGGGGAGGGGTGCATGAATTCACTACGTACGAGGACTACTTGAAAAAAGCTTCAACCCTGAAAGGATCCATTCTGCAGCAGCCTGCGAACCTGCCGAAGGGATATAAGTTCTTAACAGCGGTCATTGAAGCCCCGATCGAAGGAAAGTTCGTTGATGAAGTAAGAGCCGAAGGCAAGAAGAGCGGAAAGCCCATCTACATGAAAAAGATAGATTGGAAAGAAGCGGCAACCATCCGTCTTAAATATACGAACGGAGAAGACACGCTGGGCTTTTCCAAGTATGCGGTAGATTCGGTGGGAAGCAAGAAAAAAGGTTTCTTTAACGATAAGCTGCCGGCGCATGTTTTTCCAAAATACGTTTTTTGGAATGATGGCGGCAAATTTGAATACAGTATTTCACTAACCTCATTGGATCTGTCCAGGAAACAGAAGATCGAGATTCTGAAAGCAGCGGTGAAAAAATAACTTCTGCGTCAGCTATAGGTCTTGCGGACAAGCCCATACAGCTCTAGAAATAGGATGGCATGAGTTCTTTTGCAGATCAACATGCCCACAAGCGGTACAAGTATACTGCATGTAACTAAACCAAGAAAATTTTCTTCACCAAACATGTTGACATTATCAAACTACAATCGTAGCATTAACATAACTACACGTGTAGTTTGATTGAATTAACATTGGAGGTTTCATGCATGAATCATCAAATACCACCGATTACGGATGCAGAACTGGAAATTATGCGCGTATTGTGGGCTAATCCGGACTGCCCTTCCAGCGAGGTCGTAAAGAAAATGACGGATCTGATGGGGTGGAACCCCAACACAACTCGGACGCTCCTCAGTCGTCTGGTGCAGAAGGAAGCAGCGGGTGCGAAACTGGAAAAGGGTTCAAAGCGCACCCAACTATTTTATCCGATCATCAGCGAGCAGGAGTATCTGCAGTCTGAAACCAAATCCTTCATGAAAAAACTTTATGGGGGGGCCTTAAAGCCGATGCTGGCCAACTTTTTGCAGGATAAAAAACTGAATGCGCAAGAAATCGAGGATCTGAAGGCTTTGTTTGACGAGAACAGCAGCGACGGGGAAGCAGAAAAGAGAGAGCCCTGATGAGTCATACATTGCATGAAAATTTATTATTGTTTTTCGGCTGGGTCATTCGCGGATCGTTCATGGCCGGCATCCTGATCGTCCTTGTCCTGATCCTGCAATTTCTACTAAAAAACAAGATTGAAGCCAGATGGAGATACTGGCTTTGGTTTCCTGTGGCCATTCGCTTGCTGCTCCCTTGGGCCCCGGAATCTTCGCTTAGCCTATACAATGTGTTGTCTCTGGAGGCCATCGTGCCCGGCATTCATCAACAAACCCAAGTTCCACCGCATTGGAAGGAAACGGGGAGAATAAGCGAAGCGGTGGTTCGAGCTGAGAGTTCTTTAAATCTGGAAGCAGGCGGAACTTCGGAAGTACCTGCTCCATCCCTTGAATCAAAACCCGTGCAGGAGAGCCGCTTTGGGTGGAATGGGTTCAAGCAAATAGGTTTCACCAATATACTGATGTCGGTTTGGCTTGCGGGCGTGCTGATTCTTGCCGCGAAAACGGTCTACGACCAGCTACGATTGAAACAAGCCCTGCGCGCGGGCCGAAAAATGGATACGCCTTTTTTATCGGCAGTGTTTCATGAGACGAAACAGCAATTAGGCGTGAAGCGAAACGTGCAGTTTGTCGCCAGCGAGCGAATTCCCGGACCTGCCGTCGTCGGTTATAGTAAGCCGGCGATCGTCATTTCGCCAAGCCTGCTCATCACATTGAAACAGGAGCAGCTTCAATATATTCTTGCGCATGAGTTCGCGCATATTCAGCGGCGGGATGTGGCAGTGAACTGGTTGATGCATATCATCCTGATCATCCACTGGTTTAATCCGTTATTATGGCTAGCCGTACATAAGGCAAGGCAAGACCAGGAGATGGCTTGCGATGCATGCGTCTTGGATCGGATGAGCCCGCAGCAAAACATTGCATACGGACAAACGATCATCCATGTGTTGGAGCATTTTTCAGGATACCATCGCCAGCCGGGGCTTGCCGGCCTGTCCGCCACGCATAAACAAATGAAAAGGAGACTTAAAATGATTAAGCATTTTAACAAAAAATCCTACCGCCTGTCCGTTTTGGGGCTGGGAATGATTCTCGCGCTTGGTAGCGTGACGTTGGTTAATGCAAAGGAAAGCAATGCGGGGAACGTACCGCAAAAAGCTCCAGTGCAATCGGAACAGGATTCGAAAGCTGCCGTGATCTATCCGGAGGGGGATATAGACCGCGAGCT
Organism: Paenibacillus sp. CR_12; assembly: GCF_041953985.1. Taxonomy (NCBI): domain Bacteria; kingdom Bacillati; phylum Bacillota; class Bacilli; order Caryophanales; family Paenibacillaceae; genus Paenibacillus; species Paenibacillus sp. CR_12. Next base: position 684,700 of record NZ_JAVFHO010000003.1, on the reverse strand, counting down.
TTACAAGAAAGAACGGGAACAGGCCCGGAAAAAAGCAGAAGCCGCAGCCAAGGCTCTAACTCCAGAGGAAAAGAAGTATATCGAGGATGAGACCAATCGAGTGAAGAAACTAAGTAAAGAGACTGGTGATATGTACGTTCTGTATCATAAATATAAGGATCTTAACAGCGGATTCGACCTAAGTTATTGGGGAGGAATAGAAAAATTCTCTGCTTACGAGGACTACCTGAAAAGAGCTTCCACGCTGGAAGGTTCCATCCTGGAGCAGCCTGCCAACCTGCCGGAAGGATATAAGTTTGCCAAAGCGAGAATTGAAGGTCCAACCGAAGGAAAGTTCGTTGATGAAGTAAGGTCCGAAGGCAAGAAGAGCGGAAAACCCGTCTACGCGAAAAAGATAGACTGGAAAGAGGCGGCAACCATCCGTCTTGAATATACGAACGGAAAAGACACGCTGGCCATTTCTAAATATACGTTGGACTCAGAAGGAAGTAAGAAGAACGGTTTCTTTGAGGATGACTTACCGGCGGATATCTATCCAAAATACGTTTTTTGGCATGAAGGCGGCTTCGAATACAGCATTTCAACCACATGGGATATGTCCAAGGAACAGAAGGTCGAAATTCTGAAAGCAGCGGTGCAGAAATAACATTTTGAGCTAGCTATTTTGCGCGATAGGCCCATGCAGTCCTGTAAATAGGATTGCATGGGTTCTTTTGTTGATCATGATTTATCTGCAGTCCGAAAGAAGAGAATCCAAACTGGGAAAGGAATATATAATCAACTTGCTGTTCTGGATTGAAAACGGCAAGTCATTTAGCATCACAACCGATCCGGGACATCCGTCGACGCATGAAGATCTGATCCCATTGGCTTAATTAGAGAAGGCGCGGATGGGAACGGGCGGATGAGGTATGACGGTGAAGCGATTCCGAAATTCGATCTGCCGTCGGCCCGACAAAGACCAGCATATCGCATTAGCCCACTTTTCAATTTTGAGGAATTTAGCGGTTCGTAAATCATGATTCGAATGCCAAAAATGCGATTGCATGAAAAAGCCTGGCTTTCCAGGCGGCGCTCTAAAGAGAGCTCGTAGGCTCCCAAGTTGTATGTCACACGAGTTACGGCCTGGCCGTATCGGACCTCAGATCCGCTATTTTTGCTTTTTGCTCGCAATTGGGGGATCTATCGGACACACGATCCGTTAAATTGCGGATATCACGTAAAATGAAGGCCAAATTCGGTGAATAACGGATCTCTGGTCCGTTAGCATTAAAGAAAAGGTGGTTTTGGTCAAAATAAGGTCCGCTGAGTCCGCTAAAATGGTAAGTAGCTAGTTAGTGCCGTATAAAGTAACGTTCGAACGTAAGCACAACGCCCGAACGTATGTTAAAGCTCAAACTTATGCTAAGGCTCGAATATATGCCAAAGCTTAAAAGTAAGCTAAAGCTCAGCAGTATGCCAAAGCTCAGACGTATGCCAAAGCTCAGACGTATGCCAATGCATGAGCAGCATGCCAAAACACAAGCAGTATGTCAAAACACAAGCAGTATGTCAAAACACAAGCAGTATGTCAAATCCCAAACATATGCGAAAACACGAGGTGATATGCCGTAACTCCAACGTGCCACAACAAAAACAACCCGGCTTGATGGCTCAAGTCGGGTTGTTTAATCAATAGGTTAGTTGTTTAGGTTTCAGTTGCTTACAATGTTATGCGGTTTGTTTTTTGAAAGGTGTGTGGGTGGTGCCGTCGCCTTTCGTTGTTCTGTGCGTCATTTTGTTCCACAGGCCGCGGAGGTAAGGGAGAACCCAATGGTCGAGACCGATTTTACCAGCGTTGGCAGCAGCGACGATGATCAGCACTTCAAGCAGCAGCATTTGGGCGTTGGTGCTCACCGTACCCGAGAAGAGGAACGCGGCGTTCATGACCAGACCCATCAGGGCAGCGAAGGTGGTGAAGGTACCGAGGATCAGGCCGACCCCGACGAGGAACTCACCGAGCGGGATGATGAAGTTGAAGAGCTTCACGCCCGGCAGTGCCGCGTGCTCCAGGAACGCTGCCCACCAGCCTTGAACGGCGGGGTGATCGCCGGCTGCTTTGGCAATCGCGCCTTGCAGGAAGCCGCCTGCTTCGAAACCGCCCGTCAATTTACCCCAACCTGCCGTCATCCATTCATACCCGATGTAGACCCTAATGAATGTCAGTAACCACATTGCCACTTTGTTTGTTCTCAGCCAGTTGTTAAACATATAAACCACTCCTTAAAAGTATGATTTTCTTTTTTATGAAAGCTTCCTTGCCCATTCTCGGATGTTGAAGTTCTGTGATGTTGTTCTTTAGGAAGATGATCATCTCTTTCATGTCTTTATTATAAGTGAAATAAATCACAATATATGTGATTTAAATCACATTAGTGATAAAAATCATAAAAAACTTTAAATTCGTGAGTTGGCAGGGGTAGTGATAGGTGAAAGGGGTAGAGAAATAGGAGCAGTATATGTAGAGGCTTAGGAGAAAATACGGGGCGGTGTGGTGGAGATTACCAATATGATACGTGATAGTTAGCATGGTTGTTTAGGGTGTTGTAGGAGTAGGCAAATAAGTAGTAATTAGTAAGTAATATGCAGTAAGGATTATGCCGTGCAGACGTGCAGAGTGAGTAAGCAAGGCTTGCCAGTAAGGAAGAAATAAAGCAATTGAGCACAAAGCAAGCAAACCCTGAAGTGTAAGTGCAGCCAGTAAACAGTAAACTAGGAGTAAGTAATAAGCAAATAAGCATGCAGTAGCAGTTAGTAGTGGCCGTAACCATTAAGTAATAAGCAAAGCTGCATGTAGTAGACGTAAGCCAGTAAGTAATGAGCAGAACTGTATGTAGTGGCAGTAACCAGTATGTAATAAGTAAGGCAAAGTGCTCAAATGGCAGCCGTAATAGAATAAGCCAAAGAGCTCAAACAGCAAGAAGCACACGCACATCCAAGATCAATTAGCAGAGCATAAGTAAGTTTTACGTATAAAGCCAGCAAGTAATAAGCAGAGCAATTGCAGTAGACATAAACCGGTAAGTGATAAGAAAACGCTGCATGGAGCAGGCACATAACCAGTAAGTGATTAGCAAAAGAGGAACTGGTAAACGCAAAACCAGCAAGCAGAGCAGTAAATAGTCGGCGAAAACTCAGCTAACTGTTAGCAGTATACGCAAAGCAGCACCTAGTACCTGAAGCGAGTAGATAATGCGCAACGCATTGGGAGATGCCATTCCCTGAACCATGGCTCGTCGTGAATTTATTACTAGGCATAACTGCTTATAAAACACGGATGACCGGTACCGGTGGCCGCGGTCACCCGATGACTTATTGAAAAGGCAAGCAGAAAGAGCATGGATAGAGGAGCAACATTCAAATCGTACTGTAGGAAGAAAAAACGAGATGGATTTAGCTATGAGACGGGGGAGCCAGGCACGAATTTTAGCCGAAGAGAAGCGAACGACCGGATACGACCGGATACGATCCAACTTGAGATTACTTTAAATTACTTTTGAACTCTAATTTCCCCCCGCATTCATTTTATATCAGACCGCCTGATTCTGCAGAGGGGAGGAGTCGCTGCTGATTTTCGCTTTGCGCGTGAATTTATTCTGAAGATAAGGCATGAGCCAACGGTCGATGCCGATCTTACCGCTGTTGGCCGCTGAGAGGATGATCAGGAATTCGAGCAGCAGGAGCTGACCGTTGATGCTGATCGAACCGGAGAAGAGGAACGCCGAGTTCATCACCAGTCCCATCAGCGCGGCGAACACGGTGAACGAGCCGAGAATCAGGCCGAGCCCGACAAGGAATTCGCTCAGCGGAATGATGACGTTGAACCATTTGACGCCGGGGAGTGCGGCATGCTTGAGGAATACGGCCCACCAATCTTGAACTGCCGGATTCTCGCCGGTGGATTTGGCGATGGCTCCCTGCATAAATCCGCTCGCATCGAAGCCTCCCGTTAACTTGCCCCAGCCAGCCGACAACCACTTATACCCGACGTACACCCGAATGACCGTCAGCAGCCACATCGCGATTTTGCTGGATTGCAACCATTGAATAAACATCTACACCACTCCTCCAATGAATAATCATTCTCTTTTTTGTTTTCAGATTTTTGCAAATTTGAAATTCATAAGCGCGACGGAAGCTGAAAAAACAGCAACGATCTATATAATGTCGCATCAGCACAAATTATTCATATTTGCAAAAATCTGTATTTAAATACAGTATTCGCATAGGCTGTGATTTGGCATAGGTTCTTGGCATGAAAAAAAGACGATGGAGAACCGGAGTTCTCCATCGTCTTGCATGGATCGTTACGATGTTAAGCTGTGCGTTTTTTCAGACGAGTTGTCGGCGCTTTAGGCTCATGATCGCGGTGCGTCATTTTGTTCCACAGGCCGCGGAGGTAAGGGAGAACCCAACGGTCGAGACCGATTTTACCGGCGTTGGCAGCAGCAACGATGATCAGCACTTCAAGCAGCAGCATTTGGGCGTTGGTGCTCACCGTACCCGAGAAGAGGAACGCGGCGTTCATCACAAGTCCCATCAGAGCAGCGAAGGTGGTGAAGGTACCGAGGATCAGTCCGACACCGACGAGGAACTCACCGAGCGGGATGATGAAGTTGAACAGCTTTACGCCCGGCAGTGCCGCGTGCTCCAGGAACGCTGCCCACCAGCCTTGGACGGCGGGGTGATCGCCGGCTGCTTTGGCAATCGCGCCTTGCAGGAAGCCTCCTGCTTCGAATCCGCCCGTCAATTTGCCCCAACCTGCCGTCATCCATTCATATCCGATGTAGACCCGAATGATGGTCAACAGCCACATTGCCACTTTGTTTGTTCTCAGCCAGTTGTTAAACATATAAACCACTCCTTAAATGAGTTTTAATTTTTTTGGATTAACATGATTGCTTGGTTTCTAGTGTCGATGATGTGTGTTCTTGTTGCCTTGGGAAGTGATCACCTTCTCTATGTCTTTATTATAAGTGAAAATATTCACAATACATGTGATAAATATCACAAAGTTGTGAACATTTCAAAATGAACTCTCGTTTAGGGGATTCTGCACACCGTGGTAAGGCTCTTTGCACGCGCTGATCGTGGTCAGGCAAGGTTCCCAAACGCAAGGCGCATGATTCGGGAAGGGTGCTGCCTGCACGCACGACATGTGGTCCAGCATGAGACACCTGCGGGCGCCACTTAGATCGTGGCAAGGCTCCCCGTACGCAAGGTGCGTGATTCGGCGAAGGCTCTCGGTACGCACAATACGTACTTCTTAATGAGACTCATGCGCGCGGCACATGGATCGTGGACCGAGGTGTGGTTTCAGTCGCAAGTGCATATTCCCTAGCAAAGTTCCCTTACGCAAGATACGTGGTCCGTGGCGAGGTTCTCGGCACGCAAGGCCGTGGCTGGGAAAGCTTCCTGCACGCATGACATGTGGTCCCGAGCATGTCTGGAGGGCTCTTCGATCGTTAAACAGCCGCCTGCTGCTATATCCATAAAGCGCTGCCAACTCAACGGCGTCAAGGGGAACCATGATCCGAATGCATCTCTTCTTAATACAGACAAAGCACGGATTTTGTGATTAAATGTAAATTAAAGTTGAAACGTCTGTTGGAAATTACGGGTAAACGGTCTGGAAATTTAGGGTAATAAGTAATGGGAGCGTTCATAGGGGGAAACAATATGTTTAGCAAAGGGTCTTTGTCTTTTCGTAAATTCGCGTGGAGGACAAGCTTGTTGTCCATGGCGGCAGTATTGCTGCTGTCCGGATGCAGCGGCGGTAAACAGCAGGCGGAGCCAACGCCGGCACCGGTGGTGGAGGCTCCGGTCGAGCAGCCGGTCGAAGTGCCCCAGGAGGAAACCTCTTCTCCATATAAGGCACCTCTGACGGGATTGCCGTTAGAAGCGTCACTGACGCAGCGTCCGCTGGCCGTTATGATCAATAACGCACCGGCTGCTAGGCCGCAGTCGGGTCTCAGTCAAGCGGACATGGTGTATGAAGTGCTGGCGGAGGGAGGAATCACGCGGCTGATCGGCATTTTCCAAAGCCAGAGCGACATTGAGAAGATCGGGCCGATTCGCAGCATTCGACCGTATCTGATAAATCTTGGCGAGAGCTACGGCGGCGTTCTGGTGCATGCGGGAGGAAGTCCGGAAGCCTACAGCATCATTCAAAAGCAAGGCAAGCAGGACATGGATGAGATCGGGAATGCAGGCGCCTACTTCTGGAGGGCCAAGGACCGCAAAGCGCCGCATAATCTGTATTCCAGCGACGAGAAGCTTCGTGAAGGAGCGGCTAAGCTGAATTACGGCAACGACGTGAAGGTGCCAGAGTATTCGTTCTATCCGGAGGCGATCGCTGCAAGCGCCGATGGTGAAGAGGGCACTGAACCGGTTGAGGTTGTTTCCGGGGAGGCTGCAGAGAAGGTAGAAATCAAATTTTTATTGGACAGCTATGTCGTGGATTATCAGTATGACGGTTCCTCCAACACGTACAAACGGTCGATCAACGGATCGCCGCATGTGGATCTCAACGATAACGTTCAGCTGGAGGCCGCGAATGTGATCGTGCTGGGGGCGGACCATAAGGTGCTGGATGACGTGGGCCGGCTTGCCGTGAACGTGGAAGCGGGCGGTGAAGCGATGCTGTTCCAGCGCGGGGAAGTCATCAAGGGACAGTGGGTACGCGCTGCGGGCGATGCGATCCGTTTCGTGAAGGACGGCAAGGAAGTGCCGCTGGTTCCGGGAACGACATATTTCAACATTGTGCCCAACACGCCTTCTTTTGAAAGCCATGTAACGATCTCGAATCCCTAGAATTCGAGGCAGCGAATCAGGCCTGCCGTTTCGGGATAATTTGCACGCAGACGGAGATGTTAATAGGCAAGGGAATCGAAGGGAAATCCAAGCATCTTCTGTTTTGTTAGTTCCTTACATTTTTGAGTGTTACTTTTCTATACACACCCTGCCATGGATGTGATAAGATAGTCAAGGTTGTCTATCTTTTCAAGGCGTTCGCGGCAATTTATCGAAAAAAGGGGTTAAGAGTATGAAAATGAAGAAAAAGGATATATTCTTCCAAACGCTGGAGAATATGGCCGATACGGTGGTACAAGCCGCAGACTATTTTTCGCAGCACGTTTCCAATCTTGAAGATGTGCTTGAATTTGCCAACGAAATGAAGAAGTACGAGTCGCAGTGTGATACCTACACGCATACCATCATTACTGAACTCAACAAAACATTTATTACGCCAATCGAACGCGACGACATCATGGACCTGACAACCAGCATGGACGATGTAATGGACGGATTGGAAGCGACCGCATCCCGTTTCTATATGTATCAGCTGGGCAAGCCTGACGAGTACATGGTGCAGTTTGCAGAGATTCTGCGTCAATCGGCTTATGAAATTCAGAAAGCCATTCATTTGCTCTCCCAGAAAAAGCTATTGGCGATTCGCGAGTACACGATCCGCTTGAACGATCTGGAGAACCAAGGCGACGAGCTGCTTCGTATCTGTATCAAGGATCTGTTCGCCACCGTCTCTGACCCGATTCTGCTGATCAAGAAGAAAGAGATTTACGAACGTCTTGAGACGACCACGGACACCTGCGAAGACGTGGCAAATATGCTGGAATCCATCATTATGCGCAACTCGTAAGGGAGTCCTGAACAATGGATACAACGATGTTAGTATTAGTAATAGTTGTTTTTTTGGCGCTTGCATTTGACTTCATCAACGGGTTCCACGATACGGCGAATGCCATTGCAACGTCGGTATCGACCCGGGCCCTGAAGCCGCGGGTAGCCATACTGCTCGCAGCGAGCATGAACTTCGTCGGCGCGATGATGTTCACAGGCGTTGCCAAAACCATCGGCGGCAGCGTCGCGGATCCGACCAAGCTGGATAACGGGATCGAGGTTGTTATTGCAACATTGCTTGCAGCCATCATCTGGAACCTGGTTACCTGGTGGTTCGGATTGCCTTCGTCCTCTTCCCATGCCCTGATCGGGGCATTGGCCGGCGCAGTATTCGTCGGTGCGGGAAGCGACATGCTGAATTACGGCGGATTCAAGGACATCGTGCTCGCGTTGATCCTGTCGCCGATTATCGCATTCGTGATCGGTTATCTGGTCATGCAGCTGCTCAAGGTCATTTTTGCCAAGCGCAGTCCGCATACGGTGAACAAGGGCTTCCGTACGATGCAGATCTTCACGGCAGCGCTGCAATCCTTCACGCACGGTACCAACGACGCACAGAAGGCAATGGGTATTATTACTTTTGCTCTCGTGACGTCCGGTCAATTGCAGGAGATGGAAGTACCCTTCTGGGTTAAAGTCTCTGCAGCAACAGCGATGGCGCTCGGTACGTCGGTAGGCGGCTGGAAGATCATCAAGACCATGGGTACGAAAATATTCAAAATCGAGCCGATCAACGGGTTCGCCGCGGATTTCTCGGCCGCTTCCGTTATCTTCTCGGCAACATTGCTTCACTTGCCGATCAGTACGACGCATGCCATTACGTCGGCAATTCTCGGCGTAGGCTCGGCAAAACGCTTCTCCGCCGTAAAATGGTCCTTGGCAGGACGCATCGTGGTAACCTGGTTTATTACGATTCCGATTACGGCCATACTGGCAGGAGTCATCTTTAAAATTCTTTTCTAGACATGAATCATTACACATAGAGAAACGGATAGTTGTGGGGCCAATCAGGAATCGATTGGCTTTTTTTGTTTAAAGAATCGATGGTACAGGGGAAGGGGACATCCAATCATGATACGCGTTCTGGCGATTACGCCAAGCTATGAACCGGTGACCGGGCTTACGCTGGAAGAAATCCGAATGGAGGACTATGCCTGGATCTGGGCCGATTTCAGCAATCCCACGCCGGAGGAAGCGCGGAAGCTGGAGAGCTATTTTCACTTTCATCCGCTGGCGGTGGAGGATTGCCTGCACGTCCTGCAGCGGCCGAAGCTGGATTATTACGACAACATGCAGTTTTTTGTCCTGCATGCCCTTCAGCCGGATACGCTGCAGGCGGTCGAGGTGGATGTGTTCCTGGCCCCTTCGTTCGTGGTCTCCTTCCACCAGCAGGCGCTGCCGGAAATGGACGAGGCTTGGGAACGCGTGCTCTCGGCTGCCGGCAAGGGGCCGCTGGGGCAGGACGGCCCGAGCTTCACGGCGTATACGATTATGGATAAGCTGGTGGACCAATATTTTCCCAGCCTGTTCGCCATCGAGGACGAGCTCGCCGAGCTGGAAAGCCAAGGGGAGAAGGATTCGGTCGAGGACCTGATGAATCAGGTCTTTGCGCTGCGTTCAAGATTGCTCCGCCTGCGGCGCACGGTGGTGCCGATGCGGGATCTGCTGTACCGGATCGTGAACTCGCAGCATATGGAGCATCACGCGCACCATGCTTATTTTTCCGACATTTATGACCATCTGCTGAAGCTGGCGGACATGATCGAGGCAGACCGCGAGATGACGGCGGATCTACGGGACAGCTACATATCGGTGAATTCGAACCGGATGAACACGATCATGAAGACGTTGACCGTCATTACGACGATCTTTATGCCACTAACCCTAATCGCCGGGATTTACGGGATGAATTTCGAGAACATGCCGGAGCTGGGGTGGCATTACGGATACTTCTTTGTACTCCTTCTCATGTTCGTGCTGGGCGGCGGCATGGTGTTGTGGTTTGTGCGCAGAGGCTGGTTTAAATAAGGAGGTTCCTTGCGGTAAATACTGTTAAGCTAACCGAAGCAGGGATTCCAGCCGGGACCATCTGCGTTGGCCGAAGTCCTGGGTCAGCGGTAACTTTGAAGAGAGATGAGCGGGGAAGGTTGTCCCATTTCACAGGGCGAATGCTAAATAGCTGTCGTTTCTTGTTCTTCCGTAAGGGGTAAAGGCTTGCTGAGGAGGGACTGCATATGAAACTCGGGCTCAAACGACATCCCAAGAAGCGTTCATCGCGTCAACCAGACGAGCCTTTGCGTTCCCGGCTGCTGCGCCGGATGCTTCGCTTGGCTAGGAAACGAAAACGGAAGCTCGCCGTCACGAACCGTTACGAGGTGGGCATGGTCATCAGCGAGATCGCCACGGGTCTGCTCTTCATTGCAGGCAGCATCATGATGTTCTATCCCCAGATGAAACGAATCCCGACGGTGCTGTACCTGCTCGGCAGTATTACGATGCTGCTGCGTTCCGGTTTGCGCGGTTCCTATTGGTTCCGGTTAAAATCGCTCGAAAGCGTCGAGAATAAAGAAGCCGGCCCCGAAGGGGACTGGACTCGCTGATAAGGATATACAGGCCGTAAAAAAGATAGGGCTCCAGTCTGGGGTACAGACTGGAGCCTGCGTGATGTATGAGGGCTCCGTGCATCCCGCCATGGTCGGCCCTAACGTATCTCATGGACCATCCTGACAGATCTGATCTCATTCGCTGATCAGAGCCTGCACTGTTTGATTAGAATTGCACGGCATATAAAGTGTCTTGTGTGCACCGATTACATAGGTTAACGGCGCCGTCTTTTGCTGGAAGACGATTTCCGCGAGCCGGAGCGTCGTCTGCTTCCCGAGGACCGCCGTCTTCTCGGTCTGTATTCGTAGCCGTCTTCATTCTGATCCGTATAGGCAGTCGAAGACGATCCGCTGCCCTTCTTCTTAAGTGCGCCTGCCAGCACGGAGAACATGGGCGCAAGCTGCTGGAAGCCCTGCATGACCTTTTGTACCTTGCCGATGTTGTTGACGATGCCGTCGATGCCGCCCATCCGGTCGATGAGACCCTTGATGTCGCTCATATTGTTGACCCCGAGCCCGCCGAGTAGCTTGCTTAATCCACCGCCGCTGCCGCCTCCTCCGCCGAGGAGACCTGCCAGCCCGCCGCCGCCGGAATTCGTGGAGGGAGCGAGAGCCGAGGCCGAAGCCTCCAAATCCGTTACGCCGTCGGTATATGGATATAACGCCGTTTCACCGACTTCCGGATAATCGCCGTATGGCGTGATGCCAGGGTACGGTGTTGGATCCTGCGGCAGTGATTCATATGAATTGAGGGAGCGATGGTTATTCGTGGGTCGGCGATGATAATAGTGAGAATGACGCGTCATGATATCACTTTCCTTTTTGAGTTAAGATACTATACTGTATGATACGGGCGGGCGATGGGTTTAGGCGGATGTCCCGATTTTCGGGATAGGAGCGGAATCGGGCGATGGCCCAGGAAGATTTTAGCGCGTCGCTTTCGCCCGTGAAAGAGAGCGTTCATGCGGGATGAGTGCCCCTAAGGGGTGGTCGTCCTGTAGTGCGTGAAATCGTTAATGCTTGAAAATACTATATCCGCTCGGGTACAATGGGAGTGCGAGTGTTATACACACAGTAACAATAGGGGATGATCATCCAGTGCAATTAAAGAAGCTAAATGATAAGAGCATCGATCAATTATTCGAAGCGATATTAACCCTGGACAGCGTGGAGGAATGTTATGTATTCTTCGACGATCTCTGTACCGTGAACGAAATTCAATCCTTGTCGCAGCGGCTGGAAGTGGCGCGCATGCTGGGCAAGGGATGCACATACAACCAGATTGAAGCAGAAACGGGAGCCAGCACCGCCACGATCTCGCGCGTGAAGCGCTGCCTGAACTACGGCAATGACGGTTACAAAATGACGCTGGAGCGTCTGGGACGTTAATTCATGACGAAGCCGGGTGTGCTGGTCATCAGTCATGGCTCACGTGAACGGAAATGGGTGTCGCTTGTGGACGAGGCCGTCCACGAACTGGCATCCCGTATGGATATACCGGTCGTATCTTCGTACCTGGAATTGGTAGAGGGCCGTCTGATTCAGGACGGCATCACGGCCTTGGAAGACCAGGGTGTCACCGACATTGTGGTCATTCCTCTATTTGTCTCGTCCGGCAGCACACATGTCGACGAAATAGCTTATGCTATAGGAGCGAAGGCCGTTCCGGACATGGAGACGGACCTGGCGCCGTTTCGGGTTCGGTCCCGGGTTCATTTCGGTACGCCGATGGACGACGATCCCGAGGTTGCGGCCATGGTATGGGATAAGGTGAAAGAGCTGTCCGCGAACCCGGCGAAGGAGGTCATTCTCCTCGTCGGACACGGCAGCAGGCATGATCTGTTTCGCAGCCGCTGGGAAAAGGGTATTAACTCTTTGGCACAGCGAGTTAGCGAGGTAAGCGGAACCGGCGCGGATTATGCCTTACTCAGTCCCGGCGATGTGCGGGACAAGGTGACAGCATGGATGGAGCGCGGCTGCGATGTGATCGTAGCTCCGCTTTTTTTGAGTGAGGGGTATTTTACGGAGAAGGTAATACCCGATCGGCTTCAGGGGCTGGAATGCCGGTATTCCGGCAGAACCTTGCTTCCGCATCCGCTGCTGCCGCAGTGGATGGAGTCGCAGGCCAAACGTCTTCTTCAATCCTTGAAATCATAAGTAGGTGGCGTATCGTTAATGAGAAATGCAAGGTTAATCTATAACCCAACCTCCGGCCGGGAGGAAATGAAGCGTCGGCTTGCTGATATATTGCACCGTCTGGATAGTGCTGGCATCGAAACCTCCTGTCATGCAACGACCGGAGAGGGGGATGCGACCCGTGAAGCGGCGGATGCCGTGGAGCGCGGGTACGATCTTGTGATCGCGGCCGGCGGAGACGGTACGCTCAATGAGGTCATCAACGGGATGGCCGGCAGGGATAACCTCCCGCCGCTGGGCATTTTCCCGCTGGGGACCACGAACGATTTTGCGCGGGCGCTCGGCATCTCGAAGAACTGGGAGGAGTACTGCGATCTGGTGATTCGGGGCGAGACGCGTCCGATTGACGTGGGCAAAGCGAATGATCGCTACTTCATCAATATCGCGGGCGGCGGTACGCTGACCGAGCTTACGTATGAGGTGCCTAGCAAGCTGAAGACGATGATCGGGCAGCTGGCGTATTATTTGAAGGGGATCGAGAAAATGGTCAGCCTGACGCCGCAGGAGCTCATCATCAACGCCAGCGGTCATCCGGCGATCCATGACGAGTTCATGGTGTTCCTCATTGCGAACAGCAACTCGGTCGGCGGCTTCGACAAAATCGCGCCGGGCGCGAGCATCGACGACGGCTTGTTCGACGTCATTGCGCTGCGCAAGTGCAATCTGGCGGAGTTCGTGCGCGTGGCTACGCTAGCTCTTCGCGGCGAGCATATCAACGACAAGCGAGTCGTGCATTTCCGCACCGACTATATGGAGGTCGTCTCTCCGGGACCGGTTCAGCTGAACCTGGACGGCGAGTTCGGCGGCGTCCTGCCGGGCACGTTCCGCGTCCTGCCGCAGCATTTAAGGATTTTTGGCTGAGATGGACCATTTTAAATGATGGAACAGGCCGAGGATCGCCGCTTAGGCTTCAGGCTCTTGTAAGTAAATGATTGGATTTGCAGGCTGAATGGATTGAATAACATACGAGGCTCCCGTATAATGATGGACGTGAGCTTGTGCGCTAAGCTCCCTTGGGGGAGCTTTTTGTTGTTTAAGCGAGTGAAGGTTAACGGAAGATCATCCGTTTTGATTATGGATGGGGTTCCGATGGGGAATATAGAGTGGTAAGGGACAAGTTGAACGGAAAGAAGTGAACAGCACATCATGAAGAAGAACCGCAAGGGAAGCGACACGCGCCGCAGCGGCAAGCCGGCGGCTTCGGCGGCCCTCCTGGACCTGCCGGTGGCCAAGAACGACGAGGTCGTGATCGATATTATAGGAATGAACCATGACGGGGAAGGGGTCGGCCGTGCCGACGGCTACACCCTGTTCGTTCAGGGCGCCCTGCCGGGCGAGAAGGCCCGGGTGAAGGTGCTCAAAACGAAGAAGCAGTATGGCTACGCCAAGCTGCTGGAGCTGGTTGAACAGAGCCCAAACCGCATCGCGGCCCCATGCCCGATCTACGACCAATGCGGCGGCTGCCAGCTGCAGCATATGAGTTATGCCGGTCAGCTAGAGTGGAAACGCCAGCTGGTGATGGACAACCTGGAGCGGATCGGGAAGCTGCGGGTGGTGCGTGAGGCGGAAGGTGCTGGAGAGACGCGTGTGGGCGATGAGCGGAGTGGCACAGATGGTGGAGGGGACATTCAAAATTCTGAAACCAACGGGGCGAATCCTGCCGTGTCCGGCGTTGATTCAGATCAAGAGGGGATCCTCGTGCGGCCGACACTCGGTATGAGCGAGCCTTGGCGCTACCGCAACAAGTCTCAAGTGCCGATCGGCGTAACGGAAGGCGGCCTGGTCGGCGGCTTCTACGCCCGCGGCAGCCACCGGATCGTGGACATGGAGACATGCCTCATCCAGCATGAGCAGAACGACGAGGTCGTCAGCCGCGTCAAAGCTATCGGGCGGAAGCTAGGCATCACCGCCTACAATGAAGAGACAGGTCAGGGCCTGCTTCGCCATGTGGTGGTGAAGATCGGTTTTGCTACCCGGGAGATGATGATTGTGCTCGTCACGAACGGCGAGCGGATACCGCGCGTGAACGAGTGGATCGCTGCGATCCGTGAAGAGCTCCCTGCAGTGGTAAGCATTTGTCAGAACGTGAACACACGCAAAACGAACGTGATTTTCGGGGATGTAACCCGCGTCCTGTGGGGCCGTGAGGTCATTCATGACTATATCGGCGATGTGAAGTTCGCCATTTCCGCGCGTTCCTTCTATCAGGTGAACCCGGCTCAGACGGAAGTGCTGTACGGCAAGACGGTAGAGTATGCGGGATTAACCGGGGAAGAGACCGTAATAGATGCCTATTGCGGCATCGGGACGATATCTCTGTTCTTGGCACAGCATGCCAAGAAGGTGTATGGGGTCGAAATCGTGAAGGAAGCGATCGAGGATGCGCGTGCGAATGCCGAGCTCAATGGTATGAAGCATGTAGAGTTTGAAGTCGGCGCGTCCGAAGACGTGATTCCGCGCTGGAAAGAGCAGGGCATCGAGGCGGATGTGATCGTGGTCGATCCACCGCGTAAGGGCTGTGATCCGCGCCTCTTGGAGACGATTCTTCAGATGAAGCCGGAGCGCGTGGTTTATGTGAGCTGTAATCCGTCCACGCTGGCAAGGGATTTGCGGGTGCTGGAGGATGGCGGCTATCGGACGGTTGAGGTTACGCCGGTGGATATGTTTCCGCATACGATGCATGTGGAGAGTGTGGTAAAGATATGTCGCGCCAATACCTAGAAGTTTTTAATTATCGGTTATTTCGTAAGATATGCGTCATTTACTACCGCTGGTAAGGACTATAGAAATAAGGTGCAAATGAAAAAATCGACGTTTCAATAGTTCCGGACTTAAAATGGGAAGACATGTCCAGCGATTTTAGAATCTAATCAATATAGTTTTAAATCAGTTTGTTCTGAGAGCGCCTATTTGTTCGGGCGTTCTTTTTTATATGCACTTTAGGTAAAGTCGGCTTCTACATGATTTTACAAATAATTACAAACTATTCCCAAATGTGTTACGATGTACAATGAATGTTCGGGACTTAGAAACTAGAGCTATAGAGCTTTGGATGTATTTGCAAATGCTAATGGGGGGTGGAAATGAAAGCTACAGACGTAAAGCGCTCTATAGCTGGATTTTACTTTCAACTTCTCCTCCGTCCTTGAATACGAAAATTCTTATAACTTTCCTTCTATTGCAACAAATACGGGCTTGAAAGTGAAGAAGAGTCAAAGGCTTTTAGTAGCAAGGGGGTTTATGTAGAACGTAGATTAAAAGGGAAAGAACCCTAATGAGGGTTAATCCCTATTATCTGTCACCGTAATCAAACCACTCCATGGAGTGATCTCTTTGTTTTGCTGCAGGTTTAACATATCAATAAAGCGATGATAATCAATTAAATCATATCGATCGACTAGTTTAAGTTGAAGGGCTTTCTCTGCTGCTGCAACAGCTGGACCTGAGAAGTGGTCAGCTGTAGAAACGAAAATGCAGGATCTTGCTTCGGCAAGTTGAGTTGCACCCAACAGTTCTCGAATCGTCGATACGGGTTCAACTTTGTCTGGCTGAGTTCTTCTTTTGACCTGGACAATAATTGGATCATCAGAATTTACAAGTATCAGGTCTTTACCTCCATCGTGAGATTTGCCGATCAATTCAACCTCGCAGTTATAATGCTGACTAAATACTGACTGGGTTAACTCCTCCATCTTCCCATGATGTATACCATAAATTTTTTCAGGATTCTTTTGGATGTAGTGGTTAAGAATTTGAATTGGTATATGCTTATCCCCTAATTCATATTTTCTTAATACAGCTGTTCGAATCTTGATCTCAGAAAACTTCAGTCCTTCATTTATAGCATCACTTTGATTTTGATAATAGTACTCCCACCAACCGCAGTTAGGGCATTTCCATATCATTTCAGTTTCTCTAAATGTGCCGTCAAGCCATTCTGGACGACCAATAATGTCTACATTATGAATTAGGAGAGCCTGCAGTTTGTTGCAAAATGGGCAGACTCCAAGTGTTGTACCATAGAGATCGTCGTTTTCGTATCTATGAATGTTGTTCATTAATCCTCTATGGCCATCTCTATTAATGTACTGGCTGTAGTCTAGAATCAATTCAATTGCCTCCTACTTATTTGGGATAAATTAAAATTTTAGATGGACTGCATCTGTATGGAGTTTTCTAACCTCAACCGGAGTTTATGTACATAAATGGTCATGGTCGTATTGATAATTGAATGCCCGCAGCCAGATATTATCTTCGGTGCAGATACCATGGTTTATCAGGAGAATCGCTGGTAGTTGCTGCGTATCATGAAACTGAATATCGCAGTACATGTTTCTTGAAGAAAAACCCCTCAAGAATGCATAAGGATTTGGATAGTAAAGCCGGCTGCCTAGGAGTCAGTCGTTGAAGAATAATCTAACTTCTTAGAAACTACTATAATGTCGTTATACGTGTAAGAAAAGAGCTAGGTAAAAAAGAGTTAGTTAAATTTAAAAGTATGGGGAAAATAATTATAGTTTTATAATTGGCTAAAATAATCTACCATTAACTTATTGAGGAACCATTGTTTTATAAGCGAATACTATCACATCTTTAAAGTTGTCTATTTTACGTAACTCACACATATTGAAAACGTTGCTTTGAATGTAAAAAATGAGACGGATTAATACCCTTGTCTTATAAGGAGGATGGTACAGCATTTTCGAAAAATGTGCAGCAGAGATGTGGAGGAAGAATTAAGCTCTACGCCCAAATGAAAACTAACATGAACGAAAGGAAGGATGCTGGGCTGTTACTACCCCAGCGTCTTGTTTTTTATCCGAATTGAATAGACTTTCAAACTTATTTACCGCAATATGATCGGCAGAACCATGTCTATAGATGTTCATGGTGGTAGTGATGCTACCATGTCCAAGTCGCCCTTAAATTAGCGAAGCATGGACACCCTAATTAATGAGCAAGGTTGTCGACGTATGGCCGTGATTTTGAACGATTTTATAGCAATCAGTGACTACTCAAAGAATCCTTGGGTTGGTCGCTCTGATGTTTGCTTTATAACCTAGGATCTCCATTTGAGCATCAGATTGAATAGGCGGTCGCTTGCTTTAAGGCGTTCTCAGAGTTGATAGCCTGTTCAACACGATTTCCAAATCCGTGCCAAAAGGTTTTTCCCTAACATAATACATTCTTTCGACATTTGCTGGTATGATGTCTCTCTCAAATATGGTTGTATAAAACAGTCTTTTGGTCTTTTTTTGGCTTGTTGTTACGGATAAAAAGACCGGGCAAAAGGGGACGCGCTTAGATCTTGCTACATTTCCTAGGATTATCTATCATCATAGTAGATAAGAAATGTAGATTTAAAAATCAGCGAGAATGCGTAACTTTTGTTGGGGATTATGTTTTTCAGAATTTAAAATGTCAGTTGCTACATTATACTTTTCATTTACGAAAAAGGGTTCTGCTAGTTGGGCCAATATGTGGAAACAGAAGTATCTAATTAAGATGCCAAACTGTCCAAGCAGTAGTCGCTTAAAATACACTCTAAAAATTCTGTAGGCATGTCCACTTTTTTGTAGAGAAATGAAAACAGCACTTCACTTATTTTAGTCTTACTTTTCATGTTTTCTGTGCTATGATATTTTTTGAAGTGTTTTAAGAATGTGTGTTCGGTGATACGGTATAGATATCACTTACAACAAAATGTGGAGAGTGTTAGTTGATAAAGATATGAATAAGAAGGATTTACGAACAGCAGCGGAAGTTCTGTTGTTGTTTCAAAATTATGAAGAGATGAAGATATTAGAACTACTATCTTTACCATATTATGTGGTATTGGCGATATTATGGAGGGTCAACGAAAACTAAGCGCAATAGTAGGAATGGTGGAAAATAACATTCTATTTTTAAAATATATTAAAAGATATGCAGAGAGGATACAGACATTATGAATAAGCAACAACTCGCCACGAAAATATGGGAATCCGCTAACAAAATGCGTTCAAAGATTGAGGCCAACGAATACAAAGATTATATTCTAGGCTTCATATTTTACAAGTACCTATCGGACAAAGAGTTAAAGTTTTTGAAAGAAAAGAGCTTTACCCAGGAAGACATTGAGGCTCTTGTTGAAGACGATGCCGAAACCGTAAAGTATGTTCGTGAAAATGTCGGATACTTTATTGCCTATAAGGACTTGTTCTCGACTTGGCTCAAAATGAGCAAAGATTTTGATGTGTCTAATGTCACGGATGCCTTATCAGCATTCAACCGTCTGATTAATCCCTCTCACAAGAAGGTATTCGAGGGTGTTTTTGATACCCTACAGACTGGACTAAGTAAGCTGGGTGATAGCTCCGCCTTACGAACCAAAGCTATCAGCGAACTGATTCATCTGATCAAAGATATTCCTATGGATGGCAAGCAGGATTACGATGTTCTAGGCTTCATCTATGAATATCTGATTAGTATGTTTGCAGCCAATGCCGGGAAAAAAGCGGGCGAGTTTTATACCCCACATGAAGTATCTCTTCTTATGTCCGAAATTGTTGCAGATCATTTGAAGGACAGAACGGAAATCAAGATCTATGATCCGACAAGCGGTTCGGGCTCTCTCTTGATAAACATCGGTCGTTCTGTTGCAAAGCATATCGATGATGAAAACAATATTAAATACTTTGCACAGGAGCTGAAGCAGAATACATACAACCTCACTCGTATGAATTTAGTTATGCGCGGCATCCTACCCGATAATATCTTGACCCGTAATGGGGACACTTTGGAAGATGATTGGCCATACTTTGATGAAGCCAACCCGATTGAAACGTACAACCCACTTTATGTGGATGCAGTTGTTTCCAATCCTCCATACTCTCAGCATTGGGAACCGAGCAATAAGGAAACAGACCCTCGCTACGCACGTTTTGGCCTCGCTCCGAAATCAAAAGCCGATTATGCTTTCCTGCTCCACGACTTGTTCCATCTTAAGCCGGATGGCATCATGACGATCGTTCTCCCGCATGGTGTCCTGTTCCGCGGCGGTGAAGAAGGCGGGATTCGCAGAAATTTGATTGAATGCAATCACATTGATGCTATCATCGGACTCCCCGCCAATATTTTCTTTGGCACGGGTATTCCGACAATTATCATGGTGTTGAAGCAAAAGCGTGAGAATACCGATGTTCTGTTTGCTGATGCATCCAAAGGCTTTATTAAAGCTGGCAAGAACAATAAGCTCAGAGCGTCTGATATTAAGAAGATCGTTGACACCGTAACGGCCAGAGCCGATCTTGACAAATTCGCAAGAAAAGTCAGCCGTGAGGAAATTCGCCGGAATGAATATAATTTGAATATTCCAAGATATGTTGATTCTTCCGAAGGCGCAGAGAAATGGGATCTCTATGCTTCTATGTTCGGCGGCATTCCCATGAGCGAGACAGCTAAACTCGACGTGTACTGGAGTGCTTTCCCGGGATTAAAGGAGGCATTGTTTACACAAGGTACTGGTCCTTACACTGAATTGGCAGTTGGCAATATTGAAAAGACTGTCAACGAGCATCCCGCTGTAGAAGCTTTTATTTCCAATTTCATGGGTGCTTTCGGAGACTTTGAAGATTTCATGAAAAGCGAGCTTATAATCAATATGGCGAGCCTGAATATTTCAAAGGAAGAGGCTGTATTGAGTGCTGAAATTTTTGCCCGACTTGCCTCCATTCCACTTATTAACAAGTATGAAGCCTATCAATTTCTTGCTGATGAGTGGGCAAAAACATCTGTTGATCTTGAAGTTATTCAGACAGAGGGATTCAACGCTGTTAAGAAGGTTGATCCCAACATGGTCATCAAGAAGAAGGACGGCAAAGAGGAAGAAGTACAGGATGGTTGGATGGGTCATGTTATTCCGTTTGAACTTGTGCAGCGGACATTTCTTTCCGATGAATATGAAGCGGTTATGCAAAAAGAATGCAGACTTGCCGAAATCTCCTCTGAATATGATGAAATACTCGACTCACTTTCCGAAGAAGAAAAGGATTCAAGTGTGACAACCGAGTCCAGTGATGCGTTCGTCGCAAAAGAAGTCAGCGAAAAACTTAAAGAAATTTATGCTGATGTCGATACTCAGGAAATTAAGGCTCTTAACGCCTATGCCGCACTTTCCAGGAAAGCCGACAAACTTGCCTTTATCAGTGCACACGACGACGTCGTATGGTCCAATATGGAAGCAAGCCATGATGGCACCTATGCTAAAAAAGCAGTCAATGCTTATTTAGCAGAGCTTCAATCTGTTTTTGAATTCCCGGAAGAATCCTTTGAAGCAAAAATTATAAAAGTAAGTAAGCTGATGGCCGAAGAAAAGGAATTAAAAACACAGGTCAAAGCGGATGCCGCAGCCTTGCATATGAAAACCAAGGAAACCATTGAATCGCTGTCCGACGAGCAGGCGCTTGAACTGCTTGAACAAAAATGGATTGTTCCGCTTACGGAGAGTATTAAGCGGCTTCCCCGTGCAGAAATTCATGTTCTGGTAGACAACGTCAAAGCTCTATCTAAAAAATACGCTGTCACATACTCTGCGGTTGAAACGGAGATACGGGAAACGGAGTCTACTCTCTCGGTACTAATTGATGAACTCGTCGGCAACGAGTATGATTTGAAAGGTCTCAGCGAGCTCCAGAAGCTATTAAAGGGTGAATAATATTATGGCTGGAAAAGATAAAAAACCAGATATTCGTTTCACTGGATTTACCGATGATTGGGAACAGAGGAAGTTGGGAGAAATATACACTGAGCGGAACGAACGAGGAGACGATTCGTTACAGATACTTTCCGTTTCCATTCATCATGGTATTTCAAACGAAGAATTAGACAGCAATACTTTAGGGAAAAAAGTGCGCAGAAGCGAAGATAAGACACTGTATAAACATGTGTATTTCGGTGATCTTGTTCTAAACATGATGCGTGCGTGGCAAGGGGCAATCGGGGTCGTGAAGTCAGAAGGGATGGTAAGTCCTGCATATATTACTGCCATTCCCAGTGCTCAGCTTTACCCTCTGTTTATGGATTATTCTTTGCGCCGAGATGAAACGATTATTCAGATGAATAATCTCTCTTATGGAGTGACCGATTTCAGAAAAAGACTATATTGGGACTCATTTATTAACGTTTTGTGTCGCATACCTTCTGTGCCTGAGCAGGAGAGAATTACGGCCTTTTTCGCCCACATAGATAACCTTATTACCCTTAATCAACGCAAGTCTGACAAGCTGATAATCGTTAAAAAAACCATGCTTGAAAAAATGTTCCCGAAGGATGGAGCCAATGTTCCGGAAATTCGCTTTTCTGGATTTACTGGTGATTGGGAACAGCGTGAGTGGGTAAACACAGTTGATATTTCGACTAATATGGTAGACCCCAAAACTGGGAAGTATGATAATCTGCCACACATCGGGCCGGGCAATATTGAATCATTTAGCGGACGATTATACGACAATGTGAAAACCGTTAAAGAGGATAACTTGATTAGTGGCAAGTTCCATTTCAATAAAGGCGATGTCATTTACGGGAAGATAAATCCACAACTCGGAAAATACGTTTTCGCACCATTTGAAGGGCTTGCAAGTGCAGATGCTTATGTCCTAAACGCAAAAAATGGACTTGACCAAACCTTCTTATTCACTCTACTTCAAACGCGGCAATTCTTCAAATATTCAGTGTCGGTATCAATGCGTTCCGGTATGCCGAAAATTAACCGCGACGAGTTGAACGAGTATGAATTTATTGCTCCAAGCGTGCAGGAGCAGAAGCGTATAGGCGAATTTTTCTTATTGCTCCACCAGCTCATCACCCTTCATCAGCGTAAGTTAGAGAAGCTGAAAAATATCAAGAAAGCTATGCTCGAAAAAATGTTTGTGTAGGAGGTGTGATTGCGCAATGGTCTTTAACAAAGAATCTGATTTTGAGGAAGCTTTGATTGAGGTGCTGTCACATAAAGGCTGGGAACAAAGGGTATTAAAGAATCCCTCTGAAGAAGATTTGATAATAAACTGGGCGGAAATTCTTTTTGAAAACAACAGAGGGATCGACCGTTTGAATAATTCCCCTCTGACAAGAGGTGAGATGCAACAGATTATGGAACAAATCACTACACTGCGTACGCCTTTGAAATTAAACGGATTTATCAATGGGAGAACTGTGGCCGTTATTCGTGATAATCCCGATGACACTCTGCACTTCGGAAAAGAAGTCAGCCTTAAAATATACGACCGCCGTGAAATCGCTGCCGGACAAAGTCGCTATCAGATAGCGCAGCAGCCAAAATATAAGAGCAAGTCCAAAATATTAAATGATCGCCGTGGCGATTTGATGCTCTTGATCAACGGTATGCCGGTTATTCACATCGAACTGAAGCGCAGCGGCGTTTCGGTCAGCCAGGCCTATAACCAGATCGAAAAATACTCCGATGAAGGGATTTTCACAGGAATATTTTCACTCATTCAGATTTTTGTTGCTATGGAACCGGCAGAAACCGTTTATTTCGCCAATCCCGGAATCGACGGAAAGTTCAATAAAGATTTCTATTTTCACTGGGCAGATTTTAATAACGAGCCTATCAATGATTGGAAAACGATTGCTTCTTCACTGCTTTCCATTCCGATGGCACATCGGCTTATCGGCTTTTACACTGTTGCCGACGATACCGATGGCGTATTGAAAGTCATGCGTAGTTATCAATACTATGCAGCAAACGCTATATCTGACCGTGTTGCCAAAACCAACTGGGATGGTCGAGATAGGCTTGGTGGATATGTTTGGCATACCACAGGCTCTGGCAAGACGATGACAAGCTTTAAGTCCGCACAACTGATTTCAAACTCCAAAGATGCCGATAAGGTTATCTTCCTGATGGACAGAATTGAACTCGGAACTCAATCTTTGAAAGAGTATCGCGGTTTTGCGGATGAAAATGAGTCCGTTCAGGCAACGGAAGATACTGTATCTTTAATTTCAAAATTAAAAAGCGACAACCCAGTAAACACGCTTATCGTTACCTCTATACAGAAAATGAGCAATATTAAAGATGAAGAGGGCGGCTTAAATACTCATGATATTGAGATGATGAGTTGCAAGAGAATCGTTTTTATTGTCGATGAAGCGCATCGCACTACCTTCGGGGACATGCTCCAAGGTATAAAGGATTCTTTCCCGTCTGCCGTTTTCTTTGGATTTACAGGAACGCCGATTCAGGATGAAAACCAGAAGAAAATGAACACCACCTCGACCATCTTCGGCAACGAGTTGCATAGGTACAGCATTGCCGATGGTATTCGTGATAAGAATGTTCTTGGATTTGATCCTTACAAAGTGTTGACCTACAGAGATAGGGATGTTCGACAGGTTGTTGCTTTGGAGTTGGCAAAAGCGGCTACCGTTGAAGAAGCCCTTGCTGATCCTAAAAAAAGCGAAGTTTTTTATAAATACATGAATTCTTCTCAAGTAAAAATGGCGGGTTATATCGGTGATGATGGAAAGTATGTCAGAGGTATAGAGGACTATTTGACAACATCCCAGTATCAAACTGAAGTGCATGTGAACACGCTTGTTCAAGACATTGCTGACAACTGGGTGACCTTAAGCCATAATAGCAAGTTCCATGCAATCTTTGCTACAAGCAGCATCCCAGAGGCGATCCGATATTATCGAATGATAAAACAAGCCATGCCCACATTAAAGGTTACCTGCTTGTTTGACCCAAGCATTGATAATAACGGCGGAGTAGCTATTAAAGAAGATGGTCTTGTTGAAATTATCGAGGATTATAATTCCAGATATAGGCAGGAATTTAGTCTGAAGAAATATGACAAGCTGAAAAAGGACATTGCTTCGCGCCTTGCTCACAAAAAGCCATATCAGTTTATTGAAAGAACACCTGAAATGCAACTCGATCTTCTAATTGTAGTTGACCAGATGCTTACAGGCTTCGATTCCAAGTGGATTAACACGCTTTATATGGATAAGGTGCTTCGGTACGAAAATATCATTCAGGCATTCTCTCGTACCAATCGTTTGTTTGGCCCGGAAAAGCCTTTTGGAACTATACGGTACTACAGGTATCCACATACAATGGGGCAAAACATAGAAAAAGCTGTGAAGCTCTATTCTGGCGATAAGCCCATTGGATTATTTGTAGAAAAGCTTGAGTACAATTTAAACAAGCTGAATGCAATTTTTGATGACATCAGCGAGTTGTTCGCTCGATCTGGTATTCCGAACTTTGAAAAGCTTCCGGATGATCGCTCGGAGCGCGGGAAATTTGCCTCCCTCTTCAAATCATTCAACGACTATCTGGAAGCTGCAAAAATTCAAGGCTTTAAATGGAATCAGCCACCGTACAAGTTCAGCCATGGCAGTGGTAAGCCAAAGACTCAAGTCGAAATGAGACTTGATGAAAATACTTATTTGGTTCTGGCTATGCGGTATAAAGAGTTGTTCGGCAGCGGAGGCGGGGGTAGCGGCGACGATGTTCCTTTCGAGATCGTTGGTTACCTGACGGAGATTGATACCGGGAGAATCGATTCAGATTATATGAACTCGCGTTTTGAAAAGTTTCAGAGAATTCTTACTCAAGATAATGTTGACGAAGCTGAAATGCGGAAGACGCTTGATGATCTGCATAAGTCATTCGCTACATTGACGCAGGAAGAACAAAAGTATGCAAATATCTTTCTTCACGACGTAGAAAGCGGAAATGCCAAGATGGAAAGTGGGAAAACTTTCAGGGAATACGTCACTGAATATCAATTCAGAGCAAAGAATGACCAAATCAGGCGTATTTCACGATTTTTAGGGGTAGATGAAAGGAAACTCCGTAATCTGATGGCTGCCAATGTAACTGAAGCAAGCATCAATGAATTCGGTCGTTTTGATGATTTGAAGGCCTCCGTAGACAAAGCTAAGGC
Source organism: Paenibacillus sp. CR_12 (assembly GCF_041953985.1). Taxonomy (NCBI): domain Bacteria; kingdom Bacillati; phylum Bacillota; class Bacilli; order Caryophanales; family Paenibacillaceae; genus Paenibacillus; species Paenibacillus sp. CR_12. The sequence goes on along the minus strand of NZ_JAVFHO010000003.1, from coordinate 659,205 downwards.
AAAGGAGTATTTTGATAAGCTGGAAAACACAGAGATACCACTGTTCAAGATCAACATAAAAGTACACAATTTGCTTAAGGAGTTTATACATAGAGGTGGGTTCGATATAGAGGAGCCGAAAGAATAAGCGGCTGGATCGGTTGTTAGGTAATTTTAGTGATAGGCGGTTTCGTGATTTCCCAAAAAATTATAAAAGGAGCAAGCCAGTGGTATTTACCAAGGGCTTGCTTTTTTTCGTCAATATTAGAGGAATATGTCGAAAAAAAGGGGAATGTAGTTAGCGTGTAGAATTCTCCCATAAAAGAAATTTGTGGAAAAAGGAAAGTTATAGGTTCAACCTGGAACTGTTACCTTTGGTAGATTAAACATATACGAGTGTGGAAAAAGGGAGTGTCTTGAATGGCTCGAAATACTGACGTGCCGGCCAGCCTAGCAGGTTATTTTTACCAACTACTAGTTGCAACAAGAGAACTACTACGGTTAAATGCAGACCAAGGCTCCAATCCTACCGATGGCGTTGGGGTTGAGCGAGGCTCTGACATTCGCGTATTTCAACAAGCAGGGCTATGTATTGAAACGAAATTTTATAAGAATAAGCAATTTACAAAACAACATCAAACAATTCGTCATACAATATATAACTTTTACCACCACTATAAAAATACAGATGTAGCGAGCCGCAATAATCAATATGTATACCTTACTAATGTCCCCATATCGCAAGTCGATTCAGACTTTTTTAGGAAATGGCCTCTGGGAGATCAACAACCAGACGAGACATATAAACGCTTTATCCTAGATTGTATAGTGGAGGAGTCAATTACCAGTGAAGAACCCTATAAAACAAATTATGCACAACATAAGGCAACTCTAGGAACCAATCTTAAGGAATCATTTTACAAAGAGAAGTTATTTGAGGCAATCCGTCAAGATCAAATGCTTTACCATCAATACTGTGAGATTATTGACGATGACCATTTTGAACAGTTTATACAATCGTTGAGATTTCAGTTTGCTACACAGCATGTAAGTAAATTGGAGACTATTAATACTATAAAAGCTGAAGCAAGGTCATTGTTACAATCCAGTACCATTGGAAATACTTTAAGTGAGGACGAATGTGACAAGGTTATTCTTCATATTATTGATTGCTTATTTGAAACAGTAATTCGCGGAGATTTTTCTTATGTTAAAGTTTCGGACTTGCATACAATTATTACAAGTCATCAATCATACCAAAGAAAGTACCTTGTGTCGGTTAAACTTCAAGAAGCAATCAACGCTGTGGAAGAAGAGGTCCGAATACTTACGGATTTCCTAAATAACGATTATGCAGGATCAAAAGCGGATGAAATTGTGTTTACCTTTCTTGAACTAACAGAAAAATTATTTTCAACTATGGAAGACGAACAAAGGGATTTCGATGAACTGCTACAAAGCTTTTCCATTCGTAATTATGGACATTCTGTAACAAAAATAACCGCTCTTTTAAGACCAATGAGTATTTTGGCTGTGTTTTTGCATCGCGATCCATCGTTAATTCAAGTGTCTGATAAACCAGGGATTGTCAATTTTCGATTAAGTGAAAATGAGCCTTATATTCTCAAAGATGCGAGCATATTTATGAATAATCGCCAAATCATCACGGAGTTTGTTAGACAGACACTGGACCATGCTAAGGATCTGGATTTTGGATTGCAGGTAGTTTTCGGCACCCATTTGCAACCATGCAAAGAAAGTAGAGAAGCAATTAGATACATGGTGATGAATATTGCAGAAGTTGCAAGAAACGATGAATATCACGAACTTTACAGTAACCTGTTGTACAAATGTACGAAGTGTCTTATTCCCCAAGAAGACGATAGCTGTATGTATGCGGATGTATGTAAATTTATTGATGGGGTGTGCACATGAAAGAAATAATCGAGCAACTGAATTTTCCATATCTAGAATCAAGGGTTAGTGAGTTTCATTACTCAGTATTAAATATTCGAGATGATAAACTTGTCTTTTTTGTTGAGATTTTGGATATACCGAAACTTCACCATTTTATATCCCTGTTACCTGAAGCAAAGGAAATCTTATTAACTATAGTAAGAAATCAGAGGCCAAATGCTTTTACGAATGTTACATTGCCCGCCTTTCTTTGGGACTTATATGTAGTAGCCTTACATGATATCAATAACAGTGAGAGATTTGATGAGACAGATATTACTATGCTTGAGAGAGACAAGTTCGTCGCAAGAAAAATAATTGTGGAATATACATCCCAGGAAGAAGCTGTAATAAAAATAAACCAACAACTATGCCCTGAAAAGGAATTAGATATTTTATTGGCAGAATACCAAGAAAATCAAACATGGCAAGAATCATTGATTTCTCAGGTTTATGAATCTATAGAGCCGGACCAAGAGTTCAAAGTTCAACGCAATGTTGAACAAATCATTGGATATCTAAATAAAATCGACAGTGTCAGAAATGCTATTGAGTAATCAAAGGGGAGAGTTCGGTGAATCTAAAAAAAGTAAAAATTAAAAATTTTCGGGGATATGGGCAGAATCAAGAGTCAGATGACAACAGTTATATCTTCGAAAACTTAGATCAGGGACTTGTTGTACTAAACGGTTTTAACGGTTTTGGTAAAACCAGTTTCTATGAGGCAATCGAATGGTGTTTAACCGATAACATCTCTAGACTCCATGCACTTAGGGAGAGAGGGTTATACGACGCAAATACATTAAAACGGAGCTCTTATTTAAAATTTATATCACCAGTGGATACCGTAAGGGATAGAGAGCAAAGGACAGCAGAAGTGGAACTTGAATTCGATAATGGGGTGCGTGTTCGTAGGACTACATCCAGTAACTTTTTGTCTGTTACCGAAAGAGATCGATATGAATCTAGCCTACACGTCCACCAAGATGGTGATTGGCAAAGCTTCGTATGCAAATCTGAGGATAGACTACTTCCGGCAGAACCGACCTGGGAGGTGCAACTCACACGTATATTCTTAGGAAGCTACGATTCCGGTTGGAAGGAGCAGCTATTTAAAGCTCATTTCCTGAGTCAAGAAGGAATGAACGATTTCCTCCGATCTTCAACTGCCGGGGATCGACGCAGCATCCTTATACGTTTATTAAATTTGATCCCGCTTGAACAGATCTTTGATAAGAGTAAGGTAATCAAGGATTCGACTCGTTTGAGCAACAAGATTAATCAATTAACAACAAGTATTGAAACTGCGGTTACGCAGCGCTATCAGATCGACGATATTTTCCGTGCAAGAAACTGGGGGACTTTTGAAGAATACCTAAGTAATATTAAAGAAAGCTATTCATTACTTATTGAATTAATCAAACAGTCGTCTGCTTATGCAGAGGAGTTAAACCTGCAAGAGTGGGAACTTCCTGATGCTATAACTCTCAACAATAGTTCAGCAGTTCTTCAAAAACTTTCAATGAAGAAGGAGTTAATTCTTGCCAAACAACAACGAACTAATCAACAATCCATTCAAATAGGGAAATCAATGCAGCCACTTGAACGGTTGATAAGGTTCGAAGAAAGGTTAATCATACATAAGAGGTGGGAGCGATTAAATGACTTAGCCAACCTAAATCTTAGTGCTGACTTAGTCAGGAGTAAGGACCTACAGGAAACTAAGTCTAGCCTTGAAACACAGAAATCTACAATCCAGGTCAAGAAAAGTCAATTGAATCAATGGTCGCACGTAAATTCTTTAGTTTGGCGTCACACCATCGATGAACAATCTGCAAGTATTGTTGATGATTATTGGGTCATCTACTCGGATCTTCGAAGAGATTATAGCGCTTTCCTTAAAACTTTTAGTAGCGAGATAGCAGACCTCGGTTTCGAAAGGGCACTACCCGCGGATATTACAGAAAAACGAACAAGCTATAACGACCAGATTAAGACAAGGAGTTTTCTCCAATCTCAGGTACAAACTAAAAACGGTGTATTAAATGTCTTGTCGGGTATGAATACAGAGTATAGCCGCGTATTAGATGAAGTAAAATCCTACATATTAAAAAATCAGGATTCTATTGATAAATGTCCGGTTTGTTTGACAGAGTCTTTTCCAGAAATACACGTCGGTGGTATTGCAACCGCGGATTCACCGATTCCCGATCAACTGATAGCTATTATCGGGCATACCTTATCTTTAGGTGATCAGAAACTGAAAGATGTCTCAGATGAAATCACAGGCTTGCATACGGATTTAGCTGCATTGTCGAAAGTAATTAGGGAACAGTTTGTAACTCCCTTAATTGATATGATGCATCATTTACAAAGTGATTTCCGCGAGCTTCATCAAAGAGTAACCCAGTTCATTGATGAAAGAGTGCTGGCAATTACCCAAGAGCAACAGGCAATACAAACACAACTGAAGGTTCTAACTGATCGTTTAGATAAAGATAAATTACAGTATGAGATTTTGACTGGCAAAGATGACTTTGGTTTAGGAAATGAGAAAAAGCAAGTGCTTGCGGTGCTAGAAGAAGTGAGTAAAGAAATTAAGTTTTGGGAAGAGGAAATGATAACATCAGGGCTTGTTGACTTTGAACCCTCAATTGAAAGAGTAATTGAAGAAATGGACTCCTTGAAAACGCAAATCGAAGGCATAGGGAGTTTTCAGGATCAATTAAATAAGTTGGAACAGGACTCTTCTGCAAAGAAAGAAGAAATACAGAAGATAGTGCCTGTTATAGACTTAATCGACCGTTTGTTGGGTTACATGCCGGGTGAACACGAACAAAAACTATTAGAGGATTATGTTTCATTAACGGGATCTATGGAAAATTACCAGGAAAATCTGGATCAATTGATCAGATATAAAAACGACACCAATACAATCAACGGAATTGCACTAGATACCCTGCAAAGAGTTGTTACAGAACAATTGGAAAATAATAAAATGGTGAATTGGATATATAAACTTGTGTACCCTCACCCACATTATAAAGAAATTCGAATGAATGGAGACAGAAATGGTATAAATGTAAAGGATATTACCGGCAATGTAATTCTTGATCATCTCTTTAGTTCGGCCCAATTAAATATTCTCGCTTTGAGCATATTTCTTGGTCTGGGACTAACTCAGAAATTCTCGAATTGGGATCAGTTATTCCTTGATGACCCAATCCAAAGTATGGACGACATAAAAATCCTATCTTTCATTGATGTCCTACGTGCAATCAGCGACTCTAATTTCAGAAAGAGAAGCCTAATTATTTCAACACACGATGATAATTTTGCAAAACTGCTGGCAATTAAGTACCGCAATAAGTCGCTCACACAATACAATTTTATCGGCTATGGGTCACAAGGGCCGTTAATCCAAAGGGTGTGAGGCACTTACTTGACCACAAAATTGACCACAATTTCATCGGAAGTATTAAACTATTGGTTGATATAGCACTTGCTATAAGAATTTGTGTTAGTGGTGAATTAAAAGATTACTAAGTGAACTGTATGCAGTGATACTGATTTCAAGAGTAATAAGTGATAATAGTAGTGGGGTAGCTTCCGGGCATACTGGGGACGTCTGAATACTTTGATGCCGCAACGTGCTCACATACTCTACTCACACATCATACTCATACGGATTCATGGGACTGAATTCTATAGAAAATCGGATTGAAAACATTAGAAAAGACTGGAAAAATCTATAAAAACGCTTTTGTCTCATGGGCGGCATGATGTAACTGTACTATTAGTACAGATCGTTGTTGGGGACGAATTGGGGACTAAAATCATCATTTCCGAACAAACTGCAACCAAATAGAACCATCCCAAAACGGAGAAAACTCTTATAAATCAAGGCTTGAGCGTGCCGAAACGGATGGGAACCAATTAGCCTATGTTCCCGCATACAGTGCATGTTCATCCTATGCTCTAACCTCTAAAAAAGCTGATCGGACTCCGATCAGCTTTTTTAACTATTTCCATCAATCCGCCGAAAAATTTCAATTAGTATATTTCGGACCATCTCAATATCTTTCGGGTCTCGTTCTCTTAGTAAAGAAATAATATCATTCATACCCGATTCCTCTGGCAGTTCTTCTTGTTCTTTCAAATATGTAAAAAGCTCATACACTCCAACATCTAATGCACTAGCAATCTTCGCCAGATTCTTCATAGAAACATTACGTTCGGCACGTTCAATAAATCCTATATAACTAATATTGAAGCCAGCCTTTTCTGCTAATGCTTCTTGAGATAATCCTCTTAATTTACGAAGATCCTTTATGCGTGCTCCGACTAACTTTAGGACATCAGGCATCGTTACACCTCTCTTTAATAGAAGTGTAGGAAATATTTCGATTTGTAATAATATATAATTAATAAGTTATTTGAATAAATTACTACTATGCGGTAATATTGTATGTAGTTTGTATTTATTTATTCATCCTAAGTAAGTATTTATTTCTATATGTTTACTCTTTTTGAAGAACTGAGCTAGAACTACTTCTTATGCATCTGCAAATTTGGAAAAACCATTACAGAAATCAGTCGCAGCTGGGGTATCTTCAATAACCTGATCGGAGCTGACGTATGTGAATCATTTAACCTCCATCGACGAATGCAGAGATAGCAAAGATAGGCAGTTAAAAATTCAGGAATCCTCTATTCATTCCAAATCAATGATTAAGATGCAGCATTACGTACAGATCTATATGAACTCAGCAGCCCAGTTGATGCATCCGATCTCTGCTCATGTATGTATCTTGTTTAGTGATCGCGCTTTAGGATGCATGCTCAGGGCATTGTATATGAAGGAGAATAATTGCATGTTTTCTCCACCTTACTTTTCGCTTCAGGATGTCATCCAGCTAACGGGACAGAATTCTATCCCGGATTTGGATAAGGTCATGTTTATTCATACTCTTAATTTTGTGGTCGGCTGTAATGATGCTTCAATTTTTCAACACATGGATGCCGCGCAGCTTGAGAAGCTTCTGAACCGCGTAGATGATGTGCTGATTCACCTATCGGGTAGAGTAGCATCCAATCCTTCCGAGTTGTATCGCTCTATTTTTTAAAGATATGTCTTTAAATAATGAGCATGTTGAAACAAGATGTCATTATGCGTAGATACTGGAGGTATCTTCATGATCATCCAACTAGGCAATTTGAAGTGATTCCGGACAATTGGTTTGAGTCTTTTTTGTTTCTACACTAACTTCGAATGATAGGGAGAGAGTTTAATGAAGTTCCTTTTATCTATCGTGATGCTATATATGACGGCTCTATTAACGTGTTGCCAGAAGGAACCCGGATTACGGCATTCGAGACATGGGACGAGACGAATGGATGCGAAGGCTGTAAGTGCATTTGAAGAAGCTATAATGCTCGCAAGCCGAAAGAATGGGACCGGATTACGAAAATGATGTTCATCTTACAGACCAATTCCCCGTTCAACGTGTTTATTTAATAAAGGTTGAGAGACTATTGTCGTTGTATTTTGTGAAATTGGGTCACCATTTTTAATTTAAATGAATTAGGTTAACATGGAAGCAGGATCCTGTTGGAGACGAAAGATTGAACCGATTCCAGTGGGACCTGTAAGGAAATGAGCATCTACTCTACACTTCCTTCGGTATGATACAATGGTCGAAATTAACCATGTAAAGGATGAGATACTATGCCGGTTTACAATAAGCTAGTTCGAGATCTTATTCCCCAAGTAATTGAATCTACAGGTAAAGAATTTCGCACACGTATCTTGGATGAAGAAGAGTATACGAAAGAATTGGTCGTAAAGCTCAAGGAAGAGTCTGAGGAATACTTTGCCGCTCAAAGTTCAAAAGAATCGTTGGAAGAGCTTGCAGATATGCTTGAGGTTATTCGGGCGTTGGTCGTCGTACATGGTGCAACATGGGAAGAATTAGAGATCTTGAGAGAGAAGAAGGTGGAAGCTCGAGGTGGTTTCCAGGAACGGGTGTTTTTAATCGATGTCTACGACAACGCTTAATATCAATCTGATTACAGAATTAAGCAGATATTTTAATCATCAGAATATAAAATACTTCTGTCTCTTTATCAAATACCCATTACATTATTTACATAGTTGGCTGCTTCGTATAATAATTAAAATTTTGATTTATAGGGGCATTGGTATCGATTTGTATTAAGTAGCAATCAATTCAGCTTAATTTCTTAAGGTTTAGCTTGTTATATTAAACCAAGCTTTTTCATGACCGATATTAACTATAAGATATTAGTTCCCTTGATAATTGTACTAATGATGTCAATAGCAGCTCTTAGTCTATGCCACTGTTTGGAATAATTTCTTTTAAAATAGTTTTAACCTAGCTAAGTTCTTGGAGGTCCTAATGCTACCAGAACAACTCTCATCCATATTTCGCACCAAACAAAAATCCTACAAAATGGTTTTGGTTCTATCACTTATCGAACATTACCAACAGACCCATTCGCTTTATTTCCCGCTCAGCACGATTGCTGAGCGGTTTTTGGCATACTTTCAAGAGAATAGTAGGTTAGGTAAGAGAGTAGATTTACCTCCCCTTGGCAAGGCAAGCCACTGGGATGATTTTACCTTATCTCAAACTATAACCTTGCTTAAAACACCATTTGAGGCGCTATCGGCCATCCTAGAAGTTAATCAAGATCGCCAAACGGTAACGTTTCGTCCTGATATAGCCGACACACTAGATGACCACGTCTTGCGAGAGTTAAAGGAGTATGCTCTGACGGAGCTACAGAACTATAACGATAAGTTAGGGAAGTCCGTTTTCTCCCTTCAAAATGCTCTGTCTGAAATCATGAACAGTTACATAACAGCTAGAAACCAAACATTTGCAGGTCACCCATTAGGTACTCTGTTCAGACAGACAATTCCAGAGCAAATAAGATCATTCTCTTTTATAGATCCTAAATACAAAATTCAAGGTTCTGTTGGTATGGGGAACTGGGCCAACATTCCTTGGATCGCGGTGATGGATAAGCGGATAACGGATACAACACAGCACGGCGAATATATCGTTTATTTATTTTCAGAGGACATGGAGTCTGTCTATCTTACATTAAACCAAGGGGTTACTGTACCCAAAGATGAGTTCGGAAAGAAAGAAGGGTACCACTACCTAGAACAGAAGGTCAACGAGCTCCGTGGACTCCTTCCACTGGAAGGTATGCAGAAGGATGATGGCATTAACCTTACCTCGAGAAGTGGTCTCGGCCGCGACTACCAAGTCTCTACGGTGGCGTATATCCGCTATGATCGAAATGCGATTCCAGATGACGATCAATTACTGGCGGATCTAGAGAATGTGGTCTCTAACTATAAAATGTATGTGGACCATGTTATTAAGAACAAAGGTGTAAACGAAGAGGTACCATTGAAAGAAGAGAAGGAGAGTCCATCCTTGAGTTCATTAACTGTGCTAGAACAAATCGAGCAAATCCAATCATACATCTCCCACCGAGGTTTCCATTATCCTCACGGCCTTATCGAGAATCTGTACCTCTCCCTAAAAACCAAGCCTTTCGTTATTCTGGCGGGGGTATCCGGTACCGGCAAAACCAAGCTCGTTAAGCTTTTTGCTGAGGCACTAGGTGCTACCGGAGACAATGGACAATTTACGCTGATTCCGGTTCGACCTGACTGGAGCGATCCTTCTGATTTGCTAGGATATAAAGACTTGTCGGGAGTGTTCCGACCAGGACGTTTAGCAGAAGTGCTTGTTGAAGCTTCACAGCCTGAGAACCAGCACAAGCCTTATTTTGTCTGCCTGGATGAAATGAACTTGGCCCGAGTGGAGTACTATTTCAGCGATGTGCTCAGCGTGATTGAGACACAGGAATGGAAACAAGATCGGATCGTTACTTCCAAGCTAATTAACCGGGAGTCCTTGCTACAGGAGGATCGATCGGTATATGGGGACTTGTCCATTCCAGATAATGTGTATCTGATTGGCACAGTCAATATGGATGAGACAACACATCCTTTTAGCAAAAAGGTATTGGATCGCGCGAATACGATCGAGTTTAATTATATTGATTTGCAGCAATATCCGAGCCTAGGGGTGCAAGAGGAGGAGAGCATTCTTCCGGTGCATAACTTGTTCTTACGAAGCGAGTATCTGCAACTGGTTGACGTGTATTCTGAGTATACGGAGTTAGTTCATACTACGACAGAGAAGCTAGTGAAGATCAACCACATCCTAGAAGATATCCATTCTCATGTTGGATTTCGGATCCGGGATTCGATCTGTTTTTATGTGGTATACAATCAGCGTCATGAGCTGCTTTCGAGTGATGAGGCATTTGATCTTCAGCTCCTACAGAAAATCTTACCGCGCGTCCAAGGTAGTAGCCTATCTGTGAAGCGGGTACTCCTCAAGCTTCTGCAAGGGGCACTAGGGAGAACTTTGCCAGTGTCAGAACTTATGGATGATGCATCGGTGATCTATCTAAAATGGAATGACAACGAAGAGGAAAGCAAGGCTAAACATCCTCTAAGCGCTCGGAAAATCGCCTTTATGTTGCGGAGGTTAGAAGAAGATGGATTCACCTCTTACTGGCTCTCTTAACCAGAGTGTGGAACTGCTGCGAATCGAGACTAACCTCTTCAATCTCTATATTCAGGGCAAACCGTGTCATCCTACGGTGGAGTCTATGCAGCTTCATCGCAGCAAAGATGGGAAGTGGATTAATACAAGCCTGCAGGTTCATTCCTTTTCGAGTGAATTAAAAATAGAGCAGATTTCGGTGTTCTCACCGGAAACAGGAGCGCTCACCCCATGGGAGGTGGGGGAGAAGAGTTGGCCGCTATTTTTCGAAACGCAGTCGTATGAGCTCGTTGTGGAGAAGAAGCAGCCACTGGCTCTAACCTTCCATCACGATAATGCCAGCGTAAGACAAGCGATTAAGCCACTTGGCCAATCTATCCTGTCGGGGATCCTGAACTTTCAGAACGAGGTTGGTCTATCCGATCTGGGGCTACGGCTAAACGGGCAGGTTGTTTTTCAGCTACAACTGGAGATTTTTCCTTCCAAAATGGATTACAAAGAAGATTATCAAATGATACTAAACGATGTGAATCGGCAGATTTATAATTTGTCTTTTGACTTTCTTCGCAAGACGTATCATTTAACCGGATTAAAAGAAACGAAACATCAAAGTCTTACGGAATTTTTTGCAATTCTCCAGCATGTGTTTGAACAGCTTGTTCAAGCGGTGGAGCGAATACAGACTTCTCCTAACTACAAGCTAGAGAAAGAGATGAGAAAGGTCGAGGCAGCTAGAGTCAAGAAGACAGGTAAAGAAAACATTGCGTACCTGACCAAACACCCTCATTTACTTAGACAAGACGATAAGATCGGTTTTATTCCAGTCAACGGTCAAACCTTATACCCTACCCAAGCCTTGGAAATGAAACGCCGAATCCAATATGACACGATGGAGAATCGGTTTGTTTGGTGGGTGCTGGAGCGCATATCGAAAAAATTAAAGGAATTGAAATCAAGATTATCCGGTAGTGCTCGAATGCAGGATCCCCTCCTAATGAAGCGGATGAGCTCTATGCAGAATCAACTGCAGCGATTATTAAGGCTGGATTTTCTAAACGTTGGTGGGATGAAGCAGCTTTCCGTATCTTTAGTGTTGCAGATGGCACCCGGATATCGGGAAGTATATCGCAATTATTTGATGCTCATGAAAGGTTTATCGATCCAAAGCGACTTGTTCCGTCTCTCGATGAAAGACTTGGCGCAGCTGTACGAATACTGGTGCTTCTTGAAAATCCATGATCTTCTCAGTCAGAAGTATGAACTTCTCAAACAGGATATCATCAAGGTTCAGCGTTCCGGAATTTTTGTGACATTGGATAAGTCGGCCAGCGCAAGGATGGTGTACAGGAATCCGAGTAACGGGGAAGTATTTACGCTCTATTACAACGCGCTTCCTAAAGGCGACCGAAGCGCTACACTCGGCCAGAAGCCGGATAATGTGCTGACGCTGAAGAAGAATGATGCTACGGTGGAGTATAAGTATATTTTTGACGCGAAATATCGGATAAATCCTGCATACCAGGGAACTCCTTATTATGATAAATACAAGCAGCCAGGTCCGGAGGAAGACGATATCAATACAATGCATCGTTACCGGGACGCAATTGTGTATTCAGACAAGCAAGAGCAAGAGTATGAACGGAGTATGTTTGGAGCGTATGTGCTCTTTCCGTATCATGATGAGGAGAAATTCAGGGAGCATCGTTTTTATAAGAGTATCGAGCTCGTCAATGTAGGAGCCTTTCCGTTTCTACCTAACTCAACGGAGCTGATGGAAGAATTCCTCGATGAGCTCATTAAGGACAGCCCGGAAAAAGCATACGAACGCTCGACGAGACCTCGAGGTACGAAGAGTTACTACCAGGATAAAATGGCTGGCAAAAATGTATTGGTAGGTTCACTAAAAGAACCTTCCCAGCTGGAACAGGCACTGGAGTTAAACTTTTACCATATCCCTCTTGAAAATGTGACGGATCACAAGATTCTAACCCAGATCGAATATATTGCCCTCTATCAATCGAAGGGAAAGTTCGCTTCTACCGGAGAAACAGGCATTCACTGGTACGGACGAGTTGCCGACTGGAAGGTACTTCGTCGCAAGGAAATTACTGAGCGTCCCGCGAGGCGAGGATCTGAGGAAAAGCTATATGTAAAATTTACAATCGATAGGTGGATGAAGCGGGATAAACCGATTGTTTCAGGTGGACGAGGAATCTACACGGCTTTGTATACATCGAAGTATATTTTCGACCGGGCTGCAGAGATAGCGGAACTGAAATTAGAGACGGAAGAAGATCTGATAAAGTGGCGTGAACATAGACGAGCTGGATCGGTAAGGGTGGAATTGGATCATGATCAGGTGGATCTAGCTGAGCGGGTGCTAGGAATTCATAGGAATCAAGCAATAGACTAGAAGTAGATACTATTGGAATTTATTGATAATGATTAATAAGAAGTTGCAGGAATCTCCGAAGATTAAAGAAATAATCGGAATTTAATGGTGAAGGAGCAATTTCGAATGCCAATTGAACTAGGGATATGGAAAATCAACGGAGCAGTGGAGAGAGTTCATTTTTCAAGTATCGAGACTGAGCGTAAGCTTGAGGATGTCATCACCCATGATATTAGTATTATCGACCCCTCTTTGATGCTCATCGGAAGGCAGATCAGCACGGCCTTTGGTAAATTTATTGATATTTTGGCTATGAATGCTGAAGGAAACCTGGTTGTTATCGAGCTAAAGCGTAACAAGACTCCACGGGAAGTCGTTGCACAGACACTCGATTATGCTTCTTGGGTTCAACAGCTGACTTACACGGATATCATAGGAATCTATAGTGAGAAGAATCCAGGAAAGCAGCTGGAACAAGAGTTTGTAGACCATTTCAAAACTGATTTTCCTGAAAGCTTGAATGAGCTACATCAATTAATTATCGTCTCGTCTGAGCTGGATCCAGCTACCGAGCGGATTATCAACTATTTGACGAGCTTCGGGGTTCCGGTGAATGCACTTTTCTTCCATTATTTCAAAGATGGTGATAGTGAGTATTTAGCCAGGAACTGGCTCATTGATCCGAACCAAGTGGAGGCTAAGACTTCACGCGCGACGTCCAAAAAGACAGGGAAAGCTCCGTGGAACGGAAAAGACTATTATGTCTCGTTGGGAGACGGTATTCATCGGAACTGGGAGGACTGCAGACGATATGGCTTCATTTCGGCGGGGCAAGGAAGGTGGTACAGTAACACGCTGAATCTTCTCAAGCCAGGTGCTCGAATCTTTGCATGCATTCCAAAAGTAGGGTATGTCGGCGTGGGCATCGTTGAAGACGAGGCCGTGCCTATCAAGGATTTTCAAGTGGTGGTCGATGATGAGAATATACCGCTTCTCAAGGCCGACTTGCAAGTCAGCATGGATACAGATGTCGATGATCCCGATCTGTGCGAGTACGTGGTACGCGTGACTTGGCTTAAGACGGTTCCGAAGCATGAAGCGATTTGGGAAAAAGGGATGTTCGCGAACCAGAACTCAGCATGTAAATTGAGAAACCAGTTCACGATCGAAACTCTGACGGAGCATTTTCAGCTAATAGAAGATTGATAAAAAAGAATTATAAAAAAATCGATAATATCATATATTGGATAAAGAAGGGGTTATTAGATGTTTGATGAATTAATTCTTTATTTCTCCAAGAGTCTAAACTCTAAAGCATTAGTATTTAAATACATGAAGTTGGTGGAATGTTTTTTTTGGATTTCTTTGCTTGTTGCTATAGCTGGAGGAATTTATACAATATTATTTAATAAGGGATCATTTCTTGCGATTGGAATTGTAATTTTTATATTTGCTGCTTACATATTAAATCGAAAGGCTAAGCAAATAATTAAGGAGAAATATGGAATTGTGGTGCAAACAAAGTTATGGAGCGCTGACAATCAATATCATAGATATATTCAAAATCAAATAGAGAATTATTTATCCGATAGACATTTAGATACTGAAAAGAAATTGGGTAAACTTACAGAACAACTTAACAAAAGAGCGGAAAGGGCTAAACCAACTATATTTTTCTTACCTGGTTTTTTTATAGTGCTTTTCATTCCTGTTTGGTCCCAGTTTCAGATAGTTCTCTTCAAGGGAATCAGTTTAAATGATGCGATGTATCTTTTAGTAATTCATTTTATTATCCTTGCTCTATTAACCTTTCTTCTAGCAGCATTTAAATATATAACTGATGATTTAGTAACATTAAGGAGACAAAGTATTCTACATTTAATTGACTATATAGAAGATATTATTCTCAATAAGATGGATGAGAAAAAAAAGGATGAGAAAAAAGAAGAAATTAACTTAAGATTCGTTAGAAGACGAAAAAAGTAGTAATTTCAGGAACAAAGATTGTACTTTATTTCTACCAATGAACATAAAGACTCGAGTTTACCTGAAATTTTACTTTTAAGTTTATTAATTATTTCTCTCTTCCAACTCCCTCTCATACCCCTCAATCAAAACCGAAGCCTTAACATGAAGCGCCCTTGCTAATGCAGTAATTGTTAGCAGAGTAGGCGCTTTTTCTCCGTTCTCTAGCTCACTAATATAAGATCGGTCGACACGGGAATAGAGGCTCAACTCATCTTGGGTGAGCTTTTTTTCTTTGCGAATATTCCGAAGAGCTCTGCCGAAGGCTAGTAACTCTATGGATTTATCATTATGATTAGCCACGTTATAACCCCTTATATAGATAGTTAAATTCATCTTATGCGGTTCTATAAGGGAATTTCCGTAGGCTATTGCCTACAAAATGGTCAAGATGGTATAATACATATACTGGAAAATACTAATTTGGATAACTAGAGTATGTTCTTAGTGAAAAACGGGAGTGAAGCTTATTATGAAATCGACGGTAACAAGAGATACTGACCTGAATGTGAATACATCCTCCCAACATGAGGAAACAGGCGGCTTTTACCAGGATATGATTGTTCTTCATGCCAGCTGCTCTCAAGAATATATGAATTTATCTGTGCATTTCTTTGACAAAAACATGCATCACGTCAGTTTATTACTATGCAACAGGGCATTAGAATCCATGCTAACTGCTTTATATATAAAGAAGGAGAGAAGGCAGCCTATTTCAAATATGTTGCTAGAAGAAATACTGCGGATGTTCCCCAAAGACTCGGAGATGAATGTGGAGCCGTTGATATTTATACAATCCTTATCCTTTTTATCACAGGAGAACTCCCTTATTAGCAAAATGGGGCACATACATCTAATGAACCTGATTAAGAAAGCGGATGAGTTCCTTCTTCAGATATCTAGCCAACTAGAATTACCCTATGAACCATACCACTCTCTTTTTGAGAAATAAAGCTAGCCGTCATCTTCATACGACTTAAAATGCCTTTTGGTCTTATTAAAAACAGTGGAATTAATTTAGAAAATGGAAATAAAGTAAGATAATAGTACATTTAAAACCTGTGGCATGTCCCATGGGAGCGCTACAGATAAATAAAAAAACAAGGAGGTTTGAAAAATGACTAATAAAAGGTTTTCTTTTAAGCCCTTATCACTTTTGGTGGTTTTAGCAGTATTTCTATCCACATTTTGCGCAGCCTTACCGTCAGTAAACGCAGCCGCTAGAGGGGCATGGGCTCCAAATACGGCATATGCAGTAAATGACACAGTAACCTATAATGGAAGCACTTATACCTGTCTTCAGGCACATACTTCTCAAGTAGGTTGGGAACCGTCCAATGTCCCTGCTTTATGGCAGAAAGGCGGTAGCGGCGGAACTACGCCACCAACCACACCACCGACAACGAACGGAGCAACATTCTATGCAGATATAAACTATGGAGGAAAAGCAGTGACACTCGGGGTAGGCAATTATACACTGTCTCAGTTGAACGCAAACGGAATTCCGAACGACTGGATGTCGTCTCTTAAGGTTCCAAGCGGTTGGACGGTTGAAGTATATGAGAATGATAATTTTGGAGGAACCAAGTGGACCTTTACTTCAGATTCTTCCTGGGTTGGCAGCACAATCAATGACAAAATGTCATCGGTCAAGATTTATACGGGTTCACCACCTCCTACAGTAACTAAGCCTGCCGAGGTTCCAAGCCATATATGGACATATGTCATGAATGCGGACAATGCCTATGGGAAAGGCGGAGATTTTGCATTATTGCTAAGTGCTGTTATCAAAAAGGAAAGCAGCTTTGGAGCAGGTTTACCAGGTAGTCCATCGGCCGGCGACGGATTGATGCAGGTAGAACCAAACACTCGCAATGCGTATTTATCTCAATTCAGCTCAAAATTTGGCCGTGCGTATAATCATAGCAGTGAACAAGATCAGGTATATCTGGGCGCGTTGATTTTAAATGAGAAGATTACGAAGTTTGGAAATATCTACAACGGATTATTGCACTACAACGGTGGAGATAATTGGTATCCGGGAGCTACGGATTCTTATGGTCGTCCGATTCTGGCAGACCAATATGCAGATGCAGTTTACGCTACTTATAAGGGCTATGGCGGCAAGAATTAAGGTGTTACATTGATGATGTAAATTGAAAAATAGCGAGACGTGAAAGGATTTGCTTGTTGAGTGGAGGCGGCTTATTTAATCAGAAAGGGCATGAGTTGCCAAGCAGATCATTGTTTGCATAACCCATGCCCTTTTTTATTTATCAGGTTTTTTTCGAAGTAAGATCGAGGAAAGATCGAGGGAAAACCTTCTATCAATAGTAAGTATTCGTCCCATGTGGAGTGCCTAATATTAAAGGTTCGCAAAGGAATAGATGAGATGCGGCAGGTAGTATTCTTTTGTCAAAACTGAGCCCATTTAGTGCCGGAGCATCACATGAATCCATGAATCAAGAGAACGCCCCTTCAACTTCAGGGGCGTTCTCCTTTTAATGTAGATACTTTTCGAAAAAAAACGATTTTCTGAACTTGATATGTCGGTCGCCGTAAGAATTATACAAGAGCAACCTCCATGTATATCAAAAAGATTCATCCCTTATATGTTTTTTATATTTTTAATATAGAAGGCCACATGCTAACATATACAAATGCAGATTGAGGGGGGACTGTTATTCAGTTTCCGATTCATGGTTTTTATCCATTCGATATAGGTGGTCCTAAATGTTAAAGAAGTCAGCGTTTCCATTATTACTGCTCAACATGTTTCTCGCTAATCTAAGTATGGGCCTTGTCATACCGATCATACCGGAACTTCTTGAGCAGTTTAGAGCAAACGGACAGGCCGCGGGATATTTGGTCTCCTGCTTCGGCTTGACCCAGTTTCTGTTCTCACCTCTTGCAGGTAATTTGTCAGATCGATATGGGCGTAAACCCATGATTATCATAGGTTTGATCTTGTTTGCCATCTCCAACTTGCTCGCAGCGTTCGCGGGCGATCTAACTTTATTATTCGTATCACGGTTGATTGGCGGAGTAGGCTCAGCAGCCTTAATCCCGTCCATCATTGCTTATATTGCCGACATTACAGCAGATGAGCAGCGCAGCAAGGCCATGTCATGGTTAGGTGCGTCGATGACATCCGGGTTTATTATTGGTCCGGGTGTCGGCGGATTGCTTGCGGAATGGGGCATTAAGATGCCCTTCTATGTGTCCGCATGCGTAGGGCTGCTGGCCATGGTTTGCAGTCTATGGGGATTGCCTGAATCGCTGTCGGCGGACCTTCGCCGGATGCGTCGCCAAGTGAAGGAGAAGAGGGAAAATGTATTCTGGCAAATCGTGCTTTCGGTTCGATCTCGGTATTTTGTCCTGTTGCTCATTGTGTTCGCCATGACCTTCGGTTTAACGCATTTTGAAGCGATTTTCCCGCTTTTTGTCGTACAAGTCTACGGATTCACGACGCGTCAAATCGCTATATTGCTTACCGTATGTTCGCTTATCGGCACGTTGAATCAATTGTTGTTCACCGACCGGATCACACGACGATTCGGAGAAAAACGGATCATCGTTGCCATGCTGTTGTTATCGGCAGTATCCCTTGTATTCTTATTATTCTCCGGCCATTTCTACTATGTCATGGTAGTCACGATGTTGTTCTTTACGTTTAATAATATATTGCGTCCCACGATCAATACGCTGCTGTCCAGAGTGGCCGGGGACGAACAGGGATTTGTTGCAGGGATGAATAACGCTTATACGAGTCTCGGTACGATATTTGGACCGATGCTGGCAGGTATTTTGTTTGAAGTCCACTTTAACTTGCCCTATCTGTTTGGCGGATTCGTACTGCTAGTGAGCAGCATTTTCACGGGAAGTCGATTGAAAAGTATACTATCTGTTCAGCGCGGCTGATGGCACTCATCCTCCACAATAACAAGAACAGTTGTCTTTGGTGGACAGACGCATTGGCAAAAAGCGAATGTTAAACATGGCCGAGAAATAGAAGTTAAAGCATCCCATTATGCAGTTATTTTATGAACTACGGCGCAAACGCTATGAAAATTACTGAATTATAAGAAAAAGAATGCCCCGGCGAGGGCATTCTTTTTTTAGGCACCAAGAAACATTTTCATGTCATCTTCCACATTGGTAATGCCGCCGATCCCGAAGTTTTCCACGAGGACTTTGGCAACGTTAGGCGACAGGAATGCAGGGAGCGTAGGGCCCAGATGAATATTTTTAACGCCAAGATATAGCAGGGCAAGCAGCACGATCACCGCTTTTTGCTCATACCAGGCAATGTTATAGGAAATCGGCAAATCATTAATATCCTCAAGGCCGAATACTTCCTTCAGCTTCAATGCAATCACGACGAGGGAGTAAGAATCATTGCATTGACCAGCGTCCAGGACCCGCGGAATACCGCCGATTTCACCTAGATCCAGTTTATTGTATTTGTATTTGGCACAGCCTGCCGTTAGAATGACGGTGTCTTTTGGAAGTTCAGCCGCAAAATCGGTGTAATAGGTGCGGGATTTCATCCGTCCATCGCAGCCGGCCATGACGAAGAAGCGGCGGATCGCCCCGGATTTCACGGCATCGACGACTTGATCGGCCACGTTCATCACAGCGGCATGAGCGAAACCGCCGATGATCTCACCCGTTTCAAGCTCTGTTGGAGCGGGGCATCCTTTCGCTTGCTCGATTAGTAGGGAGAAGTCTTTCGGAGCACCGTCTTTTCCTTCTGGAATATGGCGGACACCCGGAAACCCCGTATTGCCTGTTGTATAGATACGGTCCTTATAACTGTCTTTCGGCGGGACGATACAGTTGGTCGTCATTAATATCGGTCCGTTAAAGGCTGCGAATTCGCTATTCTGCTTCCACCAGGCATTCCCGTAATTGCCTACAAAATGTTCATATTTCTTGAATGCCGGATAATAGTGGGCAGGCAGCATTTCACTGTGCGTGTACACGTCCACGCCGGTTCCTTCCGTCTGCTTCAGCAGCTCCTCCAAATCCTTCAGGTCATGGCCGCTGATGAGAATGCCGGGCCGGTTGCTTACCCCGATATTGACCTTCGTAATTTCCGGATTTCCGTAAACCGAGGTGTTCGCTTCATCCAGCATCGCCATGGCGTTGACGCCGTATTTACCGGTTTCCATCGTCAAAGCGACCAGATCCTGCACTTCAAGGCTGTCGTCAAGCGTGGCGGCAAGCGCGCGGCGCATAAAACGGTTTAATTCGTGATCATCCTTCTCCAGATGCAGCGCGTGGTACGTATAAGCAGCCATCCCCTTCAAGCCGTACGTAATCAATTCGCGCAGCGAGCGGATGTCTTCATTGCGGGTCGAGAGGACACCCACCGTACGTGCTTTTTCATCAAAAGCAGCTTCGTTATCCGCTTGCCAGACGGCAGCATCAGGGAGATTGGCGGTTCCTTCCGGATATTGTTCGTTATAATAGGTGCGCACCTCACCGCGGAGCTCGATCGCTTCCCGGATTCTTCCCACAAACACCTCGCGGTCAAAGTTGGCGTTCGTAATCGTTGCAAACAAGGAGTCCATCATAAACAGCGATACGCGTTGTTCAAGCCCCTCCGGCAGCCGGACATCCAGACTGAGAAAAGAGATGCCTTTCAGCAGATAAATCAGCAAATCCTGCAGGTTTGCCACATCATGCGGTTTGCCGCATACGCCGACGATGGTGCAGCCTGTTCCTTTGGATGCTTCCTGACATTGAAAGCAGAACATGGACGGCTGATGCTCTAAGGTCTCTTGGACGTTGTTATTCATAATTTCTCCTCCAATTTCGTGATTTTTTGCCTTAAGGTCAGTATAAGATTGCCTCGCAATTGGACTGTTGAAGACAGTATACTTCGCTCTCACAACCGACATAGTGATTGGAATCACAATTTTTTGAGTAGTGAGTTTAATCACAAACCCGGTCCGTTTCTTCTTTTAAACTGGAATTAATGACCTAAGAAGAAATGAGGAGAGAACATGTCGATTTTGCCTCAAAAGAATGAACTGGGATTTTTCGAGATTCGTCTCGAATCCATCGGCGGGCTTGGCGCCAACCTGGCCGGAAAAATGCTGGCCGAAGCCGGGGTGACCGGCTCCGGACTTAACGGTTCGAATTTTTCCAGCTATGGTTCGGAGAAAAAAGGGTCGCCGGTGAAGAGCTTCGTAAGGTTCTGCGATTCCGAGGTGGAAATTCGAGATCACAGTCCCATTGAGCAGCCGCATGTCGTCGGCGTATTTCATGAAGCCTTGTATAAGACGATCGATGTCATAAGCGGAGTACAGCCTGATGGAACGGTGCTTGTGAATACGGCGCGAGCCCTGTCCGAAGTGGCCGTTGATCTGAACATGACGCAGGGAACGCTGGCTGTCGTTGATGCGCTGAACATTTCCGTTGAGGAAAAAACGAAAGTGAATACGGCCATGCTGGGGGCATTGTTCCGGATTTGCAGCTTTCTAGACCCGGACGATATGCGGCAGGTGATCCGTACAACATTTGAGAAAAAGCTGCCCCACCTCGTGGAAGCGAATGTGCGGACCTTTGACAGAGGATATAACGAAGTCCGGTTCCTTTCCTTGGGAAACGGCTCAGATCTTATAGACAAAATTGCCTTCGCAAGACCGCAGCCGATGCTTGGATATGAAACGCAGGAGCTGGGCGGGATTCTGCACGTTACGGCGAACAGTGTCCTGAAGGATCTTAGCGGCTCCCGGCAGGGATATTTGCCAGAGTACAAGATCGAGGACTGCATTCACTGTGCCGCCTGCGATACGGTATGTCCGGATTTCTGCATCGTGTGGGAGACGAAGCCGGATAAGCGCGGGAATATGCAGATGTTTATGAAAGGTATCGATTATCAGTATTGCAAAGGCTGCCTGAAGTGTATCGAAGCTTGTCCGACCACCGCTTTGGCTGCCATGTTAGAAGAGCCGCATTATGCGGAGCAGCACCGTGTGCGGCAATCATTTCCCTATTTAACTGCGGAGGGAGTCCGATCATGAATATGCAAATTCAAGAAACAACGGAGAATAAGCTGGCGGCCGCTCAAACGGCAGTCTTCGAATCGGGCAACGAAATGGCTGCCATGGCGGCTGCCCAGATTAACTATCACATGATGGGTTATTTTCCGATTACGCCTTCTACGGAAATTGCCCAATATCTTGACATGATGCGTACACGCGGCGAACATGACATCAAGCTGATTCCAGCTGACGGCGAACATGGATCGGCGGGGATCTGCTACGGTGCGGCCGCAGCCGGAGCACGGGTATTCAATGCTACCAGCGCGAATGGTTTCCTGTATATGATCGAACAGCTTCCTGTGCAGGCGGGCACGCGTTTCCCGATGGTCATGAATTTGGTGACGCGTGCAGTCAGCGGACCGCTGGATATTCGCGGTGACCATTCGGATCTTTACTACGGCCTGAACACCGGCTGGGTGATTTTGACCGCCCGTTCACCGCAGGCCGTTTATGACATGAATATTATGGCGCTGCGAATCGCTGAACATGAAGACGTGCGCCTGCCGGTCATTGTAGCTTATGACGGATTTTTTACATCGCACCAGAAACGCCGGGTACAAATATTCACGAACCGCGAAACCGTTCAGGGGTTCGTAGGGGAACAGGCGCCTGAATATCCACATGTGCTGGACGAGAACAACCCGATCGTTGTTGGGGCTTATATGAACGGCGACGATTTGATGAACAACCACTTCCAACAGTCCAACGCCATGTACCGTGCGGGGGAAGTATTCAAGGAAGTGGCAGAGGAATATGCGGCTTTGTCCGGAAGATCCTATTCGCCGCTTGATCTGTACCGGATGGAAGACGCAGAGGTGGCTTTATTCCTCCTCAATTCGGCGGCCGAATCCTCCAAAGACGTCGTGGACCGACTGCGGGCGAAAGGAATGAAAGCGGGCATAATCAGCCCGAATATTCTCCGGCCGTTCCCGGCAAGAGAAATCCGCGAGGCATTGACAGGTGTCAAAGCACTGCTGGTTGGCGAACGTGCCGATTCTTACGGTGCGCATGGGGCCAATCTGACCCATGAGGTCAAAGCGGCCCTGCAGGAAATCCGTGGTCCGCAGCCTATTGTGCTGTCCCGCATATTCGGACTTGGCGGGAAAGACTATTACGCAGATGACGCGGAAGCTTTTTTTGCTTTGACGATCGAGGCCATGGAGCTCGGTTATGCCAAAGTGCCGTTTGATTATTACGGCCAAACACCAGGAGCTGAGGAGCAAAGACTGCAGCCGGTCATTGCCCCGATGAATGGAGACAGCTTTAAATCTGGCCTGATCACCGTAAAGGTGGATGAAGAGACAAGTAAACTATCCGTTAAAGTGCCGCCGATGCGAGCGCTTGCCGCGAAACCGAAACGGTTTGCTTCCGGTCACGGAGCTTGCCCGGGCTGCGGTATTTTCCCGGCGCTGGAGCTCTTTTTCAAAGGGATTGAAGGCCATGTCGTTACTTTATTCCATACCGGCTGCGCATATATCACAACAACGGGGTATCCGTATAACTCGCATAAGCAGAACTTCATTCATAATTTGTTCCAGAACGGACCGGCTACTTTATCCGGCACGGTAGAAGCGTTCCTTGAGAAGAAACGCCGCGGGGAAATCGAAGTTCCCGAGGATTTCATTTTTGTCATGGTGACCGGCGACGGCGGCATGGACATCGGGATGGGTTCGGCCATCGGAACGGCGCTGCGGGGCCATAACCTGATCATTCTGGAATATGATAATGAAGGCTATATGAACACCGGTGCACAGCTTTCGTACTCTACGCCATTAGGGCATATGACCAGTACGTCCGGTGTCGGCAAACAGCAGCAGGGCAAAGCGTTCCATCATAAAGATACGGTGCAAATGATGGCGGCGGCGCACATTCCGTACGTATTTACGGGGACGGAAGCATTTCCGCAGGATCTTGTGAAAAAGGCGGCGAAAGCGCAGTGGTACGCCCAGAATGTAGGTACCGTCTACGGCAAGCTGTTGATCACATGCCCGCTGAACTGGAAATCGAGCGACAAGGATGGGGAGAACATCGTCCGCGCGGCCGTGAATTCAAACTTCTTCCCACTGTATGAAGTGGAGCAGGGAGAAACGAATATTACGTACGATCCTGAAGCGAAGAAGAAACAGGTGCCGCTCAGCGAATGGCTGAAATACATGGGCAAATCAAGACATTTGCTCAAGGAAGAAAACAAAGAAATGCTTGGCGAATTTGAAAAAGAAGTGGAGCGGCGCTGGTCGATTCTGAAAGCGAAACACGAGAACCCGCTGCTATAAAATATTCAATTCAGCATACTAGGTTTACAACAAGGAGCGGGCATTGTCCCGCTTCTTTTTTTGTTTAGATATGGGCGTATCGTTATGACTATGGAGAACTATAACCCAAAAGGTGCTTTTTAAGTTATAATAATTAAAAATTTGTGAAAAAACGGTGGGAGGGTTAGATCATGCAGAGATCCTGGTACAAGCGTCTATTGCTCTCCTATATGCCTATTTTTGTCATTGTGATTACCTTTATATTTTTTGTTTTCTTTCAGCTGTTCAGCGAGCAGAGCCGGCGGGAGGCGCTTAATGCCAATAAGTCGCTCTCCTTGCAAGCGATGCGCATGGTGGACACGTCCCTGAAGGTGATCGACAATATGATCGTTCTCGAGAGCATCAACAGCAAGGCTTTGAATGATTTTTTCAAATCATCTGCCGTTGGCGATCCATATATTAATATTCAAGCTGTTCAGAAGCTCAAGGAGATTATTAATTATTATCCCTTGATCGATTCGATTTATCTGGTGAGGAATTCGGACGGCTATGTGCTCAGCAATGCCACCAATGGATACGTAAGTACATATCCGGACCATGAATTTATTGAACAATATCAAGTATCGAAAACGCCGAAATGGACAGGCGCGAGAAATTTCGAACAATTTAAAATGAAGGGCGGCAAACAGGTGGTCAGCCTGGTCAGAGGATCGCCTTACATGAAAAACGACTTAGGCATGATCGTTGTCAATGTGAGCACGGAATCCTTGAACAAGCTTACCGAAGAGATGCTGGATTCCAACATGAGCTTCATTCAGGTTCAGGATACCTTCGGAAATCATTTGTTCGGCACCAAAGCGGATCGTCCGCCATCCCAAGTCAATTCCCAGTATGTATCAAGCTATACGAATTGGAACTATGGAAGCGGTTTGTTGAACAACGGTTTTGTAAGCGCTATCTCTTATCTCTATAATCTTTGGTTTATCATAGGTCTTGGCATGATTGCCATCGGCTTCCTATGGATGATTTATGTTTCCAGGCGAAATTCCAAGCCAATTGAGGAGATCGCTGCCCGTTTCAGCAGCTATTCGCTTCCGGTGGTGAGCAGTAACCGACGTAAGGGGAAGCTGGATGAATTCGCATTTATCGAATCCGCCTTTGACAACATACTGGAACAATCCAAGGAATATCAGGAGAAATACCGGGAGGATCTCCATGTCAGGACCCGGTTTATGTTCCGCCAGCTGATCGAAGGGGACTCGCCTCTATCTGTATCCGAATGGAAGTCTGAAGCGGCTCGACTGAATTTGCCGCTGCCACTGGATCGATATCGTATGCTCATCCTGGAGATTGATAAGTACGGGGATTTCTGCCGGGATTATTCCAAGACCGATCAAGATCTGCTTAAATTCACTCTGCGGACGGTCGTGGATGAGATCGCTTCGAAATGGGACTGCCGGCTGTGGTCGGAATGGACATCACCTTCCAACCTGTCCATTATTCTGTTTGAAGAACGGGATCAGGACAAGTTCGAGGAGGCCGTACTGGTTCCGATTGCGGAACAACTCCTGGCATGGACGCACCAAAACTTGAAATTTACAATTACGATGGGAATGGGTCGGTCGACGGATCAGATTGGCGATATTCCGCAATCCTATAAAGATGCGATGCAAGCCTTAAAGTATAAAATCGTGCTCGGTGAGAATCGTTTGATCCGCAGCGAGGATATTTCGAGCCATGGCATTGTCGAGGTCTATACGCATTTAGGTGAGATTCGTGCCATCATCCAGTCCTTCAGAATGCAGAAGGAGCAGTGGAGCGAGGATTACGATCAATGGTTTGAACAGCTGAAGAACAGCTTCTTGACCAATGATGAAATATTCAGCCTGATGAATTATCTGGTTTATTACACCGGCCGCGAAATGTCGGGACTCGGCAAGGAAATCTACAACAAGTGGATACAGGAGGGATTGCCGAAGCTGACGGTTAAGGTGGATAATTCCCATTCCCTGGAACAGCTGAGACAGGAAATTAAACAAGTGCTGACGGAGCATTATGAACAGATGAAGCAGATTCATAATGACAACCAATACTCCAGCATCATTAGAAACATATGCGATTTAATTGAGTATGACTATGCGAATCCGGATCTGTCCCTTGAAATGCTGGGCGATCGGTATCAGCTGAACGCCAAATATGTGAGCAAATTGTTTAAGGAAAATACCGGACAAAGGTTCGTTGATTTCCTGATTGATATCCGTATGAAGGAAGCGAAGCGGCTGCTGACGGAAACCGATTATTCCGTGCAGGAGATCGCAGAGCGGGTCGGATATGCCCATGCTATTTCGTTTACCCGCGTTTTCAAGAGGACAGCTGGAGTTACCCCGGGCGAATACAGGAATGGCCGGAAGGCCAAGGAACCGGGAGAAAATGATTCAGCAGTAGAAAACGGTTAAGGCGGCGATCATGGATCGCTGCCTTTTTTGATTGAGAACGAACCCGTTGTTAAGGCGTTCCGTCCGCCTGGAATGAACCCTGATTCGCTTTCTATGAGGAGGCCCAGGCGAAAATGGTTAGTCGTTTTTATTTTTGTTTCTTGTTGCCGGATGACATTGTTGTGTACACTCGGTTTACATCGCAAGGACCTGAAAGTAGGAATGGACGAAAGGAGCTAACCCGCATGCCGAGACTGAACGCTAGGCTTCAAACCGAACCAAGCCTGGAACCGAAACCTCCCATAATATTGAAAGCGCTGCCAGAAGTGAAGAAAGGAAGGTCCAGAGGAAAACAAATTAAGCGTCATTGGCAGCTGTATCTCGTTCTCTTGTTACCCGTTCTTTATTTGATTATTTTCAAATACATACCGATGGCCGGTATTGTAATCGCATTCAAGAATTATAACGTCATCCAGGGAATCTGGGGCAGCGACTGGGTCGGGCTGAAATATTTTCGCCAGTTCTTCGATTCGCCGAACTTCTGGCTCTACATTAAGAATACGCTTGGCATTAGCTTCTACGGATTGATCGTAGGCTTTCCCGCACCGATCCTGCTGGCACTCGCGCTGAATGAAATCCGCAACGGCCTATTCAAGAAGACGGTACAGATGGTTTCATATGCCCCTTATTTCATATCTACGGTGATCATGGTTTCGATCATTATCGTCAACTTGACGCCAAATGTGGGGATGATCAGTAAATTTTTCGAGATGTTAGGTATGAGCAACACGAATTTTATGGGTATACCGGGCCTGTTTAAGTCCATTTACGTCTGGTCCGATGTTTGGCAATTTACAGGTTACGGAGCGATTATTTACATCGCAGCACTGTCCGGCGTTAACCCGGAGCTGTACGAATCAGCCAAGGTAGATGGCGCGTCCCGCATCCAGAAGATTCTGAACATCGATATACCAAGCCTTATTCCCGTATCGGTCATTCTGCTCATTCTCAATCTGGGCAACATCATGAAACTAGGATTCGAGAAAATATACCTGATGCAAAATCCGCTTAATTTAAGCACGTCGGAAGTCATATCCACTTATGTGTACAAGGTTGGTTTGCTGGGCTCCAGCTTCAGCTTCTCAACGGCGATCGGTCTCTTCAACTCGGTCATCAATCTTATTCTGCTGGTGTCCGTCAATTACATCGCCAGAAAGCTGTCGAACAGCAGCTTGTGGTAGGCCTGTTCTACGCAGCCAGTAAACAATAGCAACTTTGGAAAGAGAGGAGACCCTATGTTCAAAAAAGCCGCTATACGTGAATCGAAAGGCGACCGCCTATTCATGTTCTTGATCTATCTGTTCTTGACCCTGGTTCTTATTGCCGTAGCTGTACCATTAATCTATATCGTAAGCTCGTCCTTCAGCTCGCCTCAGGCGGTTACATCGGGCAAGGTTTGGCTGTTTCCCGTAGATTTTACGCTGGACGGCTACAAGGCGGTATTCAATAATCCGCAGATCGGCGTCGGCTATCTGAATTCCCTCTTTTATACCGTTGTCGGCACCCTCATCAATGTAACGCTCACGATTATGCTGGCTTATCCGCTGGCGAAGAAGTCGCTTTACGGCCGCAATTTCTTCATGGTTCTGCTGGTGATCACGATGATGTTCGAAGGAGGACTGATTCCTTATTACCTCGTCGTTAAGAATCTCCATCTGCTGGATACGCGGTGGGCCATGATTTTACCGGGGGCACTGGGGGTATTCCAGGTTATCGTTGCCAGGACGTTTTTCCAAACCACGATACCCGATGAATTGGCGGAAGCCGCGGAGCTGGACGGATGCAGTGACATCCGGTTCATATTCAGCATTGTCCTGCCGCTGTCCAAACCCATTATTGCGGTCATGACCTTGATGTATGCAGTCGGGCATTGGAATGCTTATTTTGATGCACTGATCTTCTTAAGGAGTCCTGACTTGTTCCCGCTTCAAATCATTCTCAGAAACATTCTAATTCTGAATTCAGTCGATGCTTCCATGATGGCGGATGTGAGCCAGATGCAGGCGCAGCAGGGGCTCAAGGATTTGCTGAAATATTCCTTGATCGTTGTTGCCAGCTTGCCTGTGCTTATCATATATCCTTTCGTCCAGAAACATTTTGTCAAAGGCGTCATGATCGGCTCGCTAAAGGGCTGATCATGACAGAGCGATTATGGTTTCAAGGAGGTGAGGCCGTACATTATTCAGATACGGCAAAAGCTGGTGGAGGCAAAAGCATAGGAAAGGGCCAAACGCCCGAAATACGGATGATAAACGGGGGGTATATTCGATGGAAAAGAGCATGAAGAAGAAAAACTGGCTAGGCATCATTAGCTGCCTAATGGCTTGCATGCTGCTGCTTAGTGCCTGCGGCGGAACCAATTCCGGCAATCAGTCAACTGGCAAGACGGACGACAACGGTGCTGCCAATGAAGATTTATTTAATGCCGTTGGTTCCTATCCGATCGTGAAGGAGCCGATGACCATTAAAATGTTCGCGCCTCAGTTTGCGTCAATCGAAAACATGGATACCAACCTATTTACCAAATATCTTGAAGAGAAGACGAACATCAATATCGCTTGGGACCTAGTACCGGAAAATGCTTTGAACGACCGCAAGCAGCTCATGCTGGCCGGCGGCGATTATCCTGAAGTCATTCTCCAAGGGAATTTGACCAAGGAAGAGCAGATGAAGTATGGGTCGCAGGGCGTGTTTATCCCTCTGAATGATTTGATTGACCAATATGCACCCAATATCAAGAAAGCGATGGAGGATATCCCTTACATGAAAGCCTCCATCACGACTCCGGACGGCAACATCTATGCATTGCCGCAGGTCAATGAATGCTACCATTGTGACAATGCGCTCAAAATGTGGATCAATAAAAAATGGCTCGATCAAGTGGGACTGCCTGTTCCAACGACAACTGACGAATTTTATACTGTGCTGAAAGCGTTCAAAGAGAAGGATCCGAACGGCAACGGCAAACAAGATGAAATCCCGCTGACAGGCTCGGATGAAATGTGGGCAGGCAACGTCTCCGCCTTCCTGATGAACTCGTTTATCCTTGATGATTACGTCGACAAGGGTTCGGGTACGTTCCTCCGCGTCATGGATGGCAAGGTTGATTTTACGGCAAACAAAGAAGAGTGGAAGCAAGGCCTCCTTTATCTGAATCAATTGTACAAAGAGGGATTAATTGATCCCGCAGCCTTTACCCAGAATGCCGATGCGGTTCAGCAAATGGCCAACCGGGAACCGGACAATATTATGGGTACGCTTTCAACGGCATTAATCAGTTATGCTTACAGCATGGATGATAAGGCGCCGCGTCATAAAGATTATGTTGCCCTGCCTCCGCTGAAAGGCCCGAACGGTGTGCAGCAGACGCTGAATTTTGCGGGAATCGGTGTTTCGCAATTTGCGATAACGAATAAAGCGACGAAAGAGCAGCAGATTGCCGCCATCCGGTTAGCGGATTATCTGTATACGGAAGAAGCGATCGTGTTGCAGGAACATGGCCCTGAAGGCAAAGGATGGCGGAAAGCTGAATCCGGAGAAAAGGGCATGGATGGGAAGCAAGCTAAATATACGGCTATTCCTATCCCCGACAAAAAGCCGACGCATAATGACGGTTGGGAGCAGATCGGTCCATCACTGAGAACCTACGCTTATCGTGCGTCCTGGACAGCTCCTCAGGATCCGCTCGCTCCCGATGGATACGGTACTCGTCTGAATCAAGTCTCCGAGGAATATGAACCGTATCAATCCAAGGAGCAATATCCATCGGGATTGTTCATCGCGCTTGAAGATGCCGAGCTCGTAGCTCAGATCAAGACAACGCTTGTCGACTACGTGAAATCCAATATGGCCCAGTTTATTACAGGCTCCAAAGATATTAACAAAGAATGGGATGCATATGTGAAAGGGCTGGATGGCATGCAGCTGAACCAGTACCTGGAAATCTATCAAAAGGCATTGGATGCCGGAAAATAATGCGAAATCGGTTCCCTGCGCACGGGTCTCCCTTGCGCAGGGGATCATCATTTTCATAGAAGGCAGGTGTATGATTCAATGAATGAACTTGCAAAGCCATCTCCGCAGCAGCTGGCATGGCAGGATATGGAGCTGGGTATGTTCTGCCATTTCGGTATGAATACGTTTTGCGATCAGGAATGGGGAGACGGAACGGATTCGCCGGAGATCTTCAATCCGGAGCAGCTTGATGCCCGGCAGTGGGCCAGGACCGCAAAACGCGCAGGCTTTAAGTATCTGGTATTGACCGCAAAGCATCATGACGGGTTCTGTCTGTGGCCGACGAAAACGACCGATTACTCCGTGAAGTCCAGCCCATGGAAAGGCGGCAAAGGAGATGTTGTCCGTGAAGTTGCCGATGCCTGCAGAGAGGAAGGGCTCCAGTTCGGGTTGTATCTGTCCCCCTGGGATCGGCATGAACCTTGCTATCCCGATAAAGAGGCTTATGACGATTTCTACGCGGAGCAATTAACCGAGCTTCTGACCGGGTATGGACCGTTGGTCGAAGTATGGTTCGACGGAGCCGGTTCCCAAGGCAGGGAATACGATTGGAACAGAATCATCGGTCTGGTGGATCAATATCAGCCGGATGCAATGGTCTTTAATATGGGGCGCCCAACGATCCGCTGGGTAGGAAATGAAGACGGCGTTGCGCCTTATCCCTGCTGGAATACGGCCACCACAGCGAGGGAGAGCATGTTCACCAGTGACATGATGACCTGGATGGAAGGAACCCCGGCCTGGGTACCGGCCGAATGCGATGTTCCGATACGCAAACGTCACTGGTTCTGGCATCCTGACGATGAAGCAAGCTTAAGAAGCCTGGAGGACGTGCTGGATATTTATTACCGTTCGGTCGGCCATGGCGCTACGCTGCTGTTGAATATATCTCCGGACAACAGCGGGCTGCTGCCTGAAGTGGATGTGGAGCGTGTCATTGAATTCGGAGATGAAATCCGCCGCAGATTCGGACAGCCGGTTGGCCAAACGAGTGGAGAAGGAACCGAGCTGCTTCTGAAGCTGGAGCATACTCAGCCAGTCAATCACGTCATCATCATGGAAGACATTGCTCATGGGGAGCGTGTGCGTGAATATGTGCTCGAAGCATTCAGCCATGGCGAATGGAAGGAGCTTGTACGCGGAAGTGCGATCGGGCATAAAAAAATCGACCGGTTCGACACCATCGAAACCGATCAATTGCGGGTTCGTATTCTTTCCAGCGTGGAGCAGCCTTTGATCCGTAATTTAGCTGCATATCACGTGGAATGAAATTAGTAAAACCAAGAACAGACTGCCACGGCAGTCTGTTTTTGTTATTTAATGTAATGGGTTGTTTTTTGGCAGGGGTTTATTCATACTGAATAACTGAATACGATGTGCAGATTGATCCCGCCCTCAGGGTTTGAAAACATAGGAGGAACCATGTCCTGGAGCAAATTGAAACAACAGCTGGAGAGCTTTCTCAGTCCTGCATTAGCTGGAAGAGTTGAATATCGCGCAACCGGTTATCGTTATTTACCTGATAAAGCAGGGCTTTGTTATATTTCGGTAGATAAAAAGAACGTACTCCATATGAGTGATAAAACCAACTCCATAAGGTGGTATCAGACGGAGCTGGAAATTAAGAATGATCCCCATATCCAAATTCCGATCAGCGACGATGAATTGGAAGCCGTCAGAAAGGAAACCAAAGGGACCGTTCCAGAAGATCGTCTCAACGTCATTGCAAGAAATAGAAAAGTATCGGTCCTCGCAAAAGAGCTTTTGTCAGCACAGGCTGCATTAAGTAAATCCAATTTTGTCGCTACGGCGAATAAGTTCTTATCTACTTCTATAGAAGAAAGCATGGAGAGCGATGATATCTTATTGAATATTCTAGCTTTGGTGGACAGACGAGTTGGCAAAAAGCGGATTGTAAACATGGCAGACAGGATGAAGCTAAAGCATCCGATTGTGCAATATTTTTATGAACTGCGGCGCCGTGCGTGATGAGCATGAATAATTGTCGTTACTCGCTTCCGATAAATATCAAAAGGCGGTAGATAAAGATCAGCTTGGGTCCAAACGTAAAGCCGCTTTCATGTACATTAGAAGTTCATATAAATAAATTCCTGCGTTTCTCCGGAAAAGAACAAAATACCAAGTACGATGGCGATCAGGACGATGGCTCCGCCAAGTGCCACTCCCACCATGATCAGTGCCCTTACGACATGATGAGTGAGGCTGCGGGCTTTCGTTTCGGCCGATGTGGTGCTATGGGGCTGTAATTCCATAATCTTTCATCCTCATATACAAGATTTCGCCAAACATGTTATTCCCTTTGTCGATAAGATGGGCCGAGTCGCGATAATATTCATGCGGGATTGTATTGTTCTCCTCTTGATTAAATTCGATATAGGGGTATCCTCTCGACTCTACCAGCTTCTGATAAGCGCCCATCGCTTCGGTATATTCGCTCCAATGGAAAAGCTTCTTGTTGGCAATATGCTCTTTATCCAGCGGAGCCGAATAGAACACGGCTTTCTTATGATGCTCCTGCAGCAGTTCAAGCGTTTTTTCAATCATGAACAACCCGAAGCTGTGATCTTGATCAAAAGGCTTACTCCACCGATAAAGCTCTGCATAGTGCTTGTCGATGCCTTCCTGTTGAGCGTCATTCATTTTGTCATAAGCGGTATACATCGGCGTATAGCTTTCTTCTATCCCTTTTCTTTCATTTTCGTTCTTGTGGACTTCCTGGCGGATTTTCTCCATCGGCGTACGAGTCCTGAACAGACGGTAGCTGATTGCGTCGCGATCATGATACAGGGCCCACTTATTCAGAAAATGGGACGTTACCCAATTGTGGGCGTTGCTTGGGAGCGATTCGCGGTTTTTGTCCGGGAAATCAACCAGCCAGCTGCGCGGGATAGGTTGACCCAGCTTCTCCACCAGCGACGGATAGACGACAACGTTCGGATCATTTTCCGAGACGACGACGATCCCATAATTGATCTCATAGACGACAAAATCAATCTCGTCGATCATCGAGGCGAGCAGGGCGTAAGTCTCCGTAAATCTTCCGCCGGAAATCCCCAGGTTGATCACGCGGCTGTCTTTCAAATGAGCCTGAAGGACGCCGGCCGAGGTATTCTCCCCCTTTTTTACGGTCGTGCCGAAGACCGTGGAGGGCCCGAACATGCCGATCACCTTTGTGCCGTCATCCGGATGCTCCTTCAAGTATTCGACCCATAACGGCGTAAAGACAATGGCATCGTATGTCGGAACGCGAAGCTCTTTTTCCGCATGCGTCACGACTTCTTGTTTCATTTGATCGACCACTTGATCGGCTTCAATGCTCAAGCCAAGCAATCCGACCAAGGCAAAGGAGATCAGCATGACGGACACGGTTTTATTCAAAACTAATTTACGCAAGATATCTTACACTTCCATTTCCATCCATATTCGAGAATCGGTAACTTATCGCATACCAAGCAGCCGGAGCATTAAATCCCATCCGTCTGCGATCGGCAATATGAAAAACACGCGGCTGATCGTTACACCGAAGAACGTGATCAACATCGCGACAGTGACCGTTACCGGCTTCAGCCATTTCGGAACAGGCTTTAATGCAGGCTTTAGCTGCTTCACATAATAGCGATGAATGCACAGCATCACGCCATGGAACATGCCCCAAATGACGAAATTCCAGGCGGCTCCGTGCCAGAGGCCGGAGACAGTCATCGTCGCCATCAGATTGAAATAGACCCGGGGAGCAGGGACACGGCTTCCCCCGAGGGGGAAATACACATAGCGGGTCAGCCATGAACCGAGCGAAATGTGCCAACGGTTCCAGAACTCGGCTATGCTGCGGGCCAAATAAGGGAAGCGGAAGTTCTCCGGGATGACAATGCCGAACAAGCGAGCTGTCCCGATGGCAATGTCTGAATAGCCAGAAAAATCAAAATAGATGACGAACGTATAGGCGACAAGCGAAATCCAGAGTCTGGCGGTATCTGCCTCAGCTATGCCGGATGCCGAGTAGACGGGCTGCGCCAGCATATCAATGGATCCGGCGAGGACGAGCTTTTTGAAAAGGCCGCACCCGATTCGGGCGACTCCGATCAGCATGTGGTCCAAGTGAAATCTCGATGTTAGCTGCGGATGAAACATCTGAAATTGCTTAATTGGACCCGCCACCATCGACGGGAAGAAGAAAATGAACGACAACAGACCTTCCGGCCGATGCTCCGGCAGCGTTCCGCGTTTGCGTTCAACCAAGTAATGAATCAGCTCGAACGTAAAGTAGGAGATGCCGAGCGGGAGCACAATCTGTTCTGCCTTAGGCAAGAAGGGCTGATGAATAAAACCAAATAGATTATGTAGCGTATCCAGCATCATATTCGTGTACTTGAAATAACCAAGGACCAGAATGGCGGTAACGATACCTGCGGGATAAATCCATCGCCTGCTCCATTTCGCTGCAGATTTCACGACAATAATCGCGATGATAACTTCCGCAAGCAACAGGAACAGGTAAGCACCTGCATAATTGTAGTAAAATGCGACGCCTGAGGCGAAGAGCACCCAAGGTCTGAGTCGATGCGGCATGAGGTGATACGTGACGACAGCCACGAACACGAACAGCCAATAAAACCAATCCGTATACATCATAATTTTCCGTATCCACCATCCGAGTTGCCAAAAATACGTGTCTCTTAAAGCACTTATCCATATTACAGTATCCATCAGTTGAAACGTATGGGAATTTTATGAATGTATTTATTTTTAAGTGGTTATCGAATCCAAAAACCGATTCAAGTTCATGCCCCTTAGGGGAAGCACATAGAATAGACGATCATCATTCTACCAAAGTTGCAACTGGCTGTTCTAAAGCATCATGGAGGGGGAGCGGTCATGGCAATCGAACCCTAATAATCAGTGCGGGACGGCTTTTTAGTTCGTTACCAACGGAACCGGACGAAATTAAAGCTCTTGTTCTAGCGATCGCCCCTCCTTTTTTCGAATTTATAGGGAGTATGCTCCTCTCTGGATTATGATATAGTCATTGAAGTGTCTGCGATATAACATAAACTGCCGTTTGATTAAGCTGGTTAAACATGCTATAAGTGAAGGAAAAGCAAGGACCTGAACAGGTTGTATTTACTATTTCGGGATAAAGATTTGTCCTGGTATGTATAGAGGAGTTTTTAATATGAAAGACAATTTTTGGCGTGATTTACCACGGCCTTTCTTTATACTGGCGCCCATGGAAGATGTGACGGATGTTGTGTTTCGCCATGTCGTAAGCGAAGCAGCCAGACCGGATGTGTTTTTTACGGAGTTTGCGAATACAGAGAGCTATTGTCACCCGGATGGGAACCACAGTGTGCGCGGACGTTTGACTTTTACGGAGGATGAACAGCCGATGGTAGCCCATATCTGGGGAGATAAGCCGGAATACTTTCGTCAGATGAGTATCGGCATGGCGAAGGAAGGGTTTAAAGGCATCGATATTAATATGGGTTGTCCTGTAGCGAATGTAGCGGAGAATGGGAAGGGAAGCGGGCTGATTTGCCGTCCCGACATTGCAGCGGACATTATCCAGGCGGCCAAAGCCGGGGGATTGCCCGTCAGTGTAAAAACAAGGCTCGGTTTCACCGCGGTAGACGAATGGCGCGACTGGTTGACCCATATTTTGAAGCAAGACATTGTGAACCTGTCGATTCATCTGCGGACAAGAGAGGAAATGAGCAAGGTCGATGCGCATTGGGAACTGATTCCGGAGATTAAGAAGCTTCGCGATGAGGTGGCGCCCGATACGCTGCTGACCATTAACGGGGATATTCCTGACCGTCAGACCGGCCTGAAGCTCGCTGAACAATACGGTGTGGATGGCATTATGATCGGGCGCGGGATTTTCCATAATCCATTCGCTTTCGAGAAGGAGCCGAAGGATCATAGCAGTGAGGAATTGCTTGGTCTGCTGCGGCTGCATCTGGATCTCCATGATCAATATTCGGCACAGATGCGGCGCTCCTTCAGCGCACTTGTCCGCTTCTTCAAAATCTATGTCCGTGGATTCCGAGGGGCAAGCGAACTCCGAAATCACTTAATGAACGCAAAGTCAACAAGTGAAGTACGTGCGCTGCTCGATGAGTTTGGAAGCAAGCATTCTGATGAGGCAGATGAACGAGGAAATTAAATGGACAGGCTGGAGAACACCAGCGCTTCAGGAGAACAAATAATATTTTTGGAAAACATGGCCGACTTGGCTGTGTTTTTTCTTTTGGACAATCTCAGCCCGTCATGCTTGCTATAGCTTTTAGCTATAACTAGTTATGAGATTTTGGTATGCCTTATAACTCTGCTCGTCGTGATATGATATCGCTATACAACGAGGGGGTTATGTACATGACTGATAAGTTCCAGATCGTAGGAAGTTTGTTGCGGCCCGAAGAGCTGCTGAAATATAAAACGCAAATTGAACATCGTGATGATATCCAATATCCGTTCTATGATAACTTCGAAGGGTATGCCGAGTGCGAGACCGAGGCGATCAAACAGGTCGTGAAAAAGGAAATCGAGCATAACCTGTCGGTCGTTACGGACGGCGAATTCTCCAAATCGATGTGGCATCTGGATTTTGTATGGGGCTTTGACGGAGCCCAGCGTTATATCGCGGACCATGGCTACTTTTTCCGGGATGTGGACGGAACCTCGAAATATGAAACACGCAAAGATATCGGCCTGCGCATTACAGGCAAACTGAGCGGAAAGAATCATCATTTCATTAAGTTGTTCAAACAGCTGCAAGAAACGGCTGGCGATCAGCCAACGAAGCTTTGCGTACCGTCTCCTTCCCATATTTATGGTGAACTTTCCTGGTCGGATAACATTGGCGGCACGGATGCGGTTTATCAGAACAAACAGGAGCTCAAAGCGGGCCTTGTGAGCGCGTATAAGGAATTTGTGGCGGAATTCGCTGCGGCAGGCGGCAAAATCCTGCAATTCGATGATTGCTTGTGGGAGCTGTTTGCAGACGACAACCCGAACTCTCCGTTTACAGGGGAGCATATTAATCAAGCGGAAGTTCAGGGTCTCGCCACCGAGTTTATTGAGATTAACAATACGGTGATTGACTTCGGTCATAGCCTCGGCTTGAAAATGTGGACACACAACTGCCGCGGGAACTATGATTCCCGCAACATGGGCGGCGGATCTTATGCGAATATCGCCAACCTGTTCCTGAAGCAGTTGAAATATGATCGCTTCTTCCTGGAGTGGGATGACGATCGTGCGGGTTCGATTGAAGCACTGGAGGTTTTCAAGGACAGACCGGAAACGGAGATTGTTCTGGGCTTGCTGTCTTCCAAAACCAATACGCTGGATGATGAAGCGCGCGTCATCCGTCTGCTTGACGAAGCATCCAAAATCATTGATAAGGATCGTCTGCTGCTCTCGCATCAATGCGGCTTTGCATCCTGCGATGGCGGGAACGAGCTAAGCGAAGCCGAGCAATGGGCCAAAATCGATCAAGGTCAACGGATTGCCAAGCAATACTGGGGTAGCTAGACAATACAACGAGATATTAATATAAACGGCGACCTTCTCCCGGAATTCAATCAGGGGAGAGGTCGCCGTGTTTTTTTGGATGGTCCCTAGTTGTTCAATGTGATCAAACGATCATTTCTGGTCTTTGCATGAGTCATACCTCCAATTATATTCTGAGCAGGATGATTTTGTTGCGTCTCACAAATGGGGTGCAGTTCATTTGAGGACTGTTTTTTGTTAAGAATGGATAAGATCCGAAAGATCAACTTAGTGAGCAGAGTCCTTTATCAAATATTCCATGTTTAGCATACCGTTAATCCGCTGTCTGCACCGCCGAATGCCGTGATGTCATGCTGGACAATACAAACACGGCAATGATGGCGATGAGAACGCCGAATACCCCGAACCAGGTAATGGATGCCAAAGAAACACGGTTAACGATCAGCCCGCCGATTCCTGCGCCAACAGCCATGGCAAGTTGCATCATGGAACTGTTCAAGCTTAGCATGACGCCCGAGGATTCAGGAACAAGCGAGACCAGGTTAAATTGCTGCGCAGGAGCGGATGACCAGGCGGCAAAAGACCAGAGGATCAAAATGGCGAATACGGCAATGATCGACTGTCCGACTAAGGATAGCAAAATCAACGAAATGACATGAAGCACCATCCCTGAAACGAGCGTGAATATAATGCCCCGTTTATCCGCGCTGTAGCCGCCGACTTTCGAGCCAATCAAACTGGCAATGCCGAACACGAACAGAGCTGCGCTAATCAATGATTCATTTAAATGAGTCACCTCTAGCAGAAAAGGGGAGATGTAAGTATAGGCGAGGGAATATCCGCCCAACCAGAAAAAAGTAATCGCTAAAGCAACCAAAACCTGAGGTTTTTTTAACAAAGCAAATTGTTTAATCAAAGGGACAGGCTTGTCGCCCTGCAAACGTGGAAAAACCGCAGAAATGACAAGCATGGCGATGACCCCGACAATTGCGATGGCCAGAAATACCGCTTTCCAGCCAAAAGCCGAGGCTACCATTCTGCCGAGTGGGACGCCGATGATGAGCGATGCGGTAATGCCCATGGTAACGTTGGCGATGGCGCTGGCTTGCTTGCCTGGCGGAGCGATTTTGGCG
The DNA here is from genome assembly GCF_041953985.1 of Paenibacillus sp. CR_12. NCBI lineage: Bacteria > Bacillati > Bacillota > Bacilli > Caryophanales > Paenibacillaceae > Paenibacillus > Paenibacillus sp. CR_12. The sequence goes on along the minus strand of NZ_JAVFHO010000003.1, from coordinate 619,753 downwards.
GCGATACTGAGCGCGTTAACGGTGACCACCCCGGCGCCTAACGCCGTAATGATTCTGGCGGCAATGAAGAGACCGAAGCCGGACAATATAAATGTCAGCAGATTTGCGATAATAAAGAGGCCCAGCGAATAAAGTAAAAGCTTACGCCGGTCCATTTTGGCCGTCAGCGCCATTAAAATAGGCGTGCCGACCGCATAGGCCAGGGAATAAACCGTAATGAGCTGGCCTGCTGCCGCAACACTTGTTCCCATCGTCTCTGCGATCCGGTCCAATACCCCCGAAATGATGTAATTGGATGTTCCAACTAAAAAGCTGACCAAGGCTAGAACGTAAACTTTCCATGTGCTATTCATAATTCACTCTCCTGATGTGTTTAAATAACGATGTTTTTAAAAATATCGAAATAAAAATATAAACCGCAATTTATGCATATATAAGCATATACTCATATTTAGGCAGGATCTCCATCAAACATAATCTGCGCCTTCGCCAAATCGAATCTAGCACCATCCAGCTAATATAGCTGTACGACGCCTTGTATATCACTCCAAATCTCCGAGTACCGCAATGACAGCCGAAGCCTCGACCAATTGCTGTTGATTGAATGCGATCGGAAGCAGCTTCTGCTTCAGCGCCGGCGAATCGATAACGAGAAACCGCCACGGCTGCAGGTTAGCGGCTGAAGGTGCCAGCGTGGCTTGCCTCAATATCTCGGTCAATTCCTCCCGCGAAATCTTGTTCTCGGGATCATAGCTACGAACCGACCGACGTTTCCGAATAACATCAAAAAAAGTTGGTGCTCCATCGTTAGTGACGGTCGTGAAACCGACATGGTTCTCTCCTCCTTTTGGAAAAGCGGTATTCTGCATTTTGTTTCAATACAACATTAGTTGTTTGAACAACACCTGTTGTATTTATATGTTATGATAACAACAGAATGGTACGCAATCATCAATAACCATAAACCGTTGTATAGGCAACACTATTTCTATAATGTCGTTTTATTGGGGAGATCAAAACCATGACAATTAAAAAGAATGAAGCTGATCCTCGTGTGATACGTACGCGGCGACTCCTTCAGGACGCTTTTGCTTCGTTAATTCAAGAAAAAGACTTTGAATCGATAACCGTTAGGGATATTGCAGAGCGGGCTACTGTTAACAGAGCGACTTTTTATGCGCACTTTGTAGATAAATTCGAAATTCTAGAGGCCAGACTAATGGATTCCTTTATGACAATCATAAATCGTAGAATTAGCGGTCACGAAGTATTAAATGAAGAAACCATTCAGAGTATTTTTCTGGGGGTATGCGATTTTCACAAGAGTCTAAGCACTATGTGCAAAAGAAGGTATACATCGCTTGGAGCTGTATTCGAAATTCAAATAAAGGAAAAAATTCAAACGATACTTCTTTCCTTTATAGACAAAGACAAGATGCTGTCGAGTCCAAACGCGAAATTCTTAATAAATACAGCTACTAACATGTTAAGTTGGGGGATGTATGGGGCGGCTTACGCTTGGAACAAAGAGGGGCGTCTAATAAGTGCGGAATCATTCGTTAAACAGACTATGCCCTTAGTGATGAACGGAGCTAAAGAATTGCTGGGATAGGTCCTGTCGCTATTGCTCTATCCTGCGGAAGAAACAAGATGCAATGCGGACAATTTGCGAATCCTTATTCAGGAGCGAGGCTTGTACCGACCGATTACAAGCGTACCGGAATCCTGGGCATGAGGCGATTCGTCTGGCGGCACTGGATATTTGGACCGTTCTTGAATAGAAAGGCTGTTTGGGACGGATGGTTGCATCCATAGAATGGCCAGGTATGAATATCAAACCGTACTAATTAATTTTCCGAGAGGTGAGCGAGGCGATGCTATATTTAAGTAACTTCAAACTCTCTTCTACCATTTCGAGCAACCCGAATATCTATCCCGATCATGTGTTCAGGCACATGGCAGGGGAAGTTCTGCTGTTTGATCGAATCACGATATTATACGGCAGTAACGGCTCCGGCAAATCCTCCTTGCTGAATCTGATCGCCAACAAATTGGGTATCGCGGGCGCTGAGCGAATGACAAGCTATGGTCACAACGCTTACGCGCAGCGGTTTATCGAGGAAAGCAGCTATCAACTCGGGCATGATGATCAGGAGCGTCCCCTATATAAGCTTCCCGACGGGAGCCGGTACATCAAGTCAGAGGATCTGTTGTATGAAATCAAGAAAATACAGCAGGAAAGCGTGCTTCGCGAAGGGCTGCTGCATGAGCAGCTCGTTCAGGGAAAGAGCAAGGCCGAGGTAGAAGAGCTGGAGCAGTCGTATGAATTCAAGAAGAAGATGGACATCATTCAATTCGCTCAGGAGAAGTATTCGAACGGGGAAAGCTCGATGCAGTTTTTTGAGGAATATTTGCTTCCCGGGAAACTTTATTTATTGGATGAACCGGAAACGTCGCTTTCTCCGGCAAATCAAATCAAGCTGGCCGAGCAAATGAACGATTTGGCGCGTTATTTTGACAGTCAGTTTATTATTGCTACGCATTCTCCCTTTGTTCTGGGTACGCTTCATGCGAAGATCTACAATCTCGATGCCAAGATGTTGCAAACGGCCGAATGGTTTGAGCTGGACCATGTACAATTCTTTTATCGATTTTTCCATAAACATCAAAGATTGTTTGAATGAATATGTTCAAGTATCAGAAGAGGTATCCTTCGAGTAAGGATATCTCTTTTTGGTATGGGGCTCCCACTAGGAAATGACTCGACTCAGGTATTTAAATATGCCACAATAAAAGATCAGGGCCACAGGGAAACAATGCAAGCCAAGATCACTTACCAATTTGCGTTCCAATAATTTATACTAATTAAGCCAGATTATATTGAAGGAGCTGCCGAATCGGATATGAACAAAAAAGAAGTTGCCAATATACGCAAGCAATTTAAGCTGGATCACGATTTAATGAATATTTATGATATTCTCAATGTCTATATTACGAAGGAAACGAATGAAATCTATCACTGGGAGCGCCTGCCGTTCGAGCTGGTGGATCGGGAGAAGCAAGAGTTATACATGGGAAATTTCAAAAAACTGCTGACCGGCGAACTGGATCAAAAATTGTTCGAATTGAGGTTTCAGGAAGCAGCGGAGGAACCGGCGCAGGTCATGCTTCACCAAGCGCTCGTGTCGGGTGATCCGGAAGAATGGCAGGACTTGATGCTGATGCTGGTGGATCGAATGCTGAAGGATGCCCAATATGAGCGGGATATGGTGGTCACGTTCGTTCGGGGACAGTATTATTTGCCGACCAAGGCGAGAAACGATGAAGCGGAAGAGAGCGAGAAGAACGAGGTGTTCGCCCATCCGTTCATTCTATGCAGCGTGAATTCTACGGAGAAACAACGGAAAACGCTCTTGTTCGATTATGTGGAGCGGGAGTTCAAGTACAATGTCATCGTGGATCCGATTATCAAGTTAAGTGCGCCAGAGCAAGGATTCCTATACCCTAGCGTGACGGACAATTATTCCGATGTGAATCGTATTTTGTATTGTACGGGAAAATCGAATTTTCCGGATCCGCATTTTGTCGAACAGGTCTTGAACGGAGAACGTTCCGTGACGGCACTCGAAGAGCGAGCGATCTTCGAGGATATCGTCAAGGAAGTGGCTGGCGAACAGCTCGATTCAGCCACCATTGCCCAGGTGTACGAGGAAATCAACCGGGTGATCGAAATGAACGAAGAGACGAAGGAGGAAGAACCTCCGAAGCTGGATTATAAAGATCTGGAGCGCGTGCTGAACGCAAGCGGCGTAGAAGACGTGACAACCGAGAAGGTGGAGCGGGCATTCGAAACCATCGTGGACAACAAGAACTATGAAATGAAAGCAACCAGCGTCATGCCGAAGTATACTACCAAATCCATCAAGATCGAAACCAAGGTAGCTACGATTTCGGTGAGCCCGCAGGATTTAAGATATGTCAAACAGGTGAATTTCCAAGGCAAACGCAACATCATGATTGAAGTCGACGAAGATGTCGCGATTGAAGGATTTACGCTGGCTTCAGAGACGCTTTTAAGTTAAATCAGTTCCATTTTAGACAAGATCAGGTATCGTACGCAGGAACAGACCGCATCCCACAGTTGGATGGCGGTCTTTTTGTTTTTCTTCCTTTTGGAAAATTGCGTCCGGAGTCAGTCATCGCATTCCCTTTGCAGTCGCTAAAGCGAAATCCTTCCTGAGGCTGATGATGGAATACATCGCGTGTCGGGTGTCTCTTGTACTGTAAGGTGTAATGATGAGATTAAACGCATCAAGGCCAACTGAAAATCCAATACGGGGAGATGTACGAAGTGACAACGTTAATCGAATTCAAAAAGGTAACCAAGGCCTATCCAATCGGCGAAGTGACGATTCAAGCCCTTGCGGGCGTTGACTTCTCCATATTAGAGGGGGAATTCGTCGTGATCCTAGGGGCTAGCGGGGCAGGGAAAAGCACGATTTTGAACATTCTCGGCGGGATGGATACGGCAACCTCGGGACAAGTGTTTGTTGGAGATCAAGAGATTACGGGATGGAGCGAGAAGAGATTAACCGAATACCGCGGCGAGCAGGTTGGCTTCGTATTTCAATTCTATAACCTGATTCCGAATTTGAATGCGCTGGAGAACGTGGAATTTGCGACAGAGGTATGTAAGGACCATCTGGATGCACGAGATATTTTACATAAGGTTGGACTAACGGATCGTTTGAAGAACTTCCCTTCCCAGCTCTCTGGCGGCGAACAGCAAAGAGTTGCGATCGCAAGAGCGGTTGCCAAGAATCCCGCGCTGCTCCTCTGCGACGAACCCACCGGTGCTCTGGATTATGTAACAGGAAAGTCCGTCTTAAAGCTTCTGCAAGATTTGAACCAGGAAACGAAGACATGCGTCGTGCTGGTCACCCATAACTCGGCCATCGCGCCGATGGCGGATAAAGTGATCCGCGTCAAGAGCGGGAAGATCGAGAGCATCACGATCAATGAGCACAAACAAAGCGTTGAAGGGATCGAGTGGTGATGAAGATTTTAGCGTTAAAATTATTAAGGGACATGAAACAGTCGGTAGGACAATTCATAGCCATAGTTTTGGTCATCGCGGTGGGAGCTTTTTTCTACACGGGGCTGGTCACCTTGAGCGACAATCTTAGCGGCTATACGAAGGGGTATTTTCAAGAACATAATCTAAGCGACTTGAACGTCTATTACAGTCAAATTTCCGCAGAGGATGTGGCGGATTTACGAAGCATTGATGGCATTCAAAATATTGAAGGGCGTTATACCGTCCAGGCCGAACAGGCTTTTGAGGATGATAAGGCTTCATTAACGGTGCATTCGATCCCCGTACCTAATACAATCAACACGTCCAGGATGATGGAGGGCAGGATGCCAGCAGGGCCGAATGAGATCCTGTTGGACTCCCACTATGCCGAAGCGCATCATTACCGTGTTGGTAATTCCATCCTCCTCCGTGTGAATGACAAGGACATGACGTTCACGATCAGCGGCTTGAATGAGAATGTCGAGCATGCCAAGAAGAACGAAACCCAGGACCACCAAGCTTATGGAATCGCTTATATCCCCGAAGAGACCATTCCTGAAATCGCTGGCGGCATGTTCTACAATGAGATCCTGATTGATGCCAAGGACGGTTACGACATGGACCAGTTAGGCCAGGCCATTGAAGCACATTCCCAGTCACTCCCTTATGTAAGCCAGGTTAGCAAAGAACGGACCTTCAACTATTCCCAGACCCAGCAAACGATTCATAATAACAAGCTGATGAGCAGGGTGATCCCGATCGTTCTCTTTTTGATTGAAGCGGTGATCCTGTTTCTGATCATGTCGAGGATTATCGATTCCCAGCGAAACCAAGTGGGCATTATGAAAGCTTTAGGGGTGAAAAAAAGAAGCATCATGCTGCATTACATGGGTTACCCCGTGCTGGCAGGCGTCATCGGCTCTATCCTGGGCTATGCTATCGCCGCCGCCCTGTTCATTCCACTCATAACAACGTCGATTGGAAGAAGCTACTCCCTGCCTGACCTGACGTTCTCCCTTTCGTTCTTTACGCTCCTACCTCCAATGATCTGCTCCAGTGCGTTTGGCATGCTGTCCTGCTATTTCAGCGGCAGAGCGATTTTACAAGAACGTGCTGCGCAGGCGATGCGTCCGAAACCGCCCAAGAAGGTGAAGAAGCTGCTCATCGAGAACATTCCAGGGATGTGGAGTCGTCTGTCCTACAGCAACAAGATTATTCTAAGAAATATCTTCTTAAATAAACAAAAAGCACTCGCAAGCTCCGTTGGCGTTGTGGTCAGTACGGTTTTGTTGATCACGGCTTTCGGCACGCAGACGGCCCTGCTCAAGGTAGCCGGTCAGATTGAAGAGGTAAATACGTATGATTTACGAGTCGATTATGCGATAGGATCGTTCCCGGATAGGGCAACACTGCCGTCCGGCATTGCAGACCATTATGGGTTGTCTACCTACCCTGTGGAACTCATCCAAGGGGAAAACAAAGAAAACGCTACGCTCGTGGTAACGGAGCAGGATAATGAGCTGATTCGCTTTTATGATGAACAAGGCAATCGGCTATCGTTAGAAGATCATGGCGTGTTGGTACCGAAATCTTACGCGGATCAGTATCATATTGCTGAAGGGGATACGATCCAGCTTCAATTCACCGCACCGGAGCTTAACCAAACCATCGTCGAGATGGAGGTTCTGGACATCTCCACCCAGTATTCGAATCCGTCGTTCTACAGCACACCGAACTATATGAAGAGTTTGGGTATCGACTATGATCCATCCTCGCTGTTAGTGAGCGTTTATAGCGCTGCCGATCTGGCGGGCGTTCGCAGCTTCTTCGAACAAGACCCGCAGGTGGAGGCCATTGCGGACAAGGATGATCTCAAGAAATCAGCGCAGTATATGCTGAAGCAAAACAGCTTTATCTTCATCATGTTTATTATCTGCGCCGTCATTCTGTCCTTCGGTGCCATCTACACGATCTCTTCCATCAACATTTATGAAAGGAACCGTGAGCTTGCCACCCTGAAGGTCTTAGGCTATCCCAAACGTAAAATCAACCGGCTAATCTTCTCTGAGAACATGCTGCTAACCGCTTTTGCGGTCATTGTCGCCCTGCCGATCAGCGGTTATGTCTATTCCATCATCATCCAGGCGCTTTCGAGTACGCATCAGCAAATTCCGGATCAATTAAACCTTGTGATTATGCTGGCATCGGTTGTGCTGGCGTTCATCCTGACCCTCCTCTCCAACCTTATGCTGCGGAAGAAAGTGACGCGGATTCATATGATTGAATCGTTGAAGGGTGTGGAGTGAGATGGATGCCCGCAGCACCGAGTACTCTAGGCCGCTAAAATATCGGTTGTTAGATATAAAATGAGGGGATTGTGAGTGACACCATGACATAAGAAAGCGCCACGCCTTTTTCATGAGACGTGGCGCTTTTATAAATCTAGCGGCGATGCGTTGACATCCCTAATAATCATCGCTTTAGTAGATATAACTACTTGGGGTGTAGTCGCATGTCTAACAGCAAAGAGAACTTATGAGGAATTAACCATCAACTACACTCATTTGCGCATATCCGGTTGTACTGTACGTACTCGCACGAGCCCCATAGGCCGTGTTACGAACCGGGTTAGTAAGATATATTTTACCACCTTGTCTAACGTTATTTACATAACCCAGGTCCGCACCAGTGTCAATGTTTGTGAACCCACCATTATAGCTTGTCCCTGGTAAAGAGTCGGCTGTCATTGTAACTCTTTTGGCGCTGCTATAAAAGGTGTAGAACGGCAGTGTCGCTGAAGAATCGGATGGCTCAAATAGGTAGACAAACCCTACATAATTCGCGGCAAGGATCTGAAAATCATAAGCCTTAAGATTAGCTAACTGTTGTTTGCGCACGTCCTCTTTCAATCTAGGCACGTCCCAGTCCGGGAACAGGTCCGAAAATTCAGGAAGTTCTTCAATGGTTCCATCCGGCAGCTCATACGCAACCTGGCCATCAACGGTCCAAGAAGTGCTGTAAATGATAGAATTCCTTGCCTCCAAAATTTCGTCCTTCCATTCCTCAGGCGCCACGTCAAGGTTCTGATACGCGAGTTCTTCTTGTGACATGGAAGCTAAGTGGTCCTGTCGATCATTCGCCAGAGCAAGGCTTGGAGTGAGGAGAAGGAGAAGAGTCAGTACCGAAAAAAATAAGAGAGCGTTTTTTTTCATTGCGGATAACCTCCATTCTAAAACTGAAAATTTGGGTTTCAAAAAGTGTTGTATTATCAAGTGAAGTATCATGCTGTCCACGTGAAGATGTACGTTAATTATCCAACGGAATCACCTCCAGTTCATGAAGTGTTACATTGTTGGGGCTTTCATTACATATATGTTCTACGGTATCGGTCTGCGGACAAGTTTCTTCATTTATTCAAGAGCATTTTTTTGGTGATCCAGATTTTATCTGGTTTGTTTAGGTTTGACATGCATATAAGACAAATGTAGAATATTAGGTAGACAATTGTCTTAAAGGAGTTGATTCATAAAACAATGAAAAAGCTGCCTGATGCGGAGTTTGACATTATGAAAGTGGTTTGGGCTAATGATCCGCCTGTAACGACCCATATTATTATGCAACAGCTTGGAAACGAAAGGGGATGGAAAGCGCAGACGGTCATTTCCCTAATGTTACGGCTGATGGAACGAGGTTTCATTCGAACTGAGAAAAAAGGAAGAGAGCGCATGTATTTTCCACTTATCACCAAGGAGGACTACCTGAAATTTGAAACAGGTGACTTTATGGAGCGTTTTCATTCGAACTCCTTCTTCAGCCTGGTTGCTACGCTGTATTCCGGTAATAAAGTAAAGGACAGCGACCTAGACCAACTGGAAAAGTGGCTGAAAGAAAAGAGGGAGTGATATGCAGGGATTGTTAGTAACCCTGATTCAATGCTCTGTTTCGATGACGTTGATAACGCTTGTATATGCGGCAATACAGCCTCTTTTATCAAAACGATATGCCGCAAAGTGGATGTATGGGATGTGGCTCCTGATTGCGGCAGGCTGGATAATCCCTTTTCGTCCACAGATCGATCAGTTAAATTTCCATGTGTCCATCCCGGGAAATCCTGTTGTCCAATCAAAGCTGTTCATGGACGTAAGCGATATGGGGAACACTCAGGCCACAGTCTTGTTGTGGGTGCTTGCAGCAGTTTGGGGATGTGGTGTTGTAAGCGTCGTATTGTATCATGCTCTGAGGCATGGTCGCTTCATAAAGAGGGTACGCCGATGGAGTGAGCCTGTTATCGATGTGAAGGTTTTGGGGATTTTGGACCGTGTAAGATCGGAACTGAGGATTACCAAACCTATAGGGTTGAGCATGTGTGAGAGTATTACAAACCCAATGCTCGTTGGCTTTTTCAGACCTGTCATTTTACTTCCGCCTATGAAACTGTCAGATGATGCATTGTCACTTATTCTAAGGCATGAGTTGATTCATTACAAACGGCACGACCTTTGGTATAAGGCCATGATTCTGACGGCAACCGCGTTACATTGGTTTAACCCGTTGGTCTATCTAATGGCAAAAGCGGCTGCGAAACAATGTGAAATTTCCTGTGATGCATTGGTTTTACAGAATGCAGATCATCAACGCCGAGTGCAATATGGGGAAACCATTATTGCCGTTGTCAGGAATGGGGCGAAGCTCCGAACCACATTATCAACTAATTTTTATGGAGGAAAAAAAGACTTGAAAAATCGGATATCTCTCATTATGGACCAAAAAGGGAAGAAGTCGGGCATTTTACTCTTTTGTTTGGCGCTGGTGGGGATTCTATGGACCGGCTCCGCGCTGACCGATGAAGCTAATGCAGATGACCCGCAAACATCTATTGCTATTGAGACTGTTACTTGGTCTTATGACAGCGATAGCCATATGGATAACGAAGTAACCCGCCTCAAAGAATCGCTGCGCCGCTACGCAAATAATTTAAACTCAAGTCATAAATAAAGAGAAGGCAACTTTGTTGAACTGACTACCGTAAAATAAACCGTCATTTAAAACCATCTTCAGCAACCTGAGTCCAGTTTCGTTCGGACTTAGGTTGCTTTCATTTTTTCAGGATATTGTGTGGAAGGATTATACTATCCCGCACCACTATAGCAGAGTCAATTCCCTGCTCTTTCGCCACCGCTTAATTTCTCATCCTGCCTTTCTTGATATCCTCAGCCCTTTTTTCGAATTTTGAAGAAATTGTTAAATCGCCCCTTTTAATCCGCTTATCGATTAAACTATAAATACCAAATATTATGAAATTATATAAAATAATCCCTAAATTGGAGAATTGGTATGCGGGGAAGGTGGTGAGAGGGTGGTTCTAAATGATGACCAACGACGTGTTATTAAAGCATTATATTTGGAAATGTATTTTTTATTGTTTTCATATGCACAAAACATGTTGAGCGACCGTTCACTAGCTGAAGAAGCCGTTCAGGACACATTTAGAATTGCGTGTGCTAAAGCCGACAAACTCTTATGTAGTCCCAATCCGAAAGGTTGGCTGTTAAATACGCTAAAGTATGTTATTAAAAACAAAGTTCGCAGTTGGGCGTACCACGGAAATTCCTTGGAGTTAGATGAAAATATAATCCCTGGGAATTGTGATGTACTCGATATTGATTTTATGTACTCTGACCTAACCAATAGTGAGGACTATAAATTGATCAAGAAGATTGCTCTTGATAAGTGCTCGATGTTGGAGGCGGCTAAAGAAATTGGGATTTCTGTAGAGGCTTGTAAAAAACGAGTTCAACGAGCGAAGAAGAAATTGAAAAAGGCTTTAAAAAAAATGGTTTAAACAGCTACCAGCATAGAAAGAAAGTGCCCTGCGCTTTGAATCCAAAGGAATAACGGATCAGTATCGTATATCAAAGTGTACGGGCTGCAGCCCCTTGATCTATAATAAGTGACGTGCATGCAATGGCAAAATTCAATCGCGAATGGAATAGGAGAACAGGATGAATAAACAAAAAATGGCCGTTATCGGCTTAGGGCATATGGGCCGGCATATGATTCACCGCTTACTGCCCCAATATACGGAGAAGATCGAGTTGGTCGCCATTTGCGACAGTGATGAATCCAGTTTGCATCGTGAAGCTGCCGAAGCTGAGATTGGTCCAAGGCAGTACACCGACTATCGCCAGCTGCTGGATGAGGTGACGCTTGACCTGGTGTATATCGCGGTTCCGCCGTCCCTGCATTATGATGTGGCCCGGATCGCATTTGAGAAAGGCATCCACGTATTCTGCGAGAAGCCGCTGGCCAATAGCTTGACCGAAGCCCGGAGTCTGGTGGAGCTGGCTGAGGAGTCCAACGTGTTCCATGCGGTTCATTTCTCGCTTCCGCTCGATCCGGCCGTTCTGAAGCTGCAGGGATTGCTTGAGCAGCAGGCGATCGGCCGGATCCAAAGCATGGAACTGTACCTGGAGTTTCCGCAGTGGCCGAGGGCCTGGCAGCAGAATCCATGGATCACGTCAAGGCAGCAGGGCGGATACCTGCTGGAGGTCGGCATTCATTGGATCCAGATGATCCAGCAGGTGTTCGGGCCGATTACGCATGTGAAGAGCGAGATCGAGTTTCCGCCGGATTCGAATCAGTCCGAAAGCCGTGTCCAGGCCGTTCTAAGATTACATAATGATATCGAGATTCGCCTGTCGGGAACCGACCAACTGGAAGGGGAGGAGCGTGTCTCCCTGGTGGTCCACGGTGAAGAAGGCACCTTGGCATTGGAGAACTGGTGCAATCTGTACCGAAGCAGCAAGGATGCCGATCTGCAGCGTGTATCTGTAGATGATGTCGTCAGTCCGCTGCCGATCCTGAAGCAAATCATTCAGATTTTGAACGGAGAGTCCGGTCTGATCTATGATTTCCATAACGGGTATAACGCGCAGGTTGTTTTGGAAGCTCTGCGCAAGCCGGGTGAGGGCTTTACGGATGTAAGGCCTCAATTGATGGGGGATAAAACGGAAGGGTTTATTGTAACGACCTGATGGGTGAATGTTCTGTCACAACAAGGACGCCATCTTAGAAGGTATCTCTCTGGTGAGGCTGTTCAATGCGGCTAGCGAGTTTGTGGGTTTCGCTATCTTGAAGCAGGTTCATGACGAGGTTTCCGCATAGGGTGCATGTGGAAATTATGGCGAGTTGGTAAGAAAGTAATACAGGTTGAAATCACATCGCGTTGAGGTGATCCATGGTGTTCGTGCAACTTAGCCGTTTCATCACGCTCGGCCTGTAGAGGATGACATAACCCTCTTGGCTCCTTTGCAGGCTGGGCCTTATCCCAAGGGGCGTGATGGAATGAAAAGCAAAGGCAACAATCGTACTCGTTCGTATTACCGTCATCATCGACGGAGAGTGATCCAGCGTAAGAGCAGGCTTGCTAAACAGCTTGGTTGGCATGCCAAGTTTACAGGTGAGTTTGCTAAGGGGAAGATTCATTGCTCTTGCAAATATTGCAGGGCGAAATCGAGAGAAATCGGATGGCCTAAGTCTGATCTTGTAAAACTTGCACGTATGAATGAGTTTAGTAGTTTGGAGTAGAGTGTTAGGTTGAATGTGGGAAAGGCCGTAGATGGTAATGTCTACGGTCTTTTATTTTGCTCAACGATGTTCAATAAAAAAACGGCAGGGTATACCCTGCCGCTTGCTCTACTCAAGATCCTCTAGAATGTATGTGAAAACATCGTCTACAAGCTTCACGATGCTGCGTATTTCCTTATCGAATGTTGAGCTGGTAATTGTTCCTTTATTATAAGAGTCGACGTTCAGTTTGACTCCGGAAGTTTTGGCTAAAGAAATTTCTTTAACTTGTCCATTGAGTTCTTTTTTCGTTTCAGCTGTTTCCTTATTGCAGACTTTCTTTGCTTCACTAAGACTTTTCTTAGCCTTATCAAGTGTTGCCTTCATCTGACTCAGTTCCGTTTTGCTGGCTTTGGACTTCTTAAGGTTGTTGTACTTGGATGTCAGCTGCTTGGATTGATTCGTGAGGGTGGTTACATCGGAGCACACAGGAGCTTTATATGTCCGTATAGCAGACTTAACTTCCTTTAACCTCTTGTTGTATTCCTCAAAGTAGATCTTATTAACCTCGGAGATCGACATTTTGATGGAGGGTGGGGCGGCATACGCCTGTGACGGGAGAATTAAGATAGCGAGCATCAACAAAAGGGCTAAAGTCTTCTTCATTTATGTATGAACACCTCTCTATAAGTATTAACATTATCATAACTTAATTTGGGTCCTAATCAATAGATAGAGAAAAGGATTTTCACAGGTTCCCACAGAATAACATGAAGCTGCACACATTTATTGAGATTTGAAGGGGATTTGAAATGAAGACGAAATTAATCATGGTTGAGGGCCTGCCGGGGTTCGGCAAATCGACGACGTCCCGTATGCTGCATGATATTCTTTCCGAGCACAACATTGAGGCCCGGCTGGTGATGGAGGGGGATACCGACCACCCGGCGGATTATGAGGGAACCGCGTGTCTGACGGAAGAGGAATTCGAGCAGTTGCTGGAAGTTGCAGGCCCTTTTAAAGAAATATGGATCGAACGGGCTGTCAAAAAAAACAGCTGGAACCTCTTACCCTACCAGAAGCTGAAGAACGAATATGGCGCTTCTTTTCCGGATGATCTATATCATTCGTTGGCTAAAAAGGATATTTACGAGCTCCCGCTGGACCTCAACCGGTGGCTCATCACCGATCGGTGGGAGGCATTTGCCGAGCAGGCGCTGCATGAGCCTACCGTCGCGATTTTTGAGTGCTGTTTCATTCAGAATCCGGTGACCGTCGGCATGGTGAAGCATGATGCGCCGGAAGATCAAGTGACGGACTACGTGCTGGGGCTGGAAAAAGCGGTCCTTCCGCTAAATCCCCTCCTGTTCTACATTGAGCAGAACGACCTGGAATACGCATTCCGCAAGGCCGCCCGGGAACGCCCGGAGGCATGGTCCACAGGGTTCGCCCGTTACTACACTGGACAGGGGTACGGCAAACATCACGGTCTGGAAGGCGTCGAAGGGACTCTGCAAGTATTGGAAGCCCGGCGCGAGTTGGAGCACAGGATCTTGGACAAGCTCGGACTGAACAAGGAGTTAATCGATAACTCCCTTTATGACCAAGAGACGTACAGAACCATGCTAATGGACAAGCTGAAGCGGCATGGGATCATCCCATAATATTTTTCATAGATAAGGAAGGACGGTTTAATGAAGCGATTACTCATGATCATGATGCTTTACATGACGGCTTTATTGGTAGGCTGCGAGAAGGAACCCGGTTGGGAGACGATGCAGCTACTTGATGAAAAGGTTGCCGAGATTCGGATTTCAACGTTCGAGACATGGGACGAGATGAATGGGGATACACTGTTGTCCTTTAAGGAAGCGAAAGATGTAAGAGCGTTTGAGGAAGCGATCCGTACCGCCCGCAAGCAGCCGGATGATGCCAAACGAACGGACCCGGATTACGACGTGATGGTCGTCTATGCCCAGCCATCTCCGATCCATGCCATCAAGCTGTGGTTGGGGGAAGAGGGTCAGGAAAGTGTGTTCAGCTATGGGTTCAAAGATTGGGGAGAAGATGTATATGTGGTTTCCGCCAAACATACGGATCGGATGAGAGAACTTATTTTGCCAGAGGGGCGTTAAAGCCGTTATCGAGCCCCTCTCTTTGACCGACACTGAATGCCTCATATCCCATAAAATAACGATTTGGATGTATAAAATCAGGGGATTGGGAGATGAATGATATCATCATTCAGGAGGCGATGAAGTGAAAAAGTTGACCAACAAGTTAAAATATATGGCTGGAGCGTTTCTTGCCGGAGCCCTGCTGATTATAGGGATTATGTTCGCTGCTGCGAATCCCGAAGGAACCTTAGGTACGATTCAACACACGATGTCTAAAATAAGCCACTTCGTTAACGGCAAGGACAACGCCACCGCTGACGGCCCATCTGAGAAACAAGGGACGGCGACCTCGGATCCTAAGATTCCTACCGACAGCAGCGATGCGCCAGCTCGCATGGTTTCAGATCCGGTTAACCAACCCGTGTACTGGGGCGAGGCTTCCAGAAAAGAATCCTTGGGGCAGCCTGTAGTCAAGCTGTACAATGCGGCGGGCAAGCCGGTTGGTTCCGCTACCTTGGAGCAGATCCATGACGGGGTTAAGGTGAAGATTTCCGCATCCGGCCTCACTCCAGGCAAGCATGGGTTCCATGTGCATGAGAATGCGATTCAGGGAACGGATTTTAAATCTGCCGGAGGGCATTTTAATCCGACTCACAAGCATCATGGCCTGGAGAATCCGCAAGGAAGCCATGTCGGCGACATGCCGAACCTGATCGTGGGCGCAGACGGCACCGTGGAAGCGGAGACGATCATTCAGCATGGCACGCTGGAAAAGAACCAGCCGAACTCGGTGCTGGGGCGCTCGCTGATCATTCATGCCGGCGAGGATGACAATGTTACCGACCCGGCGGGCAATTCCGGCGACCGTGTGGTGGGCGGGAATATACCGGAGTAATCTGGCAAGTTGATAGTGCATCCGTTTGCAGCATATGAAATTCAGTGAAAAACGCATCTCCACGGGGAGGTGCGTTTTTTTGTTAAGTTATGCTGGTTCAAGTGCATCTGGAGAATTAACCCCGCAAGATAAAATTGAATTACTTGCTTCGACGCGGTGGGGTTCGTGGTCGTATTCGTTTCTGACGACACATTCTGAAAATATTGAATGATTTTGAGCAATTGTCTCATGTAGTTCCCGGCGGCTCTCCTTCTATACTTAAGGTACGGAAAAGGAGAGTGAATTCATGGAACGAGCAACATCTTTAGCATCCGAAATACCTGTTCGCAAAAAGCCATTTCGCAAGCGCTGGGACTCTCCCCTTGCAGGTTATCTGTTTATATCCCCTTGGCTGATCGGATTTCTGGCGTTGACAGCCTATCCGATGCTGTTGTCCCTGTACTATTCCTTCACAAATTACACCCTCATGAAGCCGATCGAGTGGGTCGGCTTAGACAATTACGAGCGTATCATTACGGCGGACGACAAATTTGCCCAATCACTCAAGCTCACGTTTTATTATGTACTCGCCTCGGTGCCGCTGAAGCTAATTGCCGCGCTGATGGTTGCTCTCCTGCTAAAAAAGGCCGTGCGCGGGATATCCGTCTATCGAACGGCCATTTATTTCCCTTCCTTGATCGGGGCGAGCATCGCGGTTTCCCTGCTATGGAAAAATATTTTCGGCGTGGACGGCTTCTTCAACCAAGTGCTTGGATTCTTCGGAATTCCCGGAACGGGCTGGGTCACGAACCCGGATACCGCATTATGGTCTCTCATTGGCTTGTCGGTATGGCAATTCGGTTCATCGATGGTGATTTTCCTCGCGGGCCTGAAGCAGATTCCGAATGATCTATATGAAGCCTCCGCGGTGGATGGTGCGGGCAAGCTAAAGCAATTTTTCAAAATCACGCTTCCGATGCTGTCACCCACGTTATTTTTCAATCTCATCATGGGGGTCATTAACTCATTTCAGATGTTTACGCCTGCTTACGTTATCACCGGCGGGGGGCCGATGAACTCTACCTATGTCTATGCGTTATACCTGTATGAACGGGCATTCAGCCGTTATCAGCTGGGTTATTCCTCTTCCTTGGCCTGGATCATGCTGATCTTGATTGTGGCTGCCGCCGTGATCATTAACCTGACTTCGAAATACTGGGTATTCTACGAATCCGAGAGCCAAGGAGGGAAAGGAAAATGACCAGACGCAAATGGAACCCCGTGATCCGCCATTCGGTCCTCATTATGTTCAGCTTGATTATGGTTTATCCGGTCATTTGGTGGATTGGCGCTTCGCTGAAAACGAACCAGGAGCTTAGTTCCCCATCCATCTTCCCGTCCGTGCCGCAGTGGTCCAATTACATCAACGGATGGAATTCCGTTCCGGGGTTCACCTTTACCGACTTCTATTTGAATACGTTCTATTTAATTACTGCGGTGATCATTGTA
Organism: Paenibacillus sp. CR_12; assembly: GCF_041953985.1. NCBI lineage: Bacteria > Bacillati > Bacillota > Bacilli > Caryophanales > Paenibacillaceae > Paenibacillus > Paenibacillus sp. CR_12. Next base: position 602,610 of record NZ_JAVFHO010000003.1, on the reverse strand, counting down.
ACGGTGATTTCCTGTACGCTGGTTGCCTTCGGATTTGCAAGGCTGGACTTTCCGCTTCGAGGCTTCTGGTTTTCGCTGCTCATGCTTACGCTGATGCTGCCGGGCCAAGTGCTCATCATTCCGCAATATGCGATGTTCCACCAATTTGGTTGGGTCAACACCTACCTGCCGTTTATCGTGCCCCATGCATTAGCGGGAGGAGCGGGAGGAACCTTCTTCGTCTTCCTGCTCGTTCAATTCATACGCGGGATCCCGCGGGAGCTGGATGAATCGGCCAAGATCGACGGATGCAGCTGGTTCGGGATTTATTGGAGAATTGTGATGCCCTTGATGAAGCCTTCCATCGTGACGGTCATTATCTTCTGCTTCCTATGGAACTGGGATGATTTCCTTGGTCATCTCCTGTACATTAATTCCGTCGACAAATATACGGTAGGCTTGGCTTTACGGATGATTAACGATTCGCAAGGCGGCGCGGAATGGGGACAATTGCTGGCGATGTCTCTCGTATCCATTCTACCGGCTACATTGCTGTTTATCTTTGCCCAGAAATACTTTGTGGAGGGTGTAGCTACCACAGGACTAAAAGGGTAGTAGCTAGCTCTACCGTTATATTATAAAATGAGGAAACATTGAGGCAGCGGTACGCCGCACAGCTTCAATGTTTTTTTCTGATAGGAATGTAAAGTATGGAGGATGAGAATTATGATCAATCCCTTCAAAAGATACCGGATCGATTCCCTGTTTATTATTTGCTTTGCAGGGCTGATCACGATTGTGCTGGCGATCACGGTATGGACCAGTTATGTCATGACTTCGCGGGAATTGGCTGAAAACACGTCTTATTATCAAAAAAGACTGCTCGAGGAGCTGAACAACGAAATTACGGGCCGCCTGACGTCGATCGAGCAGATATCGCTGACCACGTCCAGGGACAATGATTTACTTACGTTTCTGTCGGGAAAAGAAGATGAGTTCAACCACTACAGGAGGTCCAAGGGTATACAGGAAGCGCTGGCTCATCTAACCTATTCGATTCCGCAAATTCAGGCCATCGATTTATATATGGAACAGCCGGAGTGGGGGGATCGGCAGAGCTATATTCAGTTCCATGGATTAACGGAGGCTGCGACAAAGCCATGGTATCCTTTGCTGCAGAACAATGACTTTTCCTGGTCAGAGGAGCATGATTTAACGACCTACAATGGGAACGTGCCTGTGCTCAGCTTTTCCCGCAAGGTGTACAACAACTCCCGGTACTTGGGTATTCTTGTCGTGCATGTGAAAGCGGATTGGATCCGCGGGATTCTCGAAGGATACTCTAAAGATTCGAACCGGATGCTGCTGGATCTGAACGGCAGGGAGCTGCTGAGCGTCGGGAAATCAATGAGGGATGCCGGATTGCAGGAGCAGGATTTGCGGTTCACGGACCAATCCGGTGTGTCACGGCTGCATACGCAGCATGGCGTCGAGTCTCTGGTCGTCTATTCCAAAGTCGCCGACTCCAACTGGATGCTGGTGGAGATTACCCCGTGGGAGAGAATTACGTCAGGCAGCGTCAAGCTGGCTGGAGCCATTATTACCATCGGCATCGGAGCCCTATTGCTGGCTTTCTTGTTAACGCTATGGCTAAGCAGGCAATTGTTGAAGCCGATCGCCCAGTTAGTGAGAGCCATGAAGAATTACGATGTCGGTGGGAGGCAAGCTGAGCTGGCCGGTGATTACACGAATGAATTCGGCATTCTGTTTGCAGGGTTTCGCAGACTGAATGAGAGAATCCAGGCATTGTACGCATCCCTTGCGCAGCGTTACGAGCAGCAGCGGAAGGCGGAAATCGAAGCGCTCCAAGCCAATATTAATCCGCATTTTCTATATAACACCTTGGACCAGCTGAACTGGATGGCGATTGCGGAGGGACAGGAGAAGATGAGCCGCATTCTGGAGCTGATGGGCCGCATGTTCCGCATCGGATTATCGCATGGAGAAAGCTTTATTACGATTGAAGAAGAGCTGACTCACGTCGCATGCTATTTGGAAATCCAGCAGATCCGGTGGGAAGACGGTCTGGAATACGAGGTGCATGCCTCCCAGGAAATCCGCAACTTATTCATTCCCAAAATGACGCTCCAGCCTTTCGTCGAAAATTCAATCATTCATGGATTTAATTCAAGGCAAACTGGCCGAATTCAAATTAAGGCTGAGGAAGAGGGCAGCCGGATCCGAATGACGATTATCGACGACGGAAGTGGGCTTGCTCCTCAGAACAAAGGGAGCCATCGCCGCAAAGGAGGTTACGGGATCCGGAATGTGAGAGAGCGGTTCTCGGCGTTCTTCAACGATGATTATGAGATCCTCGTTAAAGATGGAGAGAATGGAGGAGTGGTTGTATCGATCGCCTTTCCAAGGCTTGAGGAAGCACAGCGGTAAAGCATAATCAGACGATTTTATAATAAATTGTGCATCTCTCTTATACTCCAGTCATCTCGGAATTGATAGGATACATATTGACCACAATATATTGTTTTAGGGGGAAGTCGGCATGAACAAATGGAAGCGATTGCAGATTGTCGCGTTATGGATGGTGTTCTCCTTGCTGGTGGCGGCATGCGGCGGTAACGGAAGCACCAACTCAAGCACGGAAAGCACAACCTCAACCAAGAACAATACACAGGCCGAAAGCGGTTCGGCGACGGAAAATGTCAAGCTGCGGATTATGTGGTGGGGTTCGCAGCCGCGTCACGAAGCTACACTGAAGGCATTGGAGGTATACACGGAGAAAAATCCGCATGTTACCTTCGAGCCCGAATATTCCGGGATGGACGGTTACCTGGATAAACTCTCCACTCAGGCAGCGGCGCATAACGAGCCGGATATTTTCCAAATGGACCCGGGCTGGGTTTCGGACTGGACATCCCGCAACCAGCTCGAAGAGCTCGACACCAAGGTTAGACTGGATGAATTGACGCCGAGCCTGCTGCCGATCGGGCAGAGAGACGGCAAGCAATACGGCGTGCCGCTGGGATCGGTTGCTTTTGGGATGATCTACGACAAGGCGGCTCTTGAGAAGCTGGGCGCAACGATGCCGACAGACGGCTGGACATGGGATGATTTCTTCGCATTGGCGGAAGAGGTAAAGCCTAAACTGGCGGAAGGCCAATATTTCACGCTGGATTATGCCGGCAACTACTTTATGTTCAGCGCTTATCACTATGCCAAGGGTAAGGGCACCTTGATTACGGAAGACGGCAAATTCAATATTGATGAAGCGACTTTCCTGGAATGGACCAAGAAGTTTGAACAGCTGCGCAAGGACGGACTTATACCTCCAGCCGATTTGAACGCATCCGACAAGGAAATGGATCCGACGGCAGACCTGCTGGTCAACGGCAAAATCTTATTCCGCTACTCCTTCTCCAATAACTACACCACATGGGACAGCATGAAGGAAGGGGCGTACGATCTGGTTACGATGCCGCGGGCCGAGGAAGCGGGAGGCTGGCTGAAGCCGTCCATGTACTTCAGTCTTTCGCCTAATTCCAAGCACAAGGAAGAAGCGGCAAAGTTCATCGACTGGTTCATCAATGATCCGGAGGCAGGGGCTATCCTTGGAACCGCTCGTGGTGTGCCTGCCAATGCCAAGATCGCCGAGTCGCTGATTCCGAATCTTCCGGAGGGCGAAAAGGTTGGGATGAAACTGATTGACGCAACGACGCCGGACGGACAGATATTTACGACAGGGCCGGAAGGCTGGGTGAACTTCATCGATAAAGACTTCCCGCTCGTCCGGGATGAGCTGAGCTTCGGCAGAACAACACCGGAGAAGGCCTATGAATCGTTGAAGAAGGCCGCGCAGGAATATGAATAGATCATATAAAATGAGATGAGAACTAGATGGATGCAAGCAAGGGAGTAAAATGATTCCGAAGAAACGGAAGTGGTCGCCTTTGTGACCGGATTTTTACCGCTTAATATAAAATCCAAAAATCCGGGAGCAACAGCGATCGTAGGAACATTATACGTACTTGCCCCCCGCATCCAAATTAATAATTCAGCTTATATATTCCGGTCAACTCCCGGTTTACGTCATGCCTAAGCGGTTTTATCGCCGATTGGGCATGACGTATTACCGTTAATGTGAGGCATTGCCTTTTTGCAAATTAGAAGGAGGATCTTCAGATGTGGAAGATAGGAATCGTTGATGACGACCGCGTCGTGCTGCAGGGAATCCGAAAAGCCATCCCTTGGGATGAACTGAATGCAGAGTGGGCGGGAGAAGCCTTGAACGGGGAAGAAGGGCTTGAAATGATTGAATCGGCCAGCCCCGACATCGTGATTACCGATTTATATATGCCTGTCATGAATGGTCTGGATATGATCGAGCAGCTGCGGAAGAACACCGGCTATTCAGGAAAAGTGATCATTCTGAGCGGTTACTCGGACTTCGAGTATGCCCGTCAAGCCTTGCGTCTGAACGTGAGCGATTACTTATCCAAGCCGATCAGTCTTCCGACGCTGAAGTCTGTTTTAAATGAAGCCATATCCGATTTGGAGGAGCAGGAAGAGCTGCGCATGAAGCAGGATGAACTGCTCCAGAAGCTGCAGCTTTACGAGCCCTTCGTGGAGAAGGAGTGGGTCAAATCGGCCGCAGCGGGTGCACTGCAACATTCAGGTCTCCAAACGGAAATCCCGGAGCCTTATCGGTATTGGTCCGATTTCGATCATACGGTCATTGGCATCGAGCTGATCTCCGATCAACGGGCAGCTAATCTAAGCTTGCCGGACTGGAGCCTCCTTCGATTTGCAATCAGCAATATGGTGTGCGAAATTACCCAGGCGGCATTCCCCCGCTTCGACCATACGGATCTCCACACCAACCGCTCCGTGGTCATTATTCATCATGATCGAACGGAGTCTGCCGAGCGAGTGCGGCAGCAGCTGGAGCAACTGGGTGTCCGATTAATCGAATGTGTGCAGAACTACTTGAAGCTGAAGCTCCGAATCGGCATCGGTGATCGCAAGAGCAGTATAAGGGAAATCGGTATCTCGACAGAAGAAGCCTTTCGTGCGATCGATGTGAATACGCAGCCGGCGGTTCCGGAGTATGAGCTGTATTTCTACTGTGCACAGGAGCCGGGCAATGCGGAGGCCAAGCCTCCCGTGCGTCCTGTTAAGCTTTACCTGGAGCTGGCCGGTTCGATTCGAACCTCGCAAGAACATCAAGCACAAACGATCATCAGGGATTATATGAAGCGATTGGAACAGCAAGGGGGCATCACCAAACCATATGTCAGCATGCTGGCAGGGGAACTGTGGGGAATTATCGCTTTCGCTTTCTATGAGACGGGGACCGTCGTTGACGATTTCTTCCCGAATGACAGCATTACGCGCGAAATAGCGAAGCTGCAGCGTCCATCCGAGCTTGCGGAATGGCTGATCACCAAGATCGGGCTCGTGTTCGGCAGTCGCGAATGGGGCGGGAACGGAAAGCACCGCCAGGCTGTCGACTTTATGATCGAGTACATTCACGAGCACTATGCCGAAGATCTCACGCTTGGGGGACTGGCGGATAAGGTGTATATTTCGAGAAACTACTTGTCGATGATTTTCAAGAATATGACGGGAGAAACGTTCAACAATTACTTGACCAGAGTACGGGTCGAGAAGGCCCGGGAGCTGCTGATGGAGAAAAATGCATTGGTTTACCAAGTGGCAGAAAAGGTCGGATATAAAAACGTTCCGTATTTCAGCACGGTATTTAAGAAATTCACGGGCATGAACCCGACGGAGCTCGTGAAATGATCATGAGGAGGCATTATGAACAGCAGTTATGATCAAGCGTGGTTGCAGGTTAATGGGAGCTCGCTGAAGCAAGCTGCGGCAATCAAGCCGCTGGAAAGCTATTTGGGCAAGATCGTGACCGCGCAGGCGGTTTCTTCGCAAGTATTTCGTACGGCGATTGAAGAATTGACCACGGGCATTGCTCTGCTGGCAGGTGAACAGCCCTTCATTAGTGAAGAGATGGATGCCGGCCCCTGCTTGGTCGCAGGGACGCTGGGGAGCATTGAAAGGACTTTGCTTGACGGCTCGCCGGAAGCCGAGGAAGCCGGACGTGTAGGAGATGAAGGCTACATCATACGCCGTGTCGTAAGAAAAGACCAGGATTACATATTCATTGCAGGAGGATCGGACAGGGGACTTCTGTACGGGGTCTTTCATTTTATGCGTCTCCTGCAGACGGGCCAAGCGAACGAAGCGCTTGATCTGATTGAACATCCGAAGTACCGGCTTCGCATGGTGAATCAGTGGGACAATATGGACGGAACCATTGAGCGCGGATATGCGGGCCGGTCGATATTTTATAAGGACCATACCATCGTTTCCGATCTGACTCGTGTCCGGGCGTACGCCAGAATGCTCGCCTCTGTTGGGATTAACGGAATCACAATCAATAATGTGAATGTGCATAAGACCGAGACGAAGCTGATCACGCCTCAATTGCTACTGGATGTGGCACGCGTAGCGGATGTGTTCCGCGATTACGGCATCGTCCTCTATCTCAGCGTGAACTTTGCTGCACCGATCGAGCTGGGGGATATGTCCACGGCTGACCCGTTAGAACCAGCCGTTCAGAATTGGTGGAAACAGAAAGCTGCCGATATTTACCGAACCATTCCTGACTTTGGCGGATTTCTGGTCAAGGCCGACTCGGAGAACCGTCCCGGCCCGTTTACCTATGGACGCCATCATGCGGATGGAGCCAATATGCTGGCAGAAGCGCTGGAGCCTTACGGCGGACTCGTCCTATGGAGATGCTTCGTGTACGATTGCCATCAGGATTGGCGGGATCGCCAGACGGACCGGGCCCGCGCCGCCTATGATCATTTCAAGCCGCTGGACGGCAAATTCAAGGACAATGTGATCCTGCAGATCAAGAACGGTCCGATGGATTTTCAGGTCAGAGAGCCGGTATCGCCATTGTTTGGAGCGATGGAGCGAACGAATCAGCTGCTGGAATTCCAGATTACGCAGGAGTATACGGGACAGCAAAGGCATGTATGCTATTTGATCCCGCAATGGAAAGAGGTGCTGGAATTCGATACGCTGTGCCAAGGGGAGGGCAGCAAAGTCAAAGATATTGTAGCCGGACAAGTGTATCCGTATCAGCACAGCGGCATAACAGCCGTGTCCAATATTGGGGATGACTTCAACTGGACCGGTCACTACCTTGCCCAGTCCAACCTTTACGGCTATGGCCGCTTGCTGTGGAATCCGGAGCTGACGGCGGAGGAAATCGGCGAGGAATGGAGCCGGATGACCTTTGGACTCGATCCGGCGGTGACGGAGACCCTAGTGGATATTCTGATGGAATCGTGGCCGACCTACGAGAATTATACCTCCCCGCTTGGCGTGGGCTGGATGGTCGTGCCGCATATTCACTACGGCCCAGACGTGGACGGCTACGAATACTCCAAATGGGGAACGTATCATTTCGCGGACCGCGACGGGATCGGCGTTGACAGGACGCAGGCGAGAGGAACGGGGTACGCCGGCCAATATATTGGAGCCAATGCGTCGATGTATGAGCGATTGGAGACTTGCCCGGATGACTTGCTGCTATTTTTCCACCATGTTCCTTATACCCATGTGTTAAAGTCCGGCAAGACGGTCATTCAGCATATTTATGACACTCATTTTGCAGGGGTCGAGCAGGTGGAGCGGTGGCTCGCACGCTGGGATGCCTTGGAGCCTAAGCTTGATCAGCAGCGCTACCTGCATGTTAAACAGCGATTGCTGGAGCAACTGGAGAGCGCAAAGGAATGGCGCGATGTCATTAATACGTATTTTTATAGAAAATCGGGTATCCAAGATGAGCATAATCGAGTGATCTATTCGTAGGGGAAGGGCCTTGAATTTCAACCTGGGTTGGAATTTGGGGTTTTTTTGTTGGGGGTATAAGATAGGAAAGAATTGATCATAAAGCTCAAAGAAGAGTCGTAGGGATACTTTGTCGCTCAAAGTTCAAAGGAGTCGTTGGAAGAACTTGCAGATATGCTTGCGGTTATCCGGCCGTTAAACAAGTCATTGAGAAGCTAGGTTTAACGAGTGATAAAGTTTTAGAGTTTTATGATGAAATTAAGGAGAAGTACGGGGAAGGGAGGCAAAAAACTGATGAATGCTGCGATCCCGATACACATAAGAGGATTAAACAACATAAAGTTTGGTTCTCTGTAATTCGTATTAATAACAGGTCATTGGTAATGATGGTGAAGTATACAATGATTCTATAGAAGGGATTCATAGATTTCTGGCGAATGGATGTATATGTTGACGAGGATCGTCGATTGAAATGTACAACCCGTTTATGCAGAATTACGGTCATATTCAAGCAATTAAAAGCTTACTCCCCGACTACCAAGAGAGTCGATATCACTCGTTTCTTTCACGATGCGTTGCCGATTTAGTGTTGACCCTGAGCTAAGAAAAATTCAATCGGACGAGCTGATCGTGTACGACGTTGAACTGTCCGAATATATCCAGCGTAAAATGAACCGGATTCAAGCCGAGAAGACCGAACCCGTTCTAACAGAGTCGGATATTCAGAAGTTCTATCAATCATTGAATGAGGCGAATATCACTGATCCGAAGATTCGGGATGAGCATGTAGAGAAGGCAGGTAGTGTTGAGAGGGCGAAAAAATAGTCGAAAAATAATTGCCGCTCTGCTGTATAGTTCCATCGTCAAAATTAGACTCCAGGCGATGAACTTAAGCATTTTCCTACTATAAATATTAAAAATATAGGGGGTATTATGGATAAGATTAAACTTTTAATTGCTTGCATCTTAACGTTTTTAATCATGATTTTAAGTTTACGGGTAGGTTATTTAAATCTTAATCCTCCGATACCAGCAACTGGACCAGTAGGTGAGCCACCTGAACCTGATTCAGGAAATACAATTTTATATTTTCTAGTTTCCGGTTTCTCGTTCATTGCCCTGATCATCTTTATTTATAAGCTCCTTAGAAAGTGACGTCGCTTGAAATATGAATGGGTGACTATTTTTTGTTTAATGCTAGGTCAATCGTAAAGCAGAAAAAAGGACACCAAGTCCTAAGCAGACCTCGTGCCCTCGAATCAACGGATTCATATTGTTCGTCGTACTTCTTGTTATTTCACGAATGTGTCCGGCAGCCTCAGGGAAACGACAGCCTTGCCAGTATCCTGCAACCCCGAATCACTTAGAAATTGCTCGCGAAGCTCTTTTTTATTTTTGCCTAATGCATACTTAACACTAATATCTACGACATTGCCATGCGAACGAAATGCGGGGAATTGGTCCAACGAAAAAACAACCGCATTCGCTTGATAAGTCTTCGAATCATCAGCCCCGCAAGGAGACTTGGAATCATCCGTGCATAGGTTTACGGTAATGGGAAGGTGCCGCGGGTTGTTCTTAACTATTTCCCCATTGATGGAGCCGTCGATGTACTGGATGCTGATTTCCCGATCCTTCCTCGTATTCTCGACCGCGGAAACGACATACAGCCGATCCGGAACGGCTTGATTATTCTGGTTGACGGCATCTTTCACTAAGAAAACGTATTGGTAGTGGATGCTGATATTGTCTACGATCTCCGAGATTTCGGTCAAAGGCTCCGTGTTCACGGATCCTGCGGATTTAATCCCTTCCAAATCATAGATTACGCTTAATATCGATTCGGGGTCCGTGTTCAGCGGGACAGTTTGTTTGGCGGACGTGCTGCAGCCGGTAAAAAGGGCAGCGAAGGCCATGAAGATGGCTATGAGATATCGGTTCTTTTTGCGAATCACGCCTTTCCCAATCCTCCTTACAACGGCATGTACAATCATGGTTAATATATGAAGCTATCAAAACTAAGTTAATGGAATTCATTGTATAATGCAAGCTAGACGATACGTAGGGACGGGCGCAGGTGAAGACGGATCAAAAATCCTTAATGGCCTGCGTGAAAAGTTACCTTTAATTGAAAGCCAAATCCAGAACTTGAAGATCCATCACAACTTTCTGCATGGACCGTCCGATTGTTACTATTGAACATGAAAAAAAGGACACCAAGTCCTAAGCAGACCTCGTGCCCTCGAAGGGTTGCATATTGGAATTATTACCGAGCAATGCTTGACGCTCACCGCTCCTCTAAGCTACCTTAAGCAGCCTCACTTCAACGTCCTCACATCCACCGTATTGGACAGGACATCCACTTCATTCGGAATAATCCCTTTATCAAACATATAATCGGCGACCGCTTGCCAGCGTTGGCGGACGGTGTCATCAATCGGGTCAAACGGGTATAAAGAGCCTTCCAGCTGCTGACGCGCGACGGGTTCGGAGACGCCTTGGATGTCCTGAATTAATTGGACGGTGTGATCGACGTCGTCGGATAGAAGAGCGGACTCTTCATTCAAGCCTTCGAACACTTCAAACACGAGTTCAGGATGCTCCTTCAGGAAGCCGTTTCGCACAATATACACCGTATCGTTCTCGGATTCGATGTCGCCTGCGGAAATGACCAGCTCTGCACCGAAGTCGACGAGCGCCACGGCCGTAAAAGAACCCCATGTCGCCCAAGCGTCGACTTGCCCGCTTTCAAAGGCAGGCCCCGCTTCCGTTGGCGGAAGATAGACGATCTCGACTTCGCTCGCATCGAGGCCGCCCTTCTCCAGCGCTTTATATAGTAAGTATTCGCCCGTGCCGCCGCGGTTGACGGCGATTTTTTTACCGCGGAGGTCGGAAGGGCCCTTAATGCCGGCTTCCGGCTTGGCCACAATGCCTTGATTATCTTGATCGCCTGGCTGCTTCGTAAAAATCGTAAATTCCGAGGAGCCTCCAACAAGGGCGCTGATGGCTGCCGTAATCGAGCCGATCGTGATATCGATCGAACCGGCGTTTAACGCCTCGATCGCTGGGGACATGGCGGCAAAACCGCCGGTTTTTTCAATGCTCGCTCCGGCTGCTCCCAGCCTCTTATACAGGGGCCCGCCTTCCTCGGATAAACTTAAGGGCTGGGCACTGCGCAGTATGCCAAGACGAACGGGTACGGCCTCATCCTCAGCATTGGCTTGTTTCGCTTGGCCGGCGTTACCGCAAGCCGATAACGTAACTAACAGAATTACTAATAATAAATGTAAGCTTATTTTTCGCATAGGACACTTCCCTTTTTGCCGGATCATTTAGTGGATGTTATGAGCCCACGTGAAGACCTTCTCCTGTTCTTCTTGCTTCGGCGTCGTCACGGCCTGACGGTTAACGCGTAGATGGGGCAGGATGTATTCTCCTACACGGTAAGCTTCTTCAAGCAGTGGAACACCGGAGAAAATAAACGTTGAAATGCCCGCATCCTGATACTCTCTTAAGCGCGCCAGAACGGTTGCCGGACTGCCTACGATCGTGGTGCCCGGACCTGGTCGTACCAGACTCATCCCGGCCCATAAATCCGGATAAATTTCGAGCTCCCTCGCGTCTTTAGGAATTTGGCCGTTGTGATTGCGTAGCATGCGCTGCTGCCCCACCGAATCGCTGTTTCGCAGAACGTTTTGCATATGCTCCACGGTTTGCGGATCCATCGTCTTAAGCAGCCGATCCGCTTCTTGCCAAGCTTCTTCATCCGTATCGCGCACGATCAGATACAGCCGGATGCCATACCGCATGGTACGGCCTTGCTCAGCAGCTAAAGCTTGAAGATCTTTAATTTTCTCTGCGACTTGCGGTGGCGTTTCCCCCCAACTCAGATACGTATCGATATGCTTGGCTGCCGCGAGGTGGGCCGCTTGCGACGATCCGCCGAACCACAGGGGCGGCGTTGGCTTCTGCGTGGAGGAGAGCTGCAAGGCTTTGCCTTCGGCCGTAATATACTTGCCATGGAAATCCAGGCTTTCTCCGGCCACCGCTTGTTTCCACACCTGAATCCATTCATCCGTGTAGGCATAACGTTCATCATGCCCAAGCGTTGATCCGTAGGCGCGCATTTGCGCCGTGTTTCCGTTCACGATGTTTAATAATACGCGTCCACCGGAGAAATCATCGAAGGTTTGCGCCATTTTCGCGGCGAGCACGGGGGAAATCAGCGGCGGATGCACAGCGATGAGAAAACGCATGTTGTTCGTGCTGGAAATGAGGGAGGAGCCAAGCACCCACGTATCATGCGGGCCCGTGGCCAGCAATGCGCCGGTAAATCCCAATTGGTCGACAGCCGAGGCAATCTGCCTCAGGTAAGGCAAATCGATTTTGCGTGCACCCGCCGTTGACCAAGGACTGCGGCCATCCGGCGCGGTTAAATACCAGTACACTTCAATGTTCTCGTTATGTGCAGCCATTCTATTCTCCTCCAATTTCTACGGGTACAGGTAACACGGCATCTGAAACGACAATTTCTTTCGGCAAAATGTGCTGGCGTGCTAACAGATCGGCCACCCGCTGCTGTTCGCTTATGAACTCCTCGGTAATCGGCTGCAGCCCCCAAGGTCTCCGCCGAAACGCGGCTTCCCATGAATCCACGGAAGGCCAATCGGGCAAGTCCCGGGCAAACAGCTCCGCCGCTTCGCGCGTGTTGTCTTGAATCCATTGATCTGCTTGCTGCAGCGCTTCGACGACGGTCTTGAGCAGCTGCGGCTGACTCGTCGCAAAATCCCGGCTGGCAAACCATACGGAACGGTGGGAGATATGGGACTCAAGCGGCACGAGCGTGCGAACGAGACCTTTGTCATGCAGCTCCGTCAGCTGCGGGTCGTTGCCGACCCAAGCCTCCACTTCGCCTGCCAGCAGTGCCTTTGCCCCCTCATTGCCTATATCCGCACGAGTGACATCATCATATAGAAGGCCTGCCTTATCGAGCGCGGTTGCCAGAAAACTCGTATGCCAGGATCCTTCGGAAAGCGCAATGCGCAAACCCTTCAAATCCGCAACGGATTGCACCGCCGATTCCTTGCGAACGACTAAGGCGCCGCTGGCTGTACGAGGATTCGATACCGCAACGTACACAATATCGATATCCGAAGCCTGCGCGGTTAACGGCGGGGTAGACCCTGTACCACCGAAGTCGACTTCGCCGGAAGCGATCCGCAGAGGCGTCCTTGCTCCGTCGGTGTAATCAACCCAGGCAACGGATGTCTTGTGGTCTTTAAGAATCTCTTCCAAAAAGCCTAAGCGGCGCAATACGAATAACGAATGATTATTGGGATGGACGCCGATGGTTACGTCTGCTTTCGTTTGAGTCATGTGAGTGACACTCCTTTGGCAATGTTTTGTTCAGCCGCGGCTAACGGTTCTGGAAGAATCCAGTCCCATACGTTTACGGGATTCGGGAGGAAACCATGCTCGAACAGGAACCTGCTCTGGGCATCAAGCGCCGTTAAATAGTCTTCGCGCAGTGCCGGTCGAAGCGAAATATTACGATAAGCGGAGGCTACATATTCGGATGAAGCGCCGGTTTCCTTCGTAACGACCCGAATGAAATCCTCGGGATGATCTTTGGACCAATCGGCGGCGCGAAGCAGAGAGGTGAGAATATGTTCCACGATATGCTCCTGCTCCGTCAAGGCCGTATCGACCGTCACGGTTCGGGGCACGCCATTGTTGACTCGCACCAGCGGATCCGGATGGAACCCAAGCTCGATCACTTCCTTTAGGGCAACCGTACGGGCGGCCTCCAGCCCGGTAGCTCCTTTGACAAAAACAGCATCGATCTCACGCCGCTGCAGCGCCTCGATTTCGGTATTCCACGAATCCCGTCTTCCTTCGCGAACCGCTTCAAGGTGGGTGATGTTGACGTCATTCAGCGCTAGATTCGCAAGCGAGAGGGCATTATGAAAACCGCGAAGCGCTTGGGCAGCCCGAAAATCGATCTCTAAATAACGATGACGAGGAATCCCGATTCGTCTTCCGCGCAGATCGCCAGGCTCCTGAATATCCGAGTCGGGAAGGGTAAGAATGGCTTGATATTCATCGACCCAGCTTAGCCCGATCAGCCGCGTATCGCTCCCGGTTGAGCGTGCCCATAAAGCTGGAATGTTGCCTCCTTCCCGCACCAGGAAAGGCAAGGTGTGATTAAAATGCGCGTCCGGCAAAGCTTGACGGGTGTCTCTCGTTAGTTCCGCCGCCGTACATCCGGACTTTTCTAGCTCCTGATGAAGAAGCCCGAGATCGAGGGCCAAACTGGCTGCTGTCGGAACCGGGCAGCGTGTAATCCTAATTTCCTTCACGATTTCTTGCGGGTTATCGATGTTAGGCATGCTTTCTGGGCTCCTTTCTTTTTCTAGATATCAGAAAGTATAAACTTCGGAGAATCTGCTGCCTGATATCGCAAGAAAAACTACCGCTAAACGCGGTCTGTCTTCTTTGAAAGTACGTCGATAGACGTTTTTCTTACGATTTCACGTCCGGTCAAACGCTCGCTTATGATCCACCTCCTTCAAGAAATGGTGATCGAAATCCCCTCCCAAGCGGGATGGTGTCAGACACCTATGACCCTTTCTTTAAGGGATAGGGGAGGTTTTCTGCTTCATGTCGGGTTTCCACTTCGGTTATGCCCATGACCCGTTTCAGGATGTGATCGATGAATGCTGCCACTTCGGCATTTCCCCGTTGACGGGGGCGCGGGAAAGGGACGGCTCGATCCATCGCAATCCGGCCTTCCTCAATGAGCACCACGCGATCGGCCAAGACGACAGCCTCTTCGACATCGTGCGTAATCAAGACGGTCGTAAATGGCTGCTGCTGCCACAGCGATTCGATTAATTGCTGCATTTCAATACGGGTCAATGCGTCCAATGCTCCTAAAGGTTCATCGAGCAACAATAATTTGGGATGGCTGGCTAATGCTCTTGCTAAGGCGACTCGTTGTTTCTGACCGCCGGAGAGCACGGACGGCCATTCATTGGCCCGGGCACCGAGCCCAACCTGATCTAAAGCGGCTTCCGCTTTATGACGGTCTTCTTTTCGAAGTCCGATCGCTACGTTATCGATGACCTTATTCCAGGGCAAAAGCCTGGCGTCTTGAAACATCATCCGGGTTTCGGCATGCACCTGGTCGACCGGATGGTCATTGATCCATATGCCTCCCGACGTGGCGGGCTCCAATCCGGCGATCACGCGCAATAGCGTGCTTTTCCCGCAGCCGCTTCGCCCGATAATGGCTATGAACTCTCCGGGCTTCACGTCTAACTCAATGCCTCGAAGTACAGGTTGCTCGCCAAAGCTTTTCTGTAATTGGGTTATACGAAGATGTACACCGTGGGTAGAGGATTTCAGGGTCGACACATCCTTTCAGGGTTAGTTGTGATAATTCGGGTTCCATCGTAAGAACCGCCTCTCTAAGAGCTTCGCGATGGAATCGGCCAGCTTTCCAAATAAGGCATACAGCACAATGGTTAGCAGAATGATATCGGTTTGCATGTATTCTCTTGCATTCATGGCCAGAAAGCCGATGCCCGAATTCGTAGCAATCGTTTCGGATACGATCAGGGTCAACCACATGATGCCTAAAGCGTAGCGGAGTCCGACTAAAATGGAAGGCAAGGCGCCAGGCAGAACGATTTTCCAGAAGAGCGAAGCGGTGCGCAGTCCGTATACGCTGCCCATTTCGATCAATCCGTTATCCACGGAGCGGATGCCGTGCAAGGTATTGATGTAGACCGGAAATAACACGCCAACCGCGACCAAGAATATTTTCGACTCTTCGCCAATACCAAACCATAGAACGACTAGGGGAATCATCGCCAGATGAGGAACATTGCGTACCATTTGAATCGTGGTATCCAACAATTTTTCGGCGATGGACGATAAGCCGTTGATAAAGCCCAGTACAAGACCGATCCCCCCGCCGATTAAGAAACCAATGAACGCTCTTTGGAAACTGATGGCGATGTGTTCGATTAACTTTCCAGATAACAGCAAATCCCTGAAAGAAAATAAAACGTCTTGAGGCAGGGGGAGGATTTTCCTCGAAATCACGTCAAGATTGGATAATATAGCCCACACAACGATCAGTAAGATGGGGAGAACCCAAGGCAAACATTTTCCGATGATGGGATTGGACATGAGCTTTCTCATCATTTCAACTCACCTAGCCTTCAAAAATAGGATCAAAAGAAAAAGGCCACAACGCCAGCACAATATCTGCTGAGGCTGTGACCTCCATTTGAATGGTCGGTATCATTTAATGTTTAATAATTCCTATAAGTTTAATATGGATTTGATTATACTTCCCGATTATGGTTTCGTCAACCGGAAATATGCGAGTCTAAAGTCTATGGAAGAGGTTATGTTAAAATATGGCGTAATGTATATTCTCCCATACGGAAAATACGTTCTTAATTGAAGTGATATATAGGAGTGTTTCATATTAACAAAAAAATAGCCCTATTGTATGCTGTTCTTGTTGCTTCCCTCCTAACTTCCTGTTCGCCAAGAAACCCGGAAAAGATACGGACAAATTTGGTGCTTCCGAAAAAGAACGGATACTAAATATAGTCGGACTTGAAGGCTGGAAAAGGGTTTCAGCATCAGACTTATTCAATTCATGATTGTTAGATTGAATAAATTAGATTGTATTCGTTGCGAAGCGTATCAATATTCTCTATAAGAACTCGCAGAAATATTGTTGAACGATATACATCGAGGAGGTTGACCCAACTAAATGAAAGCAAATATCGAAGGAATTCTCCTCGTATTAGGAGAGCATCACAAGGAGGCCCACGGCATTCCGGGGGCGGACATTCAAGCAAAGGAACAAAGCTTGGTTTTCCCGTTGCCGACGGTGCTGCGGGAATATTATAAGATTTTGGGACAATCCCCATATATCACGCAAGGGTGCAATAACCAATATGAACCGCTCCCTCTGCAGGATGTGTTTATTCCTGATGATACATTTTTTACGACAGATAAGGCATTTCTGATCTTCTATCAAGTAGAGGAGTCCGTAATATATTGCGGGATCCGACTTCAGGATTTGGAGCAGGAAGATCCACCGGCCTATTTGTGCGCGTGGAACTCTCCCGACTGGCAGCTGGAAAATCGATCGCTTCAACGTTTTCTCGCTGGCAAGGGACTCGTTCAGTTGGGCGTGGAGGATCGGCTGCCGTATTGGGCCATTTTCGATGAGAGCATGTGGAGCTTGTCCGACTATCGCAGATGCATGCGTCTGGAGGAACCGGAGTTTGAGATGGAGGAAGGGTCAGAGCTGAATGCATGGAAAATCTATCTGAAGGACGATGTGCTGATCGTGTTTGAACTTGACGTATCCGAAGAGGAGACGGATGAACTGTTGGCTGTATACCTGGCGTCCTTTCAGCGAGCGAGCATGGAGAATTTGCTGAACGAGATGAGTAAGGCAACTGACTTACCTTCATTTCGAACGAATCTGTCAGCTCAGTGAGGGATTGAGGGAGCAAGTAAGAGGAGACAAGTAAGAAGTAGCGGATAGAACGAACCTATTTGATGGATAATTTTATGGTATATAAGTGGAGTGAGGGTGCTGCTAACATCCTCACTTCTGACAACACCGCTTTAAAGGCCGGCCTATTTCTTTTTGTTTTGACAAGCTGGGAACCGTATTGGAGTAGAGGTGCCGTCCCGGTTTGGTTTTTGAAACTAAAACGCGAGACCAAAACTTAAAAGTTTTGTCTCGCGTTTTTACGGCTCAGCGAGGCTACAAGACACGTCATATGATCATGTATCTGATACCGTAGACGCTTACAACAGCGCCATCGTAATCTGCTGTGGCATTCAGATCTCAAGTAAGGACCGTACCTGCTCAAGCGGTTCAATCGCGTCGTCGACGCCTTCCTGGGCAGTTACCGTATACGATGATATTATTCTTGTTTTTTCTCGTAGTAATATCCTCTTATTATCAACTGTTTTGTATCTTCGGTCACTTCCTCACCAATATCTCCTCTAACAACTTCCTCTCGTGGAAATTGTTTTGGAAAAGGTGCATAATAAAATTCTCCATGTTCAGTTACTACACTTTCCACCGGTTCTGTTCGAGCTTTTCTATCGTATTCCATTTTCCAATCTGGTAATGCTTCTTTTGGAGGAGTGGTGTCATTAATAGTCGAGTCTACAACTTGCTTAGTATCTATAAGTTCTCTGATTAAAAAAAATGCGCCCATTAGTACAAGACAACATGATGTAATGATTATAAATATTCTTAAACGCTTCTTATTCATGATCATCACCCCTTCTAAGATTTTATTAATTGTTAAAAAACTTAGAAAATACCATCAATATATCCATTTCCAGTAATCCAAAATCGTTCAAATTAGTCACCATTACTTGGTATGTACCAGGAGGTACGTGATGTGCATCTTTTTTATAGTCGAGACAAGGACTTTCAAAGGACCTGTGGCCGTAATATAAAATGGTAATGCAATTTTTGAATTAATCGCACTTCGAGGTTGTATTCCACCATTATTCATGGGATTAACATTACCTCCAAGCCTTCTTTCTTCCCTGATTATGGCTTCATACTCAGCAGCTGAATCAAAAGTATATCCGAGTGTCTCAAGTTTGTCGAAATTATAAACAAACTCATTTCCTAAAATGTATTCCATTCCATTTAATTTACCAACAGCAAATGTTTGATACCTAGCTCCATTGTAGAAAAACTCATTTTCGTTTTGAACATTATAATCTAACCCGATATAAAAATATTTAATATCTTGATATAACTCCCTATCGATATCATTAAAATAGGGTTGAATTTCATTTATGTCCTTTTTGGATATTTCTTTAATTTCTGCTATTTCAATAGAATCGACCGAAAGAATTCCGGTACGGTTTTTTTGTTGTTCTTCACCTGGGAAATCTGTTAACCGGTTATCAGGAGAATATAAATTAACGTAACTATCCCAATCCTTATTATTAATCGAGTTAACATATTTTTTTATCACTTCTGGTACGGGACTTTTTACAAATTGATCTGAATTTGAGGCATGAATTTCAGAATTGGTGCCTATGATGCCAACAAAAGTAAAAAGAAAAGTTGCTAAGGCCATCACATATAGTTTCTTGAATTGAATCAAGACCAACACTCCTTTTGAGTTGTATATTATTAGGTTTAATGAATATACCATGCTCTTTTCTTAATTTCTCCAATAATGCTTAATAACAACCAAAAGCGACTGGAAGTTACGTGTTTAGATAAAAAAATTTTTAGGATGCTAGAGATCCTTTTGCAGATAGGGGAAGGAAGATCAAACGTTCTATTGACGAAGGGCTATTCTAGTTATCTATTCGTATCATAGAGATGGGTTATTATTATTTTCTCGGAATTTCTCAATTTTTATGTGATGCAAAAATATCTTTAATAGTCATCAGAATATGTTCCTTTGATTTTTATAGCTTTTTTTGTATTCCAAAAATAAGAATGAAAGAAACACGACACCTTTAAGAGTTAGAGTGATACTATTTCTAATGCACATACTGGAGGGAGTTGAGATTAGAGTATATGTGTTCCAATAAAATGATAAGGAGTGGTGATTTTGAAGTATAGGAACAAAATATTTGTTGTCTTTTGCTTTAGTTTTTGTCTGTTTTATTAAATTCTATAGATAAGTCAGACAATAAACAGGAATTAATAGCACAAGATTTAGTCCCGAGTTGAGGACAAGAACTTACATTGCTAGTTGAATTAGAAAAGGACGTGTATCATAGCTGGGTAAGATATATGTCTAATGTTATTCGACCTCATTAAGCTAACAGGCAGGATAGTTTAAGATTATGCGCGGTGAACCGTATCACAAGTAACGGCAAGATTTTTATTCAGCGGATAAAGGAGGCTTTCCCGTGAGCAGGTGCTTCTATTGAAACGTGCCGCTGGGTGTGCTGAGGGTAGTTAATTTGTTTAAAAAGTTAATTTTAAAGGTGTGTCGATTTTGTTGCATGTCGTTCGTCGAATAAATAGAGGCAAAAATAAATGCTTCAATCTTTTGCAAAAGGAGATATGAAAATGAAATTTCTTTGTTTGGGTTACTTGGATGCAGCGGAAATGGATTCTCGCCCCAAAGACGAGATTGAAGCGATCATGCATGAATGTCCGCCTCATCTGGAGAACTTCTACAACAGCGGCCAAGTCATTGTCGATGCCGGTCTTTCCTCCGAAACGAAATGCCTGCGTCGGGCGAACGGCAAGGTGAAAGTTATTGACGGTCCTTTTATCGAAACGAAAGAAATGATCGGCAGCGCTTTTCTGATAGAAGCGCAGGACATGGAGGAAGCAATTCGAATCGCCTCCTTACATCCGACCGTCCAGGTTAGTGCGGGGGAGCAGTTTGGATGGGGGATAGAAATTCGTCCGATTGATTACTTCAAAGGAATAGACTAACCGAATGGTTAGTTCGGTGATTCAATGGAAGGGCCGTCCCGCAGAAGGATGGCCCTTAAACTTGCCGTTTCAGACAGCGCGGTGAACCGTATCATAAGTAACGGCGAATGGTTGATATTGTTACGGTCTTGATTTGGGAAATAAATTATAAATTCGTTTGCATCTCGAGAGAGGTGCTTTTTTCGTTTCAAGATTCCTTACGATCTCTTCACCAATTACAGCAAGATTTGAAAAGTAAGGTGAGGCTATATTTGTTAAGTTATATTCGACAAAGATAAGGAAGGGGACGTAGTAAAAATATTCAAAATAACCTCAATGGATGGTTGGAGTCGAAAACCTGTCATGTCGAGAAAAGACTTGGCGATCATGTTATTAATACCTAGAAGTGGAGGAATCATTGTGAGTATAGAGCACAATAAAAAGGGAAGTAAATCAATAATAACACCACATGTTCTCAAACGGTGGTCAGGATTTATGGCAGTAATAGCAGGGATTCTATATATCGTCATTCAGTTTATCCACCCGACAGATGATATCTCTTCTGTGCACACAAACGCTTGGGTAGTGGTTGCATGCCTGACTATGGCTATGTCGCTCTTTAACCTGATCGGAATTACGGGATTCTATATAAGCCAAGCGAAAGAAGCGGGGTGGCTTGGCTTGGTCGGTTTCCTTTTGTTCAATCTGTTCTGGTTAATCTCAATCATTTTTAGTTTCATCGAAGCATTCGTTTTGCCGTTGTTGACAAATGATGCTGGGAAGTTTGTGGAAGGAATGGCTGGGCTCTTTGGAGGAACGGTTAGCGAGGCTAATCTGGGGATCTTCCCAATATTAGCACCGCTCGCGGGAGTATTGTATATGCTAGGAGGTCTGTTGCTAGGCATCGCCACATTACGTGCCAGAGTCTTCCCTCGCCCAGCAGCAATTCTGCTGGCCTTCGCTTCTGTAGTGACCATTGCTGCTGCAATCATCCCCCATCCGTTTGATCGGGCATTGGCGATACCGATGGGAGTTGCTCTTATATGGATCGGATATATTATTTGGTCGGAACGTAAGTAAGCATCGAATTAGAGATGTCTTCGATTCTTCCCTAATTGAATGAAATAAATAGTTCCTCTGACGGTTTGGCCCCTCGGTGCAACCTTAAATTTCCAGATCGTCAGGGAGTTTCTTGATGGGTGCATAGATATGGTAGGTTGAATCCAGATTGTGGACGTCATTAAAAACCTGGATAAGCTCAATATCCGATTGATCAGACTCTTGCTTGGAAATCTTTAAGAATCTTGCATAGTCTGTTTTGAGCACTTCTCCAATATCAAGCAGGTCGCCAAAATAGTTGAACCTCGCACAAAAAATAGTCGGTACGTCAACCGTGAAATAAAAGGGTTCATGAATTTGAATGTCACTTGGGATTCCGAACAGAACTTTGAACCGGGTTGAATTGGGTTGACAGTTTGAATAAATGACAAAACAAGAACCATTTATGTTGTCATCAATATGATTCAACAGCATTTTTGAATGGGAGTGAATCTTCTTCTTGTAATCATCGGTGGCTAGATCTACTTCAAAGGCAATCCCGCTTATTCGGGTCTCTTTGAACTCTGTCAGTGTGAAATCCGTGACGACATCACCATTCATATTTTTAAATGGTCTTTTAACCACAGTAGGTATTGGAGTCGGAGAGATTTTATTGAACCCTGCTCTTAGCGAACTCGGAGCTACGCCGTAATGTTGTTTGAATGCCCGGGTGAATGAGGCTTGCGTACCAAAGGCTAACTGGTAAGCAATATCGGTAAGCGACAAGTTGTTGTTATAAATGAGTGGTAAAGCAGCATTCAATCTTCTAGATAGGATGTACTGATTTAACGAACAGCCCATCATGGCAGAGAAAAGCCTATGAAAATAATATTTAGACATATTGAAAGTAAGAGCAACGGATGACACGGATAAAGGCTGTTCTAAATTCTCCTCAATATGAATCAATGCTTGCTCTATTATCCTATGATGGTTCATACTAACTCCCTTCGTCACGCGCTCTAATTTTTTGTGCTAAGTATACCACACGCGTTATACCGCTTAGAAGGCAATTCGCCACCCGCGAATTGTTAAACAGAGGCTCCTCATTATTTGCATAGAATTAGGGGGGGAGTACAAAAAAACGGTCAGAATGACTGACCGATTCTGTCAGGGATAAGGGGTTATAATTGGTTATAAATAAGTCGATGTGTTATGAGCTGTGCTATACATATTGGATTAGGAGGAACGAAAATGGATTGGAATTACTATGATACGTTTATTACCGTTGCCGCAGATTGCCCCGTTGAGACTGGAACGAAGCCGCCAGACAAGAAAGACGGAAAAACCAAGCCGGGCATCGAGTTTGAGTTAATCACGAATCATCCGTATGGCTATACCCAGAAGGAGCTCTTGTACGAAGTGCATATCCGGCACAAAAACATTCCGGAGGCAGAGTTAGCCGAGAGAGGGAACCAGATTCGAGACGAGTTTTATATGAAGCCGCAACCATGCTTGAGAGCATCGATGCTCCCGAAGAAATACGGGTGGGGTATTCATTTCAATGCAAAGGGGCAAATCGCGATCGTTCCGGTGGAATCCCCTGATTATCGGCGCTTCGTGGAAGGAGCCTACGGGAATGTGAAGCTGCTAGCCGCCATGAGAAACAAGAGGAGGTGAGTGCAATCACAGGTTCAGTAAACACATGTTTGATTTGATCAGTGTCCTCCATATACAAAAAACCACCCCCAAAGCCTACGACAAACGCAGTTCACTTTGAGGGCAGCCCCATTTAATCTTACATACAACACCAATTACCTTGCCTACAACCTACTTCGCACTCGGCAGCAATTTATTCAACAAGATCGCTGCAAGCGAAGCAGCCAGAATCGGCGAGCCCAGCAAATACTGCACGAACGTAGGCAGCGTGTACAAGAAATCTTTAGGAATGAGCACTAACGCTAACGTCAAAATCATCGGGATGGCGATGATGTACATTTCTTTTTCCCCGATTTTTACGTTCTTCATGACCTGGATCCCGTTAATCGAGATGATGCCGCAGACGATGGCGAATACGCCGCCGATGACAGCCGTTGGGATCGAGGAGATCAATGCGGCCAATTTGCCGGAGCAGCCGAAGAGGACAAACCATCCGCCTACCGCCAGGAAGACCCGACGACTGGCCACACCCGTGATGGAGATGATGCCTGCATTCGTGGAATAGCCGGTAACCGGCGTGGAGCCGAGTCCGGAAGCAATCAGGCAGCTAATCCCTTCACCAATCACCCCACGGTTAATGTTCTTATCGGTTAACGGTTTATCAATGACATTGCTGATGGCAAACCATGTACCCGTCGTTTCTGCCAGCAGGACGAGATAAATAATGATCATGGTGATGATCGCCGAGAAGTCGAACGAGAAGCCAAAATCCTTAAACGGAATCTGCGGCATGCTGAACCACTTGGCGTTTGCGACAGCGCTGAAATCCAGCACACCCATAAAGTTGGCCGAGATACACCCGATAATAAGTGCGACCATCACGGACGTAACGCGGAATATCGCGCCCCTCGTGCGGAACAAAGAACCCAGGATCACGAACAGAATGAGTGCAGCCGCCGAGATCAGGGCCAGCAGCACGTTCTGATTGATGGTAGCGTCCGTGGCGCCGTAGATATTGTCTCGGATGGCAACCGGCAATAAGGACAGACCGACGATGAAGATGATCGTACCCCCGACAATGGGCGGGATGAAGGAAGTAACGATTTTATTGAAGATTCCCGTATACCCCAAAATAATCACGAGGATCGCGCCAATCAAGCTCGCGCCCAGCACGGAACTCCAACCCATCTCTCCGCCGCCGCTGGCGGCATATATCGCGACAATCGCGCCGAGCGGAACATAGGAAGGCCCCTGCGCCATCGGCAGCTTCATACAGAAATACGTTTGCACGATCGTGGCAAGCCCGGCCGCAATAAACGTGGATTGAATCAATGCGCTGGACTGATTGGGCGCTAAGCCGATTAACATGGCAATCAGGAAAGGGACGACATAGACGTCCATCGCGACGACATGCTGTAAACCGAGAATGGCGGATTTCCCGAAAGATATTTTGCCGTCGGGGGGAACCGTTAAATGCTGTGATTTTGTTTGCGTGTCATTTAGCTCTTCTGCTTGTGTTTTCACTCCGCTGGACACCTCGAATGTTAGGATGAATTGCTTGTTGAACAACCTCTATTATTCTTAACGCGTATGAGCCTTTTCCCCTTGCACCCACACCTCGCGGATATGCTCAGGCCGTGCCAGATACATGATTTTCTGAAAAATATCTTGTATGTCTTCAAACTCATCAAAAATCGGCAGCTTCGCGGATGGAAGTCTCGTATCGATCACCAGCACATCCCATGCGTAGTTTTCTTGAATGCGGCCGATCGGCAGGCTCAGACTTTCACCGCCCCCGGCCGTAGCCAGATAGAATGCCTCATGGACTGTAATCCGCGACTCGGGCACGCCGCGAGCTTCCGCAGGAAGGGAGGTGTTCACGCCATCTTCCAGCATCCTCGAGGACATTACGGCCTGTCTTATATTATCGAAGAGACTCGGTGAGAAGCCGCCGGATAGATCCGAGCCTAAACCGATCTCGACATGTTTGGCATGGAAGCGGGCGACCGGGATGACGCTATTGGCGAAATAAGCGTTGGATATCGGGCAATGCGCGATCGCGGTGCCGGTGTCAGCGAACAATTCGGCATCCTGATCATCAAGGAAATTACAATGAGCCATGACCGATTTATCGCGCAGCAGGCCAAAATCATGCAAGGCAAACGCATCGTTTTTCTGGAATCGATCTTTCACATACCCGTGCGCCCAATCGCTTTCGCTGCAGTGGGACTGCACATATGTGTCGTATTTGGCTGCCAGCTCGCCTAAACCCTTCAGCCCCTCATCCGTACAGCTTGGGATGAAGCGTGGGGTGACGACGGGATACACGCCTTGTTTTGTGGTTTTGGCGAGTTCCTGTACAGCGATAATAAATTCCTCCGTATCCGCCAGTGCCGTGGATGTGTCCTCATCGCGGTAGTAATCCGGATTCTGCTCGGGGTCGTCCATGACAACCTTTCCGACAAGTCCGCGCTGGCCTTTGCTCGCACAGATTTGGGCTAACAACAAGCTGGCTTCTTTATGCACCGTGGCAAAATAAAGGGCCGTCGTTGTTCCGTTGGCCAGCAGGGTGCTTACCACATCGTCGTAAACCTTTTGTGCAAACTCCAAATCCGAGAATTTCGATTCCAGCGGGAACGTATAGGTATTCAGCCAATCGTAGAGCGGAATGTCCAATGCGGTTCCGGATTGAGCCCATTGCGGGGCATGAACATGCAAATCGACAAAGCCAGGCAGGAAATACTGTCCTTCCTCTAGTCGATGAAAGCTGTCCGTGCCTTGATACGTATCCAGCAAGGATTGATAGTCGGCGTCTTCCGGTGCCACGACTCGTTCAATCATGCCGTCCGTATTGACGCAGTAAAGATAGTCTCTCAATACTTGAATTTCTTTGGGAGATTTGCTTGAAAAAGAAGTCCCTTGAAATAATAACATATATTTACTCATGTTTACCGCCTTAATGTTCGTTTTTTGGAGCGCTTTTGTCATTATAGTCCGTTAAAAAAGAGATGTCCATAGTTTAAAGGCGAATAGATGGAGCGTGGAACAAATCAGGTGATCGCTAAGTTAAAAGGAGGCTCCTTAAATGGCTTCTTCCTCGAATTAATGACGCGATCGGGTAAATAAAGGTGAGCACCCCACCCAAAAACCAACTTTTAGTAGATATGGGTGTTTATATATGTGAGAACCTAGAATAAGGTAAGGAGAGGGGAAAACAAACATGAAATCAAAATTTATTGTTAGTTTTGTTGCAGTCGGCATTTTAGCATCTGCTTTAAGTTATGCAAGTGCAAATAATGCATTAAAACTGCCAGAGAATCCAAGGACCGAGGCCATTGCTGTCGTAGAAAGATATTTTAGTGATTTACAAACTGGTAATTTTGAAGATGCAATAAAAATCTCTGATAATCACATATATAAAGATGAAAAAACTGCACTGGAAAGAACAATCTTAAATAACACTCACAATCACATAAAAGATTTCGAGATTACTTCAGTAGATGACACCGACCTCAGAAGTATTAAAGTCTCTGTGAAAGTAGAAGAAACGGCTAATGGTGAACTTCCACCTGTAACGTATGATGTTGATTTCAAGAACGGTAAATATAAATTGCAAATAAAAGCAGTGATTATTGATATGAACCCCACCTCCCCAACATATAAGAAAGTTGAATATAACAAGAATGTGAAATATGAGGGCTAAAGATAATACATTTCGTCCCCACCTATACCCTTCCATTCCGTTTTCCGTTACGCCCATTTAAACTCCTCTCATCATACGTGCTAAAATAGAACCATCATACGCTGTTATTGGAGGTATCTTCATTGAACATTCAACTGGGCCATTTTGAAGTGAATTCCGGACAATTGGTTGTGGCCGATCCTTGTTATGAATTGGATACGAACATTATAATCATGGGCGTGTTGGAAGCCGTATTGAATGGAACTTGGGTAGGGGAAGTGGAGAAGGTGGAGATCCCGGATTGGGGTGAAGCCAACGCCAAGCTGACGGCTTACCATCACTCGGCAGCAGAACAGGGGGCATTCCTGGAGTGGATCAAGTGTCCTTTTGTGGCTGGAGTGGATAGCGGGCAGGCGGGGATTTTTGATATTCAAAAGTACCGAATTCCGGATGCGAATTCGGATAGCTCCGACACGGATACGGAATGGTATTATGCCTGCTGCGACATCACCGAGAGCGGGGAAGAAGCAGGTGTCCTGGATGGGGGCGTCGTATCTCGTACCGGCATAGGCGATGGTGCATACGGCGTGTATAAGGCCGTGAATGAGCAAGAGCAAGTGGTTGGCGTAAAGATTGTGTTTATTAAGAAGTAGTCGAGCGCTAACGGAAAAATGAATAAGAGCAAGTGCAAACAGTCATAGAAGGTAACCCTTTTATGGCTGTTTTATTAGGGATTCACCATGATGCCAACCAAACCTGTCACTATACTAGATACAATAGAGGCATTTTGGGGCTTCTGTACCAAATGGGAGCATGGAGGCCTTACTTCATCCTGGTTGCATACTCCAATGCCTTCAATATGAAGGACTCTGGAACCTTTTCCATATCCTAGAAGATAGATACAATAAGGTCCAATGAAACATTGGAGAGGATGCAAATGCCTAGAATTCTTGTCCCGCCCGAGGTATTGATTCGGGTATCGGAGGAAGCCGCTAGGGCTGCGGAAGAACTGGAAACGACCAAGAATCGGCTGGACCAGCAGATTACGTACATGATGTCTTCGTGGGAAGGAATGACACGTTCGCGGTTTTTCGAAGATTTTCAGCGTGCCCACGGCGAAATGAATAAAACGATTGAGCATCTACGGATCATCGGCCAGGAATTGAAGGCCATTGCTTTCCGGTTCATCTCAGCTGATATGCGTGAAGATCTCATGATGGCGGCATCGGCAGCGGGCGCTGCGAACGAGCCCAAAACGTTCTGGGACCATGCGGGGGACTTCTGGCAGGGGCTGCAGACCGGGGCGAAATCCGTAGCAAATTCGGTAAAGGATACGGCTACATCCTTGGTGGAAGACCCGCTTGGCACTGCCAAGGACATGGCCTATAATGCAACTATCGGGACGGCGGAAGAGATCATCGACACGGCGGTTTGGGGAGGCAAAATGATTTTTGATGCCGATACCAGGGAAAAATTTGCCGCAGACATCGAGGATTCGGGCGGCGCGTCTAATTATATGGGGCAGCAGGCGGCCATGATCCTGGCCGGCTTGGCCACACGCCGGATCGGCGTGAAGACTCACCCGCACCTGAAACATGACTCGGGTGGGGATGGGGGAAAGGTTGAGGGGTCGGGTAACTCTATCCGCAACTTCGCAGGAAACATTAATGCTGAAAGCATTCCTAATATGTCCAAGCAGGAAATCTTGGATAGCTTACCAAAGAACTGGGAGTATACTGATAATAACGGTTTTGTTCATATTCGAGATGTAAACGGAAACATTCGCATGAGAATCGACCCACCTGATAAAGTCACCAAATATGACCATGTTCATTTGTTTGATGAAAGTGGTAACCCAATCGATGTTAGTCTGAATGTGGTTGACAGAAAAAGTCCTGATGCTCATATTCCATATAAAAAATGAGGTGATACAGTGAAAGCTGAAGAGATCCTGGGTAAGATTGAAGCAATGCATTACTGGGATGCTAGAGTACTAAAATTTGATTCGAGTTTTTTTGGCGACGAATTAATACTTATTTTTGAGGACACAGAGAGTGACGTCAAATTGTCCTTTACGGGATGTTCTAAATTTTCCTTTATTACAAATGTAGATGATAGGACAAAACCTTTAAGAGAGTTGACTAGACCACAAATTCCTTATTTTCTACAAGATATCGAAGTTACAGATGTTCAAAGTGAAGGTTATCAATTACTAAATTGTAAAATTACAATGCCTCCTCTTAATGCCGAAATTGTCTGTAAATCAATTTCAGTTGAGAAGGTATAGACGAAGATTTTGAATGCCTTTCGAGTGATTCATGAAAGAATGAAACAAAGCCCAAAATGTGGCATCACCCGTTTTAGATAAAAAGGGATCACTAGTAGTAGGAATGATTACATATTCCTTTATTTTAAGTTGATCGATATGCGGAATCTTCGCAAAAGCGATGGTCCCTCACACATATATCAAGCCGAGCGAAAACGCAGGGCCGTTCCCTGTATTCGCTCGGTTTTTCGTTATGACAGCCCCTTCCTAAGAACTTGAAACAAAATTGAGACAGTCTCTGTTCCATTGTTATATTACACTTAATTAAAGAGGTTGAAATTTATCAGATCACGTCGTGTTTCTATGACTCATCGATGACTGTACTGATGCAAAGGAGAAACCTGTTTATGAAAAAAATGTCCATCTTTCTGGCTGTAATGCTCATCTTTTCGATGGTGCTTGCTCCCTTGGCTTCCGCTCAGCCCGTGGTCCGGGCTGGTTACGACTCTGTTCCGGCCGAAGAGTCCGGTTGGGTTGTCGTAGGTACGGCTGAAGAACTGGCCTATATCAATCGGAATCAAGCGTCCTACCTGGATCGGAATATCCGATTAACCAGCGACATCGATATGACCGGATACGATTGGGTCCCGATGGGCAATGAAGCGGCAGCCTTCAGTGGAATATTCGACGGTGGGGGATACCGGATTGAAGGTCTTAAGATCGAGGGCGGCGCACTGCAGGATGTCGGATTCTTCGGCCACGTGTCGGGTACGATTCGTTATCTGGGTGTCACGGTTCAAGTTCACGGCGGCAGCTATGCCGGGGGATTGGCCAGTCATCTGATCGGCGGCATCATCATCAACTCGCATTCTCAGGGCACTGTTACGAGCGGCAATACCGGTTATACAGGCGTGAGTGTAGCAGGCGGGTTGGTCGGTGTGGCATACGATCATTCCAGTATTATTCGTTCTTCTTCATCCGCTGCCGTCAAGAGCGGTGATGCCTCCAACCAATATGCCGGGGGGCTTGTCGGTTCCCAAGGTGCAGGCTCCATCAGCGACTCATATGCCACGGGATCGGTTACCAACTGGGGAGATGATGACTTTTTCTTTGGAGGCGGATTGGTGGGGCACCTAGTATATGGGGCTATTTCCAATAGTTACTCGTCGACAGCTGTCACTCAATCCGGAAAATTCAGATATGGCAGGATGGGCGGCTTTGTTGGTTTTATTTTCGATTCGACGAATCCCTCAATTCATGCCTCGTATTTCGATTCCGTTGCTACCACCCAAACCAGCGGCGTAGGAGATGGTAGTGGTACAGGCTCGATTCACATTACGGGCCTTACGACCAACGAAATGAGGGAAGCATCCAATTACCAAGGCTGGGATTTCACCGATATCTGGGCCGTCGATGCCGGTGTTAATGGAGGATATCCTTATTTTCGTCCGGACATTTTGACAACCGATCTGCCGCGGGCGGACAAGGACGCTCCTTATTCCTTGGTCCTTGAAGCTTTCGACGGCGCAAGGGGGGGCTTGACTTGGAACGCCTCCGGACTTCCTGACGGCCTGGCGTTGACGGATCACGGCATGCTCAAAGGCAGACCTACGGTGAGCGGTACGTTCCCGGTTACAGTTTCTGCGACCGATGCGGGCCAGAACACCGTTAGCGCAGTTTTGACTCTGTATGTGGATGAACCGGCACCGGTCATCGACGGGCTTGCTATTCGTCCAGGCAGCGCGAACGGTTCGACGAGCGTGACGGCGGTTCCGGGGAATCCGGGGCATACGTTTGCTTATTTGCTCGGGTCAGATGCCAGTGAGCGTCCCCTATTGGGAGATGCTCTGCCTGGCGAAGCAGCCTTGTATTCGTTAGGTACGGACATTGTGGATCCAATCCCGGGTCAATATCTCCAGGTGTTTGAACTGGATGCACAGCAGCGCATCCAGGCATGGAGCGTTATCCAAGTGGAAGCGAGCCATATTCGTAACACCATCCCCGTTACGGGGGTGAGTCTGGATCAGACGACTCTGACCCTTACGGCAGGAGGTGCTTCACAGAAGCTGACAGCCGTCCTTATGCCGGCGAATGCGACGAATCAGGCGGTATCTTGGAGTTCCAGCGATTCAAGCGTCGCCCAGGTGGACCAGAGCGGCGAGGTGACGCCGGTCGCTGAAGGTACGGCGGTCGTTACGGTGACTACCGTCGACGGCGGGTTCACGGCCACCGCAGCAGTGACGGTACATTCGGCTCCAACGGATACGGGGACGGTGACCGGCGCAGTCTACGGTACAGGGAATACACCGCTGGCCGGTGCGGCGGTATCGGTGGGTGGTACGAAGGATATGACCGACGCCGAGGGGAGATTTGCACTGAATAACGTAGCGGCAGGCCGCCATGAACTCACGGTGACGGCAGCGACGTATAACGATTATGCGACAACCGTAAATGTCTTAGCTGGGGAGACGGTCGACGTAGGACGCATCGATATGAGAGCTGCCTATACCCCAGAACCGGAACTCCCATCCTATAGCTGGGTTCCAGTTCCTGCTCCTTCTCCTGCGCCGGATCCAAGAATGATCGTAACGATCAACGGCAAACAAGTTCGGGTCACCGCCAAAAAAGAGCAGGATCATGACGGGCGCACCGTTCTGAGACTGATACCGGACTCCGATCTGGTTCGGTCATGGGCCGCTGGCGGGGAGGATATCGTTATCGACATCGATAATGAGGATCCGGTGGTGAAGGTCGATTTTCCGGCTGAAGCGCTGCAGGTTCTCCTTGCGGCCAAACCGAATGCAGCCATTCGGATTGGGGTGAACGGGGCAAGCTACAGCGTTCCGCTGCACGTGCTAAGTGGCCTCCCGAACCGAACGACCGTAACGGTTGTCATCGCGAGAATGACGGATTCTGCAAACCGTGAGCTGGATGAGGAATTGACCCGTCAAGGCTATGACATGCTGGCTAGGCCGACGATTTTTGAGCTATACAGCGACGTCAATGTAAAAATCGAAGCGGAAGGTACGTATTTGGAGCGCACATTCTCAATGAACGGTGCGGCAGAACCCGACCATTCCACCGTCGTGTGGGTGGATGAGGCAGGGAAGCCGCGCTTCGTCCCTTCCGTTTTTGAAGGAGAGACAGCGACTTTTTATGGCGCATATAACGGCGTGTTCACCGCGGTTCGCTCCAACCGAACCTTCGGGGATATCCAGGGACATTGGGCGCAAAGCGACATCGAGCGGATGGCGAACAAGCTGATCGTGAACGGATCGGCTGACGGCACGTTTGATCCTAACCGTACGGTGACCCGCGCCGAGTTCGTCGCGATGCTCGTGCGTGCGCTCGGACTAGCCGAGAAGCCGCAGCTTTCTTCCTATTCGGACGTGGGGCCGAACGAAGTTTGGCATGACGGTGCGATAGGGGCCGCATCCGCGGCTGGCTTGATTGAAGGCTACGTTGACGGTTCGTTCCGACCGGACGCTAGGATCACGAGAGAGCAGATGGCGGTGATGCTGGGCAGAGCCGTCCGATATGCCGGCGAGCTTCCGCGACAGGACACATCTGCGTTGGAACGCTTCTCGGACCATGCCCAGGTATCCGATTGGGCAAAGGGATCGGCTGCCGACCTGCTGGCTGCGGGCATGATCGAAGGCGTTGGGAACGCGGCGTTCGCTCCGCAGGCGTATGCTACGCGTGCTCAAAGCACGGTTCTCTTAAACCGAATGCTGCTCTACTTAAATTTCATGAACTGATTGCAGCTGAATAGCTGGCGCGCACATTCCAACCGAGAATGTGCGCGTTTTTTTGCTTTTATTCCGTAATGGAGCCTATTTGAAGACTCGAAACATAGTATAGTATAAAAAAATAGCAGGTTTACTAGTTGTAAGATTCAACGGGCGAAGAGCGGATGGAGTGAGATGTAACGAATGGAGAAGATTGCAAAACATCGCATCATCGGTTTGGATCGGGAAATGATGAGTTTCACGGATTGGCTGGCGGATCCCCGGGCGCTGACATCCATTTTTTCAATATCAGGAATTGGCGGCATTGGCAAAACAACGCTGCTGCTGCAAATGGCCCGCACGGCAAGGCAGTCCTCGGTGCGTTCCCTTTGGCTGGACGGGCAAGGAGGCTTAACGACGTCGGGCGCTTTTCTGGCGAGTCTGGAGATGAGTCTTGCAACCGAATACGGCAGAACCAGGGCTCCGGAATCCGCGCTGCTGCCATACATCATTAACGAGCTTCAGCTGCAGCGTACCGTGTTATTCATAGACAATGGGGAGGAGATCGAAAAGCTGGAAGGGTGGCTGTTCTCCCGCTTTCTTCCTGAGTTGAAGTCCGCTGGCGTGTTGATCGTATGTGCCTCGCGCAATGGACTGCCGCTCAAGTGGCAGACGAATCCGGAATGGAAGTCCCAAATCCAAAGGTTCCCTTTGCGGCTGTTTACGCGAGAAGAGGTCTACGATTATTTAGACGGCAGCGGCTTGTCTGCGGAATGGCAAAGGGCTATTGCCGAGAAGACGGAAGGCCATCCGTTGTCGCTTGCCTTGACCGTGGATATGCTGCTATCCGAGTCCGTGGAGCAGTGGGATGTATGGCGAGAGGTTCCGGCTGTATTGAGCGCCGAATTTTTGCGGGAAGCGGCTTCTCCTGGCGTGTACCGTGCGCTGACGGTTTTGTCGCTTCTGCCTGCAGCCGACGAGAGCATGCTGAACCGGTTGTTGGATACGCCCTTGGAAGGGGCGGACTATTACCATCTGAGGGCACTTTCGTTCGTACGGGATACGGCGGATGGGATAACGCTGCATCAGGTCGTTGCTCGAATGTTACGGGATGACTTTGCGCGCAAAAACCCCGCACAATTCGAAGCGGTTCGCCATCAGGCGTTCGTCCTGCTGGCGGAACGATTCCATTCGGTCGATCAACGGATGCAGATGCGCCTGAGCGCCCACATCTTGGAGCTGTACCGTGAATTTTTGCCCTCGGCCCATGCATATGCCAATTTCTCGTCAAGCCTGAAACCCGGCGAACAGAAGCCGTTCCGGCAGGAGGATATGCCGTATTTGCAGCGTTTTTTGCAGGCGTCTATTCGGGGTTCCGACTGGCAGTCCGAGCTGGTCGACTCTGCCGATTACCCGGTTTTGCTGGAGGAGATTGCAGCTCATTTTTCCGAAGGAATCTTTATCGTGCGGGACGAAAAAGGGACGCCGTTGGCGTTCTGCGCAGGCGTATGGCTGCATGCCTTAAGTATGCCATTGTTGGAACGATATGCGCCTGGGTGCAGGGGAATGCTGGGAGAGGAGGCTTCCTCGCTGCATCGGCTTCCTCCGGAGGCGGCCGATACGATATTTGTGCTGTTATCTGCGGTAAATTACGAACATTCCCTGTATCGTCCCGAAGAGCTGGGAGCTTTGCTGATGCAGCAATGGCTGGTTCACATGACTGGCGGTCTGCGGGGGATTTTGGCGGCGGGGGATCCGCAGTTGAATTCCTTATTGTCGATCCTGGGATTCAAAGCGTGCGGGAAAGCGACGGGATATGCGGGCATCGAGTTGACGACATGGGAGCTGGATTTTAGGCAAACGAGCTTTGATCAGTGGATTCAGCGGATCATCCGGCAAACGGAGACAGCGGCAGGACAACCGGCACATCAACGGGAGGATGAGTATCCCCGGGCCATTGATAGAAGCGTAATGAAGCAAATGCTGGAACGGCTGTTCGATCCGGACAAGCTGGAGGAACTCTCTGTCGTTCGGCGGTTGGGTTGGGACGGGATGCAGGTGAGGGACATCATTCAAGGGATTCTGGCCGACGGACGTCCGATGGAACCTTTGACGCTATTGGAGAAGGAAATTCTCATCGCAAGTTATCTGCGCAAGGAGCGGAACAAAAGCCAGCTCGCAGCATCCTTTCATATGAGCAGAGCCACCTTTTACCGTCATATGCGTTTGGCCGAAAAACATCTGGCTTTTGTGCTAAGCGATATGATGAGGTCCGGACTCTGAGTACGCATAGTAAAGGCGTAGTTAAGCTGTAGGATCCCATAGTTCATTTACACGGGTTGCAGCATAGGACAAGCGAAATACGCATCTCTTTAGGAGGTGCGTTTTTGGTGATCCATTTTTAGAGATGCTTACGCTGCTGCTAAAACGGAAATTACCATGATACTAGAAACAGAGCGCTGTGGGGCTTCTGAACCATATAGGAGCATGAAGGCTTCGCTTCATCCAACTTGCATACTCCCATGCCTTTGATATGAAGGACTCTGGAACCTTTTCCATATCCTAGAAGATGGATACAATAAGGTCCAATGAAACGTTGGAGAGGATGCAAATGCCTAGAATACTTGTCCCGCCCGAGGTATTGATTCGGGTATCGGAGGAAGCCGCCAGGGCAGCGGAAGAACTGGAAACGACCAAGAATCGGCTGGACCAGCAGATTACGTATATGATGTCTTCGTGGGAAGGAACTACCCGTTCGCGGTTTTTCGAAGATTTTCAGCGTGCCTACGGCGAAATGAATAAAACAATTGAGCATCTACGAATCATCGGCCAGGAATTGAAGGCCATTGCTTTCCGGTTCATCTCAGCCGATATGCGTGAAGATATCATGATTGCTGCTGCATCGGCAGCGGGCGCTGCGAGCGAGCCCAAAACGTTCTGGGATCATGCGGGGCACTTCTGGCAGGGGCTGCAGACCGGGGCGAAATCCGTAGCAAATTCGGTAAAGGATACGGCTACATCCTTGGTGGAAGACCCGCTTGGCACTGCAAAGGACATGGCCTATAATGCAACTATCGGGACGGCGGAAGAGATCATCGACACGGCGGTCTGGGGAGGAAAAATGATTTTTGATGCCGATACCCGGGAAAAATTCGCCGCAGACATCGAGGATTCGGGCGGCGCGTCCAATTATATGGGGCAGCAGGCTGCCATGATCCTGGCCGGCCTGGCGACACGCCGAATCGGCGTGAAGACTCACCCGCACCTGAAGCATGATTCGGGTGGGGATGGGGGGAAGGTTGTTGAGGTTAAGATTGTTGGGGATAAGGGTAACTTCACAGTTGACCCTGCAATGAAGGTGGACGATGAACGAGCAGGAGTCTTGAAAAACGGTAGTTACATTAAAAATCCAACATCACAAAATATTAATGATCTAATTACTAGTTCGGGTAAAATAGGTAGTAAACAAATGTCAGGTCAGTATATGTATGCAGTTGATACAAATGGTAACATAATTATCGGCACAAGGGCAGGTCAGAGAATGCCCCATCCGACGCTTATTGGTGGAGAGAATCCACAAGTTCAAGCGGCTGGGATAGTTGAAATCAGAGGTGGCCAGATATATAAAATCGACAATGCAAGTGGACATTATAAACCTAGTGTAGAATCACTTAAAGCTGCTGAGGAAGCATTTAGTAAACTTCCTTCTTCGACATTCGGCTCTAAGTTTCAAGGATATGTGCCATTTGATAAATAGATTTAAGGAGAGGGTTTCTGTGGCAGGTACATGGGGGATTTATCCATGGTTTGAGGAAGATGGAGAAGAATTAATTGATGAACGCCATAGGGATGAGTTTCGTAGATTAAAACCTTATGGAAAAATATTTCGGTGTGTTGGAGAACGAGACGAATTTATTGAGGTGCAATATAATGACCACAGTTACTTGGTCAAACCTCAGCTGTTCAAAAAAGTCCCTACGCCAAAATTTAATTTTGGTGACACTATTAGACTTAGAAAAAAACCGGAGGTTATTGGAACTATTTCCGAAATCAACTGGCATAATCAGACTGAAAAAGAAATGTACTTTATTGAAGTTGACGGTAAGAAAAAGTCATCCCGATACTTTAGCGAAGATTTAATAAGTATGGAGTGTGAGTAGTGGATATTACAAAATTAAGTAAAGAAGTATCATATGCCTTAAGACATGCACCATGGGAGTATGAGTTAGAATTAGATGATGAAGGATGGGTAAGCATTGAACAGATTCTAATTGCATTGCGCCGTGACAAACAATGGGAATCTATAACCGAAAATGATTTAATTGAAATGATTGATAAATCAGATAAAGCACGGCATGAAATTTTGAATGGAAAAATACGAGCTTTGTATGGTCACTCTGCACCGCAAAAAATATTGAAAGTAATTGGAACTCCGCCAACATTACTTTATCATGGGACAGCTAGACACTTAGTCGAACAAATTTTGCACGAGGGACTTCGACCAATGGGTAGACAGTATGTTCATCTATCCGTTGATAGAGAAACAGCATATTTGGTCGGAAAGCGTAAAGATCCTAGTCCCGTCCTGCTAGTAGTTCGAGCTGAGCAGGCTTCAAATGAAGGATGTAACTTTTATCAAGGCAATGATGCTGTATGGTTAGCTGACAGTGTTCCTGCGAGGTTTATTTCTGAAGAATAGTTGTAACCAATTGATTCATCTTAATTGGGTTTATAACTTTTAAAAGGCTTATTCCAACCTGAAGAAGAGTTAGGAATAAGCTTTTTTGCACGCTCTAGAAAGAAGAAACGAAGACCAAAAAATGTTGAAATGAGGAGGAGTAAAATGGCTTCGTATGTATTGTTATTAAAAGAACACGAAGATAATGATATAGTTGTTTACAGATTTGGTCCAAACGAAGACGTTATGGGGAAAATTGAATTGAATAAGACTACTAAGAAGTTTGCTGAATTAGAGCCTTTGCCTGACCCAAGTATTCCAAATAAATTTTATTTTGATAGAGCTGCTCAAAGATTGGTGGTTTGTTTGGTTCGGGAGGGGGGCAAGTTCCCGGAAAGAACTGCATTTGAATCATGAAATATTTTAAAAGGTGGTGGGGGCTACTGAGTGCCGAATGAGCCCCGCATTTAACCAATAAAACATATCATTCATGTAACTCCCTTATGAAGATTTCCTCATTTCGTTTGTATGCACACTAATGCTTGAATCTTATAATCTCCTAACGCTATACCGTTCCGTGGAATAGGTCGATTATGGTCAGATATCACCATGATTGGTCTGTTTTTTGTTATTTACGCACTTTCTTACGGTTTATCGATAAGAAGTTAATGGGGTATTAAAGGGTCCTAAATCCACATTTTTTCCAAAAGGGAATGGACACCTCAACAGGTGGTAGATGCAGTAAATGAAGCTTTTAATAATAAAGTAAATATAAAAAACAATAGATATATTGGGAAAACAAGCAGTGGTATGGAAATTGAAATTATTTTAAGGAACGATAAGATAATTTCAGCTTTTCCAGTATATTAAGATGGAGGATGCCTGTTTATGATTAAGTATAAGTATAAATTGAAATATATGGACGAATTCAATATCGTCGTAATGGATTTTGATGAAGAAAAATCATTGGAGTATGCCAATATGATAAGTGATCCTTTAGGATCTGATATACCTTGGAGATTTAAGGATTTAAAAAATGATATTGATCACTATATTGATTTATTGAAGGGGAAGATACCTGAATATAGACATGGAGGAAATGCTTCAAGCGTTATATCTTATAGGGATTGGACCATAATTGAGGATCCATTTTACGACGAAGATGAGGTTGAACCGATCTGTAAATTAGAAACAATTGAGTTTGTAAAAATTATATTAGTTTGGGCTTATGAAACCTATAAATATAAAAGTAGAAAAGGAGTTATTGCTCTAAAGGAAGCAGAAATTGCTATGAATGGGATTGAGAAAAAATTGAAAGAAGTTAAGGGTTTGGAGAATATTGAGTGTCAATAATATATTAATGAACATAAATAAGATAATTTTGAAGGAAATCTAGAGTGAAACTACTTGAACGTGCTAAGGGAACTTACGCCGATAAGCAGATTCCAGGGAAAGTTGAAATATGGATTAACAATGGAAAGGTAACGAATTAGGAGGAATCAAAATATGGCTCGATTACAATGTAAGTGTGGGAAGTACTTATCCACGGTTGAGGCTCCGAACGATGTTCAATTGCATGTCTATACAGATAGGGAATGGGACGAGATTATAAACATGGGAGATTCTATAGACCCGCTTTTAATACCTGATCCTAAGAGAGAAGTATGGAGATGTACTAATTGTGATAGAATTTACGTTTTTAACGAGGATAATACGGTAAGTAAAGTCTATATAGTAGAACAGCAGTAAGAAGAACAACATGATGAATGCTTATTCCAACTTAGTAATGGGCTTTTTTCACGCTCAATGAAGCGGTCTTGTTATCCGGGATAAGGGATAAGATCATCGAAGCCCTTGAGGGTTCGGGCACTGTGGAAAATTGCAATAAAGGAGTAATGGCTTATGAAACTTGTAGGTACAATTGAAAAAATAATCGTAGATGGTTATGAACGACTTATTTATATAAGCTTCACTGCAATAGAAAAAAAGTTATGGTGTCACTTCATTCAACATGAGGAGTATTTAGAGGAGGGGAAAACCTCTGAAATTCTTCGTGTAGGACAAAATCTAACTTTTATTGTTGGAATTGACTTAGTTAATGATTATTCAGTTATTACTAAAGAATCGGAATTTATTGAAGATGTGCTACAACCTAAAAGTGAATCCCCCCATAGTATAGTTTCAGCTACTGTTATTGAGAAAGAAGATGATTACACATTGCTTTGTGATGTTGAAGGGTTCGGTAGAAACATAGTCGTGGAGTTTGAAGAAAAAGTTAATGTAGAAACAGGAACAAGTCTAAGATTAAAAGGGAATTTAAAAGTGGAGCTTAAATGACTAAACGAATAGCTTCTGGGCAGTCCAGTGCAGGATAAATCCCTCAATCATACATATACTTTATTAATACCGTAATAAGGAATGGTTACATGGCTATTGAGTATTCACTTAGAATCGGAGAAGCAGTACCTGAACCTCTTTTAGTTCAAGAACTCGAGTCCATGGGATATAAAAATATTGACGTAGTAGAGTTATCTAGAGGAATTGAAATTCGTTCTTTTGAAGAAACACTAGGTTTAACACTATACTTAACAGAATCTGGTGCATATCCATATAACGCTTATAATACTCCGTTTTTGAAAAATGAGTTTGTGTACGAAAGTGCATTAAGTTTCCGATTCATAAACAACCTGCACAGCAATAAATCTTTTGAGTTTATGTTAGCATTGGTATTTAATTTAATGAAAAACCATAACGCAAATGCTTTATTTTTATCAAATGGTGATAATGAACTTTGCTTCTTTTCTAAAGGTTGTGTATATTTAGAAAATTCATCACATGTTTGGGATACGGGGTGTTTTGCTGAGATTCTTAAGGGGCATAGATACAGTATTTTCGATGGAAATCATATTTTATTAGAAGAATGAGAGTGAAATCCTCCGCACACATTATAAACACAACCCAAAAGACGTGACTTGGAAATGACCAACCGGCGATCCTTCCCATCACGTCTTTTTGCGTGGACTATCCTTTATTAGGCAGCTGATAGAGCTGTGCCTGGTCCTCGAAGAGTAACCGATGCAAAACATGAGAAATTTTATGCTTGCTGTCGATGCCAATTAAGAACTGCGTTTGTGCCGATAAAAAGAGGAAAAAACACCATATATTCGAATATACTCTAGAAACCATAAGAAGAGAGGGATACGCTGATGAATATGCAGACGCTAGCCGAGAAAACGAGTGCCGGCTTGTTTAACGATATCCTACAACGTGATTTTTCGCAGAACATGATTTCGGAATTGGAACAGATGAACGCAGTCCAATTGGAAAACAAATTGAAAGACATATTAGCAGTACCAATAGATATATCCAAGCAGAGGGTATTCGAATATCTTCAACTGTATTATTCAGCATCCTGGCAGAATCTCTTCACGGAGCTGAATGTGCCCCGTGCTTTAAGTCTTTTGGAAGTCGGTGCAGGCGATGTCATTTACATTCCCAAGGCTGTAGACGCCTATTCCCATGAAGCGGGGTCCTATGTGACGGCCAACCTCAACAGGGAGCTGACACAACATTTTCAGGAGAAAACAAAAGGAATGGACGTCAGCATACGGGTTGTTGAGGACGATGCCGCCAATATCGGTTTATATTATCCGGAGTCCTCTTTTGACGTTGTCGCTTTTCATCACGCTATTAACGATATCATCCAGACCATTATCGCTGAGCGTGAGGGCATTGATACAGTAAATCAAGATTGGTGGACGATCGAGCCTCTAATGCTGCAAGCTGTTATGGATTATCACCGCAAAGGTACTTTAAAAGATGCAGCGTATCAGGCGTTTATCCAAATCATGGACACAAGCTGTAAGCAGTTAAAAAGCGGAGGATACATGATATTCGATAACATTACCTATGCCGGATATGATGAAATGGGTTATTCCTCCGAATTTCACAACGACTATATACAACTGGCTAGAAGTTGGATCAGCGAAGCGAATCTAGGTCTGGAAGAGATCGAAGTCGATTCGTATGATAAACAATGGTGGATGATATGGAGAAAAGTATGAGCTTCTTATCGAAGTCATCGTCAGGAGGGATTTAGTAGTGAGTAAGCCGATTATGCAGGTCGCTCTGGTTGTCGGACCGGATTGCGATATGGAGAGCCAAGCCGTAAGGGCGGCTCTGGAGTATTTCGGGGTGCGCGTCTTTACATACTGGATCGGGAGGCCGAATGATCTGATCTCCGTCTTGTCAGGCGATGATCTATATGAAGGCACCGATATAATGTTGTTGAACTTTCACGGGGATGAGGGCAGCATGATCATGCCGGAGCTCGGTGAAGAGGTATACGAGGAGGATGAGCCGAGGGGCGGCTTCGGGCCAGGCGAGATTATGCGATATGCGAAGCTGGACGGGAAGACGGTGATCGCGAACGGCTGCTCGCTGGGGGATGCAGCACTGGCCGAAGCTTTCCTGGAGCGGGGCTGCCGGATGTATATCGGGCCGGATGACTACCCGGACGGCAACGATGCGCTGATGTTCGTTCTCCGGCTGTTCTATGAGATCGTTCAGCAAGGACGGGACGTGAAGGAAGCCTTTGCGCAAGCGGTGGCGATGAGTGGTGAGCTATCCATGTACCGGCTGTATGAACGACAGGAATCATAGATAAAGATGCTACACCCCTGCTCATGCCTAGCAGGGGTGCGTGTGCAAATATAAGTGCGATAGAGTACCTCTAGTAACCAGATTCCCCGTTCTATCCATTCTTCTCCTCGAAATATTCCTGATACTGGCTCGGCGTGACGTGGGCGTACTTCTTGAAGATGCTGATAAAATACTTGTAATCACTGAATCCGATATCCTGCGCGATGGTGTAGACCTTGTTGTCGCCTGACTTCAGTAACTCGATCGATTTCTGGATGCGGTAACGGTTAAGAAATTCATTGAAGGTATAGCTTGTCTCCGCCTTGAACTTCTGGTTCAGGTAATAGGCGCTTAAGCCGAGCTCTTCCACGAGGTCATGAATGCTGATCTTCTTGGCATAGTTCTCCTGTACATAGGCGATCATTTTGGACACGTATTTCGAGGTTTTGGTTTCCTTCTCCAGAAATTTGCTGTTCAAAATCTCTTCTTTTTCCTGCGGATGATTCGAAATCACTTCATATTTGCGGATTAAATCCACTTTGGCTTTGGCTGATTCGAGTGCCGCAACCAGTTGGTCATCCTCTAAGGGCTTCACCAGGAATTCGGTGACGCCTAACTGGAGTGCCTGCTGCGCCAGGTGGAATTCATTATAACCGGAGATAATGATGCTGCTGAAGGTATGCTGGCGCAGTCCTTCCCGAATCATCGAGATGCCGTCCATGATCGGCATGGTGATGTCGGTTATGACGATATCAGGCCTCAGCTCGCAGATCTTCTCGTAGCCGTCCTGTCCGTTAAGTCCTTCTTCAATGACGATGCAATCGTATTGAACCCAATCGATGCTGAACCGGATGCCCCGGCGAATCATATCCTCATCTTCGACCAGCAGTACTTTAAACATGATATTCACTCCATTCGTAAGGAATCGTAAGGACGACACAGGTGCCTGTTCCTTGCGTGCTGTCAATGTGGATGCCGGACGCTTCGCCATATAGA
Organism: Paenibacillus sp. CR_12; assembly: GCF_041953985.1. Classification (NCBI taxonomy): domain Bacteria; kingdom Bacillati; phylum Bacillota; class Bacilli; order Caryophanales; family Paenibacillaceae; genus Paenibacillus; species Paenibacillus sp. CR_12. The sequence goes on along the minus strand of NZ_JAVFHO010000003.1, from coordinate 559,590 downwards.
AGCACTAAACGGCGATGAACGTTGTACAGCCCGATATGCTGCGTCGTGTTTGTCTGGCTTTGCAGAATCCGGTTCACTTCCTGCAGTCTCTCTTTACTCATGCCTTGCCCGTTGTCGCGAACCTCGAGAATGAGCTTGCCGGCGGAGGTGTGGATGTTAATCTCGATCAGCACATCACTTTGATTCTCATACCCATATTTGATAGCGTTTTCGATAATCGGCTGCAGCAGAAGCTTGGGGACGTACACATCCAGCGTTTCCTCGGCTACGGTAATCCGATAGTCCAGCCGGTCATTGAACCGGATTTGCTGCAGCTTCAGGTAATCCCGGACATAATTCATGTCATTCTTCAGCTGGACGCTGCGGTCATGTCCGATGCTGTATCGAAGCAATCGGGATAGGATCAGCACGATCTCCTGGGCTTGATTCGCGTCAATCTTAATGGCATAGCGCAGCGTTTCGAGCACATTAAAAATAAAATGCGGATGGAACTGCGATTGCAGCTGCTTCACCTCGATAATCGTGCGGAGCTCCGACAGCTCTTTATTTTTCTCGATCAATTCTTTCAGCCGATCCAGCATCACGTTGTACTCATTGCCGAGTATTTGAAACTCGTCATTCGTCTGAATGTCGACATAGCCGTTGAAGTTCCCTTCGCGCAGCTGGGCTAAAGCGTGTATGAGTTTATCGATCGATTCGGAATTGCGCGCCGACATTTTGTTCGCCAGGAACTGGATCAAGACCCAGAGCAGCAGGCTGGCCGCAAGGACAAAGAAAGAAACCGTATAATAGGTGTACTGCTCCGATTTGTAGGAATTCAGCGTAATGACTTGGATCGGCGTGCCAGGAATTCGTTTGGAATATTTGTAGTACTTGCCCCCGTTCAGCAGAACATGTCCCTTGTTATCGACCTTGGGGTTGAATTTATTGAGCACGCCTTTGGTCACATTGCTTGTCGTGGCAATAATGGTGTTGTGTTCATCGGTGATCAGGGCGATTTCATTATTTTGCTCGAAAATCACCTTCTGGATGTCCGATTCGTACAGCTGATAGATGATATAGCCTATCGTCTGCTGGTCCTTCACGATGGCTTTGCCGAACGTGTAGCTCGTATCGCGGTCATGCGAATAGCGGAAGCTGTTCATTTCGGTTAGGGTGTCGCCGGGCCGCTGTTCAATCCGGTGAATGAGGTTGCCGAAGGCAAAATTGGAGTACAGCGCATCCGCCGGGGCTGAACTGGCCAGGAAGACGCCATCGGTATTGACGATATGAAAAATACTTTTGATCTTCTGTCGATTGTTGAAATCATAGAACTCGGAATATACTTGTTCGCTGCCCAGATGGGAGCTTACATAGTTGATTACGGTGGGAGATTCGGCCATCCGATGAATCTCCTCGTCATACTGCCGATATACGCCGGATATGGACTGGCTGATGGACTGGGCGGCTTCGGTCGTTTTTTGGGTTAAGTTCAAACGCCCGTTCATAATCGTGAACGCCAAGAACAATACGATTAAGATGGAGAAGGGGATCATCGTATAGACGCGAAACAAATGACGGGTGGATTCCTTGAAATTACGATAAGGTGTTGGTTTCATGCTGCCCTCCATCTGCGATAAGAACCTCGATCCTATTATACCGACTCGCGGTTAACCGCAGATAATCCAAATACATCCAAGCGGCCCTGCATGCTGCAGGCGCCGGCTTGGATGTAGGTCTACGTTATGATTACATTACATTTACATGGAAACTTCCTTTTGTCCGGAAAGCTTCAGGAAAACGAGCAGCGACACGACCGTAATGACGGTAAGAATCGTGGAGAGCGCTGCCGCCACGCCGTAGTTCCCGCGAATGACCTCGGTGTATATGGCGACCGTGACGGTCTTGGTTTTGCCTGTATACAGAATGATCGAAGTGCTTAATTCGGTAATGATGGTAATCCAGCTCAGGATCGCGCCGGAGACGACGCCTGCCAGCATCATCGGAAGCGTAATCCTGAAGAACGTCTTCATCTGGGAAGCGCCCAGGCTGATCGCCGCTTCTTCGATCCCGTCGTTAATCTGATGCAGAATGGCTGCGCTGGATCGTATCGTATAGGGCAGGCGCCGGATGACAAACGAGATGATCATGATGACGGCCGTACCGCTTAACGCCAGCGGTTTATTGTTGAACGTGATCAATAGGGCGATCCCCAGTATGGAGCCGGGAACGATATACGGGAACATGGTGAAGATATCCAGCGTATTCGTCAACGCATTCTTTCTTCGAACGGTTACGTAAGCAATCAGTATCGCTAACAGAATGATGACGACCAGCGACACGATGGCCAGGAAGAACGTGTTCAGAATGACGCCGCCAATATTACTGAAAGCATCCCGGTAGCTTTGGAGCGAGAACCCTTCAACGAAAATTCTGCCGTTGGATTTCAGGAACGAAGTATAGATGACATAGAGCTGCGGCAGCAGCGCGATTAACGTATACAGATAGATAACCGCATGAGCCGCGATATTGCCGACGCCCTTCTTCTTCTTGGCTTCGATCGGATGCAGTGCGCTCATCGTAAAGGATTTGCGATTGGCTACGAATTTTTGCAGCAGGAATATCGTGGTGGCGAACAGAACGACAATGACGCTGATCGCCGCCGCAAAGCCGTCATCGCCGCCGACCTCACTGATGAACTCGTTAAAGATCAGCACGGGCACGGTTTTATATCCCTCGCCGATCAGCATCGGCGTACCAAAATCGGCAAGCGCGCGCATGAAGACGAGCAGGCCGCCTGCCAGCAAGGTTGGCGTAATAAGCGGGAGGAGCACTTTGCGCATTTTGGCTAAGCCTGTATAGCCCATGCTCTCGGCAGCTTCCATCAGCGATTGGTCCGTATTCTTGAGTGCGCCTGATACATACATGAAGATCAGAGGGACCATCTGCAAGGTTAAGACGACTAAGATCCCCGTAAATCCGTAGATATCCGGCATCGTAATGCCGAATGTGCTGCTGACGAATTTCGTAATGACGCCGCTTCTTCCGAGCAGCAGGATCCAGGAGTAAGCGCCGATGAACGGAGCCGACATCGACGAGATCAGAATCAGTACGCGAATGGCCGAGCTGCCTTTGATCTTCACCGTAGCCATGATATAAGCCAGCGGCGTTGCGATAATCGCGGCAAGCAAGGTTACGCTGACGGTCACCTTAACGCTGTTGAAGAGGGCGTTCAAATAGTAGGGCTTACTGAAAAACTTCGTGAAATAGGCAAGGGAAAAATCGCCTGTCGTGCCATTGTACACACTCTTGAACAGCATCGTAAACAATGGCAGGGCCAGAAACAGAATATAGAACGCAAAGATCAGTAACGAAATGTTGGTCCAGACATCAAATCGTTTGCGCGTCTCTCTCATAGCCGGACGCCCCTTGTATAGTTCAGTTCGCCGGCCGCATCATAGACATTAATTTTATCTTTTTTCACCTTGAGATAGATGTCTTGACCCGGCTCGAGGATCTGTGACGTTTTCGATTCCTGCGTAATCTCCACGCGTTGACCGGATGCCAAATCCACAAAATAATGGGTGTTCTGCCCCAAAAACACGCTGTGTACGATCGTTGCTTTCATGCCGGTCTGGTCCTCGGTCAGAATGAACTCTTCCGGCCGAACCGAGATTTGAACGTTTAGCGTATCAGCCTTGGCATCTGACTTCGGCAACTCGATGTTCGTCATCTCTTCCGAATAGCCGGAGCCGAATGCCAGGGCATAGCTGCCTGCGGATTTTGTTATATTGCCCTCAAGAATGTTGGTCCGACCGATAAAGGTTGCAACGAATACGTTTGCAGGACGCTGGTAAATCTCCTGCGGCGTTCCCAGATGCTGAATCACCCCGGATTTCATGACCGCGATGCGGTCGGAAACCGCCATGGCTTCCTCCTGATCGTGCGTGACGTAGACGGTGGTAATTCCGACTTCCCGCTGAATGTCTTTAATCGCGTTACGCATGTCGACCCGAAGCTTGGCATCCAGATTGGATAGAGGCTCATCCATCAGCAGGACGTCCGGCCGGATGACGATGGCTCTGGCTAGCGCAACGCGCTGCTGCTGGCCGCCGGACAGGTTCTTCGGCATGCGGTCTTTATAGGGCTCGATCTGAACGACCTTAAGGATGTCATCGACCTTGGCGTTAATCTCTGCCTTCGATAATTTCCGATTCTCCAGCCCGAACGCGATGTTTCCTTTGACGGTTAGGTGAGGGAAGATCGCATAGCTCTGAAAAACCATCCCGATATTCCGTTTGCCCGGTTCCACCTGGTTAATGACGCGCTCGTTAAAATGTATGGTTCCGCCTTCAATGCTGTTGAAGCCGGCAATCATGCGCAGCAGTGTCGTCTTGCCGCACCCGGAAGGCCCGAGAAGGGTGAAGAATTCACCCTTCTTGATCTCCAGGGACAGCTCGGGAATGACGGTTGTGTCGCCGTATTTTTTGATTAAGTCTTGAATGGTTATGGTTACGCTCATGGTTGTCACCTGATTCTATAGTTTATTTAACGCTAGTGAACAAATCGACATAACGCTCAACGATCTCGGATTTATGCGCGCTGACGTAGTCCGTGTCTTCATCGATCATGTGGATCTCTTCATAAGGCTTCATGTGGTCGCCAAGCTTGGTATCCTGGCGAAGCGGGCGGTTCGTTAATTGCGTGCCGAACGCATCCTGCGCTTCTTGGGACAGGATGAAGTCGATGAATTTCTTGGCGTTGTCCATGTGCGGCGCATCTTTGATGATGGCGGATCCCGCATCCAGGAATACGGCGCCTTCTTTCGGATACACGATTTCTACCGGTGCGCCGTTCTTTACATAGGTGCTGGAAGGGTCTTCGTAAGTAAGGCCGACTACGTATTCTCCGTCCGCCACGCTTTTGTGGACGGCGCCGGAACCGCTGGCGATTTTGCCGTCCAGGTTCTCGATCAGTTGACCGACATAATTCCAGCCCTGCTCACTCTCATAATCGCCGCCCATGGCTTTCAGCATGTTCGTTAACTGTGCGAAAGCGGAGCTGGAGCTTGCCGGGTCGGCGGAAGCAATTTTCCCTTTAAGCTGCGGGTTCAGCAAATCCGCATAACCTTCGATTTTGATATCGCCGATCAGGTTTTTGTTCACGAGCAGCACGCTGCCATCCGAGATATAAGGGGTAGCGAAGCCCGACGTATTGCGGTGTCCTTCCATTAAATTCTTGTCTTCAGGCGATACGTAGGGCTCGTATAAAGCTTCGTTCTCGCGGAAGCCGGCCATGGAACCGCCGAACATTACGTCAGCGTACGGGTTCTGCTTCTCGGACTGTAAGCGCTTAATAATTTCTCCGGTGCCAGCCGTTACAAGCTCAACCGTGATCCCGGTCTGCTTCTCGAACATCGGAATGATGGTTTTGATGATCTCCTCGCTGTTTGGACTGTAGATCACGAGCTTATTCGACGAACCCGAATCGGACTCGCTGCTTGCACAACCGCTCAGCGCCCCTATAATGAGCACGCAGGTTAACAGTAAAATCGACAGCTTTTTCATGAATAATCCCCCTTGAGCAAATGTTTGTTTCGTAATTGCATGTTCATTGTAGCAAGCTTGGTACCGTTTACATAATCCCATAATCCGCAAACATCGTCTAAAATTCGCAACCTATTTTCGATTAGAAAGGAATCCGAACCGGCATATTTTAAAGAATTCTTTTAGATCCGTTAGGGCAAGATATGGTTTGGAACAACGTCAGGCAAGATGGAGCTGTTCCTGTCACAAATTTCGAAGGAGTGAGATGGATGGCTAATAAAAACGATCGTAATCATAAGGCTGATGCTGACCGCGACACGACCAACATGGGCGTTGACGCTGGAGAAGCTATCGGAACCGCGGGCGGCGGCGTCGTGGGTGCTGCTGTAGGTTCCATACTGGGTCCGATCGGCACGATTGCCGGTGGTATCGCAGGCGCAGCATTGGGTAACAAAGCTGGCGAGGCTGCAGAAAATGACGACAACGATTCAAAATAAACGGCGTTAAACTAGCATCTGTACGAGTAAAAATAAGGGGGCCTGGCGAATCCGGTGTGCCCTAAATTATTTGCTGTATGGTTGGACAAAGAACCGCGCTCCTGCGCGGTTCTTTCATTTTACATATAAGTTCTATGCAGCTGTAAACTTCAATTCCCTTTGCTTGACATACCACTACGCGATGTAGTAGTTTATAATCACTACATCGTGTAGTAATAAGTTCGTTATGGACGCATAACGACGTAAAGAGGTGTTCACCGTGAACCAGGTTCAAAAATTATCGGATACTGAAATGGAGCTCATGGAGGTGATTTGGGAGTGTACGCCGCCTGTCACATCCACCGAATTGCTCGCACTGTTTGCCCAGAGAGGAAGAGAATGGAAGGCACAGACCATTTCCACCTTCCTGTCGCGTTTGGTGGACAAAGGGGCACTTACGGCTGCGAGGGATGGACGGACCAATAAATATACGCCGCGCATTTCGCCTGAAGATTATAAGCTGATGGAAGCGCAGCACGTCCTGGACGGATTATATCAAGGCTCGGTTAAAAACCTAATTTCGGCTTTGTATGACGGCGAAAAGCTTTCAGATGAAGATATTGCAGAGCTGAAGCAATGGTTCTCGCAAAAGTAGGGGTGCTTATGAATACTATTCTTGAATTGCTGTTGACCCTTACCGTTGCCGGAAGTGCCGTTGTAGCCTGCATTCTTGTACTGCGGATCGTATTCGTCAATACCTTTCCTACAAAGTGGCGCTATGGAATTGGCAAAATGGCAGTAGTCTTTTATCTTTTACCCGTCGTCCTTGGTATTCAGTGGATCTCGCCGCTTTTTACATTTAGTGCAGCAGCAACCGTTCCCATTGTGAACGAGTTGCCTTCAACTGAGCAACATGCGCTGCCCGGTCCATATTCAGGGACTGGTTTGGAGCCGCTCATTCCGGCAAAGACCATTTCAGTAAACGTAGCCCTGCCCCTTATTGTCTTATGGGCACTCGGCGCTATAGCTTTTGCTGCATGGCAGATGTATTGTTATCGCAGATTTTTAAAGAAACTAGAACATTCGCGTGTCACCGTTCCGATAAGCAGCGAAGCAGCGAAACAGCTTTCCTTCATCAAGGAAGCCCTCGGTGTGAAAAGCAGCGTCGGGCTTGCCCACAGCTCCATTATTCGGAGCCCTGTTCTTGTCGGCCTATGGAAACCTACCATTTATCTCCCTATAGAGAATACCGTTAACATGGACATGGTAATCCGTCATGAGTTGATCCATCTGAAACGGAAAGATTTATGGGTCAAAGCGTTCACGCTCGGAGCAAGCGCCCTACATTGGTTTAACCCTTTGGTGCACATTCTTCGCAAGGACCTTCATGTATGGAGCGAGCTGTCTTGCGATGAAGAAGTCGTAAAAGAGATGTCCTATGCCGAGCGGAAACGCTATGGGGAGACGATTTTAAGCGTCATGGCAGGGTCAAGGAATTTACCCGTGCAATTTATTGCCTCCTTATCCGGTGACGGCAAACAATTGAAAAGGAGATTAATGATGATGCTGAATGTAAAGAAACAAAAAAAGAAAACGATGTATCTCACGTTAACAGGGGTGTTTTTGGTAGCTGTAATTAGCACGTCAGCAGCGGCATGGGCTTCTAGCAATACGCCTAAAATCATTGAGGCTGGTCATGCTGAAGCTCAACCAACAGAAGCGGCCCCAAGAGCGGTATCCTCTGAAGTCCTAGTTGAGAATAATGGAAACCATGTTGTAGATTATCCCAAAGAAGCTCGTCCTGAAGCTGCCCCTGAGAATGAAGGAGACGATGTTGTAGATTATCCCCAAGAGGCTCGTCCTGCAGCTGTAGCTGAGAATGAAGGAAGCCATGTTGTAGCTCAGCCAGAAGAAGCTCGTCTTGTGGCTGTCGCTGAAGGAGGCAATGTCGTGGATTATCCAACAGAAGCACGTCCTGTGGCTGAAGTTAAGAATGAAGGTAGCAATGTTATAGCTCCTTCAACGGAAGCTGCCCCTTCGGAGGTAATCGTTGAGAGTGAAGGAAACCCGGTTGTAGCTCCTTCAGCAGAAGCTCGTCCTGTCGATCAGGGGTATAAGTCTCATCCAAACGAGACTCCCCGAGTACTTCCATTACGATAAGATCCATGACGCTTGAAGATATTCTGAGTGTGCTTGATGCTGATGAGTGACGCATTCTAACATAAACGATGAACATAACATCAATAATTAGAGCAAAAACGAAAGAAGAGGGTGCTCCCTCTTCTTTCCCTATATATTAGAATGGCCTCAGATCGCATTTATAGCTGTAGCTGTAAATGCCAGCCTATGGTACGATGTGAAGGATTGGCAAGCGAGCAAGCTGGCAAATCGTCATACGATCATAGACATGGGATTGGGGATAACATCTTGAAGACGTTTAAGAAAGTTTACATAGAAATCACGAGCATTTGTAATTTGGCCTGCACGTTCTGTCCGCCGACGGAGCGCAAGGCCAACTTCATTAAAGTGGAGGACTTTGCGAGAAGATTGGATGAGATCAAGCCGCACACGAGTTACATTTATCTGCATGTGAAGGGAGAGCCGCTGCTTCATCCGAAGATCGACGAGCTGCTGGATATCAGCCATGAGAAGGGGTTTAAGGTCAATATCACGACCAACGGCACGTTGATCGCGAAGAACCGGCATAAGCTGCTGGGCAAGCCGGCGTTGAGACAGATGAACTTCTCGCTCCACAGCTTTGACGGACATGTCGGCTCCACGGACCGTGAAGGATATTTGCGGGACATCCTCTCTTTTGTGCGGGATGCGGAGGAACATAAGGTCATCTTCTCGTTCCGTCTGTGGAACCTAACGCAGGACAACCAAACGAACCTGGAGAAGAGCCGAAACCGCCAGACGCTTGAAATGTTGGAGCAGGAATTCAATTTGGACTACCGCATCGAGGAAAAGGTTGAACCCGGCGGTGGCGTAAGGGTAGCCGAACGCGTCTACCTGAACCAGGATTATGAGTTCCAGTGGCCGAGCTTGTCTGCCCCGGAGGATGACGGCAAGGGCTTCTGCCACGCGCTGCGCAGTCAGGCGGCCATTCTTGTAGACGGGACGGTCGTGCCTTGCTGTCTGGACGGGGAAGGGGTCATCACCTTGGGCAACCTTCATCAGAAGTCCTTCTCGGACATCGTGGATGGGGAGCGGGCGAACAACCTCGTGGACGGATTTTCGCGCCGGGAAGCGGTTGAGGAATTATGCAGAAAATGCGGATATCGGCAGCGGTTTGGGGCTTAAAGGGGAGGCGGAGAAAAATTCCGCTTCTTTTTTTATGCCGATCTGTGGTATCGTTATATGTTATGACGTAAGTATAGATATTCACCATAAAGGAGATCCCATGACATTTGAAGATTTAAATATATCCCCTGTCATTCTCAAGGCTTTGGCCAAGGAGAATTACAAAGCGCCGACGCCGATTCAGGCTCAGGCGATCCCGGCTGTGCTGGCCGGCAGAGATTTGCTGGGCTGCGCCCAGACCGGAACCGGGAAGACCGCCGCTTTTTCGGTGCCGATGATCCAGCTGTTGAATCAGCAACCCCCTAAACCGGGCATGGGGCGCCGCATTCGCGCATTGGTGTTGTCGCCGACCCGGGAGCTTGCCCTGCAAATTTCGGATAACGTCAAAGCTTACAGCCAGTTCACCAAGCTGCGTTCGACGGCCATAGTTGGCGGCGTTTCGCAGAAGACGCAGGAACGCGCGCTTCAGCAAGGAGCGGACATTCTGATTGCTACGCCAGGCAGACTGCTGGATCTCATAAATCAGAAGCACGTCGAATTGCAGCATGTGGAGATTTTGGTGCTGGATGAGGCCGACCGGATGCTGGATATGGGCTTCATCCATGACGTGAAGCGAATCATCGCCAAAATGCCGAGCAAAAAACAAACGCTGTTCTTCTCCGCCACGATGCCTGCGGAAATCACCCAGCTTGTCCAAACCTTGCTGCACAATCCCGTAAAAGTCGAGATCACGCCGGTCTCTTCTACGGCCGAACGGATCGAGCAATCGGTGTACCTGCTGGAAACCGGGAATAAGCAGCAGCAATTGAATGAGCTGATGAAGGACCCGTCCATCGTGTCGGCATTGGTCTTTACCCGTACGAAGCGGGGAGCTGACCGGGTTGCGCGCGGACTGAACAAGGTGAATATTACGGCTCAGGCCATTCACGGCGACAAATCGCAAACCAGCCGCCAGACGGCGCTCAACAATTTCAAAAGCGGGGCGACCCGCGTCCTGGTGGCAACGGATATTGCCGCGCGCGGGATCGACATCGACGAGCTGTCGCATGTCATTAACTTCAATCTCCCGAACATTCCGGAAACGTATGTGCACCGGATTGGGCGCACGGGGCGCGCGGGACTGAGCGGGACGGCGATATCGTTCTGCGAAGTGGACGAGGTTCCTTTTCTTCGGGATATCGAGAAGCTAATCGGAAAGTCCATTCCGGAAGTGAAGGACCATGACTTCCCGATGTCCGGGGCGTTAAGAGCCGCCAAGGTGGACCCGACGCCAAAATCCGGCTCGTCCAAGCCCGGCAAAGGCAAGTCAGCTGCATCGAGACCTGCTAAACCGAAGGCGGATACGGCCCGCAAACCAAAGGCCGACGCGGCACGCAACCCGAAGACGGGTGCACCCCGCCAATCAAGACAAGACGCGGGAATTAAGCCGAAGACGGACGCCGCCCGCCAATCCAAGACGAACTCGGCGCGTAAGCCCATGACGGAAGCCGTCACGAATCCATATTCAGAGATGGCACGCAAGCTGAGTTCGGAAGCAGCTTCGAAACCTAACAACGGCCAGGCCCGGAAACGCAAGTCCGGCGGATTCAACAAGGGAAGCAGAGCCGGCAGACCTTCATAAGTGGAAGCGGCGATTGGGGGGTGACTTCTTATCATGGCCAACAGCCATTCATGCATGCCCCAAACCACGCACCATGCGCATGAATTATGCAGCCGTTTCCGACGACCCATTAAACATAAAAAGCACCCTTTTCCACTTGTGAAGTGGAAGGGTGCTTTTTTTCTTGATGCCGCTAGTGAGCTACTCGCTCTTTTTCCCCGCAAGAAACAGAAACAACGGAATTCTGCGCCGGCGCTCATAGGTTTCCTCGTTGACAAAATACTCTCGCATAGGATGGGACTCCCTCAAGTGCTCCACGATAAAGCCGGCTTCCTGCATCGCCCGGAAGTAATCCTCGACGGTTCGATGGTACTTATGAACGGTGCCGCCGAGCCATTGCTGCTCCCGGTAGCCTTGGATGAAGTAGTTGTCCACCACCCAATTCGTTCTGGTGCCGGACGGCTGCAGCGTGGAGGTAATGACGGGATGCTCGACGGAGAAGATGAACCTTCCGCCTGGCTTCAAGGTCTGGTGAACGCTTCGAAAGATACCCCCGATATCCTGCAGATAGTGAAGGGCAAGCCTGGAGAGCACTACATCATAGGTGTCGCGCGAATACGCGTAATCCTCCATCCTCATGTGTTGAACGATCCCGTTCTTGTAATCGGCCAGGCTGCTCGAAGCGGCTTCCACCATGTTGCGGGAGCCCTCGATTCCGGCATAGGAGGCACACCCCTCTTGAAGCAGTTCCACGCCGAAGCCGGCATCCCCACACCCCAGGTCCAATACATGAAGGCCCGCGATATCCCCCAGCAGCTGCCGGATGACGGGCTTTTCCAACGTATCGTTGGCATTCTCCCGCCACTGCCGCCGTTCCATGTATTTTTCGAAATTCTTGTCGTTGTCGTAAAAATCGGATCCGTGATAGCTCATAGACGCCTCCTTCGGATAACAGCCTGCATCCATCTTGATGTACTGTACCATAACGGAGAGACGACATGAATTAATAAGGCAAAAAAATCTTATCTCAGGAAATCCTTGATGATGCAAAAATGAAGCGATGGCCAAGAATGAACCGCACCAACCCTGGGTCCCCTTCATATGGTACATGAGCCGACTTTTTCATTTGAAAGGGGATATTTCCGATGTACGGCAATTACTATCACGTACCGGGGCGGGTAACCAGGCAGAGAGTTTCCATGCAGCAGGCCCAAGAAATTGCGTTGGCCCGCGTGCCGGGCCAAATCGTTCATGTCGATATGGAGCTGGAGCATGGCGTGCTGGTCTATGAAATTTTTATTATGACTTCCGACAACAGGCTGTTCGAAGTGGAGGTCCTCGCGAAATCGGGAAGGATCTTGAAGGTGGAGGAAGAAGACGACGAGGATTAAGGTCTTCAGGCTGAAAAATAAAAGCAACCGGGCGAGACGAGGAGGAGCACATCGTTTCGCTCGGTTTTATAACTGGGGCGTGTTTTAAGTTTCGGTGGCTTCGCCACGTCCGGACAGCGGATAGAGCTAGGCATGGTATTATTCCTCCTTATAGATTCAATGCTGGAACCTATTTTAAGGTCTCCTGTAAGGTGAGAGTCAATGGTATGATCATATAAAGTAAGATAGAAGAGGTTTATGGAGGGGAGGAAGCACATGTTCATCGTCAATGTGGAAGGTGCCGTGCATAAGGACGGGCAGTGGCTGATGATAACGCGCAGCTTGAAGGAAGAGAACGCAGGAGGAACACTTTCGTTCGCGGGGGGCAAGGTCGACAAGGAAGGCAGCACGCCGGATATTCTGGAGTGCACGGTGAAGCGGGAGCTTTACGAAGAAGTCGGGGTTGAGGTGAAGGAAAACGTTACATATGTCTACAGCTCTTCGTTTGTAACGGGCGATGGCCGTCCCGTCATCAATATGGTGTTCTTATGCGAGTATGATGGAGGAACGCCGTATTGCAAAAGCCCGGACGAGGTCGATTCGGTGCAGTGGATGACGCCGTCGGAAATTAGGGATCATCCCCAGACGCCGCCGTGGACGATGGAGAGCGTGCGGCGGGCGGAGGAGGCGCGAAGGAAGCTTAAATAAGCATGGTTTTCGAAAAGCAAAATCCTAAGAAACGGGGGAAGGGTATGAGCAGCCTATTGCAGGTTCGAGTCACCGGAATTTTGATCGAAGATGAACGGATTCTGCTGGTCAAACAGAGCGTTTCGTCGGAACGCGGCTGGTCGCTTCCGGGAGGAAGGGTAGAGCAAGGGGAAACGCTGGAGGAAGCCATGATTCGGGAAATGGAAGAGGAGACCGGGCTTGTTACAAAAGTGACCAAGCTTCTGTATTTATGCGATAAGCCGGATTCATCGCCATCCCTTTTGCATATTACGTTTTTGCTGGAACGCTTGGAGGGGGAAATCCGCCTCCCGACGAATGAGTTCGATCTCAATCCTATCGGCGATGTGGTCATGGTCCCGATCGCAGATTTAGCAAACCACGGGTTTTCCGAGAAGTTTACGACGATCGTTCAGCGCGGATTTCCGGAGTCAGGAAGCTATCAAGGGCTCAAACGCAATATTGGATTATAGGGAGGTGCCGATCCTATGAAAAAAATATACATCGTACGCCATTGCCAAGCGGAGGGACAAGCGGCGGATGCTCCGTTAACCGAGCAGGGGCTTCAGCAATCGCTTGAACTTGCTGAATTTCTGCACGACAAAGGGATTGACCGTATTGTTTCAAGTTCTTATCGCAGAGCTCACGACACCATTACACCTTTGGCTGATCGCATAGGCGTGGCCGTTGTGCTGGATGCGAGGTTGACCGAGCGAATACTGTCGGGTCGGAATGCTCCAGAATGGCGGGAGATGCTGCGCAGAACCTATGAGGATCTGGACTTGTGCTTTGAAGGCGGAGAGTCAAGTCGTACAGCCATGCATCGTGCGGTAAGCGTAGTCCATGAGGTCCTGCAGAGTTCAAGCCGAAATGCCGTTATGGTATCCCATGGCAATCTGATCTCGCTTCTGCTGAAGCATTACGATAATCAGATCGGCTTCAACGAGTGGGAGGCTTTCTCCAATCCCGACGTGTATAAGCTCAGCTTCCGTTCAGATGTACCGGAGATCCAGCGGATATGGAATTCATAGCCACGAAAGAAGGCGTATGTAAAAAAGACTTCATAAGCATTTATTCCCTATATTTGGCGACGGCCCGTCCCCTATAATGGAGTTGCACGGATATCCGGCTTGTCCATCCTAAGGATTGAGCTTCGCATAACAAAGAATAATCGCGGCGGTGGCAAGCGGCGTGCATGGGTTCGAAATACCATTGGAGATTATGAAATAAAGGGGATATGAACCATGGCCAAAACAAAACGGGGCCGCGCACTATGGAACACGCCATCGCGCGGCCGCGGCACATGCCCGGTATGCAGCACGTCGCGCATCAAACTTCTCTACGTCGCCAACAAATCGGACGGCACGGCACTGAAGGTATGCAAACGATGCCAGAATGCCGATCAGTCCAGGGTGGACGCAGCGGTAGTGTAAGAAGCGGCTTAGCTGATATCTAGGTCAGCAACAGAGCAACCGTGTTCCGTACGTGGAGCCGCAACATCCGAAAAACCCGTTCCTTCATGAAGAAGGGCGGGTTTTTTATGGTGCCAGGGCCTTCATTCTCCATGAGGAGGTTTACTTTGTAATTCGGATGGTTTAACATCTGATTTAACAAACTATAAATTAGATGAATGTTAAATTTATATAAGGAGTTGAGTCGATAACCGTGCAATTGGATAAAGTGGTCAGTTATCACAAGGCGCTCGCAGACCCGACCCGAATCAAGATGCTCATCCTGCTTGCGGAAGGCGAAATGAACGGCCAGCTTCTGGCCGAGAAGATCGGCGTCACGCCGGCTACGATTACGCACCACGCGGCGAAGCTGCGGGAAGCGAGCCTCATCAACGAACGCAGGGACAAGAACACGATCTTTTTTTCGCTGAACGATTATTTTATTAAGAACAATGCGACAGCGACGGAGAATCTGATTTACCAAAGAGTCCGGTCCGAGGGCGTAACGGAAAGCTTGCAGGAAGAAGAACGGCGGATGAGGGATTCCGTGATCAAGAACTTCTTCACCTCCGACGGGAAGCTGAAGAGCATCCCTGCCCAGCTGAAGAAGAAACTCATCGTGCTTACGCATATGGTATCCCGGTTGGAGAAGGGACGGAAGTACAGCGAGAAGGAAATGAACGAGTTTATCAAAGAGTATCATGAAGACTTTGCGACGATCCGGAGGGAGTTTATCATGCATCACTTCATGTTCCGGGACAATGGGGTGTATGAGCTCAATCCGGAGAAGATGTGGGCACGGTGGGAGGATCTGTCCTAATGAAAGAACATTCGCCGCTAACCCATCAACGGATCGAGGATGCCAAAGCGGGGGATTTTGATGCCTACCGGATGATCGTCAACGAGTATTCCAACGCCCTTTTATCCGTTGCGTACAGCGTGCTGGGAGATTTCCACGAGGCACAGGATGCGGTGCAGGAAGCATTTCTGAAGTGCTATCGGAACCTCCATACGCTGAACGATCCAGCGAAACTGGGCAGCTGGCTGTATGCGATAACGCGCCGGACCAGCCTCGATTTTGCCAAACGAAGCAAGCAGGCTCTCCCCCTGCACGAAACGACTCCAGCATCGGACAATATCACGCCATGGCTGGAACAATATGTGATCCATGATTCCGTCTGGGGAGCCTTGCAGGGATTGGAGGAGAAGAGTAAATCCGTTGTCGTGCTGCACTACTTAAGCGAGTGGTCCATGAAAGAGATCGGACAGTTCCTTAACATGTCGGTATCTGCGGTTGAAAGCCGAATACGACGTGCCAGAGAAGTTTTGAAACAGCATCTAGCCCGTGACTTCGAGCATTATTTCCTTACTCATCGTTTGGGGAGGGATTTCGAGCAGCAGGTCTCGGAACATGTCCTTAAGCGAGCCGGTCATTTCTATATTCCAGTCACGGATAAGGGGCAGGCCACCGCCTGGTTTATCCTGCATTTTCATCTGGGAACCAGCAGGCACGGCAATCCGGTGCTGGAATCCGGACAGGAATTGTATTTGCTCGAGTGTCAGCGCCACGCCCCGGCTAGCATGCCTGTTCTCACGTTCGAAGCAGCGAGCGTTGGGGAGTTAGAGCAGCGGCTGCATCAACAGGGGATTGGAATGGAGCCGATCCGGGAAGATGCTTTATTCGGCAAATTGCTGGTATTCTACGATCCCGACGGCAATAAGTATCATGCAATTGAACCGAATTGATAAAAAAATGGCTCTCCGTGACGGAATCGGTCCGGTTCCATCGTCTATATATTGAAACCACATTGAACAAGAGGTGAATCGAATGACGATAGACAACCCATTAAACGAAGCACCCAAGCTCCAATCCTTGAACAAGCCGCTGCTAAAGAAGGTTCATTGCAATTATCTCCCGGTAAGGAATCTTCCGCTGGCGGTAAAATGGTACTCGGAGCTATTTGGCCTTACGGTGAGAAAATGCGACGATACAGGCGCCATCTTGATCTTAGGGGACGGACAGTGGTTATTCCTGCTGGAAACAATGGATAACCGAACAGCCAACTTCATAACCAACCAATGGGAAGGGGAGAATTATGAGATGTTCTCGTTAACCTTCGAGGTCGAGAATATTACGGAGCTGCATAAGCGGCTGCGGGAAAATGGAGCACAGGTCGAGCCGCTGGTAGATCACGGCTCCTGCGGATTGCAGTTCAAATTCAAGGATCCCGACGGCAACAAGTTTAATGTTTGGCAGGATGCACCCACGAGTTGACCCATCGAACCGCAAGAATGGAAGGGCAAGCGCTGGCTTTGAATGAGTCAGAGGGCTTGCCTTTTTTTATTTCCGCGATTCCGATTGGAAACGGCGGCATCTTATGACGTCTTATGAATATTCACCCCAGGACCATCTGTCGTTTGCAGGTGGTGGTCTAATTCTCCGTTAGCGTTTACAATAGGCAATATAAGGGTTAAATGCCAAATGAGGTGATTCGATGGAATTTTACCGCTGCATGAACCATCCCGAAAGGGCAGCCGCCGCGCAGTGCACGCGATGCGGGAAGCCGGTGTGCGACGAATGCCATAATCCGGAGACGGGCCGCTGCCGCTACCGCTGCGGCGAAATGCCCCCCGCTCCCGGCATGCCCGGACGATCCAGGAACATATGGGTGACCGTGATCGTCTCCATACTAGCCATCTTGGGCGGGCTTACGCTGCTGCTGCTCGCGATTTGCGGAACGATCCTGTTTTCCTATTAAAGAACGCGTTTCGAACTCGAACAAGGTCTTATTTTCAACTCAAGTTTTCATTCAAGGAGTGGGCGGATGGAATTTCCTGTTTATTTGTACCTGGGCTCCTGGCGGATTCATCCGCATGTGTTATTTGAATCGCTGGCCTACTTTATCGGTTTTCGGGTATATTTATGGACCCGTCGGCCGAGCGGCATGACAAAGCTGATGAGCCTGCAGCTTCTGGCCGGCATCATCGCCGGGGCTGCCGTTGGGGCCAAGCTGCTGTACTGGTTTGAGGATCCGGCGGCCACTTGGGAACAGCTGCGCCAATTCCATCTCCTCTGGGGTGGCAAGACGATTGTCGGCGGTCTTCTCGGCGGATTGATCGGCGTCGAGCTGACCAAACGCTGGGTGGGCTGGAAGCATTCCACGGGCGATGATTTCGTGTACCCGCTGATGCTGGGCCTGGGCCTTGGGCGAATCGGCTGTTTTCTGACCGGACTCGACGACCACACCTATGGCACGCCGACAACCTGGTTCACGGGCGTGGATTTCGGAGACGGGATCTATCGCCACCCGACTCAGCTGTACGAGATCCTCTTCCTGATCGTGCTGGCCCTGCTGCTGGTGCCGCTGTACCGCCAAAGCCGCGGCAGATCGACTCGCGAGGGCTATGTGTCCGGGCGGATGTTCCAATGGTTCATGGCCGGGTATCTGCTGTTCCGCCTGGCGATCGAATGGATCAAGCCGACGCCGCATCCTTACCTGGGATTGAACAATATCCAGCTGGCCTGCATCGCGGGCCTCATCTATTACGCATGGCTGATCGGCGGCAGAAACCGGCTTCGCCGCTTCACGTCGGATTCCCGTCTTCCAAGCTGACCAAAGGAGTATGATTATGCCAAAAAACCGGCCTTATCTGTATCATGAACTGACGAACAGCATATGCACCACCTGTTATCGCAAAGTGGAAGCCAAGATCATCGAGGAGAACGGCGTGGTGTATATGCTCAAAAGATGCCTCGTGCACGGTCCGGAAAAAGTGCTGATCGCAACCGAGGCCGAGTATTACCATCAGACGCGAAAGTTCATCAAGCCGTCCGAAATGCCGCTCGTCTGGAATACGCCGATCCGTTACGGCTGCCCTTACGACTGCGGACTGTGTCCGGACCATGAGCAGCACAGCTGCCTCACGCTGCTGGAGATTACGGATCACTGCAATCTGCAGTGCCCGATCTGCTTCGCCGAATCGTCGCCGCACCGCACCTCCTACCGGTCGCTGGCACAGATCGAATTCATGCTCGACCGGATCGTGGAGAACGAGGGGGAGCCTGACATCGTGCAGATCAGCGGCGGCGAGCCGACGACGCACCCGGATTTCTTCGACATCCTGGATATGTGCAAAAGCCGTCCCATCAAGCATATCATGGTGAACACGAACGGCATCCGCATCGCCCAGGACCGCGATTTTGCGCGAAGGCTGGCCGAGTATATGCCCGGCTTCGAGATTTACCTGCAGTTCGACAGCTTTGAGGAACATGTGCTGAAGGAGCTGAGAGGGGCCGACCTGCGGCGCATCCGCCGGCAGGCCATCGAGCACCTGAATGAATTCAACGTCTCCACGACGCTGGTCGTCACGCTGAAAAAAGGGCTAAATGACGGCGAAATCGGCGACATCATTCAGTATGGGCTTCAGCAAAAGGCGGTGCGCGGCGTCACCATTCAGCCGATTCAGGCGGCGGGACGGCTGGAGGGGTATGATCCGGCAACCGATCGGCTGACCGTAAGCGAAGTCCGGCGGATGATCATCGACCAGTCCGGAGTGTTTACGGACGCGGACATTCTGCCGGTGCCCTGCCACCCGGATTGCCTCGCCATGGGTTATGCGTTGAAGCTGGGCGGGGAAGTGCTGCCGCTGACGCGGATGATCGACCCGGAAATCCTGCTTGAAGGCGACAGCAACACGATTGTATTCGAACAAGACCCGGTCATCCGGGGCAAAATGTTTGAGCTGCTGTCGACGGGCCACTCGCCGCAATCCTCGGCGCTTTCCCTGAAGAGCCTGCTCTGCTGCCTGCCGCTGGCCGCCGTGCCGGAGCAGATTACGTACGACAACGTCTTCCGGGTCATTATCATGCAGTTCCTGGATGCCCATAACTTCGATGTCCGGTCCGTCAAGAAATCCTGCGTGCATATCGTGCATCCCGACGGGCGGATGATCCCGTTCGACACCTATAACATGTTTTACCGGGATGACAAGGAAGAGCTGCTGAAGGAGCTCAAGGAAGAGGTTGCCACCGCATGGGACAGATAAGCCGTTCTAAGGCAATGTACTTCAATTCGAGCTTACATAGGGAGGCGACATTGTGCAGAACAATAGCCCTGAACCTGAGAAGGTGTCTCCGTTTCAATTGGATCAGAACATGAAGATCGATCACGCCGAAGCGGACGAATGGTTATGGTATTCCCCATTGGAGGAGCCATTCCGAGTATCCGGCTTTGCCTGGTTCGACACCGAACGCATCTATCGCAGGCTGCCCGCCGTACCTGAGGTCCCCGTCCGACCGGAGGTGGATATGCTTGCGAACTGCACATCGGGCGGTCAAATCCGCTTCCGAACGGATTCGCGGAACGTATCCGTCCGCGTGCGGTTGACGGCAGGATCCGGCATGTACCATATGCCCTCCACCGGGGAGTGCGGAGTGGATGCGTATATCGGCGGCCCGGGCGAGTGGAAACATGCAGGAACCGCCCGTTTCCAGCCAGGTCAGGCAGAGTATGAGAGCAGCCTTTTCACTGTCGAGGATCGCAAAGCACGCTCGTTCCTGCTCAACATGCCCTTATATCAGGGCGTTGAGGAGATATGGATCGGAATGGAGCCGGAAGCCGAGGTCCTTGCGCCGGAGCCCTATGATTCCAGCTCGAGAGTGGTCATATACGGAACCTCCATCACGCAAGGCGGATGCGCGTCGCGGCCCGGCATGTCGTACACGAACATCTTAAGCCGCAGGCTCCATCTGGAGTTTATCAACCTGGGCTTCTCGGGGAACGGCAAGGGAGAGCCTGAGCTTGCCGAACTGGCCGCCCAAATCTCGGAGCCGGCCTGTCTCGTGATTGATTATGAGGCGAATTGCGGAGGGACCGAAGCTTATCGTCAGACCTTGCCGCGGTATATCGAGACCTACCGGAAGTTCCATCCGGAGGTTCCCATCATTCTGGTATCCCGCATCCCTCATGGAGCCGAGTCGTTCATGCCGGAATTTCGCGAAGGACGGCTTGAACGGAAAAAGTTTCAGATGGAGCTCATTCGGGAACTGACGGTGGCCGGAGACCATAACCTAACGTTTGTGGACGGATCGGATTGGTTAGGCGACGATCCCGGGGAAACAACCGTTGACGGAGTTCATCCGACGGACCTCGGCTTCAAGCTGATGGCGGACCGGCTTGAGCCTGTGCTAAGGCAAGTGATCGGCGATATGGCTGCAGCAGCAAGGCGATAGAACCGTTAACGGGGTGAACGGTTAGCGTGCTAATGGAGTAACGAAAGGCGTCATGAAACGTTCATAAGCTACAATCGTGAGAGAGCCCGTTCCAGGTTGGAACGGGCTTTTGTCTGCGCCGTCGCTGCATTCAAAAGTTTTAATTGTTTACCTAATAAATGAAATGTTATGATAACAATTAACTAATAACTTATCGATTACCTTAAAGGATGTGTACAGGTTATGGCAGGAAAAGTCACGGTGCAGCAAATTGCCGATCATCTCGGGCTTTCGAAGTTCGCTGTTTCTAAAGCGCTTTCAGGTAAATCCGGCGTCAGTCTCGAGACCCGGGAGAAAATCGTGAACGTCGCGACCCAGCTCGGTTATTTTGCCAATAAGTCGCCGAAGGCCGGAGGCAAGAAGAATGAAGCCAATGCCGACGGCAGCCAAGCCGCTAAGGAGACCGTCATCGTGCTTGTGCCGAATGTCCGCTACCAAACGCGGGATTCCCTGTATTGGGGACGGATTATCGACGGCATCACGAATGAGCTTGAGGCAAGGGACACGGGGATGGTCATCGTGACCGATCAATTCAAGGACAGCTTCGCGAATTTGATTAATCCGAGCGGGGTAAGAGGCATCATCGGCGTCGGATTCATCTCCTCGCAGCTGCTGCTCGAAATCCGCAGCCTGGATATTCCCTTCGTCTTAATCGATCATGAGGA
This sequence comes from Paenibacillus sp. CR_12, assembly GCF_041953985.1. Taxonomy (NCBI): domain Bacteria; kingdom Bacillati; phylum Bacillota; class Bacilli; order Caryophanales; family Paenibacillaceae; genus Paenibacillus; species Paenibacillus sp. CR_12. Next base: position 538,203 of record NZ_JAVFHO010000003.1, on the reverse strand, counting down.
TCCGCTGATACCGTCGGATGCCCTGTTCATGAACAATGTGGAGTGCATGAGACGGGTGACCAATTATTTGATCGGGTGCGGGCATCGGAAGCTTCAGTTCGTAGGGAACGTCCGGTTCTCGCGCAGCTTCGCCGATCGTTATCAAGGCTATCGTTCCGTCCTCGGCGAGCAGGGGATCCCGCTGGATCAGAACGAGGAGCTCCTTAGCTTCGAAGGAGATAACCGCTCCGAGATGACGGAGTCGCTCGAGACGATACTAAGCCGGATGGAGGAACTGCCAACCGCCTTTGTGTGCGCGAACGACTCCATTGCCATCTGCATCATGACGGTGCTCGGCAAGCTGGGCGCCAAGGTGCCAGCAGACTGCTCGGTTACCGGCTTTGACAATATTGAGGATGCCGCTTATGCGGCTCCGTCACTGAGCACCATCCACGTCAACAAGGAGGCGTTCGGACGCAGGGCGGTGGAGATGCTGGCGAGACGGGTGGAGCAGCCGGACAGCCCGCTGGAAAAAATACTGCTGGCCGGCGACTTCATCCTCCGCGAATCCACCGCTTATGCAAAGAAGGTCGACTGACGTGAACCTGCGCGGCTACATTACCCGTCTATGGAAGGAGCGGCCGGCCGGACGCTTGGACCGGAAGCTGTTTGTGGTCTTTCTGTTTCTGATTATCCTGCCGATCGGACTCATCACGTATTTTGCGGCAGAGCGTTATACGGCCACCATCGAGAACAATACGGTCGCCTACGTGTCCCAGCTGTCGAGCAAAATGATGGGCAAGCTGGATGATTACGTGACCGATATGATGAAAATTTCGATCATTCCTTCGTACCTTAATGAAATTCAGTCCGGGCTCGAGATGTCCAATCGGCATTACCAGGCGGAAGGGCAGCCGAAGGAATCGGCAAGCCTGAACGAGAGCGAGCTGAAGCTCCAGATTACCCGCAAGGTCGAGCGGAGCATCTATTTCATGAACAACATCAAAGAAGGCACGAGCAACGTGTACCTGTTCGACCTTTTCGGCAACCCCTATTACGTGGTCAAAAGCGGCGGCAACCGTTCGAATCTGCAGCAGTACTATGACAACTGGCGCAAGCTGGCCACGGAGGCCGGCGGTCGGCCCGTGCTGGTCAGCACGCAGGAGATCGCCGTGTCCGCCGGCAGCAAGCAGTACATGTTCACGGTCGTCCGCGACATCATCGATAAATCGTACCATTCCATCGGCACCATTGTGGTGGATGCCAACATCGGCGTGATCGAGAACATCGTCACCGACCTGGAGGAGACGACGCACGGCACCACCTTCATCCTGGATGACAACGGGACCGTGATCTATGACAGCGAGAAGAAATATTTGTCCCGCAGCATGACCGACAATGCGGCGCTTGCCCAGGCCACCGGCAACGAAGGAAGCTTTCGCCATAAGGTCGACGGGGAGGAGCAGCTTGTCGTTTACCGGAAATCCGAGCAGACCGGCTGGCTGATCCTGATTACGGTGCCGGAGCGGCAGCTGATGCAGGATGCGCTCAAGACCCGCAAGATAACGATCGCGGCGGCTGTCGGCGTTACCAGCTTTGCCCTCATCATTTCCCTGATTCTGATCTATGCGCTGACAAGGCCGCTGCGGTCCATCGTCCATCTGATGAAGCAGGTGCAGACCGGCAAGCTGGATGTGGTGTTCCCGGTCCGAAGGAGGGACGAGGCCTCGCTGATCGGGGTCTCGTTCAACCGGATGATGGCACGCATCAAACAGCTCATCGACGATATTTACGCGATCGAGAAGCGGAAGAAGGAGGCGGAGCTTGAGCGTCTTCAGCATCAGATCAATCCGCATTTTATCTACAATACGCTGGAAACGATCCGGATGACGGCCGTCCTTCACAACGATCAGGAGGTGGGGGACATGGTTCAGCTGTTAGGGCAGCAGCTTCGTTACAGCATTCATGCCGGCAGCGAGGTCGTGGAGGTGAAGCGCGAGTGGGAGCATGTCAAAGCCTACATCGAGCTGCTAAATTACCGGTACGGCGAGCGGTTCGTGCTGACGCTGCCGGATGATCCGGGGGCTGATTCCATTCGGGTGATGAAGCTGCTGTTTCAGCCGATCATCGAGAACGCCGTCAATCACGGCTTCGACGAGAACAAAAACGTGCTGCATCTGACCATTACCTATGCCATGGATGGCATGAACCATGTGTTTACCGTTACGGATGACGGGCTGGGCATGTCGGCAGAAGCGCTTGCGAGGCTGCGCAGCATGCTCGATCAGGCGCAGTCCCCAGGAACGGACGGCCGGGGAGTCGGGCTGCGAAACGTGCACGAGCGGCTGCAGCTCCGATACGGAAGACCCTACGGCCTTACCGTAGACAGCGAGGAAGGGCGAGGAACCGCCGTTCGGATTACCTTTCCCGCGGAACATATAGAAGAACCGAGGACAGGAGGACTTGCAAATGCTTAACATCGCCGTGGTGGACGACGAGGAACGGATCAGGCTGGGGCTTGGCAAGCTGATACGGGACGCAAGCGAGCAATATCGGGTCGTAGGGACGTTTGCAAGCGGCCAGGAGCTGCTGGATCAATGGCATGAGCTCCAGCCCGACCTGGTCATTACCGATATCAAAATGCCGCAAATGAACGGGCTTCAGCTGATGGCGAATATCAAGCAGATGGCCTGCCGCACGAAATTCGCCGTGCTCAGCGGTTACAACGATTTCGAGTATGCCCGCACCGCCATGCGTCAGGGAGCGCTGGAATATTTGCTTAAGCCGGTCAACATGAAAGAGCTGCTCCGCATGCTGGAGAACGTCGACGAGCTGGTGAAGGGCGAGCAGAACGAGCAAAAGCTGGAGTCGGACGATCTGGTCAGCTTCCTGTTAGGCACGGATCAGCGAACAATGCCGGAGCATCTGTTCGAAGAAGTCTGCGACCGGCTGGATCGGCAGGCGCTGTTCCACGGACATTACGCGGTGCTCCTGCTTCGCACGTTCCCGGAGATCGCGGAAGAGAAGCTGCTGGCGTGGACGTCGGTCTGGGGGACGGAGCGGAGAATCATCGGCTGCGAAGGAGGAAGGCAAGCGATCTTGGCGTCCATCGCCGAGTCCGGCCATGCGGATATGGCGAGAGAATGGGCGGCCATGCTGCTTCAGCAGCTTCCCGCGGGCACTTCGGCGAAGCTGGGCATCAGCGGCGTATTCAGCGGGAGCCGCTGGCTCCCGCAAGCCTATAGGGAAGCCGCGAGCGTCCTGGAGCAGGCTTGGTACAGCGATGAACGGCGCAACTGCGGAGGCGAAGGCATAGCGGCGGTTCACCGGGAAGAGCGCTACCGGCTTGTCCGTTCCTTGGATAAACAGCTGCTTCCGGCGCTGCGTGCAGGCGAGTATGCACGCTTGTCGGCGGCGATGGGCACTTGGCTGGAAGAGACGGCTTCCCTGCGGCCCGGCTGGGCCGAATTGAGGGAAGCTTGCCTGACCCTGGAGTCGCATGTGGCGGAAGAGATGAAGCAGCGCGGCATTGACGCAGAGGATGCAGATTGGAACCTGGAGCCGGGGGACAGCGAGAATTGGCGTTCGTTCGCGGGCCGGCTGAAGCGCGCTGTAGAGGCTGCCGCCGGGCTTCTGGATCAAGGAAAGAGCGAGCATCGGGCTGTCGAGACGATCAAGGCCTATATTCAGCAGCATTACACCGAGGAGCTGGAGCTTCAGCACCTCGCCGACCTGGTCTATCTGACTCCGAGCTACTTGAGCAAGCTGTTCAAGACCGAAACGGGCGAGACGATTACGGACTATTGCATCGCCGTGCGAATCGAGCATGCCAAGCGGCTGCTGAAGGAGGATCACGGGCTCAAGACGTATATGGTCGGCGAACGCGTGGGCTACCCGGACCCGGCTTATTTCAATAAAGTGTTCAAAAAAATGACCGGAAAAACGCCAAAGGAGTACCGCGATTTTGTTAGGTGACTGTTATCTAAACTGAGGACAATAAAAGCAAACAAAGTCTATTATTTTTCGGGGCGCTGTCTTTTATAATGGTTGAAAACGGTACCATTTCATCCAGAAAGCGAGGAAGGGAACGTGTTCAATTTCAGTTATAAAACGCAGCGCTATCTTATTCTGTTCGGTTTCCTTGCCATTCCCGTGCTCCTGTCACTGACCTTCTCTTATTATCCGGCGCTCTCGCTGTTGTATTACAGCTTGACGGACTGGTCGGGTCTCGGCTGGGATATGAACTTTATCGGCTTTGACAATTACGTCGAGATTTTTACGAAGCCCGAAGTGTTCAGCTCACTCAAGAACAATCTGTATTATCTGATCGGGGGTCTCATCCAGGTCGTCTTTGCCCTCTATTTTGCCGTTATTCTGACGGGCAGGCTGAAGGGGAAAAACGGCTTCCGGGTCGCCTTGTTCCTGCCGTACGTGCTGCACAGCGTGGCTACGGTCATCATGTTCAAGAACGTGTACCACATGGAATACGGCTCGCTGAATACGCTTCTTGGCGCGCTGGGACTCGAATCCTGGCAGCAGAGCTGGCTGGGCGATAAAGGGATCGTGAATTTTGCGCTGGCCTTCATCTCGATGTGGAAGTACATGGGGCTGAACATGGTCATCTTTATCGGGGCGCTGCAGTCGATACCGGGCGACCTGTACGAGGCGGCCTCCATCGACGGGGCATCGGGCTGGCAGAAGTTCCGTTACATTACCTTGCCTAGCATCCGGGGCGTGCTGGAGCTGATGCTGATCCTCACCTTGACGGGCGCGCTCGAAGCGTTCGATATTCCGTTTGTGATGCTGCTCGGGGCGAACGATACGTCGACCTTCGTCATCAAGACGGTGGATACGGCATTCAAGTATCAGAACTTCGGACTGGCCTCGGCGATGGCGGTCGTGCTGCTGATCATCGTGCTGCTGTTCATTGTCATCCAACGGAAGCTGCTGTTCAGGGAGGAGAAGCAATCATGAGAAGGGAAGGCTCGATCGGCTTTAGGATTTTCAATTATTTCACGTTGGTTGTCGCTTTGTTCGTGGTGTTTTTCCCGATTTACTCGATCTTCGTAGGGGCGTTCAAGACCCAGGTGGAGTATTATCAATCCGGCCTCAGCTTGCCCGACAATTTCTTTAATTTCGAGAACTTCAAGCGGGTGATCGACATCGGGGATTTGGGGCTCGGATTTCGCAATATCCTGATCGTATTGGTCATTTCGGTGGTCGGCAACATCCTGTTCGGTACTATGGTCGCTTATGCGGTCGGACGGTTCGAATTCAAGATGAAAAAAGCGATCATGGGCATGTACCTGGTTGCTCAGGTCATTCCGATGGTCACGACGCAGGTGGCTACCTTCAGCGTCATCCAGAGCCTGGGAGCCTACAACACGATGTTTGCGCCGATTCTGCTGTACTTGGGAGCGGACGTGCTCCAGATCGTTATCTATCTGCAATTCGTGAACAGCATCCCGCGGGATCTGGATGAGAGCGCCATGCTGGAAGGGGCGTCCCTGTTCAAAATCTACCGTTCCATCATCTTCCCGCTGCTTGCGCCAGCTACGGCGACCCTGGTCATTCTGAAGAGCATTTCGATTTACAACGATTTTTACACGCCGTACCTGTATATGCCGAGCCAAGACCTGAAGGTGGTATCCACCGCGATTTATTCCTTCATCGGTCCGAACGCGGCGCAGCTGAACGTGATCTCGGCAGGCATTCTCATTATATTCATTCCGACGGTCGTGTTGTTCTTGTTCATGCAGCGGTACATTTTTGCGGGGGTTACGAACGGAGCGGTCAAATAACGAACACGAGACGATGAAGAAGAGGAGACTCGATATATGAACTCGACAAACACGTGGACGGAAAAAGTATGCGGCATGACCTGGGGGTGGACCGGCGTACGGGGCTCCTGGACGGGACCCGAGGCGGAATTCTCCATGGAACGCATGGCGGACATGGACGTGAATTGGGGGGCCATCGCGCTGTCGGCCGTGCAGGCAACGCCGCAGTCGACGGAAATCCCGTTCCGGGAGGAACCGACGGTGACGGACGATGAGGTGCGATGGGCGATCCGCAAGGCGAAGAGCCTGGGCCTCAAGGTGTGCTTGAAGCCGGTCGTGAACGTCGCGAACGGAACGTGGCGGGCCCATATTAACTTCTTCGACGAGGAGGTTCCGGGTGAGCCGAGCTGGGCGGAATGGTTCCGCTCCTATGGGGAGTTCATTCGCCATTATGCCGAAATCGCGGAGGAAGAGCGATGCGAAATGCTGTGCGTGGGCTGCGAGATGGTTCAGGCCGACAAGCGGGACGCGGAGTGGCGGGCCCTGATTGCGGATGTACGAAACGTCTACGGCGGGCTGGTGACGTATAATTGCGATAAATATCAAGAGGAGCGCGTGGGCTGGTGGGATGCGGTAGATATCATCTCCTCCAGCGGCTATTATCCGATCGACCAGTGGGAGGAGCAATTGGATCGGATCGAAGGCACGGTCCGCCGATGGAACAAGCCGTTCTTCTTCATGGAAGCCGGCTGTCCGAGCCGCGAGGGCTCCGCCGCCCGCCCGAACGATTGGTCGCTGCCCGGCGGCCCGTCGGAGGAGGAGCAGCGGCAGTATTATGAAGCGATGTTCGCTGCTTGCGCCCAGCGGGAGTGGATGCAGGGATACATGCTGTGGGATTGGCCGGCGCGGCTGTATGGCGTGGAGGAAGCGTCCCTGAACGATGATTATTGCATGTACGGCAAGCTGGCCGAGGAGACGGTGAAGACATTTTATGCGGCCGGCATCCGGGTTTAATGCAGGATCGGACGGGCGTACCGGCTCTGTGCGCAAGGTAGCTGAACATAAACATAGGGTTAACATCGCACCGCACGTTTGTTAGGACGTACGGTGCGATTTTTGCTGTCGGCTGCCGAGAAGCAGGTTATTTCGAGCCTAACAAGAAAATGATATGTTAGCATAATTTATGACAATAAAAACAAAAACAATTCATTTGTTTTGAACGTGTTAGCGATTATCATTTGAAATGTAAGCGATATCAGTAAGCGCTTCATGAAGATGCGAAGAAACGCAAGTACATTCAACGTACAGGGGGAAGACGAAATGAAAAAAAGATTTACGATGGCATTGCTTCTGCTCTTAACCGTATCATCCATTTTGGCCGCCTGCGGAGGAAATAAAACGAATAACGCAGGCACCGAGGCACCGCCGAGCGGCAGCGCCGGCAGCGAGCCGACCGAGGCATCCGGCGAAGCGGAGCTGGGCGGCAAGCTGAAGGTGTTGACGCACCGCACCGACCTGGTGAACGACGGCACGCTGGACAAATACGTGGAAGCCTTCAAAGCGAAATATCCGAAGGCGGAGATTGAATTCGAAGGATTGACCAACTATGCGACGGACATTCAGGTCCGTCTGACCACGGGCGAGGCCGGCGACGTGCTGATGATTCCGACAGGCCTTGCCACCTCAGAGTACGGCAAGTATTTTGAGCCATTGCCGGATACGATGTTCGAGGACGTTTATTTTGCGGACAATACTCTCTTCGAAGGGAAACGCTATGGAATCTCCACCGGCGTCAATACGCAAGGCATTGTATACAACAAGAAAGCGTTCCAGGCTGCAGGCGTCGACAAAGTGCCGACCACGCTGGATGAGCTTTACGCAGCCGCAGAGAAGCTGAAAGCGGCGGACATCATTCCGCTGTACATGAACTTCGGAGCCCAATGGACGATGGGCAACTGGGCGGATAACTCCGCATGGTACGTGAACGGGGATCCGCAGTTCGCCTCGAAGCAGGTCGCCGAGGAAGCGCCGTTCCAGGTGGATAATGCTTGGGGCATCCTTGCGAACATCGGGCGCACCTTCGTGCAAAAGGAATGGGTAGAGAAAGACTTGTACACAAACAACTGGGAGATTTCGAAAGGCGAAATGGCTTCCGGCAAAGCCGCGATGTATTTCCTGGGCAACTGGGTGATTCCGCAGGTGATCGGCGCCGGCGCGGCTTCGGAGGACATCGGCTTCTTCCCGCTCCCGTACGATAATAGCGGCAAGTACAACGCACCGCTTGGTTCGGATTACTTCATCGCCGTCAGCAAAGACAGCAAGAACAAAGAGCTTGCTACCGCGTGGGTCGATTTCTTCGTGAAGGAATCCGGATACGTGGAAGATTCCGGCTTCATGCCGATCATCAAATCGGCGGAGTCCTCCATCTCGCAGCTCGCCGAATTCCAATCGTTCAATCCGACCCTGATCGAGAGCGAAGCGACCGATCCGAAGTTTAACGAGATCGCGAACAAGGCGCAAATTGGCATCGGTACCGGCGATTACGTCCAGGAATATATCGTGGCCGACGATCTGCAGGCTGCATTCGACAAGCTGAACGCGAAGTGGAAGGAAGCCAAAACCGCACTGGGCTATTAATTCGGAGATAATAACGGGTTCGTTATCATGAGCTCGAGCGGCCTTACCCTGGGGTGATGGGGGTAAGGCTTTTTCATTGCAGGGCATAGATGCATGGAAGGAGAGACGGACAGATGAAAAGAGTTTTATTGCTGGGCGATTCCATCCGGGAGGGATACGAGCCTTATGTGAGAGAACGGCTGGCTGACCGCGCAGAAGTCGTGGCACCGGGAGAGAACGGGCGGTTCTCGTTCTATACGCTGTGGGGCGTCAACCTCTGGATCCGTGAGCTGGGGATCCCGGATATCGTCCACTGGAACAATGGGCTGTGGGATGTGCACCGCGAGGCTCCGAGGGTTGAAGCACTGACGCCGCTCAGCGAATATGCAGCCCATCTGAAGCGCATTGCCCATGAGCTGCGGCGAACGGGAGCACAGATCGTATTTGCCACGACGACGCCGGTGCATCCGGAATCCGAGGGCAGAAGCAATGAAGAGATCGATGCCTATAATAAGGCAGCCATCGAGGCGCTCATGCCGCTCGGCATTGCGATTCACGACCTGAACGCCCGGGTGAAGCGGGATCTCTCGGGTTACTTGTCGGATGACCGGCTTCACCTGAACGAGGCAGGATACCGGGCGTGCGCCGACTCGGTGGCAGACATGCTGGAAGGCTATCTGTGACTTTTAGCTGACCAATAAGCGCTAAGACCTATATCTATGGAATCTTTACCAAAAATGGCACAAGTCTATTATAGGTTCTAACAAATTTGTTACATCCTACTTGCGTTATGACGATATTATAGAATAATATGAAGGGGCGCGGCTTTCATAGAGGGAACCCGCGCTTTTTTGCTATCTGGCTTGCCTCGGCACCTTCTTATCGGAAGCCCCCCTGTAAGAGAGTGTAACGACGCGGAAGGCCGGCATACCTTAAGGGTCTACAGGCTTGAGGTGCGCATTTTCATATTTTCCATGTATAATAGAAGAAATCATTCAAATAGGAGCTAGGAAATGAAAAAGCTAGGAAGAAACGATCTATGTCACTGCGGAAGCGGGAAAAAGTACAAAAGATGTTGTCTTGAAAGAGATGAACGCACGGTATACGGTAAAGTCATCCAGTTCCCTGGTGCGAAAGCAGCAGAGCCTAAGCTACAGGTCGATCAGTTGCGGCAGATGATCAACGACAAGCTGGGGTGGATGGATTGGATCGCCGATGAGCATCGCGAGCTTGCAGAGTCTGTGTTTCCTCAGATCTGCCGGGATTACGAACTGCAGGATGAGCAGCAGCTGTTTCAAGTGTTCAGCCTCCTGATGGTCTGGAACAGCTTCTCCAGAGAAGCCAATCCGAAGTACCGCAAACAGGGTGGATATGCAAGTGCGATCGAATATATAGTAACTTCATCGCTTAACATTCCAACAACGAAGTCCGACATCGCGAAGAAACACGAGGTTTCGGTAGCCACGCTGACTCGCAACAGCGGCCAGATTCAAGATTTCATGGATGGCGTAGCGGCATCCGCAGACGACTCGTTCGCCGAGGACGAGGAATCCGCTGGCGAAGAGGATAAGGACTTGTCCTTGGGTCGTTAATTGCCAAAGAGCCAAAGTGAAAGATCCATAGCATAAGTACAGCATTTACGCATTCGGTTTCATAGCTGTGACCGTTCCCACAAGGGGGGCGGTCATTTTGCGTTGAAGGACCCAATCAAATTCCAAAGTTGTTTATACAAGTTAAGCCTATATGGTGGATTAATCAGTTTGTGATATGATTTAAAAGAGAAATGGAATTCAACGACAATAAGTTGGAGGTTGTGGTTATGAAAAAGGATAAACAATTAACCAAACTTATTAGGCTGACTGGCGAAAGGGCAAGACTTGAGGCCAAAGTAAACGAATCTTATGTTGTATATAAAGATGATTTTGGCAAACTGGTAAGGGAGTATTCTAATGGAGAGAAGGAATATGTCTCGGGAAAAGACAGTTGAACCAACAACGATGTTTGTTTTTGCCGGAAACAACGGGAGTGGGAAGAGTACGATTCGTAATCTCATCATCGACCGGATTGGAGTAAGTGTAAATATTGATCCCGATGCTCTGGCTCGGCGTCTGAGCCCGGGGCAACCGGAAGCAGCTCGCGTTTCTGCAGGAAAAGAGGCGATAAAATTAGCTCGAGAATGCCTTCAATTTCAACGGGATTTCTCCATGGAAACGACGCTCTCGGGTGGTTACGCTATTAGGCTTATGAAGGAAGCAAAGGCAAATGGTTTCCAGGTCACCATGTTTTATGTAGGCCTTGGTGATCCAAATCTAAATGTCGAACGAGTAGCCGGCAGAGTACGTAATGGGGGTCACCACATCCCTGCCGAAGATATCATGCATCGGCATCATTCTTCTATGCAAAATCTTCTCCAATACATGAGCCTGGTTGATCATCTATTTGTGATAGATAATAGCGCACTGAGTGGAGAAATTGTGCTGGAGGTAGAATTCGGGGTAATTAAGCATAGGGAATTTAATTTGCCGAATTGGGTTTTACCTATCGTTAATCAGCTGAAAGCCTTGGAAAATTAATTCTAAAATAATACTTTACACTCAAGCCGCTCCATTCAAGTGGAGCGGATATTTGCATTAATCTGTAAACCGGCCTTTTCGAAAGACTGCTTTCCGGACTAGGCAGAGACTCCACGTGAACTCGTCAGCAGCCAGCCCAAAGAGATGCCGTACAGCAGATGACCGGCCAGCCAGAATAGAAGGGCGGCAGGGTCGGATAATTCCGGGGTACGGTCAGACAAGACGGTGGTCGGATATAGGAGAAGTCCTACGGCCAAACAGGCCAATGAAACCCAGAACAAGCTTCGCCGGCGGGACCAGTTCTTCTGCTTCAAAAAGATGGCTAGAGCGATGCTCAGCAGGACAGAGATGACGAGATGCAGCGCAAACTCGACAAGTTCGGAGAGCTTCAGTTCATTCAGGAGAGGCACGTAATCGACGTTCAGGAGAAGCGTGTAGACCTCCAGCGAGGTGATGTGCTCGATGATCTTGAGGAACAGCCCGAGAAGAATGCCCGCCGCGATGCCTGCCCAGACCGGCCTGTTCAGCTTCCATATACCCCGCATGTGCGATCCCCTCCTTTGTTGTTCATTTTATAATATCAGTCCATCTAAGGTGAAGCGTATTTTCAATTTTGGAAAGGATGGACAAATTGGGTGCGTCTGCAGGCGGTTGCATTGTCCTTGTACATATAAAATAACGGCACTCACCCTCCTTAAACAGGAAGAACCGACGGCGTATCGTAGTCAATTCTTGTTTAGAAATTGTATAGTTATGTCTTATATCCTAGTTCTATAGACTTATACAGCAGGAGGATAGGATGACAGAGGAGTACTTTGACGAAATGCGCAAGTTCGGCCACGAGGATGAGATGAGGTATCGCATGTTGATGCGAGGGGTAAAGAAACTGCTGGAACAACGGAAGCGTGAAAAGTCCAAGCTGTTCGGAGGACTTCCGCTTCGACAGAAGCATAAAACCCCGCGTGCAGGCAAATGGTCATAAGCGGTCGGTAACCGAATGGTTAGCGGAACAGCATGTGTGCAAGTGGTGCAATGGAAGACGAAACCTATGTATTTAGCGTTTATTACAAATATAAAAGGCTGCCCCGACGTTTTGGAGCGGCCTTCTTTGTGACTCTACATGCCTTGATATGTCTCTGTAGGCCTTGACGTGTCTCTGTAGGCCTTGACGTGTCTCTGTAGGCCTTGACGTGTCTCTGTAGGCCTTGACGTGTCTCTGTAGGCCTTAATGTGGCTCTGCAGGCTTGATGTGTCTCTGCAGGCTTGATGTGTCTCTGCAGGCTTGATGTGTCTCTGTAGGCCTGAGTGTCTCTGCGGGCCTGATGTGTCTCTGTATGCCTTTTATATGTCTCTGCGTCCTGAATGTGTCTCTTTTGTCTCTCCACATGCCTTTAGTCTCTTTGCGCCCGCAATGGATTGTTGAATATGAGGAGGTTATGTTGCCTTCCATTTATCCGATGATCGGCTTAGTCCCCGACTGCTTACCGTATCTTGGTTTACGTGCCGGTTTTGAAAGAGTTCCATACCGGAGAGAGACCCAAGAGATCCAACAGATACAACAGATCCAACAGGTTCAACTGATTCAAAGGTCCAAATAATTAAAAAAGCCGGCTTTCCCGCATAAAGCGAAAACGAAGCCGGCTGTATGTTTGTATATGCTAGACCGTTGCCAGTTCAGGGGCGGGCGCCGGAGTTGTCGTTGGTTGATTCGGTTCTGCCGTATTCGGCTGCACAGCCGAAGGTCGGCGTTTGCCCTTCCCGCGCGGAACGCACATCGGAGTCCCGTACAGCGGGTCCTGAATAATTTCGCATGGGAGCTGGAACACGGTCTGCATCAAGTCGGAATTGATGATATCTCCCGGTTTGCCCTCAGCCTTGATGCTCCCGTCGCGGATGGCCACGATATGGTCGGCATAACGGCAGGCCAGATTGATATCATGCAGCACCATGACGATGGTCCGCTGTTCTTTGGCGTTTAAGTCGTACAGCAGATCCAGCACTTCGATCTGGTGCGTTAAATCCAGATAGGTGGTCGGTTCGTCCAGCAGAATGAGCGGCGTTTCCTGCGCCAGCGTCATTGCAATCCAGGCCCGCTGCCGCTGGCCGCCTGACAGCGAGTCAACTGTACGATCAGCCAGCTCGGTCAGTCCCGTGGATTCAAGAGCTGCTGTGACCGCTTCTTCATCTTCCCGCGACCATTGGCGCAGCCAGCTCTGGTAAGGATAGCGCCCTTGCTTCACCAGCTGCATGACCGTCAGCCCTTCCGGAGCCGTTGGCCCTTGAGGCAAAATGGCGAGCTTCCGCGCAACGTCCTTGGTGGACAGGCTTGCGATGTCGGCCCCGTTTAGTACAACCGAGCCTCGCTGAGGCTTCAGCAGCCTGGCCATGGAGCGCAGCAAAGTGGATTTGCCGCAGCCGTTGCTGCCGATAAACACGGTGATTTTACCTATAGGCACGGTTAAATCCAGATTTTCGAATATAAAGTCTCCCCCGTAGGACAGACCCAATCCCTTTGCTTCCAGCGTATTCATGACGCTTTAGCTCCTTTCGGTTCTAGAATCGATTGCGGTTACGATACAGCAGGTAGAGGAAGAACGGCGCGCCGATCGCGGCGGTGAATACGCCTGCCGGCACGTCGCGCGGCAGAAAGGCCGTCCGTGCCACCAGGTCCGCGACGAGCAGCAGAATCGCACCGATCAGCGCGCTGACCGGAAGCACGCTTCCGAAGTTGGGTCCCACGAGCCTGCGGGCCATATGCGGCGCCATTAATCCGATAAAAGCAATGGCGCCGCCAATCGAGATGGCCGCTCCGGCCAGAGCAACGCTGAGTCCGATCAGAATCAGCCGCTGCTTCTGAACCTGCGCGCCCGTGCTGCTGGCCACGTCGTCTCCAAGGGCCTGGATATTCACATTTCTGGCTTGCAGCCAGGTTAGCGGAAGAAGAACGGCGACCCAAGGAAGCAAGGTCATTACGTCCTTATCCCAGGACATGCCGTAAATGCTGCCCGCCATGAAGGTAAGCGAACGGTCCGCCAGCTGCAGCGGTCCGGAGATGATCAGCATATAGGAGATCGATTTGATCGCGGCCGATACCCCGATTCCGATCAAGACGAGTCGCAGTGGCGATACGCCATTTTTCCAGGCAAGCACATACAGCAGTCCGGTAATGAAAAAAGCGCCGAGAATGGCGAAGAGCGGCATCCAATGGATGGATACGGCGCCCGTAAATATGAAGATGAAGAGAACCGCCCCCAGCGATGCTCCCTCCGTAATGCCGATGACATCCGGAGAAGCAAGCGGGTTGCGGATGACGCCTTGCAGAATAGCCCCCGCCACCGCGAGAGCCGCGCCGATCAGCACAGCAATGATAATACGGGGCAGCCTTAGCTGCATGACGATGACCTGCTCCATCGGGGGAGCGTCACCGAATAACGCTTTGACGACATGCAGCGGCGAAACAAACTGGCTGCCGGTTCCCGTGCTGATAATCATGGTTGCAATGCAAAGCACGAATAGGATCAGGCACACCCATAGGGTTCTTCGCTCCAGCATAAACGAGACTTTGGCGTTCCGGGAACGGAATATGCGGTGTTTACTCATTGTGCTCGCCTTCCTTTCCTGGCTATGTACACGAAGAACGGCACCCCGATGATTGCAGTCATCACGCCGACAGGGACTTCCTTCGGCATGGCAATGTATCTGGAGCCGAGATCGGCCGTCACCAGCAGGAGTGCGCCAAACACCGCACTGTAAGGTAGTATCCACCGATAATCATTTCCTATTAAATACCGAACGATATGAGGGATGATGATCCCTACGAATGCGATGGGTCCCGCCGCCGCTACGGAGCCGCCGGCCAGCAGGATGACGGCTGCAGCAGCTAACAGCTTGATGAGTGCGGTTTTTTGCCCGAGGCTCTGAGCGATGTCGTCTCCCATGGAGAGGGCGTTCAGATGTCGTCCCAGCAGCAGCGCAGCCAGCATGCCAACGGCCATGTACGGCCATACGGCGGTTAGCTGGTTCAAATCGCGTCCGGCTACCGAACCGACCAGCCATACCAGCACCTGATCGAACATTTTGCCGTCGGAGAGCATTAATCCTTGGGTCAGGGAGTGGAAGAAAGCGGCCATGGAAGCCCCCGCTAAGGTGATTTTGACCGGCGTCATGCCGTCCCTGCCGATGCTGCCGAGGAAGAATACGATACCGCCGCTGACGGCGGCTCCGATCAACGCGACCCAGGTAAGGGACTGAAGTCCGCCAATGCCCAGCCAGCCCGATGCCAGAATAATGAAGAAAGCCGCGCCGGAGTTCACGCCAAGCGTGCTTGGCGACGCAATCGGATTGCGCGTGATGACCTGCATGAGCGCACCCGCAACCGCAAGGCACGCCCCCACGGCGACGGCAATTAGCGCTCGAGGAAGCCTTGCCGTGAGAATAATCAGATGTTCGTTGCTTCCGTTAAAGTGAGTGAACGATTCCCATACCTGATAAAGAGGGATGTTCGTTACTCCGAATGCGATGCTGCCCATGACGGCAGCGGCCAGCGCCAATAGCGATATCAATAGTCCGAATACGCGCATATATGCTCACTTTCTTAAGTCCATGAATAATTAAGTTCATATGAATTTTAGGTGAAGGGACGGTATCTGTCAATGAGCTTGATAATCATTCTCACAAATATATTGATATTTTTCACGAAACCCTTTATAGTTTTGAATCAGTGATTGATAATGGTTTTCAAATAGCGGGATATGACACAAGGGGGATTTAGATAGGAATGGGAACAGGAATGGCAAAGAAACGGGCAAGAGGCCTCAAGTTTAGCTTGCTGGCTCTGATCATGATCGTGATTCTCGTGGGGTGCGGAGCAAGCCCGGCGCAAGAAGGGACAAGCAACGCGGGCGGCGACACGACGAATACCGCAGAGGGCAACAGCGGCGCTGCTGCCGGCGGCGAATCGTATGAAGTTACGCATGCCATGGGGACGGAAACGATCAAAGGAACGCCTCAAAAGGTCGTCGTCCTCACGAACGAAGGAACCGAGGCGCTTCTGGCCTTGGGCGTGAAGCCGGTAGGTGCCGTTAGATCCTGGACGGGGGATCCTTGGTATCCGCATATTAAAGACCAGATGGAAGGCGTTACCGTTGTCGGGGAAGAGAGCCAGCCGAACATCGAGCTGATCGCGGGTCTGCAGCCTGACCTGATCATCGGCAACAAGATGCGTCAGGAAAAAGTATACGAGCAATTGAAGGCGATCGCGCCGACTGTTTTTGCCGAGGATCTTCGCGGCGAGTGGCAGAACAATTTTGAACTGTATGCCAAGGCGCTGAACAAAGTGTCGGAAGGCGAAGAACTCTTGGCTGCCTACGACAAGCGGATCCAGGAGTTTAAAGAGAAGGCTGGAAGCAAGGTCGACGAAACCGTCTCCGTGGTTCGTTTCATGGCAGGCAAGACGCGGGTGTACCACACCAATACGTTCTCGGGCGTTATTTTCGATAAAATCGGCATTGCCCGCAACGACATGACCAAGAACGCCAAGGACGATTTCGTGGACGAGATCACGAAGGAACGTCTGCCTGAGGTGGAAGCCGACAGACTGTTCTACTTCACTTATGAGACAGGGGATGGCGGCGCCAACCAGACCGAGCAGGAATGGATCAACGATCCGCTGTGGAAGAACCTGAACGTTGTGAAGAACGGTCAAGCCCACAAAGTGGATGACGCGATCTGGAATACGGCGGGCGGCATCCTGGCGGCCAACCTGATGATCGACCAACTGCAGGAGTTTTACGGCATTCAGTAAGGGATGAAGACGGATGCTGAAAGCTAGTATCATCGTATAGCGGAAGATGCTGGGAACAAGCGGATAAAGGAGGCACCCCGAAAGATCTGGGATCTTTTGGGATGCCTCCTTTTTTAACATCGCGCGTCGGTAACATCGCTACGTCGAAGTACCGCCGGTATGCAGTTGTATGTCACATCGCTCGCCAGTACAGCCTAACCAACTCCGGGCATCATGCCGCTAACCATGACCTGTTAACGGACACAGGGTCCCTTATTTCCCTGATTAACCCGCGATTCTCAGATCAAACGGACACAGGATCCCTTATTTCCGCAATAGACTGTCCTTTTGCCATCATATTCTATGAATAACGTATCTGGTGTCCGTTAGCCATCAAAAATTACGCCTTTTCAGCTAAATAACGTATCTTCAGTCCGCTTTCCTCAACCGGTCGCACCAAGACCAGTAGTAGTACCAAGACCAGTAGTAGCACCAACTATATACCGGATTCTACCTCTAACCCAAAGCTACTCTAAGTTATGGTGTTCTAAGTTGTTTTGGTCGGCGCCATCCATGCACACCCCTGGGACACCGAATCCACCCATGTCCTCCCTGTAATAACGCTCGCTTCACGGTAACTTTTTACGACATCTTCACCACGATCTCCGCCCCTGCAACATAGGTCATCGCTTGAATGTATTCCGGGTCTTGGGCACGCTGTTCCATTTCCATCGGAGTGAGGTCCTCCATTCGTGTCTGTACCCACCATAAGTTGCCGAACGGGTCCCGTACCCGTCCCACCCGATCGCCGAAGAACAAGGTCGTTGGCTCCGTCACCGAGACCGCTCCTGCGGCCAGCGCTTGCCGATACACGTCATCGCAATCCTCAACATACAAACGGAGGTATGCCGGGCTATCCGGCCATTCCGGCTTTGCGTCAAACATCATGACGACGGCATCCCCGATTCGCACCTCGGCATGGCCGATGACACCATCGCCAACATAGACGCGCGCAAGCTCTTCGGCTCGGAATGCCTGTTTGAGGAAATTGATCAGCGCTGCGGAGTTTCTTGAGATGATCCACGGCGTCACGGAGGTGTAGCCATCCGGAATGGGTTTAACCGTTTTCGGTCGGTACGTCATAAATACGCTCGCTCCTTTAAATTTCATTTATTTGAATTGTGCTTATGCACTCATTATGCAGGGGCATATATGACAGCCGAGCGTCAGTGTTTCCGGAATGAGTTTGGGGTAGCCTGCGTTTTTATCTTGCGAAAAGACAGCCGCCACGGTACATCGTCACAATCACGCGGTCGGAGGAAGGTTCGAGCTTGAGGTTCCGTCCACAAACTGTTAACGTTTGACACCACCCTCAAACCTATGTACAGTATTAGACAAAAGAATAGGAAGTCCACTAGGGGAGCCGTTGGCGGCTGAGACAAGAGCGTATCTTGGACCCTTTGAACCTGATCTAGTTCGTACTAGCGTAGGAAAGTGGAGCCTTCGAATATGAGGTCTCGGTGCGTTTTTTTGGCGCACCCGGGCTTGTTGACGAAGCCGCTCCAGTTTTCGGGGCGGCTTTTTAGCGTTGTCTGAAAAGTCGTGTCTTACGGACTTCCTGCTCTTCAATATGTTGGAGGTGGGGACAAAGATGAGTTTCACGCAAGAGCTCCGTCAGCAGGCGGGAGGCATTTTTCAAGCAATCTTCGATCATCCCTTCGTAAAAGGCATTGCCGAGGGGAATCTGAAGCGGGAGCAGCTGATTCACTATGTGAAGCAGGATTTTGAGTATTTGAATGCCTACATGCGGATATACGGAATAGCCATATCCAAATCGATCAGCCGTGAAGAGATTGCGGCCTTTAACGAACAGATTTCATTCATTCTGCACAGCGAGGTGCACCCGCATCAGAATTTTTGCGCAGCCGCCGGGGTGACCTATGAAGAGCTTCAAGGATATCCGCTGGCTCCGTCCGCGCATCATTACATCCGTCATATGCTGACGGTGGCGCATGAGGGTAGTTTGGGGGAGATTATGGCCGTGCTGCTGCCGTGCCCATGGACGTACCTGGAGATTGGCCGCAAGCTGCTGAATGAGGTGAAGCCGGATGCCTCCCATCCGTTTTACGACTGGATTTCTTTCTACGGAAACCGGGGGGAAGACGCGACAGCCAAATTCCGCGACCGTCTCGATGCATGGGCGGATCGTGCGACGGCAGCCGAGCGGGAACGGATGAGGGAGCATTTCATGCTGAGCTGCCAGCTGGAGTATCTGTTCTGGGACATGGCTTATAAGCAGGAGGAGTGGCCGGTGCAGCTGGAGGCTGCGGTGCTGTAAGAGCAATGATCACAAGCACATGGAATTCCATTATAGCGAAGAGAGGCTGATATAAATGCATTCATGGGAAAAAGAGGTTTCGGCGCTTTTGACGAAGGTACAGCAGACGAGCCCCCTCGTTCACAATATGACGAACGTGGTGGTTACGAATTTTACGGCTAACGGCTTGTACGCGCTGGGCGCGTCGCCGGTGATGGCTTACGCGCCGGAGGAAGTGGCGGATATGGCCGCCATCGCGGGCGCGCTCGTATTGAACATCGGCACGCTGAACCGCGAGCTGGTGGATGCGATGATTATCGCGGGGCAATCGGCGAATGCCCATGGCGTGCCGGTGCTGCTGGACCCGGTCGGCGCGGGAGCGACCCGTTTTCGGACGGAGTCGGCGCTGCGGATCCTAAGCGAGGTGAAGGTTTCGCTCGTGCGCGGAAATGCGGCTGAAGTCGCTCACCTTATCGGGGAGGTCCGCGAGATCAAGGGCGTAGACGCAGGCAATAGCGCAGGCAGCAATCATGCCGAGCTGGCCGTGCGGGCGGCGCGCGAGTTAGGCACGATCGTGGCCATTACCGGTGAAGAGGACGTGATTACCGATGGAACGGAAGTGCGCATCATTACCGGAGGGGATGCTCTGCTTACGAAGGTGACCGGCGCAGGCTGCCTGCTGACCTCGGTGCTGGGTGCCTTTGCCGCGGTGGAAGCAAACCTGCTGCTTGCAGGTACGGCGGGTCTGGCCTTCTATGGGGCCGCGGCGGCGAAAGCTGCTGAGCGAACGGCAGATCTGGGACCGGGAAGCTTCCAGATAACTTTCCTGGACGAGCTGACGAAGCTTCATCCAGGATCGCTGGAAGGGTATGCCGCTGTGCTGGAAGCGGGAGCGGCGGCTGCCGGAGGCACGCGATGAGCGAGGCTCGCATACCCCGTGCCCTGACGATTGCCGGGTCTGACAGCGGTGGCGGCGCCGGCATACAGGCCGATCTGAAAACCTTCCAGGAACTCGGCGTGTACGGCATGTCGGCGATTACCGCGATCACGGTGCAGAATACCTTGGGGGTTCACGGCGTATATCCGCTGCCGCCCGAAGCAACTGCGGAGCAGATTGAAGCGGTTGGATCGGACCTCGGGGTAGATGCATTGAAGACGGGCATGCTGTTCAACGCCGAGATCATTCGGCTGGTTGCTGACCGGATTCGGGCATTCGGCTGGGGGAAGGTCGTTGTCGATCCCGTGATGATCGCCAAGGGCGGAGCGGAGCTGCTGCAAAGCGAAGCGGTGCAGGCTTTAAGAGAAGATTTGCTGCCGCTGGCGTTGATTGTCACCCCCAATATACCGGAGGCCGAAGTATTGGCGGGGATGCGAATCCGCACGATGAACGATCGCAAAGAAGCGGCGAGACGTATTCATGCTCTTGGGCCCAGGATCGTAGTGATCAAAGGCGGTCATGACGAGGGAATCCTTGGAAGCGATGAAGGTACGGATCACGAAAGAGACAGGGGACCGGCTATAACGGCGGGTATGCAGCAGGAAGAGTTGCCTCAATCCGAAAGGACGCACGGTCTAACGAGAACTGCCATGCCTGCTGGGGAGTATAGGGGGGGCCGCCCGCTCTTTTCCAACGATGACGGTTATCCGGAAAGTCTTCCGGTCATCGACATCGTTTATGATGGTACGGCCTTCACAGATTTATATGGCAAACGAATTGATACCGTTCATACACATGGAACCGGCTGTACTTTCTCTGCGGCCATTACCGCAGGCCTGGCCCAAGGCTTGAGCGCACTCGATGCGATTCAGAGCGGGCGCTTATTCATTCAAGCCGCCATTGAGGACGGCTTAAACCTGGGGCAGGGGCAGGGGCCGACCAATCATTGGGCATACAATCGCCGCCGTCAGGAGGTGCTGCGATGACGGGCAGAGTGGCCCCCGAGATCATGAGGCGGCATCTGCGGATGTACCTCGTGCTCGGCAGCGTGAACTGCAGCGTCGAGCCAAGCTTGGTCCTGCAGGAAGCACTGGCTGGAGGCGCAACCATGGTCCAGTTCCGTGAGAAGGGGCAAGGAGCACTCGCCGGGGACGCGATGATCCGGCTGGCTCGCCGGATTCAGGATCAGTGCCGTCAAGCGGGCGTGCCCTTCATCGTCAATGACGATGTGGAGCTGGCACTGAAGCTGAACGCCGACGGCGTGCACGTCGGCCAGGGCGACGAATCCGCGGCTTCCGTCCGCGAGCGGATCGGCAACCGGATTCTCGGCGTTTCCGCCCACACGGTGGAGGAAGCGCGGCGCGCGATTCTCCACGGCGCAGACTATCTTGGCATCGGGCCGATCTATCCGACCCGCTCGAAGGATGATGCCATAACTGCGCAAGGCCCGGCCATTCTCCATGAGCTTCGCGAAGCTGGAATCCACCTGCCGATCGTTGGGATCGGCGGGATTACCGTGGAGCGCGTGGAGGAAGTGATTGGAGCGGGTGCGGATGGCGTCGCGGTGATATCCGCCGTGACGGGAGCGGAGTCGGCGCGGGAAGTTGTAGAGGCTTTTATAGGTAAGATACGATGTACGACCGGAAGAATTTCTTAAGATGTAAGAGGGATTAAAATCGGATCATGAAACAAGGGGGCCGACTTCTGCGGCACCCTTGTTTTGTTTACGTCGGATTTTAGAATACTGTATATGCTCAGCTTTTCCGTCAATATGCCATTTCTTTTGATCCACTCTCGTGTAACCTCCCAGATCAGTTTGCCATAGAGACCCGGATATGATATACGTAGGACAATGCACCCGCTCTGCGATGAGTGAGCACTCCCATTAAGTTGAATAGGGGATCGGAATGAATAATAGGCAAAAAGAGATTTTTCGCAATTTGTTAATGGAACCGAACCGGCTGTGGCTCGTTCAGGATCTGGCGGATCAGACCGAGTGCTCGGAGAAGACGATCCGAAACGATCTGAAGGTGATTGAAGAATATATAGCTAAGCACTCCAGCGGCCATCTGGTGAAAAGGCCGGGACTTGGCGTCTATCTGGAGATCGGGGAAGCGGATCAGGCTGATTTATTCCGCCGCTTGTATTCCAACGAGAGTACCGCCGAGGATGAATCCGATGAGGAAAGGGTGCTGCACCTGGCATATCGGCTCTTGATGAACGCGAAGCCCGTAACCCTGCAGAACCTGGCTTCACCGTTTTACGTGAACAAGGCGATTATCCGTCGGGATATGGAAAAGATTGAGGGCTGGCTGCGGAGCTTTGATCTGAGCTTAATGACGAAGCAGCGAGTAGGCTTCATGATTGAGGGCTCGGAGAAGAACAAACGGATGGCGCTGGCGCGGTTGAACCAATTGATCAACCGTCCGGAATTGACGGGACAGATGATGCGTAACCAGTATGAACCGCACGAGATCGCAGCCGTATACAATGAGTTGAAGGCGCTGCAAAAGCGGCACCAGCTCCGCTTCACCGATGAAGCCTTTGAAAGCTTGATGCTGCATATACTGCTTATGGTCAAACGGACCAAGCTGGGACAGCCGATTTCGCTCTCTGCGCAGGACATAGCGTTTTTGGAGAATAAAGCGGAATTTGCATGGGCGATAGACTTTTTGAAGCAGCTGCAAAAATTGTTCGCCGTCCCTTTTTCCAAGGAAGAAACCGCTTATCTAACCCTGCACCTGCTTGGCGGGAAGTTCCGATACACGCAGGAGGATGGAAGTGCCCGGCGGGGCGATCTGGCAGACAGCCACCCCCTGCTGCCACAGTTGGTTGAGCAACTGATTCGGCGGATGTCGGAGCTGAATATGATCCCATTTTCCAAGGACCCGGTATTATTGAACGGGTTGAAGGTGCATTTGTACACGACCATGAACCGTCTTCATTATGGTCTGGCTGTGTCCAATCCGATGCTGGCCGAGATCAAAAAGATGTATCCCTATATGTTCGATCGCGTCATCATGGCCCTGGAGGAGGTAGGGGGAGCGCTCCAACTGTACTTTCCAGAAGAGGAGGCCGCGTATTTGACTTTGCATTTTCAGGCGTCCGTAGAACGGCTTCACCAGAACGAAAGCCACCCCCAGAAGGTCATAATCGTGTGTCATATGGGCGTTGGGATGTCCCAATTGCTTCTCGCGAAGGTGGAACGAAGATTCCCGTCCGTGCATGTAGAGACAACGATGTCCAAAGCGGAAGTTGAGGATTATCTGGCAGCTCATGAGGTGGATCTTGTCATTACGACCGTTGATCTGCCCGAGTTAAAAACACCTCATATCCTCGTTTCCCCTCTGCTCGAGGCCAGTGACGAGCGGAAGCTGGAGCAAGCGATCCGGGGGCTTGATGAGCCGGACGGCAGGGCGGCTGAGGAATCGGTCTTTTTGAAATATACGACACCTTTTCTCATCTTTCCTCAGCAGGAGGTCGAGCGTCCAGAACAGTTGATCTCCAAGTTTGCGCAGATGCTGGTGGACAAAGGATATGTCCAGGCAGGATATACGGAAAGTGTGCTGGATCGTGAGAATATGTCTGCTACGACGATTGGAGGAGGCATTGCCATCCCTCATGGCAGCTCGGAGCGGGTTACACAGTCCTGCATCGTTGTTGTTACTTTGAAGCAGCCGATTACCTGGGGAACCGAGAAGGTAGAGCTTGTGTTCTTACTTGCTATCAAGCATGATGAGCGGAAAGAGATGCGGCAGCTGTTCAGGGAATTGTCACGGATCAGTGAGCAGCCGGCATTGGTCAGTGCGTTGTCTAAGGAGACGGACGCGATGCGATTGCTGAATACGTTAAAAGGGTAAAATTAGTAGTAGAGGTTGTTCAAAAAGTCCGCTTTTGATAAGAAAACCTCTTATCGAGGCCACTTCAAGGATGAGCGACCGCGATGCATAGGTAGGTTTTCTTGCGATATAGAATTTCATCAGTTCCACTGATAACTCATAAATTCTATATCTAACACGAAGCGAATCAGGAAGCAGCTCGGCATCGAATCTTGAATTCAGCCGGGCCTAAGCAGATGCTTTCGAAGCATGTTTCCTGCGGAAACATTTCAGGTGCTCACGTACCCAAAACGTACGCTCCGCTCCTGACGTCCCTAGCTTCATCCAACTGAAGCGTTTTGAAAAAACGCTCATCGGAAGCATAAGCCTCGGTGCTGAAAATCGACCTTTTTGAACACGCACTATTTCAAACTGTGATGATGAAGCAGGACGGTATACCGTCCTGCTTTTTACATTTTTTTGGGGTCCCGCGTAAAGTATTTGGATTAAGCATATAGGCTCCACTTTGTGGGGATATTTGTTTGCGAAATAAACCTGTTTTTCCGGAAGTTCCGGTAAAAAGTTCATCCGATAACAGCGTTTTCAGCATGTACACTATAAATGTAAGCGGGAACATGACAGCGAAGGAGAATGACGAACATGAAAATATTAGCGATTACTTCATGTCCTAACGGAATTGCACATACGTATATGGCCGCTGAGAATCTGCAGAAGGCAGGCGCGAAGCTTGGCGTTGAGATGAAAGTGGAGACCCAAGGCTCCATTGGCGTGGAGAACCAATTCACGGAGCAGGATATCCGCGAAGCCGATGGCATTATTATCGCAGCGGATAAGACGGTGGTGAAGGACCGGTTTGTGGGTAAAAAACTGCTTGTCGTTGGGGTGCAGGATGGTATCCGTCGTCCAGAAGAGCTGATCCAACGGATGATGGAAGGGGATGTGCCCGTCTATCAGGCACAGTCCAAGTCGGCTGAAGCTATGACGGGAGAGAACAAACCCAAACAAAATCCGATCTATCGCCACTTGATGAACGGTGTATCCTATATGGTGCCGTTTATCGTGATCGGTGGGCTGCTCATCGCAATCGCCCTGACGATGGGCGGCGTGAAAACGCCGGGTGGTCTGGTTATACCGGAAGATTCCATCTGGAAAACGATTGAGAGTATCGGCGCGGCTGCGTTTACCTTCATGGTTCCGATCCTTGCCGGATTTATCGCCATGAGTATTGCGGACAGGCCGGGGCTTGCACCAGGCATGGTCGGCGGGTTCATTGCTGCGAACGGCAGCTTTTATGGAAGTGAAGCAGGAGCTGGATTCATCGGGGGGATTATTGCCGGTTTCCTGGCGGGATATGTCGCACTTGCTATTAAAAGGATCAAGGTTCCTCGGTCGCTGCAGCCGATTATGCCCATTATCGTTATCCCGGTACTGGCTTCACTGGTTGTAGGATTAATCTTCGTCTTTGTGATTGGCGCTCCGGTTGCGGATCTGTTTGAAGCGTTAACCGTCTGGCTCGCGGGAATGCAGGGTACTAGTTCGATTCTGCTCGCGCTTATTCTGGGCGCGATGATTTCTTTTGACATGGGGGGGCCCGTGAATAAGGTTGCGTTCCTGTTCGGCTCGGCCATGATCGGTGAAGGCAACTATGAAATTATGGGCCAAATTGCCGTTGCCATCTGTGTTCCTCCGATTGCCATGGGACTGGCGGCCATGATGAACAAAAGGAAGTTTACGCCTGCGGAACGCGAAGCTGGAAAAGCGACATTTACGATGGGATTGTTCGGTATTACCGAAGGAGCGATTCCATTCGCGGCGCAAGATCCTCTACGCGTCATTCCGAGTATCATGGTCGGTTCCATGACGGGTTCGGTGATTGCCATGTTGGGCAGTGTCGGTGACAGCGTAGCCCATGGCGGTCCTATTGTAGCCGTGCTCGGTGCCGTGGATCATGTGCTGATGTTCTTCATAGCGGTCATGGCCGGTTCAGCCGTATCGGTTATCATGGTGAGCCTGCTCAAGAAAGATGTTGCAGCTGTGACTCCGGCAGTTGTTGGAGAAGGAGCAGAAGCGATAGAGAATCCTGCCGTAGCAGGTGAATCGTCGACAGTAGACGCGGCTGCCCCCATGGCCGCGGATTCAGCTGAAGTGGATTCAACCGTGATCAATAATGGTACAGCAACGGAAGTTTCTGCTATCCGCGTTGAGAAATTGACGGATATTGTGACACCGGATCTCATTAACCTGAATCTGGTAGGAACAACACAGGATGCTGTGATCGACGAAATGATCGGTGTATTGGAGCGGAATGGGGCGATCAGAGCCGACGGAGATTTTAAACAGGCCATATTAGCCCGGGAACAAGAAAGCTCCACCGGCATCGGCATGAATATTGCAATTCCTCACGGTAAATCGGATGCTGTCCTGAAACCAAGCGTGGTCTTTGGCATCCAGCAGGATGGCGTCGACTGGAAGAGTCTGGACGGTAGCGAAGCCAAACTGATCTTTATGATTGCCGTGCCGCGTAATAGTAAACAGAATGCGCATTTGAAAGTGCTGCAAATGTTGTCCCGCAAGCTGATGGACGATGATTTCAGGGAAGCGCTCTTGGCGGTGACAACCAAGGAAGAGGCCTATCGATTGCTCGATCAGGTGCATTAATTCAAGAGACTGAGTGAATTCACCTAGACCAGCCCCGCACAGAAATGAGCGGGGCTGGTTTTATACGTTTCTCGGCTTGCTTCCGCAAAATCCACGGATTTGCTTGTCAGCCGGCGCCATGCCAATCGCTTTCAGAGCAATAACTCCATGGCTGCGCGTTCTTTATCCGCTATCTCGAGCAAGAGATTGGACGCCTGCTGTAGCTCCTGGGTGTTACCTGATCTTCCCGCACGGTCGATCGCTGCGGAGACACTGGCCCACATTGGCGCGATCTCCGTAAACAAAAGGTAGGCTTGTTCGATTCTCGGGTCTTCCAACCGATCGGCGCATTCCTTCAAGTAATCCCGATACAGATTCCGAAACAAAGCACCGCCGGTTCCCGCACGCTCCATCAGCAATGCGGTCAGGCATAAATCATGTTCGAAATGGTTGCTGCGGGAAGGCCACTTCAGGATCTCTTTGCTCATTTTTACAATGCCTTTATTCCCGATATTGCGAATGGGCGGGTTCAAATAGTCATGCGCATTCTTGGTCAAGGATTCGCGTAATGCGGGAACGAGCGGCGGTAAGGCGTCGATGGGCTCGAGCGTAAAAGAGCGGTTTCGGGAACTCATGGCACCCTTTGCGTTCCTGGCTGATGCCAATCTTGTCAAACGCGTCTTCACCAGCCCGCCCTGTTGCCTGGTATCTGCCATGTAGGCATATTCGTCATCCACGCCGTATAGGACCGCATAGTGACCGGCAAAGTGCACTTTGCTCGTGAAATAGTCCAAGTAATAGGAATCCAATTTCAGCCCAACCGGAATTCCGCGTTCGATGCAGCTTCGTACGTTCCGCCACGCTTTGTCGACGGACGACGTTTCTTGGACTCTGACGGTCAATCCCAGCCTGTCGGCGAGATTGGCTGTCAACATATCCACTTTCACCCTTCCTCCGATAAACGGAAAATCCATTCCCTTCGAGTCCCAATAAATGAATCCGAGCCCTTGTCCGAGTCCGAACAGCATCGGCTCCGATAGCCGGACTCCCGCAAATTGCATTAAATTGCCCATGGTGGTCGTTTCGCAATGGTCGCCTTGGTAAGGAACAAAACCTTCAATGATTATGGTCATCTTCCCTGGTCTCCTTCGACAATTCGTTAATTAGACTGGCAACGAACGCTTGCTCACTCTCCATTAGGCTGATCGGATGCAAGAACAGCGCTCTTACGTTCAGCGGCAATCGAACACCGCCCTGGGATTCGAATTTTTGCTTTATGCCTTCTGAAGCCTCACGAAGAAAATCCAACCGTTTCCGCAAGGCAGCTATGGCCATGTCGTTCCCGATAAGAGGCAAAGCGGCCAAACCGAGATCGAAGCGGTTGTCGCGCTCCCGTGTTGACGAAAGACTGTCAAGGACTTCATCTTTCAGCTTGACCATACCGGCTTCGGTGAGGACAAACCGGGTCGGCATGGGTCCCTTGCCGGATTTTTCGTCGGATTCCTCGGATGCAATCCATCCTTTATCGCTCAGTTTCCTCAGTCCTACGTAGATTGAAGTCGTGCCGATGTTGGCCCATTCCCGATAGCCTCGTTGATCGACTAACTTCTTGATATCGTACCCCGAAGCTTGACGACATTCTGCGATCATTTGCAGCAGCATGAATTCGACGTTTGAAATAGGGTGCATGAAGAACCCCCTTGTCTTTTAATATTTCACATATGTAATATAACACTAGTGAAATATAAGATCAATCACGGGATTCAGACACTCGACAGTACGCCGAAAGATAATCATCGATACTAAACCTTTAAAACCATGAGCGGATGAATTGAAATGTATGAGTATCACGGATGGGCAACTATTAGAGAGAGTTCTTCAATTGAATTTTCAAATGACAAAATAATAGGTGATCCTTTTTTATAGCGAATTAATTTCCATTAAACTAAAGCCTGCCGTTTACCCGGCAGGCCTTCGGAATTCGGTGTTATAAATCGTATTTTCGTTTTTCAGTTCCAGTATCTTAGCAGAGATCGAACCGAAGACGTTTATTACATGTATGTTACTGACGTAAATAATGAGCAGTATCTAAAAAAGTTTGAAAGTAACCTTGGAATTGATATTGATCCATATGATTCAACAAAAAATGAGTTGAATACTGACTAAAGTAGGAGTAGAGAATTGGAGAAAAGTATTGCCGCCAGAATTGTTGTAATAAAGTTTTTCTGGGTATGATTTTGACGAAAGCATGACGGCAAATTACTAACTTCATGAAATAAAGTAAAGTGGAGCCGTTTCCTATTCGGGAGCGCAGCTTCTTTTTATGTTATAACCAGGCTGAAAAGGAATGTAATCTAAGAAAATTCAACTCATTTACAGTTTACATATCTATCGAATGAACCATACTTTCCCCCCCACCTCAACAAAACACAACCTCAACCCAAAAAAACAAAGAGGCTGCAACAGCGTACCTTCTATAATGGAGGTTACTAGACTGTCGGACCGTTAACTGGCAGGTGAGGAGGGATAAACATGAAGCGGGATGAATACATGGATGGGGCCGGATTAGAGCAGGAACGCTCGGATAATATCCCGACCGATCTATGGGTGGATGACCGAGATCGAGATCGCAACCGTCGGATAGCCTGGTGGAGGGAAGCGCGCGTTGGGCTGTTTGTGCATTGGGGGCCTTACTCGATGCTGGGCGGAATGTGGAAGGGCGAGCGAGTGGATGCGAATTATGCCGAGCATATCCAGCTTAGGGGGAAGATACCTGTAGCTGAGTATGCAGAAGCCGCAGCCGGTATGAATCCGGAGGCGTTCGATGCGCATGAGTGGGTGTTGCTGGCCAAGCGGTCGGGGGCCAAATACCTCATCGTGACGGCGAAGCATCATGACGGGTTTGCCATGTATGATTCCAAGGTTTGCGATTATTCGATTACCCGGCATGCAAATTTCCCGAGAGATCCGATCAAGGAGCTGGCAGAGGCATGCGAGGCCGAGGGGATTCGGCTCGGGATTTACTATTCTCACGCCATGGACTGGCATCACCCGGATTCGCAGGGGAACACGCTGGATTACCCGGGGAATATCGGTGCATGGGATCTGCTGGAGGACTGGATCGACGATCAGGATAAGCGGGAACGCTTTGAGCGTTACCTTCATGAGAAAGCTCTTCCCCAGGTCGAGGAGCTGCTGACCGATTACGGCCCGATCGGGTTGATGTGGTTTGATTGCGGCCATAAGATCAGCGACGAACACGCCGTGTGGTTCCATGATCGGGTACGCCGGCTGCAGCCGGATTGCCTGATTAACAAGCGGCTTCGGGATGACCGCTTTGCGGATTACGGGAATCCGCATGATAACCAGCTGCGATTTCATCCGGTGCAGCAGGACTGGGAGTCGATTCATACGCTGAATGATTCTTGGGGATTCCGGTATGGCGATGACCATTGGAAGAGTCCGGAGGAATTGATCGACCAGCTGCTGCGCGTGACAGCGGCGAACGGCAATCTGGTGCTGAATGTCGGTCCGCTCGGAAACGGGGCGATTGACGAGAAGTCGAGAAGCCTGCTGGAGACGGTGGGCAGCTTCCTGGAGCGGAACGGCGAGGCCATATATGGCACGAACGGCAGTCCGATCGGTACGCCGCAGTGGGGCTACTGCACCTGGAAGCCGGAAGAGAACAGCTTGTATCTGCTGGTTAGAGATTGGCCGCAGGACGGTTATTTGATCCTGCCCGGTCTCGCAAGCGGAGTTCAATATGCGAGGCCTATCGGAGCGAAGACGAAGGAGGACCGCCTGCCGATCCGGCAGCTTGGGCGATGGGACTGGCAAATTGATGTGCGTTCGGTACCTCAGGACGCCTATGCGACTGTGCTAGAGCTGAAGCTAAGCGGGGAGCAACTGGAGAGCAACGGGACTCCTAGATTCATATCTTCAATGCCGAATACGTTTTGGGCATATGATGGTGTTATCGAGGGCGACGGCCTGCGCCGCGACAATGGAAAAAGAGGGCATGACGGCGTTACCGGGTGGACCGCTCCACATGCGGCTGTTCAATGGGCGTTTCGTTCGGAAGAAGAGGCGCCCGTCCACTGCCGAATCATCGTCACCTTGTCCGCCTCAGCGGATCAGGCGGGGGGACGCTTTGAATTGTCCCTGGATGAACAGAAGCTGGCTTGTACCGTTTACGATACGGGCGGGGACGGATGCTGGGGAGATTTTGAGATCGGTCAATTGACGATTCATTCGGCAAGCCTACACCGTCTTGAAGTCCGCGGAATATCGCTGGCATCGGATTCTTTGATGAATTTGCGCAAGGTTACGCTGCTGCCAATGGAAGGGGAGTGAGGAGTTTATGAAAATCGTATTTGATCCTGCACCGGTTGCAGGAGGCTTTCGAATGCCGGGGTATTGGGTCTGGTGCGGCAGCGTCATTCGAGGCGAGGATGGCCGCTACCATATGTTTGCTTCGCGCTGGCCGAAATCCATGCCCATGCACCCCGGATGGCTCGCGGCCTCGGAGATCGTCCGTGCCGCCGCCGATCATCCGGCAGGACCGTACGTCTACGAGGAGACGGTGCTTGGGGCAAGGTCTCCGGCCTATTGGGACGGCTGCAGCGTGCACAATCCGCATATCGTGAAGGTGGATGGCATATATGTGCTCTATTATATGGGCACGACGTTCCCGTTCCCGCTGCCTGACGAAGGGGAGGCGCTGCTGCCGCACGATCCGCTCGCCGTGGTGGCCAGGGCCAACAAACGGATCGGCGTTGCGACCGCCCCTTCCGTAACCGGCCCTTGGACACGAAGGGATCTTCCGGTTCTGCTGCCGCGCCCGAATCAGTTTGACAGCTTTTTCGTGTCCAATCCGGCACCCTGTGTTCATGCCGACGGCTCGGTGCAGCTGATCTATAAATCCCGGCCCTACGAAGGGCATACCTATGGCAACATGCAGCTGGGCTTGGCCAGCGCTGAATCGGTATACGGTCCATACGCCCGCAAGCCTGAGCCGCTGTTTCCGCCTGCCATTCATATTGAAGATCCCTTCATTTGGCGTACGGCACGGGGGTACGAGATGATTGCCAAGGACATGGACGGCTCCATCTGTGGAGAGCGCTATAGCGGGGTCCATGCGTGGTCGGCGAACGGAGAGCAGTGGGAGATGACAACCCGGCCAGGGGAGCCGGCGTATTCCCGCAGGGTAATGTGGGACGATGGCGCGGAGCGGCTGATGGGCAACCTGGAACGGCCGTTTTTGCTCATGGAGGACGGTCGTCCGGCCTGGATGTTCGCAGCGACCTCGGATGGAACCAACGGATTTCACGACTGCACGGAAACCTGGAATATGGCGATTCCGATTCGGGAGATGGAGGAGAAGGAGCACGAATAGGGCAGCCTTTTCCGGTGCAAACGAATGGATGAGCTTGTTTTTCCCGCGAAGCCGCACGGGGTGATATTCACGATTCAGCTCCATCCGATCCCCCTTGCCAACCGGGGGACCGCCGTCCTGCGACACCGAACCAAGCATCGTAGTCGAGCGAGGTTCGTCACACGACGGCAAGGTTGTTCCCCATGGACACAGTAGGCCTGTGTCCATGCCCCATAAGCATAAGCCCTTTGGCGAAACTTGGCCGTATTAGACCAGGGTTCCCTAAAGGGTTCTTTTTTGTGTCACACTCCTTTCGCCGTGCCCTCTACAAACACAATCGTAAAAAAACACATCGACAAACAAATGCCGCCATTGTTGGCGAAGCACTCCGCTTATAGGATGAATACGAAGGCAAACTTACAACGGGAGGTCCTTATGGCGAACATCAACCCAAGCACGCGGCTAACACCGTCAGCGCGGAGCCGGGAATGGTTATCTAGCTTTCGCAAGTACAAGGCGATATACCTCATCTCGATTCCGGGCATCCTCTATTTTCTCGTATTCAAATACGTCCCTTTATTCGGCAGTGCCATGGCTTTTCAGGAGTACAACTTATTCAAAGGCATATGGGAGAGCCCTTGGGTCGGGCTGGACCAGTTCTACCGGATGTTTCAGTACGAGGAGTTTCTGCGGATTTTCTGGAACACCCTGCTGATCGGGATGTACAGCATCGCATTCGCGTTTCCGGTACCGATCATTCTGTCCCTGCTATTGAACGAGATTCGCCTTGTCCTGTACAAGCGGGTGCTCCAGACAGTCATCTACATGCCCCACTTCCTGTCCTGGGTCATTATCGGGGGGATTGCGGTGGGCATTCTGTCTCCGACCACGGGGATCATCAATCAGATCCTGATGTGGGTGGGACTCGAACCGATTTACTTCCTTGGCGAGGAAAGCTACATTCGCAGCATTCTGATCGGCTCGGGCATCTGGAAGGAAGCGGGCTGGGGAACGATTATTTACCTGGCGGCGTTGGCCGGAATCAATCCGGACCTGTACGAAGCTGCACGCGTAGACGGCGCGAACCGCTGGCGCCAGACCTTGGCGATTACGATTCCGTCGATTCTGCCAACCATCATGATTCTATTCCTGCTGAACATCGGCAACTTCCTCGATTTCGGGTTTGAACGGGTGTTTGTGTTCCTGAACGCCTTGAACGAGAACAAGGGCGACATTCTGGATACGTACATCTATCGCGTCGGTCTGCTTGGACAGCAGTACAGCTACACCACGGCCATCGGGCTGTTCAAATCGCTCATCGGGCTGCTGCTCATTGTGGGCGGTAACGCCATCAGCCGTAAAACGACCGGAAATTCCTTATACTAGGCAGGTGACCGAAAACATGATAAAACGATCAACAGGCGAAATCGTATTCGAAATGTTCAACTATATCTTCCTGGCCGTCGTGTCGGCCGCCATGATCTTTCCGATCCTGCACGTAGCGGCGCAATCGCTCAGCAGCGATCTGGCCATCTCCAGGGGGGACGTCGGCCTGTGGCCGGTTGAGTTTACGCTCTCGAACTACGCCATCGTATTGAACGATACCTCGGTATGGCGTTCCTTCATGATCAGCGTATTCGTGACCATCGTGGGGACGGGAATCAACTTAATCGCAACGGCTTCGCTGGCTTACCCGCTGTCGCGCAACGAATATCGGGGACGGAAGGTCATTCTCATGCTCGTCCTGATCACCTTTATTTTCAGCGCGCCGCTCATTCCCAACTATCTGCTCATTAAATCGCTGAATATGCTGGATACGGTCTGGGCCCTCATTATTCCGGGCGCCATTAGCGCATACAACCTGTTCATCATGCGCTCGTTCTTCATGAATCTGCCTAACGAGATTATCGACTCGGCAAGGATCGACGGGTGCGGAGAGCTGCGGATCATATCAAGCATCGTGCTTCCGCTATCCAAGCCGGTGATGGCGACGATGGGACTGTTTTACGCCGTGGCGCATTGGAATTCGTACTCGTCCGCTCTATACTATATCAATAGCCGAAAGCTGTTTCCGCTGCAGGTTCGCCTGAGGGAAATCGTGATCACCGATCAGATGGGAGAGATGGACACCACGTTCGAGAACTTGGCCAACATGTCCCCGGAGGGCATCAAGATGGCCACGATCGTCATCGCTACGCTGCCGATCATCCTGGTATACCCGTTCCTGCAGAAATATTTTATCAAGGGCATGCTTATCGGTTCGATCAAATCCTGATCGTAAAAGAACACAAATCCATAATAAGAACGCCAATTCTGCGCATGAGGGTTATGAGCTACGATGAAATGGATTTTACGAAAGCGCTTACCTCATGAATGAACCACTTGTCTATTTTTGCGAAAAGGGGAGAGGTTGATGAAAAAAAGTTGGACGGTCTTACTGATCGGCGTCATGATGATGACACTGCTTGCGGGGTGCGGGGGGAAAGCGGAAGAAGGAACAGGGAATACCAAGCCGGAAGGGAACGAGCAGGGCACCGCTTCCAGCAAGCTGGCATTCTCGATTTCATTCTCCACGGGCGGCAACACCTACATCGAATCGTCGCCCGACATCAACAAGGACAAATGGGTGCTGAAGCTGGAGGAGATGACGAACACCGATCTCGATATCCGCTTGATGTCCCATAAGGAATTCGATCAAAAGATGAGTCTGATGTTTGCAGGCAACGAAATTCCGGACGTGGTCGGCAATATGCGCGGGGGGCCGACGACGGGCTCCATGTCAGGCTCGGTGGAAGCGGGCGTGTTCATGCCGCTGGATGACCTCCTGAAGGAGCATGCGCCGAATCTGATGAAAATGGTCACCCCGGCGGCATGGGAGGAAGTATCGTACGACGGCAAAATCTACGGCATTCCGGCTTGGCTGGAGAACCCGTCGCGCCGCGCCACGTTTATCCGTACGGATCTGATGGAGAAGGCAGGCATCCAGGAAGCGCCGAAGACGGTGGAAGAGTATCTGGATATGCTGCGTGCCTTCAAGAGACTGGGAGTAGAGCATCCGTTCCAATACCGGGAGGGCTTTAAATACGCGGATACCTTCCTGGGGGCATACGACGTGCTGCCGTTCCAGTTCATGGAGCTGAACGGGGAAGTCGTGCCGAAGTTCTTCGATGTGGAGAACATGACCAAGGCACTGGAGACGTATAAGACGATGTACGACGAAGGCCTGATTCCGAAGGATTTCGCTTCCCTGTCCCAGGAGGATTACGGCCGGAATATCAATTCCGGCAAAGCCGGCATGTGGGCGTCCAACGGCGAGGGGCTGATCGGGTTCCGCGCCAAGCTGAAGGAAGTGGATCCTTCGATGAAGGTGGATATTTATCCTTCGCCAACGGGCTCGGACGGCAAGGGCGGCCTCGGCTTGTACAGCTCGATCTCGACCACGTATTACATCAACAACAAGGTCGGTAAGGAAAAAGCGATCGAAATCATTAAATTCCTCGACTGGATGCTGACGGAGGAAGCCGATATGTTCTTCTCCTTCGGGATCGAGGGCGAGAACTACACGATGGAGGACGGCAAGGTCAACTATACATGGCCCGTGAAAAAGGAAGAAGTGGACGAAGCGGGGTTCCGGGCCAACCAGCTGTGGTTCGTGCATGAGCTGACCTACAACAAGAAGCAGACGGCCCTGACCGAGGACGGCCAGGATGTCATTACGGCGTTCAGCGACGTGCTCAGCAATGAAGGCCGCGGCGGCATTACGTTTACGGCGAACCTGAACAGCTTCTCCAAGTTCCCGGATTTGGCCTCGACTGGAGATACGGGACCGAAATTCATTCTGGACAGCATGGTGAAGATGATTTACGGCAAGCAGCCGATATCCGAATGGCCGAAGGTGCTCGAGGAATATCGCGCCAAAGGCGGGGACGAGATCATCAGGGAAGCGACGGAACGCTGGAAGAACAAGGAGAACGTCGTGGATCGTACAAGATAACATGCAAGATAGGCAGTAGGACATCTCCAGTTTATCCCGAAAATCCTGTACAATGAATCCGACATGTAAGCGTTTTAAATAAATGAATGAATGCGAAAGTTCAAGGTATCCGCCGGTCTGCCATGCAAGGCAGCCGCTCGCGGATACCTTCTTGTTCCATTTCATGATTGCCTCATCCCTAATTCTTCTACATACAGGAGGCTGAAAATAATGCGGTTGTTGATTGCTGACGACGAACCTGTCATCCGAAGAGGGCTGGTCAAGATGGCGGAAACCTATCGCCTGCAGTTTGACGCCATCGATACGGCCGTGAACGGCGAGCATGCGCTCTCGATGATCAAGGAGACCGAGCCGGATGTGCTGCTGACCGATATCCGCATGCCCCGAATGGGCGGGCTGGAGCTGTGCCAGGAGCTGCATGAGATGTATGGGCATATTCAGATCATCGTCATCTCGGGTTACGGCGAATTCCAATATGCGCAGCAGTGCCTGGCTTATGGGGTGAAGCATTATCTGCTGAAGCCGGTGACGGGCGTGGTGCTGCACCAAACCTTTGACGCGATCGTAAAACATCGCAATAAAGGCATTGTCTCCCTGGCTTCCTACGTCGATTGGATTGAAAACATCGGGCAGGAAATTTGGATGCTTCAGACGGAACGGCTGGATGAGCTGTTGGTCGATTGGAGGGCGCATCTGCAGGCAGCGGGGCTTAGCGTCCCGCAGCTTCAGCAGCTGCTGGATGATGCAGTGGGGATGATTTTCCGGCGGCTGGTATCGAAGGGGTATATGGAGGTTTCCGTGATTGAACCCATCGGCCATCATGCGGCCCAGGAACAGCTGCTGAATGAATTCGAGCTGAGGGTTAAGCGGATGACGGCCGATCTGGTGACCCAGCGCTGGGGGAATTTCAAGAATCCGCTGGATGAAGTGAAAGCGTACATCGACACGCATCTGTCCGAGGAAATCACGCTGGAGGAAGTGGCGGAGATGGCGGGGTATACGCCGACCTATTTTAGCGCGATGTTTAAGAAAATGACCAATGAAACCTTTGTCCGGTACCGTATTCACCGGCGGATGGAGCGGGCGAAGGAGCTGCTTGCGCTGCCGCATATGCGGATCATCGACGTGGCGGCAAACGTCGGTTACGAGGACTATCCCCATTTTACGAAGATGTTCAAGAAGGTAACGGGACACACGCCAACGGAATATCGGACGATGCTGGGATTTAACGGATGAAGAATAAGCTGTATCGT
This sequence comes from Paenibacillus sp. CR_12, assembly GCF_041953985.1. Classification (NCBI taxonomy): domain Bacteria; kingdom Bacillati; phylum Bacillota; class Bacilli; order Caryophanales; family Paenibacillaceae; genus Paenibacillus; species Paenibacillus sp. CR_12. Next base: position 501,122 of record NZ_JAVFHO010000003.1, on the reverse strand, counting down.
AAGCTTTTCCTGTACTGCGTATCGATCATAGCGCTGTCCTCGTTATTGATCGGCATCGTCACGTACGCGCGTTCTTCCGCGGAGCTGGATCGGCAGCTGGATCGGCATCTGTCGCAAATCGTGCAGAATGCCTTGAATCACACGGACCTGTACATCAAATCCTATGACCGGACGATGATCTCCCTGCTGACCAACCGGGAATTGAAGAAATTCGTGGATCTGCCGAACCCGGCGGACCATTACGAATACTATCACATCAGTTCCACGATCAAGGATACGGTGTTCCGTCCCCTGATGGACCGGGGGCCCGAGCTGCTGACGATGTATCTGTTGTCTTACAACGGAAACGCGACGTACAGCTTCGGCTCCGACTTTACGGCGCCGGTGTTCAGCGAAGAGGACAAGTCGAAGCAGCTGACGGAGCTCCGCCATGCCACAAAAGACGAAAGCGGCCTCATGATTCATACGGAGAGCATTATTCCGGGACGCAGCGGCAGCGTGATACGCATGACTAGACAGATGAAGGGTTTGTCTTCCACGGCGGAAAAAGGGGTGCTCGCCATGGAGGTGCGCTCCCAGGAGCTGTCCTCCCTCTGGAAAGGCATCGATCTGGGCGAACGCGGATACTTCTATATTGCCGATGCCAGCGGTCACGTGGTTTACCAGCCCGAAGGGATGGAGGACAACGCCTCGTCTCCTGCCCGGGATACGAAGCTGACCGCCGCCATTATGGGCGCGGACGAGGAATCCTTTAAATATACGACGGTCGATGGAGAGCAGCGGGTATTCATGACCCGGATGTCCCCTTATTCCGGATGGCGCTTGGTAGCCTCGATTCCGCTGGAAGAGTGGCGCCAGCCGATTGCCAATATCCGCACGACGGCCTGGACGATCGGCTTGATCAGTCTCGTCGCCGCTTGTTTGCTTGCTTACCGTTTCACCCGTTCCATTACCCAGCCGATCCAGACGATTATCCGCGGAATGCGGCAGACGGAGCAGGGCCGATGGATTCCCCTGGACCTTCCTGAACGGCGGCAGGATGAGCTGACGGAAATGATGCAGCGGTACAATCTGATGGTGAGCCGGCTGTCGGAACTGATCGAGCGGGTATACGAGACCGAGCTGCAGCAGCAGAAGACGATCATCGAGCGGCAGAAGGCCGAGTTTCAGGCGCTTCAGCTGCAGATCAATCCGCATTTCATGTACAACACGCTGGAGACCATCGTCTGTTATGCCGAGGTTGAAGGCTCGTCCGAGATTACCGAGATGGTGTCTTCGCTGGGCTTTATGATGCGATATTCCTTACTGACCTCGCTGGAGGAGATCACGGTTGCGAACGAGCTGAACCATGTGCTGAATTATATGACCATCATGAAGCACCGGCACGACATGGAATTCGATCTTCGGGTCGAGGTTCCCCATGAGCTTCTCCTGTACAAAATGGTGCGCTTGACGCTCCAGCCTTTAATCGAAAATGCATTCCAGCATGCGTTTCCGGACGGCATCGAAGCCTCGCAGCACATCATCATCACTGCCGGATGCAGCGACGATGCCTTCTGGGTGAGCGTGACGGACAACGGCATCGGCATGACCGATGAACAGCTGCACGAGGTTGCGGCACGGCTGTCCTACGAGCACGACCACACGAATCCTTCGCCGGAATCCTCCCTGAACCTTAGCGGTACCGGAGGCATCGGCTTGCTTAACGTGCATCGCCGGATTCAGCTGGTATTCGGCGAGAGTTACGGACTGCGCCTAACCTCCGCGGGCGTGGGGACGGGAACCACCATCCGCATGGTTATGCCGAGTCCGCCGCGTGATTAGCGCAAGGCCTGCCTCTCCCGGGCATGGAGGTCAGACTCTGTGCTCGAAGTGCAAATAGAAACGCTGTCCTTAAGGTAAGGGCAGCGTTTTTCCCGTTCTTGGGGCGCATTTCGGATCGCAAAGTTTCATGGAACGAGATTCGAAGGTTCCAAGAAGCTCTGCGCCTTCAGCAGAGGCTTATGATCGGTTAACGTTTCACGAATGGCGTCCACGACGTCCAAGCCGTCCGTAAAGATCATTTCAAAGCGGCGTGAGATGGATGGATAGACCTCCATATATCTTCAGGCGCTTCGTGATCGTATCTGTGCTGCAGCAGGTTTCCGTGCGAATCTCAATGGGAGGAAGAACGGAACGATAACGATATTCGTCCGGCTCTGCCTGCTCCTGATAGATCACTGCTTGGTATGCCGTATGATCGTCAAGGAAATCCAGCGGGATTCGGGCATCTCGTCCTCCTGCGGCACAGATGGAGGCGACGAACCATTCCGTACCGGATCGTCTGGCGATCGTAACGTACCGGCCCGGATAACCTTCCAGCAGCCGCGTCTCATCCCAGACGGCAGGAACCTCGGCCAGCAGCGGCTTGCCCGGATGGTCAGCGAACACGGAGATCGCATCCGCATAGTGCTGGATGCCGGACTCGAAGAGGATGGCCAGAGCGAGCTGAAGCCCCTGGGTCGTGTTGGTCTTCCTGCTGAACGTGACCGGCGTAAAGTCCATGGATCCGATCACATTTCGCGTAAACGGCAAGGTACAGAGATGAACCGCATTCGGGCCTTCACTCTGCGCCCGGTAGTATTCCGCGCCGTAAACGCCTTCTCTTGTCATCACATGAGGCCATGTCCGGTGCTCCCCGCTCGGTTTGGTGGATCCGTGGAAATTAACCATTAGCCGGTGTCTGGCGGCGGATTCGGCGATGGCGTCGTAGACCTGGAGCGTCTCTTGATTGTCGCTGTCGAAGAAATCGACCTTGATCCCAACCGCACCCCAGGAGGCCCACAGGGGTAATTTCTCTTCTCGGAGTTCCTCCGTGTGCAGCCCTTGATAATGCGTCCACAGCCAGATGCCGACGCCGCGCTCCTTCGCGTAATCGATCAGCTGAGGCGCATCCAGCACACCCTCCCAGCCGCCGTCTACGACGACGTATTCCCATCCCATCCCGGCGGCAAAATCGATATGCTGCCGCTGAACATCCATATCGCCGCAAGAACCGCCCTCCGCGTACCAGGACCAGGCTGCTCTGCCCGGAGCGATCCAAGAGGTGTCTTTCAGCACGGGCGGGGGACATAGATGAGTCGTTACCGATGAAGTCACCAGATCCCCGAGCGATCCGATGATCATGACGCGCCAAGGCGTCGAGAGCGGAAGCTGCGCGGCAATCGGCGTTTCCTGATCCGGAGCGTACGAGATGCGAAGCTTCCGGCCGTCTTGCTCATCGGCTGCGAGGTGACTGGCGCCATAACCGCCGTCCACGGCAGCCTCTGTCAGCAGCAGCCATTGCTCCTCTGTCGATTGAACCAAGAGCGGGAAGCCGAAATGCCCTCCCCGAAGATCGTCCGGCATGGCATGGTCGTAGGTTCGTTCATAACACCGCATGAACGGCTGCGCCCAGACGTTAAGCATCCGATCCTCCGGCAGATGGAATCCGGAGATCTCGTTCTCGATGCGAATATCACCTTCTCCTTGCAGCTCATAACGGTAAGCAGCGCCGTCTCGAAAAGCGCGGAATCGAATCCTCACCTGATGATGCTCGACGGAAGCCAGGAGCACCAGCTCGCTTGCTTCGTAAGACTGCGATTTTTGCTTGCCGGTCATCAGCTCGTAACGCTCCGTGATCGTGTTGTGCTCAACCCCCTGGATGCGGATGTTTTGCTGAAATTGGTATCTGTCCGTGATGAGTCCGAGCGGGGATCTGTCAAGAACCCGGAATCCCTTGTTCATAACCGTATACAAGAGGGGACCGTTATGCGCCTGCTCCAGGGTGATCTGCAAATTCCCGTCAGGGGAAAAAAGCTGAGCATGAAACGGCGCCGACAGAGATGGGGACAGCTCATGATCCATAAACGAAACTCCTTCCTTGTCGCTACCAAAATGACGTACCCATTGCAGCCTCATTGTAACGGACAAAGGGAAGGCTTAGCATACGGCTCCGTTCGCTCCGGGTTGTGTTTTCTTACGTTGTGTTACTCCGTAAAAAAACACGGCCCTTCCGCAAGTTACGGCATGGTCTGGCGGGAGGCCGCTGTTTTAACATGGAAGCATCAAGAGGCGTCTGAAAGGAGGGTATCCTGTAATCGCGGGTAGATCGTTAATCACTACACTAGGACAAAGGATGGGTGATGATTGATGAGACAGGTGCGCAGGCGTAACGGACAGGTAAGAAGGGGGAGTATTATGTTGCTGCTGGGTATTCTGCTGTTTTCGTTCGGCAATCCGCCAATACAGGGGGAAACGCCGGCAGCCGGTGGGTTGGAGCGGGTCAACCTTGCAATGAATAGGCCGGCAACGGCCAGTTCGGAGATCAGCGGGCGTGAAGCCGGGAAAGCCGTGGATGGCAGCAAGGATACCTATTGGCAGCCGGCGAGCACGGATCGTGAGGACATGAGTGTGCACGTTCAGGTGAATCTGGGGAGCGAGCAGTCCTTCAACCAGGTCGTCCTGGACTTAAACCGGGGAGATAATTTGGGCAGCATCGAGATTGATTATTCCCTTGACGGCGAGTCTTGGACCAGAGCCTATGCGAAAAACGGGGGCATTCGAGCGGACGGTCAGGAAGTCATGGCGTTTGATTCCGTAAGCGCTTCCCAAATGCGGGTGACTCTGCAGCTCAGCCGAAATCTCAACGTTCAGCTTAAGGAGTTGGAGGTTTATATGCAGGATGGAGATCAAGGGATTCCGTCGGACGTAACGGAGCTGGCTTTCGTGAAGCCGGATGGCACTCCTTATAACAACAATGATGAACGGACCTTGGACATTGGAGAAACGTCGACCTTGGAGGTGCGCGGCAAACGAGCCAACGGAGAGTGGGTTGCGCTCCCTCCAGGCCAGGTTCAATACCATGCTGCGGGGAGCAGCATGGCCGTGGATGCAGCTGGTTCCGTAACCGGAGTCAAGGTCGGCGCCACGCGGATGTATGCGGAAATCAGCGTTAATGGCCAAACGGTTGGGACGCCGGATTTCTGGTTTGTCGTGAAGGATGATCAGGAATTCCGGGATGCGAAATATATTGCCTTCAGCTCGTTCACGCATCCGACGTTAGTCCAGAAGATCGGCGAGGCGGCGATCCTGGATGACGGCAAGCCATTGCCTGTCGTCACGATCGCTCCGAATACGGATGGGACCGTTAGCGCCAGATGGTTCAAGGACGGCCAATCCAGAGGTTCGCTGGGCACAAAGACGCTGCAAACGGGGATAAGTCAATCGATCACTCTTCCGGGCGGGATGAAGGTACCGGGCACGCACGAAGTGAGGATGACGTTCCAAGCCGCAGACGGGGGAACTTACTACGACAGCTTGTTTTACACCGTCATGCCCAAGAAAGGGATACCTGACGGTCAGAGTCATATCGCATATACAGGAAAGGACGGAAGAATGGCGTATGTTCCCGATTATAAAGGAAATCGGATCATCGATTTCTCGAATGTCGGTTATATGGGCGGCGGGGTGAAGCTTCCCGACGTGCAGGCGAGGATCGCCGTGCAGCCGACCGGCGGGGATGATACGGCGATGCTGCAAGCGGCGATCGACGAGGTGTCGCAGCTGCCGCGCGACGCAGACGGCTTCCGGGGGGCCGTGCTGCTGAAGAAGGGCACGTATCTGGTCGGCGGATCGCTGAACATCCAGGCGAGCGGCGTCGTGCTCCGGGGCGAGGGGAAGAGCGAGGACGGGACCATCATCCGCGGCACGGGAACAACGGCCAGAAATTTGATCGTCGTGGGCGGAACGAATGGCGCAACGATTGTGGACGGCACGGAGACCGATATCCAGGATCTGTACGTTCCGGCAGGCTCGCGTTCCTTCCATGTCCAGGATGCCTCTGACTATCAGGTAGGCGATTCCGTCATCGTCCGGAGGATCGGCAACGACCGCTGGATTCATGAAATCGGCATGGATCATATCTACATGCGGCCAGGAACCGGAGGAACGCAGCAGTGGTCCCCGTTCAATCTGGATTTTGACCGCGTGATTACGGCGATCGACGGCAACCGGATTACGGTGGACGCTCCGTTAGCGAATGCCGTTGAGCGTCAATGGGGCGGGGGCAAGCTGTTCAAGGCGACGGACGAATCGCGAATCGAACAGGTAGGGATCGAGAACATGCGCGCCATATCCGATTTTGATCCAAGCAAGACCGACACGAAGATGGATAACGATGTTCTGGACACTCCGTATTACTCCGATGAGGACCATGCGGAACGTTTCATCATGATGAACAGCGTGAAGAATGCCTGGGTACGAGAGGTGGCCGGCTACCATTTTTCCTATGCCTTGGTGCAGGTCGGGCGGCAGGCCAAGTGGGTCACGGTGCAGGACAGCGAAATGCACGACATGGTCAGCATTATTACCGGCGGGCGGCGTTACAGCTTTTTCATCCAGGGGCAGTTAAATCTGGTGCAGCGCAATTATACGGAGACTTCCCGCCATGCTTACGTCATTGAAAGCCGCGTGCAAGGGCCGAACGTGATGTACGACAACAAGGCCACTCGCGAATACAATACAAGCGAGCCGCACCACCGCTGGTCGACAGGCGGTTTGTACGACAACGTCAGCGCGCGCATCAGCGTCCGCGACCGGGGATGGCTGGGCAGCGGACACGGGTGGGCCGGCGCGAATTACGTCATGTGGAATACCGAAGGCGGGCTTGTCGCCCAGAAGCCCCCAACTGCCCAAAACTATGTCATCGGGCATATCCCTACCGAAGACGGCTTGAACGTGAAGCCGCTCGTTCCGAGTGCCTACGATCCAAGACCTCGCGAGGACGGCTATTGGGAATATGCCGATCGGCATGTGGCGCTCCAGAGCTTATTCATCCAGCAGCTGAAGGATCGCCTGGGACAGCATGCGGTAGATCATCTGGCCCGAACGCCGGTGGGCGGCGGTGCGTTGGATATACCGGAACAGCCTTAATCATATATAACGAACAGGGGATGTTCAGGGAGAACGCTGAGCATCCCCTTTTTCTTGAAGAAGGAGACGTGTTGGATTATGGAGAGGGAGACAACAGGAAGTAATGCCGAGTATTCTCTTGAAGGGCATCAGGGAGGTCGTGATCTTGCGGGGCAGCCTGAGGTGACGGGGGGGATAGATGTTACCGCTTCGCGGCGGCCTGACATCTCCGCAAATCGGGGCTTGCGGTTGTGGTACGATTCCCCGGCAGCGGAGTGGAATGAAGCTTTGCCGATCGGGAACGGTCGCCTGGGAGGCATGGTCTTTGGCAAGCCTTCGCTTGAGCGCGTGCAGCTAAATGAAGATTCTCTATGGTATGGAGGTCCGGGGAGGGGAGCCAATCCTGACGCCTCCGGGTATTTGAGCGAGATCAGGCAGATGCTCTTCGATGGGCGCCAAGCCGAGGCCGAGCATTTAGCCCGGATGGCGATGACCTCCTCCCCGAAATACGAGCAGCCGTACCAGCCGCTGGGCGATCTTCTGCTCAAATTCCTGGACGGGGAGGAAACGGTGGAGCATTATGAACGAGAGCTGGATCTGGAACGGTCGATGGTGACCGTATCCTATTCGTTCCGGGGCATCCGATTTCGCAGGTCGTATTTTGCCAGTGCGCCGGATGGCGTGCTGGTCATTCGCCTGTCTGCCGACAGGCCGGGGGCGCTGACGTTTGCGGCGAACCTGATGCGCCGTCCTTTTGATGGGGGGACGGTATCATTGTGTCATGATACCCTGCTGATGGAGGGAGAGTGCGGTGCGGACGGCATTTCCTTTGGCATGGCGCTGCGCGCTGCTGCTGTGGGAGGAGCCGTTCGAACCATCGGTGATTTTCTCTCGGTAGAAGGAGCGGATTCCGTTACGCTGCTGCTGTCAGCCCAGACGACCTTTCGATGCCGGCAGCCGGCCCAGGTCTGTCTGGAACAGCTGGACCGTGCGGCAGGCATGTCGTACGAGCAGCTGGTAAACCGTCATCAGACGGAGTATCGGGAGAAGTTTGAACGGTTCTCGCTTACGCTCGGCACAGGCAAGAACGGAGCGAGCAGGGCGGAATGTTCCGATAGCGGAACTGCCTTTTCGAATGGGACGGAGGTAATCCGCGCTTCAAATCGAGTCGAATATCCTAATGGAACAGAAGACGACCAGCCGTCCCTGCCCACCGATCGGCGGCTGAATTTGCTGAAGGCTAGAGTGAAGACGGAAGGCGCTTCCGCAGAGAATAGCGACCCCGAATTGATTGCCTTATACGTGCAGTACGGGCGATACCTGCTCATCTCCTGTTCCAGGCCCGGATCTCTTGCTGCGAACCTGCAAGGCATATGGAATGACAGTTTCACCCCACCTTGGGAGTCCAAGTATACGATCAATGTGAACATTCAGATGAACTATTGGCCGGCAGAGCTGTTGGGCTTGGCGGAGTGCCACGAGCCGTTGTTCGACCTGATCGACCGGATGCTCCCGAATGGCCGCGATACGGCTCGGGAGATGTATGGCTGCCGCGGCTTCGCGGCGCATCATAATACGAATCTTTGGGGAGAAACCCGGCCCGAAGGGATATTGATGACCTGTACCGTATGGCCGATGGGAGCCGCGTGGCTGTGCCTTCATCTGTGGGAGCATTACCGGTTTGGCGGCGATGCGGATTTCCTGCGGGAGCGGGCGTATCCGGTCATGAAGGAAGCGGCAGAATTCCTGCTGGATTACATGACAGTGGATGAGGTAGGGAGACGGATCACCGGCCCCTCCGTGTCGCCGGAAAACCGATTCGTGCTTCCGAACGGAGCCGTCGGCAGCCTCTGCATGGGGCCGGCCATGGACGGGCAGATTGCGACGGCTTTATTCCGTGCCTGCCTGGATGCCGGCCATCTCGTCGGAGATGAGCCTGCCTTCTTGGAGGAGCTTCAAACGGCGCTGGAGGAAATTCCGGAACCGCAGATTGGAAGGCATGGAGGGATCATGGAATGGCTGAACGATTACGAGGAGGCCGATCCCGGGCACCGGCATATCTCGCAGTTGTTCGCCCTGTATCCGGGAGAGCAGATTGATCCTGACCGGTCCACTGAGCTTGCCGAGGCGGCTTACAAGACCTTGGAGCGGCGGCTTGCTCATGGCGGCGGCCACACGGGCTGGAGCCGCGCTTGGATCATCAATTACTACGCCAGGCTGCAGCGCGGAGCGGAAGCGCACGAGCATCTCGTGAATTTGCTGGCTTCCTCGACTTATCCGAACCTGCTGGATTGCCACCCGCCTTTTCAAATCGATGGCAATTTCGGCGGGATTGCCGGCGTTGCCGAAATGCTGCTGCAGTCGCATATGGATGAGTTAAGGCTGCTCCCCGCCCTGCCCCCGCAGTGGAACAGCGGCGAGGTGAAGGGGCTTCGGGCCCGCGGCGGCTTTGTTGTCGACATGCGCTGGGAGGAAGGCGAGCTGACCGAAGTGAAGATCCGCGCTGATAGAGCCGGCGAGTGCAGGATTTGGTCCCGTGCGGCACTTGTCCTCATAGAGGAGAAACAGCTGGGAGAGGTAACTCTGATGAGTACCACGATATCCCGCAGAGGCCATGGCTGCTCCATACGGATGCAGCAGGGGGCTAGCTGCAGCTTGGAGCGCCCTGTTGGGGAGACCTATAGAACGGTTGAAGAATAAAATGATTGGCGTACCTCGATAAACGTGAAAGCAACCCGCTCCTAAGGCTGCCGCCCAAGTGTGTTGCTTTCTCATTCCTGACTCGATCTTGGAGGAGAATCGCCGATTAACACACCAATTAAACGTTATGATGCTTGCTGCCATTGCGTCCTCAAGGCTACACTAATATCATCATGAAACAGACAACGACGGATGAAAGGAGCGGATAGCCTTGAAGCATGGAAGCGGCAAGACCTCGTTGGCGACATTTGCCGGCGGTTGTTTCTGGTGCATGGTGAAGCCGTTTGACGAGCTGCCCGGTATCCTTTCCCTGGTTTCCGGCTACACGGGCGGCCATACGGAGAATCCGACCTACGAAGAAGTAGGAACGGAAACGACGGGGCATTACGAAGCCGTGCAAATCCGGTTTAATCCGGATGTGTTTCCGTACTCACGGCTGCTGGACATCTATTGGCGCTTGATTGATCCAACGGATGCGGAAGGCCAGTTCATGGACCGTGGGGCGTCTTACCGGTCGGCGATTTTCGTGCATGACGAAGCGCAGCGCGAGCAGGCGGAAGCCTCCAAGCGCAGCCTGCAGCTTAGCGGCCGGTTCAAGGGGAAGATCGTGACGCCGATCCTGCCGGCGGGTCCCCTTTATCCCGCGGAGGATGTCCATCAGAACTACTATAATACCCACCGGTATGACTATAACCGGTATTATGAGGGTTCCGGCCGGGATTCTTTTGCGAAGCGGCATTGGGGCCGCAAAGAGGATCAGGATGAGCTGCGCAGGCGTCTTACCGCGATCCAATACGCGGTGACGCAAGAAGGCTTGGACGAGCCTGCCTACGATAATCCGTATTGGAATCACGCAAGCCGGGGAATTTACGCGGACGTGGTGAACGGCGACCCTCTGTTCAGCTCGACCGATCAATATGATGCGGGTACGGGATTGCCGGCTTTTAGGAAGCCGCTGCATGAAGGATATATCAGCAAAAAGGGGGATCTCCGCGGCGGCAAGGTACGCACCGCGCTCTACGGCAGATTGTCCGGCTCTTACCTGGGACATCTGTATCATGACGGGCCCCAGCCGGGCGGCCTGCATTATCAGGTAAACTCCGCGGCGCTGCGGTTTATACCGGAGGAAGCGCTGGTCCGGGAAGGCTACGGTGAATTCGCCGGGCTGTTTGAGTAGGGAACGGATGGAGGCGTCTTATGATAATCAAACTGCTGTATCTTGTAGTGAATTTGTTTTTTCTGGCAGGGATACTGCTCTCCCCGTATAGCCCAGATTCCAAAGTGTTGATGTATATCGTCATGAGCCTGATTCTGGCGTTCGCATTCAAAAGATTATCCAAGGAAGAAGGCGGGGGAGAAGGATAGCCGTAAACTTCACCTATACCCGTTCTCTCCCACCCGCATGGCTGTCAGCTCCGTTAGAATAGGATTGGGCAAGACCAATTCTTGCGTCCTTGTGCGGAAAGGAGTGACGTTGTTGAATACGATTCATATTCACAATGGGATACAAATGAGAGGGCTTGTTACTTAGGATGAGTTGAGGTTTAAGTCCTCTCACGCTGTAGCGGGAGGAAAAAGAGCAAATGATGAAGTTAACGACGATGGTTCGCGGACTTGCTGGTGACAAGGCGGCCCGCGAGCTGATCCGCAACTGGGAGTTTGACGAGGGAACGCTGAAGTTTTGGCGGGCCAGCTCCAACTTCGTGTATATGTTTAACCGCGATGGAGAACGTTATTTCCTCCGGTTTAATTTTGAGGAAGAAAGCACGGCCCAGCAGCTGGCGGCCGAGCTGGAATTCATGCAGTATTTGCTTAAGCACGAGTACCCTTGCGTCGTGCCGATTTCTTCCGTGAACGGGAAATGGATCGAGACGATTCAGGTACCGGAGGGGCAGTATCACGGCGTCGTCTTTAGCGCCGCCGGAGGGAGTGCATTACATGCCACTCCCACCGCGCGCCAATGCAGGGACTGGGGGAAATCGCTCGCAAGGCTGCATACGCTGTCCAGCCGATATGAACCTGGAGCCGTAAGGCGAAGAAGCGTGGAGGACATCCTGCGTTTGATCGATCAGGTGCTGCGGCGGCATCCCGGGGAGCAGGATGCTATGGATGAGCTTCATCGGGTTAGTTTATGGCTGCAGTTCCTGCCCGCGTCGAGACAGACGTACGGCTTGATCCACTTTGACTTCCAGCTGGATAACATCTTTTATGAAGCGAAGGAACGTTCATTCCACGTGATCGATTTCGACGATGCCATGTACCATTGGTATGCGGCGGATATCGTCACGGCTCTTGCCGATGCCGAGTCGGAGCATGACAAGCAGGCATTTCTGAAAGGGTATCGCTCGATCCGAAGCCTGGATCACGAGCTGGAGGCAGAGTTTTCAAGATTTCAAAGATTCAGCCGTTTGTACCGTTTTGCCAGCGTGCTGCGTTCCCTGGAGGACAGCGAGTTGGCCGATGTCCCCTCTTGGTATGAGGGGCTTCGCACGAAGCTGCTGCGCGATTGCGAGCAGGAAAGACAGGGGTTCAGGGAACCGTGGTAACCGCACGAGCCATGACGCGCAGCTTGGATGCTGGCTGCTAGCAGCCGCACGGCTTTTGTGGGCTAATCGAACCAGGAATACCACATCGGGCACGGTGTGGTTTTTTGTCGCGGCTTCAAGGCGGCATCAGCCGATTTCATCCCCCTAGATCGCATCGGACAAGCAGCAAGCGGCCGGAAGCGAAAAAAATACCTTCAATTTGATATTAATTGTCGAGAAATGGTAAATATTGCTTTGTTCGCCGTTCAGGCATTTGCTATGATTTTCGTACTAGGCACAAAGAATTAGAGGAATGGAGTTGAAACGATGAATCGAAAAATGATTCTATCCACGGCTGCGTCTCTTCTGGTCGGTGTAGTGGCAGGCACGGGCATCATGATGAACGACCAGGCTTACCAGTCGGTCAAGCAGGCCGTAGGAGGAAGCGCAACGAACAATGCCATTGGCGGGATCGGCAACGTCGCACAGATCGATCTGTCCAGCATGGATATTGAGAGCGCTTTGATGGTCGTGCAGCAGCAGCGGACCCAGATGCTGGATGCGCAGCTTAACAACCAGATCCAGGACGTGCAGAAGCGGAACGAGGAAATCGCCAAGAAGAACGACGCCATGGCAGGCATTAACAGCGCCTTGACCGGAGAAGCGGTGGACGGCAAATATTCGATACCGGACGATCTTGCCGGCAAGCTGGCAGCAGAAGGCATCGCAGATGCATCCAAGAAGGAATATACGGCCGAAGAGCTCAATCAAGCCACGGAGAAGCTGAAGGGATCGATCGATAGTCTATCGAACTCCCAGCAAATGGACATGCTTCGCCTGCAGTCGATGACCAACAAGCGCAATGAAGCCTTTGACGTCATGACGAATTTTATTAAGAAAATGGAAGAATCACGCAGCAGCATCATCGGAAATATGCGATAATAGAGTCGTACATAATGAATAGAGAGGAATCTGCCGTCGGGCGGATTCTTTTCGTCTATGGAGAGAATGCAGATGACGACGAAGGCGATGGAGTTTTTGCGTAATCATACGCTGTTTCGCGGGGTGCCGCTGCATGAATTGGAAGGTGCCGTCCAGTCCATGCATGAGGAGCTGTTTCATGACGGGGACCCGTTGATCGTAGAGGGAAGCTACGGCAATTCCTGTTATTTCATCATGAACGGGCAGGTTCAGATCGTTTCGAGGAATCTGATCGGCCACACGGTGACGCTGGACGTTCTGGGCGAAGGCGCGTTGATCGGGGAGGTCTCCCTGTTTCTAGAGGAAAAAAGGACTTCGGGTGCCCAGGCGATCGGCGAGGTAACGGCATTGCGGCTGGAGCAGAACGCGTTCAGCCGGCTTGCCGCGGCAAGCCCGATGTTTCACGAGAGCCTGTCGTTCTCGGCCCGAATCCGCACGATGCATGCGATGCTGAGCAAGGCGACGATCTGGGCCGCGATTCCGAACGCGGAGCTGCGCGGTCTTGCCGAGGTCACGGTCAGGCGGAAAGTATACAAAGGGGACGTCATTGTCGCGGAAGGCACCATGGCGGACCGTTTCTATATGATTGCCGAAGGACGGTTCGAAGTGCGAAGCGGGCGCCGGAAGAAGGCGGTCTATAAGCCCGGGGATTATTTTGGCGAGATGGACCTCCTCAGCGGCGAAGCCCATACGGGCACGGTGACGGCGCTTGAGAACGGCGAGCTGATGGTGATGGGCCGGGATGAGTTTCATTTTGTCCTGCAGCAGTACGAACTGGTCAGGCGGCAATTTCATGAGGTGCTGCGGATTCGAAGCCCCGAGCTTCTCAATGATGAGGTATCGGCGAAGCTGCAATTCACGGAGGCGGAGCAGGTGCCGGAAGCTGCAGTCGAGGCTGCCGCGACCCTGGAGGCCGTTATTCCGGCCGCTCCCAAAAAAGATCGCTGGATGGATGTGCTGCTGGCGCTCGGCGGCATTTTCGTTGCGTTCACAGGGCTTGCCATTTGGCTGAAACAGCCGGTTTGGATATATGCCGCTTTGATATCTGGCGGATTCGTTGGACCGGTTTCGTTTGTTGCTTATATGCGCAGCTCCCAGCTGCTCGGATTCAAGCCCATTCGGCTGGCAGCCGTATTCGCGGCTTCCGGCATCATCGCCGTGCCGGTTGCGTGGGTGCTGGAACGCTACTGGTCCGTCGGCAGCGGCCTGGAGACAACGACCATTGAGCATGTGCAGGCATCGCTTCTGATCGGCGTTATCGAAGAAATGGCCAAGCTGCTCGTATGCTCCTTCTTCCTCCGCGGCCGCAAGCAGCGATTCCTGATGGATGCCATAGTATTCGGAGCTGCGGCAGGCATGGGCTTTGCCGCGGTTGAGAGCATTCTGTACGGCTTCATGTATCTGCAGCAGCATGCGACTTCGGGGATGCTGGCCGTGCTGTGGGTCCGGGCGCTGCTGTCCCCGTTCGGGCACGGCACCTGGACGGCCATTGCCGCAGCCGGACTGTGGTATGGCCTAGGGAGATCCGCTAAACGGGGCTCGACCGCGCATCGGCTCCTGAGGATGGCTGCCCTGCTGCTGATCAGCATTCTGCTGCATGCGGCTTGGGACTATCCTTATGCGGCGGGCTTGTGGAAAATGGTCGGCATGGTCATGGTCGGGGGCATCGGCATTGCGCTGCTCTTTTCGCTCATTCGTCAAGGCACGAAGGAGGAAAGGGCGATGCATCGGGCCGTCAATCCGGCCCAGCAGGTAGAGGAACGGCTCCGGCAAGCGGTCGGCTCCGATTCGAAGCGCGGCGGTTCCAAAGGACCGGGCACCGCCCCGCCGTCTTTAACCTGCGAGGGTTGCGGCACCGTGTCGCCTGCAGGGACGCGCTACTGCGGCCGCTGCGGCCAGGCATTGCAGTTATAATACGAAAAGGGTTAGGCAGAGGGCTTGATAGCCCGAACTGCCTAACCCTTTTTCATAACCGTCAACCATATAAATACGACTTCACATCCCGGCCGATGTAGGCTCTCCATATAATCAGATTGTAAGGATCGTCCCAGTCGATGTTCTGCGGCTCCCCGAACATGCGGTGCAGGCGGTTGTTGTTGAAGATGATCGAGCCGCGCTGATCGAAAGCCACCCCGTCCACCCACAGCATTCGGTCATCGGACAGCAGCTTGTGAAATGAGCGCGTGCAGGGCGAATAATAACCGATGCCTTTGCCTTCCAGCATGGTGTAGAAGACATGGCCTTGATTGTCGGCATGCATGCCGTCGGTCGTCGTTCCTTTGCTGCCCAGAGCTTGAACGGCATTTCGAATGAGCGGATCGGGGGTATCGAAATTACGCAGCAGCCCCGTATCGACCGCATACAGATTGCGTCCGGTTACCTGGCAGTAGAAGAGCGTTTCGCGATCCGCCGCCAGGGCGATGCCGTCCGCGCCGATCCGGACCGGCTTGTTGCGGTAGACCGGCTCCGTATCGATCTCGAACCGGAACCTTGGCACGTCCTGCGTGCTGTAATGGCTGTCCAGGACCCGCCGGAATCTCTTCGTTCTCATATTGTAGACGATGATGCCGCCGTATACCTCGTGATCGGGCCAGCCGGAGCCCGAATCGGTGATATAGGCGTAACCGTTCCGGTTATCCACCACGATATCGTTCAGGAACGACGTCCGGGGCGGTGCAATATCATCCGGGATGACGATGGAGTCGATCAGGCGGTTTGCGCTCAGGTCCCAGATGACCAGCTTTTGGGAGCCTTCGGGCGAGGTGTTATATGCGATTTTTCCTTGATCCAGAATCCACATCCGGTTATGTTCATCGATCTCGTAACCCAGGACGGATTGCAGCACTCGCATATCTCCCGCCGTATTCCACTCCCAGCTTGGAAAAGCATTCAGCACCGGCTTGCCGTTCACCATCACGATGGTGTTGAGCGTAGCGGGAACGCCTTCCGCCCAGCGCGGAACCGAAACATAGAAACGCCCCTGGTGGTCCACTTTGACGCCTGCAGGCATGCAGTGCTTCCAGTATTGATGCAGCTCGAACCGCTGCTTCATCGCAGCATTCGGAAAGTTCCAGTCCAAGCGGTTCCAGTGGAACAGCATTTGGTAAGGACTTGTTGGGTGATGAGCTTTCCTTGCATGGGGAAGGGCAGCCTGCTGCTGCATCCCCATAGGATGATAGGGTATATACATTTTGGCAAGACCTCCGGTAACGTGTTCGGTTCACCCGAAACGGGCAGCGCCTTCCTTACGAGCTTATTCCTCTGAGTTCGTTATATGCCCGGAGGGTCGGATTGGCGCTGCTTAAATCATCGGAGAGGTCTTGTTGCGTGTTTCGTTACACTTGCAGAACCTTAATCAGATTCGTGTTGCCGGATTGACCGATTGGCACGCCGGCAGACAATACGATAATGTCGCCTTTTTCGATGTAGCCTGTCTTGATGGCGTTGCGGGTCGCGGACTCGAACATTTCGTCCGTTGTGGTAACCTTGTCGCCTTTTACCGGGATGACGCCGGAGAGCAGGCAGATTTTGGCCAGCACTTCTTCATGCTGCGTGACGGCGATGATCGGTGCTTCCGGACGATATTTCGAAATCATCCGCGCCGTAAATCCGCTCTCCGTTGACGTAATGATGGCTTTGGCATTCAGCACGAGGGAAGAGCTGACCGCGCCTTGGCTGATGACCTCGGTAATATCGGCTACTTGTTGTCTGGATTTGAAAGCGAACTGGTCCTTATAATCGATCATGGTCTCGGCACGGCGGGCGACTGCCGCCATCGTACGCACGGATTCCACCGGATATTTGCCAGCGGCGGATTCTCCGGACAGCATGACCACGTCTGCGCCCTGGATCACGGCGTTCGCCACGTCGCTCACCTCGGAGCGGGTAGGGCGGGGATTGACCTGCATCGATTCCAGCATATGCGTTGCCACGATAACCGGCTTGCCTGCCAGATTGCATTTATCGATCATTTCTTTCTGCATCATCGGCACTTCTTCGATCGGCACTTCGACGCCAAGGTCGCCGCGGGCAACCATGATTCCGTCGGAGGCTTCAATGATGTCGTCCAGGTTCTCCATGCCCTCTCCGTTTTCGATCTTGGAGATGATCTGCACATGCTCCGCGCCGCGTTCCTTCAGGATGCTGCGGATTTCGCGGATGTTGTCGCCATGGCGCACGAAAGATGCGGCAATGATCTCAATGTTGTTCTCCAGTCCGAAGCCGATATGCATGACATCACGCTCGGTGACGCCGGGCAGCGTCGTTTTGATGCCGGGCAGGTTGACGCCTTTGCGCGGTTTGAGCACGCCGCCGCTGACGATTTTGCAAAGAATGTCCGGTCCGTCGACGCGAATGACGTTCAGGTCGACAAGGCCGTCATCGATCAAGATGCGGTCTCCCGGTTTCACGACTAGATTCAGCTCGGCATAATTGACCGAGATGCGCTGGGCGTCTCCCAGAATTTCTTCGGTCGTCAGGATCAGTTCCTCACCCGGTTTCAGAAGGCAGGAAGCCTCTTTCAGCTTGCCGATCCGGACTTCGGGACCTTTAATGTCCATCATGATCGGGACATACGTGTTTAATTCGGATGCGGCCTGGCGAACATTCCGAATCCGGGCCACGTGATCCTCCGGCTCGCCATGTGCCATATTCAATCGGGCGACCGTCATCCCCTCCTGAATCATATTTTTCAACAGCTCGATGGAATCGCATGCCGGCCCCATCGTACAGATGATTTTTGTCTTAAGCATGGTTGGTTGTTCCTCCTTTGTATTTGCACCCTGCGGCATTTGCAGCACTCGGGCTTCTAGAAATGTAAATCTCATGAACTACCCTAATGATCACATTGTAGCCTGTCTTGTCGAATCATGATATGAACTATAGTACAATGAATGGATTATAGTAATGCATATGAGGTGAAATTATGGTCACTCCGGTTGAAGTTCGGCAAATTAGCGGCGTCGATTGGTATGAGGAAGCAGACCATGGAAAGAGCGCATGGCGGCTAAGCGTGACGACCTATGGAAAATGCGTATATTGGGTGAATGGAGATAAGCAGATTATGGAGAAGGGGGAACTGCTGCTTATTCCGGCCGGCGTTCCCTATTACGGCAAAAGCATCCCTACCGTGACGCACACGCAAATGGTCGTACAATGGACGGGAGAGCCGTCCACGGCTTTATCCGCGCTTGAACGGGAAGAAGCGTTGAAGCATAAGCCGGGCTGTTACGAATTGATCCACGAACGTTTGAAGGCGATCCACCAGCAGTGGCGGGAGCGCCCGTCTTATTATGCAATGATGATAGAAGCATTATTGACAGAAGTGTTGATTTATATCAGCCGAGAGCTGGATCGGGGCGTTATCACGCCCGAGAAGCACTTGCATGCGGAACGGATGAAATCTTACATTGAGCGGCATTACCGGGAGAGAATAACGAAAGAGGAGCTCGGCGATGCCATCGGCAAAACGCCCAATTACGCTGCGGCGCTCTTCAAGAGCGTCACGGGACAGACGATCAGCCAGTACGTGCACGCCCAGCGGATGAAACGGGCAGCCTATCTGTTGACGGAATCGCAGCTGACGGTACAGGAGATTGCGGTATTTCTCGGCTATCAGGACCTCTCCTACTTCTACAGAATCTATAAGCGGTTCACAGGCAGCGCTCCGTCGGAGCTGCTGCATGAGCGTCCGCGGACGGTCTAGCCGAAAAGAAGAGGGCATACGCCCTCTTCGTTTGCTTGCTGGCTTTATTCAACGGCATCGCTTTCGAACAATTCCTTCACGTACTGCCGCAACTTGTTTTTATCCACGCCGAGCACCTGTGCCCGTCCGACCTTCTCGTTGGTCAACAGCGAGAACGGCGGGATCTGCTGCTGATCGACTTTGTCCAGGTTCACGTCAAAACCGAGCGCCATCAGCTTCAGCATTTCCTTCGGGCTTAAGTCCGTCTCGATATAAGGCGCGATCGAATCCAGGATGCCGGGCAGCTTGATGAGCGAGCTCGTGGTCTGCATTTTCTTGGCAACTTCCGTCATGAGAATCCGTTGTCTTTCGGTACGGGCAAAGTCGGACCTCGCATCGTGCCGGAACCGGACATACTGCAGCGCCATTTTGCCGTCGAGGTGCTGCAGCCCTTGTTTCAAATCGATGTCGTACATATGCTTGTCGGCTTTGCTTGTGTAATACATGTCTTTCTCTACTTCAATGTCGACCCCGCCGATGGCGTCGACCAGGGCGATGAATCCGACAAAATCGGTGTAAACATATTTATGTATGGGCAGGTCCAACAAATCGCCGATGGTCTGTCTGGTCAGCTCGATGCCGCCGTAAGCAAAAGCCGAATTCAGCCTTCCTTTGCCATGACCGGGGATGTCCACGTAAGTGTCCCGCAAAATCGAGAACAAATGGGCGCTTTTCGTAACGGGATCGATGGAGGCCACCAACATGGTATCGGATCTTCCGGCATCGTCTCCCCGGGAGTCTCCTCCGATCAGAAGAATATTGACGCGTTCTTTGCCCTCCCACTTCGGAATTTCAATGACCTCTTCCTGTGCGGCCCCCGTGCTGCCCGTTGGCTTCACCGGATTCGAAGCGGTCGAGATTTGGTTTGAGAATTGTATGATAGCGTAGGTATAGTACGAGATAATCCCCAAGATTCCAACGGAAAATAAGAGCATGGCGTATTTGAACCATTTCCTTTTCATCGTTTCCTATAACATCCTTTCTATTAAACTGATTGCATAATGGACCATTCTAGCAAAATAATGAGCAAAAATCATATTTTCTTGAGAAAAGCGAGATTAGGTACCGATATAACGAAGTAGAAATAGGTAGTAAAAAAGGGATGTGACAGCGTCACATCCCGAATTCTAGCAGCATAAGCCATTATCCCCTTGAAGGAAACTCTCCCTGAAGGCAAATGATGAAATTTTGAGCGATAAACGGCTGCATATTGTTATGCGGCTGCGAGCCCCCCGTCACGGAAAGTGCCATGGGTGACATTTGCACGTTTGGCGCAGGATCGAACATCTTGGTTTGCGGTGCGATTGGCGAGGCTTTCGGTGCCTGCGCCCAGAAATTCCCTGTAGGATCTGATTTGCTTCCCATGGCATCGATAGCCTGAGGCATGTGCGTGTGGGGAGGTATTTCGTTGCTGATAAGCGTAACGGTAGGGGAGCCGACCTTCGATCCCACGGTTCTTGGCGTGAGGCCTTGTCCGGCTCCTTGATTCATGGCGGCGCTGCCCATTAGATTCGGTAAGGCAAAGTTGGTTTTGCCGTCGCCGCCATATTGCACGCCAAGTATGGAGAACAGGGCGGTGTTTTGCGCAATGGGCAACAGTTGGCCGTTACATAAGGCCCAGCCTTTGGGAGCGAAGTTTCCTGCAAAGATTCGAATTTCTCCAATATAAGCTTCTGCCATTGTACTTACTCTCCTCTAATTTCGACTAGGGAATATCCCCGTAACGGCGATTGCATAATTCAGGACCAAGTACGGCTGCATGTTCGAATGCGGCTGACTTCCGCCGGATGTTGAAATAGACTGGGCATTCATCTGCACCATGGCGGCTGGTGGATCATATACGTTGTCTACGGCCGCCCAGGCGTTGCCTGCAGGGGAAACGGCGCTTGCCGTATTGGAAGATGCGGAAACCTGATGGGTATGCTGTGGCATTTCATTTTGATTTAACGTATGTTGTTCTTCCCCGGAGGACAGTCCAAGGGGGAGGGTTGAGCTCACATGAATCGGTACGCGTCCGCGGTAATCCGGAAGGGCGAAGGTATTGACGCCATCGCCGCCATATACGTTACCAAGTAAGGAGTAGAGGGCCTGATACCCATTGATCGGAAGGATTTGACCTTCACAATACATCCAGTTACGGGGAGCATATCCGTTGGCAAACAAGCGGATTTCTCCTACGAAAGGTTCTGACATTTCGTTTCCTCCTTCATTCACTGTCAAATATAGTACGAGAAATCAAGGTTGGGGAGGGAAGACCCCATATAAAGAAATAATGAATGAAATCGTAGTGGTCGGCATCATGTTGTCATGGGGTTGTCCTCCGCCAACGGAAGATAACAGCTGGGTATTCATGCCCACCGGCGTTTTTCCAGAACCATCGGAGAAGCTTCGTCTGGACGTCTGCCCCCAGATGGAGTTTTGAGGGGTACCCCCCACGGCGTTGGTTTGTCCGTTCGCATGGGGAATATGCGTGTGCTGAGGCATTTGATTAAGTGTCAAAGTAACGGATTCCGTGCCACCCTTTTCGCCAACAGGATGTGCGACATTCTTATGGATCGGAATACGGCCCTGCAGATCGGGTAAGGCAAAGGTCGTTTGACCATCCCCGCCATATGTTGTGCCTAACAGTGCAAACAACGCTTCATTCTCCGAAATGGAAAGCAATTGCCCGTTGCATAATGCCCACCCTTGCGGGGCGAAATTGCCAGCGAACATGCGGATTTCGCCCAGATAAGATTCACTCATCCATAGTCACCTCATGATTTGATATTGTATATAGAAAGTCGGAGCCATCAGATAGCCCCTCTCCATTCCAGCCTCACATGGTATCCGTCAGATTCTAGCTTGCGGAAACCCAACCGTTCATACAGCCGCAGTGCAGGAGAGGTAGGGAGTACGCTTAGTGACAATAGGTTCTGCTGCTTTGTTGCCTCTGTCTGAAGTTCACGAATGAGAGAGGTACCGATCCCGCGATTTTGGAACTCGGGAAGAAGTGAAATATCGATTAAAGTGATCGTCGTCTTTTCTTTTTGGCGATTGACAATCATTCGGCCCGCCTTTTTATTATTCTGAAGCAGAATAGACTGCTCCGCCTTCGGAAACTGCATGGCATAAGAGTGCTGCTGTGCATTCCACTGCATGAGTAAGAACTGCTCGCGCATCATATCGTCCCAACCATGGGCCTCAACCTCAGCCTGGCGCGTACTACAGTACAAAAGGAACAAAAAGCTTCGATCATCAGGGGTAACGGGACGTTTTTGAATCATAAGGTTACCCTCCCGGTGACAGGATAATTTTGGTACATAGGAAGATTATAGCATCTCGCATTCGACAATAATATACAAATTTTTTTGGTAGAAAATGCTATAAAAATGGTTTACCGGAGCGGCAGGATGACATATATTTAGTAGGTGTTATTTCGTTTTTGGTAGATACGATTCTTCGGAGGTGATGGGCAAGCAGACTGTTTTCAAAATACAGCAGTTATCTAAAGCTGCCTGTCGAATTCTTGACACGATACGACACTTCATTTTTTTGAGATGGCCAGAGGGGAGATTCGCAATTGAATCCATTTTTTAATAGAATTCGTCGCGCTTTGTGTATGATTATGGTAGTTTTGCTTGTCATTGGCTCCCAGGGGTTGGCCCCCTGGATGCCAAAAACAGAGGCGGCTGCAACTTGGGCTGAAGGGGATATGTCACCTTTCAATGTAGACCATATCAGTTTCGGCAACGGTGTTTGGCTGGCCACGGGGATGGATCGATACTATATTTCAACGGACGGTTCTACCTGGGACGAGAGGTTTTATTCTGGAGCGGACAACTGCTCCGCACGCGCGACCGTATACTCCGGCGGCAAGTGGTATGTCGCATGTTATAACGGCGCAATTCTTTCCTCCGACAGCCTGGATAGCTGGATGGAGAGGACCGTGGTTCCTGAAGGGTTGTATAACATAACGTCAAACGGAACCACGCTGGTAGCTGTCGGCGGCAATGAGAACACTGGCGACGGCGTGCTGCTTACCTCAACGGATGGGGGAGTTACCTGGAGAAATAGTTTGCCTAATAACGATATCTGGTATTTGATCGATATCATATATGCCAATGGACAATTCATGACTGTCGGAGCTGATAAAAATTATAGCCCGGTGATATTGGTTTCTTCCGACGGCATGAACTGGAATCCGTTACATCCTCAAGGCCCAGTCCAGCCTATAAACGGCATCGCATACGGTGATGGCCATTACGTTGCGGTGGGATTTGGAGGAGAGATATATACCTCGGCAGATGGCGTCAGCTGGAATAATTCTCTAACGCCACCGAATGAAGTATCCGGCAATGATTTCTTCTCTGTGGCATACAGTAACGGGAAATTTTACGCAGTCGGCACAGAAGAATCCATCATTTCGTTCTCATTTGAGCAAGGACAATGGAACAAAGAATTGGAAACCCATGTGAATTATTCCGTTCAACTGACCAGCATAGAGGCAGCGAATGGAAGAGTCGTTGCGGTAGGAGAAGACGGGATATTCAAAACAGCCAATCTAATCCCTCCTCTGAGCAGCGAAAGCCGTCTTAGCGGGTTGCAAATTTCGCCTGTCGGGATACCGTTCAATCCGGACCAAGAGACATATATGATGCCGGTGCCGCACGGAACAACTGAAGTATCGGTGACACCGACGACGATGGACTCTGCGGCGACGCTCACAGTAAACGGCGCTAGTAGGGTTAGCGGAGCCGAAACAAAGATTCAGCTGGATGCCGACGGGAGTACGGATATCAACATCATCGTTACCGCACAAAATGGAATAACAACAACATACGACGTTAATGTAGTAGAACAAGCTCCTTCAAATAACGCATTTTTGCGTAACATTCAGCCAACAATGGGAAGTTTAAGCCCGGCGTTTAGCCAGAATCAATTTGATTACGAAGTAGCCGTTCCATATCCTGTCGTGGAGATCGGCATCACGCCGGAGCTAGCGGATTCACATGCCAGTTACACGCTGCACCTTGATGGCAAGGCTATAACCGATGCTGAAGCACAGCATATAAGTCTGCTTCCAGGAGTTCCGGGCGTACTGGAGATCGAAGTGACGGCGCAGAATGGCGTCGATCAGCAAAGCTATCAAGTCAACGTAAAGCGCGCATCCCCTGCAAAGGATGCAACCTTGAGCAGTTTATCGTTGAACGGGGCCATGGTGCAGGGGTTTCAGAGCAACAAGTTGGTATATAGCGAAAGCGTACCTTATACGACCGAGATGATCGATGTGAGTTGGATCATGCATGATCCGAATGCCGCCTATAAGGTCTTGGTTGGCGGCCAGGAGCAAGTCGGTGCAACCGAGATTAGCGACCTGTCCTTGATACCAGGCACACCGACAGAAATCACAATTGAAGTAACAGCGGAAGATCCGGCGGTTAAGGAGACGTATAAGCTTACGGTAACTCGTGCAGAACCTGCGAAGAACGCAGCGCTTAATAGCTTGACTATCGATGGAGCACTGGTGAATGGGTTTCAGAGCGATGGGTTAACGTATGCAGAGCATCTGCCTTTTACAAACGACTCTGTCGATGTAGATTGGGTTGCAAGCGATCCGAATGCGACTTACAAGGTGAGGGTTGACGGTCAAGAGGTTGCAAATGCACCCAACCCTTATACCCTGCCGCTGCTCCCTGGAGCCGATAAAGTGATTGAAATCGTGGTCACAGCTCAGGACACCCGTATTGAGAGGACTTACACATTAACCGTAACACGAGGAGAGCCGGCAACCGATGCTACGCTCAGCGGCTTGACCATAAACGGAATAGCGGTGAAGGATTTCCAAAGCGGGAAGACCGATTACACTGAGGATATTCCCTACACGATGGATGCAGTCCATGTCGATTGGACCGTAAATGATGTTCATGCTACTTACAAGATTAAGGTGGATGGGCAGGAGCAAGCCAACGTAACGCGGCTTGCGAACCTCCCATTGTCGCCGGGAACGCCAAAAGTCATTGAAATCGAGGTTACCGCCCAAGACACGAATGTGAAAATGACTTATCAGTTGCAGATCACACGTGCGAACCCTGCGACTGACGCAACGCTCAGCAGCATTAACATCGATGGGAATTTGTTGGATGGATTCCAGCGGGATCAATACAGTTATACGAAGACGGTTCCATATACGACAACTGCCGTAGATGTTGATTTTGCGCTCGGTGATCCATCAACAGCGACATTCGAAATCAAGCTGGATGGCGTGGATGTCGGCCAAAATCAGTTAAACGGGATCGCCTTGATACCGGGAACCGATAGAATGGTTGAAATCAAGGGTATAGCACAGGATCAAAGCGAGAAAATCTACAGGCTGACCCTGAAACGAGAGCTGCCGGCAACGGACGCAACGCTCGATAGCTTAAGGATCGACGGTCATTTGGTAGAAAATTTCCGAAGCGACCGCTTTGCGTATACTGTAGTCGTACCTTTTACACAGGAACTAATAGATGTCTCCTGGGTTTTGGGAGATCCTAATAGGGCGACGTTTAGGGTTTTGGAAGACGGTCAGGAAGCGAGTGGGAATGAGCTTTTCGATGTGATCCTGACTTCCGGCGTAACGAAGAAGATTGAAATCGAGGTCAAGGCACAGGATCCGAATGTAATCCAAACCTATACATTGAACGTGACCCGGGATCTGCCATCCAATAATGCCCTTCTAGGTTCGCTTGCCGTATCATCAGGCGCAAGCTTGGAGCCTTCATCTTTTGTGCCGACGATAGCTGAATATAAGGTGCAGGCGCTTGAGGATACGGATAGCTTTGCCATCACTCCTGTGCTGGCGGACACTACGGCATCCATTCGGATTACAGAAGGGACTAAAAATACTTCGTGGAATAGCGGAGAAGCATACGCCATTACCCTTGATAAGGGAGAGACGAAAGAGGTAGGAATTGTGGTCTTGGCGCAAGACAGCATAACCTCCCAAACGTATACGCTGCAAGTTTCGCGTGCGCCTTCTACCAATGCACTGCTCCGTGATATCCATATGACGGCAGGTACGCTTAATCCTGGGTTTGATCCTGCCGGCCAGGAATATGCACTGCTTGTTCCGTACATGGAGAACGAGGTAGGTATTACGCCTGTATTGGCTGATTCCAAGGCTTCCTTCCAGGCAAACGTGGACGGTCAGGCAGTGAATGAAGCCGAGTTGTCCAACTTGGTACTGATTCCTGGGGTGACTAGAGTGATCGAGATTCAAGTGACCGCACAAAACCAGGCCGTAACTGCATTGTATAAGTTAACGGTAACCCGGGCAGAGCCTGCGACGGATGCTGCACTTAGCAGCTTAAACGTGGACGGCGCATTGGTAGCGGGATTTCAGAGCGATGCTTTGGAATACACGGTTCATATGCCAACGGCCAAGTCCGCTATCAACGTGAATTGGACTTTGCGGGATGCTGTAAACGCAACATCGACGGTTAAGATCGACGGTAAACCAGTGAATGACTCCACGCAGGATGTGGCATTGGTTCCTGGCGTAGCCAAAGTGATCGAGATTGAAGTGAAGGCGCAGGACGGAAGCACTCAAGTTTATAGGTTAACGGTTATTCGCGCCAAGGGAGTGGTTAATCCGCCGTCAGAACCATCCTCGCCTGCTCCGGGGCCAACTCCATTACTGCCTGTTCCGGTCAATGAAAAGGCGGAAATCGATGTAGATGGGGGCTTCAAAACTCCGGTTGCCGCGAAAATGATCATAGATCGAACAAAGGAGTCAGGCAAGATAACGGAAAAATTGACTTTGAATCATGAAAAGATCAAAGCGGCAATTCATGCGCTGCCATCTGCAAAAAATACGATCCGCCTGGTTATTCCGGATAAGAAGGACGAGGTAACGCGGCTAGATGTGAACATGCCTGCTGCAGTTTTAAAGGAACTTAGCGAAGCTAAGAAACGCCTGGAGATTTATACGGATCATGCTCGAATCCAGCTCTCACTAGAAACAATGAAAGGCCTGCTGGATTCATATTTCCGCATCGTTCCGGTCAGGGATGCACAGAAGCATACTGAAGTGCTTAACGGCGCATTGCAGGAAGAGTTTATTCAGCAATTCTCCCTCACCTCCAAGCCATTCGTGGTTGCAAGACCGATGGTCATTGAGACCAACCTGAGCAACAAGGAGGTTACGGTCGTGCTGCCGCTAAAAGACGTCACGCTACCGCAAAGCCTTGAGGAGCAGGAAGCATATGCGAAATCACTTGCCATATTTATTGAGCATAGCGACGAAGAACGCGAGCTGATCGCTGGAAGCCTTGTAGATTATGACAACAACGGCTTGATGGGGATTCAATTTACCGTGAAGAAGTTCAGCACGTTTGCCATTCTTAGCTGGCCTGGTCAAGATATGAATAAGCTTTTGAATGGGGCATCCGTAGGAAATCATGAGGCTTACATCCAGGGCTTTGCAGATGGAACGTTCCGGCCTGAGCAAGGCGTGACCCGTGAACAGCTTGCTGCCATGCTGGCACGGCTGCTTGGCAGCGAAACAGCGAAGATATCCGGCTTTACGGATGTGGGAGCAACGCATTGGGCAGCGGAAGCCATTGCTTTTGTCCAAGAACAAGGTCTGATGATTGGCGATCCGTCAGGCCAATTCGCGCCAGATCAAGAAGTGACGAGGGCAGAGCTTGCCGTCATAGCTGCACGGTATAAAGAGCTGAATGTGGTGAAGCAAGACAAGAGAGAGTTTACTGATGTTGCGTTAGAGCATTGGGCTATGGGAGCTATAACTGCTTCTAAGCAGGCCGGATTGCTGCAAGGTTATACCGATGGGTCATTCCGGCCTGACAGGAGTGTAACCCGCGCTGAGGCCGTAACCATTTTGAACAAGATGTTTGGGCGATATCCAATTGGGGGATTGCAGTTGTCTTCCTGGAAGGATGTCCCAACCGCGCATTGGGCATTTGGAGACATTGAGGAAGCTTCACGCAGCCATCAGTTTAAAGTGACAGGCGAAGGCATGGAGCAGATCATGGATTAATCCGTTTGTTGTGGTGCCGGGAATGTTTTTTGCAGAAAAGGGTTAAGTGGATGGTTACGTCTGCTTAATCCTTTTTTGCTTCACTTATTTCATTAAATCAAGGTTGACTCTCCTCCAAGGGGAGGCCTTAGACTGTAGATCGAAGGAGGGAACAGCATGCTGTACACGGTAAAAGAGGTTTCGGAACTGTCCGGGGTAACCATCAAGACGCTGCATCATTATCACAAAATCGGACTGCTGCAGCCTGCCGAGATCAGCGATGCGGGGTATCGCTTGTACGGCGCGGCGGAACTGGAGCGCTTGCAGCAAATCCGGTTCTACAGGGAGATGGATTTTCCGCTGGAACAAATTAAAGAGCTGATGGAGGAAACGCCGGATCGGCTCTCCATTCTCACGGAGCAGGAGAAACTGCTCCGTGGCCGGTGGAATCGGCTGGAGCGCGTTCTGCAGACGTTGAGGCAGTCCATAGAATACGTTGGGGAGGGAAGACGCATGGAGCCGGAAGAAATGTTCAAAGGGTTTGATAGCGAAGAAGAGTGGAAGGATGCCTTGGCTGAGCAGAATCAACATTTGAAGGAGCGGTACGAGGTGGATTTGCTTGACGGTGCACCGATGGATGTTCCCAATGTGAACGAGCAAGCGAAGGAAGCGGCAGGCTTCATGGCCGGCATGGCCAATGCTTTGAAAACGGGAATCAGGCACGATGATGAGCGTGTTCAAGATGCGATCCACGAACATTTGCGATTTATGAACGAGCATGGCCACGCTTTTACCGCCGCCGATTTTGCCGGGCAAACGAAGTTTTTCCTGCACGATGAATTCCATCTGCGGATGTTGGAAGAGCAGCAGACGGGGCTGGCTTATTATCTGCATGCGGCTGCAGAGGCGTATGCGAATCTGACGTAAATCCTATGATGAAGCCGCGCGAGCCGCGGCTTTTGTCATTTCTGACGCATACATGGATTCCGCATGAACCGGCGGGTATGGTTTCAGATCAGTCGGTCCGGGTAAGAAATACTCGGACTCATCATCACATATACGAAGGAGGACGACTTTGATGTTTATTCACATGAAAGAGCTTCAGTTCCGGGCGAAACCCGAGAAGCCGGATCCGGTATATGCGAGAAAGCTTCAAGAGGTGCTGGGCGGTCAATATGGTGAGATGTCCGTTATGATGCAATATCTCTTCCAAGGTTTTAACTGCCGTGCAGATCGGAAGTATCGGGATATGCTGCTGGATATCGGAACCGAGGAGATTGGCCATGTCGAAATGTTGAGTACGATGATTGCTCAGCTTCTGGACGGCGCTCCCGCAGATCAGGTCGACGAAGCGGCAAAGGATCCGTTGATTGCCGCTGCGCTCGGAGGCATGAATCCTCAGCATGCAATCGTATCGGGATTGGGCGCGACTCCGACGGACAGCAACGGGTATCCGTGGAACAGCAAGTACATCATCGCGAGCGGAAACCTGCTGGCTGATTTCCGCGCGAATCTGAACGCGGAGTCCCAAGGGCTGGTCCAGGTCGTACGCTTGTACGAGCAGACGACGGATCCGGGTGTCCGGGACATGCTGTCCTTTATGATAGCCCGCGATATCCTGCATCAAAATCAGTGGCTGGCCGCGATCGAGGAGATCGAGGCGATGGAAGGCCCGATTGCTCCTGCTTCGTTTCCGCGCGAGCGCAGCGTAGAAGAAGCGACCCGCCAATTCATGAATTTCTCGGTCGGCGAGGAGAGCCGCGAAGGACGCTGGGCGAACGGCCCGCTGCCGGACGGTACCGGCAATTTCGAATACGTGGCGAATCCGACGGCCTACGGCGACGTTCCCGTATTAAATCCTCCAGCCAAACACCAGCACTCTACGCTGGGAACGGGTCCCTATGTGGTGAATGAAGGAATCGGAAAGTAATGTTTAATTTTGCTCGGAAGGGTTAAATACATGACATAGCAGCAACAAAAAACAACTTAGGAGTGATGTACAATGGCTAACAACAACGGCAACAAAATGAGCAGAGAAGAAGCGGGACGCAAAGGCGGCGAAGCAACGGCCAAGAATCACGACAAGGAGTTTTACCAAGAAATCGGCCGTAAGGGCGGAGAGGCCACATCGGATTCCCACGATAAGGAGTTCTACGAGGAAATCGGCCGCAAAGGCGGAGAATCCCGCGGCAATCAAAACAATAACGATTAAATGAAATCTACAATCTAAAAATAGCAAGCTTTTAACAAAGCAGCGGCGGTTCCCGTTAAACGGAATCCGCCGCTGCTTTTTTTTAGCTGATCCCCCGGGCCCGGCTTGTTAGTCGGAAGGGGGTCCTGGTTATCTTGAACTCAAGTCCACCGTGCTGCCCACAGCTTCATTTCCTTGCAGATGACATGCAGGTCCATGCCCTTCGGCGTTAGGGTGTATTCCACCGTAACCGGAACGGTAGGGAATACTTCGCGCTCCAGCACGCCCTGTTCTTCCAAGTGGCGAAGCGTCGTGGTCAGCGCCCGCGGGCTGACATTCGGGATTTGCCGCTGCAGTTCGCCAAATCGTTTCGTGCCTCCAAAGAGCTCCCGAATGACGAGAAAAGCCCACTTTCCCCCTAGGACCAGCAGCGTTTTTTCGATATTGCATTCGATATGTTCGGGAGTTTTCGGTATGTAACTGCTCGTTTTATTTCCCATAACCATAGGCTCCTTCCGGTATTCTATTAACTATACTCCAGTATATCAGCTATCCTTCCTATAATATAGTGAAGAACTTTTCACTTCTTCCGTGGGAATAGGAACTACTTTAGAATAGTTCATGTAGCATCCAAGTTAATCTATTGAAGGAGGATTTGCCATGAAATACAGAAGATTAGGACGCACAGGTCTCAAGGTCAGTGAGGTCAGCTTGGGAAGCTGGCTTACATACGGAGGTTACGTTGAACGCGAGAATGCGGTTAACGCGATTAAAACGGCTTATGATCTGGGCATTAACTTCTTTGATACGGCGAATGTTTACGAGAAGGGCGCAGCCGAAGTATTGGTAGGCGAAACCTTGAAAGCGTATCCGCGCGAATCGTACGTGCTGGCCACGAAGGCCTTCTGGCCGATGGGTGACGGCCCGAACGACCGGGGCTTGTCCCGCAAGCACATTATGGAGCAGGCGCATGCCAGCTTGAAGCGCCTTGGCCATGATTACGTGGATATTTTCTACTGCCACCGCCATGATCCGGAAACGCCGCTGGACGAGACGCTTCGCGCGATCGACGACCTTGTTCGCCAGGGCAAGGTGCTCTATGTCGGCGTCAGCGAGTGGCAGGCATCGCAAATTGCGGAGGCATTGACGGTAGCGGATCGTTACCTCCTCGACCGCATCGTGGTCAATCAACCTATCTACAATATGTTTGAACGTTATATTGAAAAGGAAATCATTCCGCTCAGCGAGCGCTCCGGCATTGGGCAGGTCGTATTCTCCCCGCTGGCACAAGGCCTGCTGACAGGGAAATATACCTCTGCCTCCGATATTCCGGCTGACAGCCGTGCCGCGAAGCTGGAATGGATGCGCAAAGGCATTACCGAGGAGAAAATCGCGAAGGTTCGCGAGCTGGAGAAGATTGCGGCAGAGCTTGACGTGTCCGTGGGCAATCTGGCGCTTGCGTGGATTCTGCGTCAGCCGAACGTAGCCAGCGCACTGGTCGGCGCAAGCCGTCCGGAGCAGGTAACCGAGAATGCGAAGGCATCCGGTATCGAGCTTAGCGAAGATGTTCAGACTCGCATCGAGGAGATTCTGAAATAGGGAAGTAAATCGACTAAGAACTAAAACGTTATCGCATGGACCCTTGGGAATAAGAGAATCCGAGGGCAGTATGAAAGATTTATATAAGATGGCTTCTGACTTGGTTCAGGGGCCATCTTTTTTGCGTGTATATTTGGCTAATGGAGCCTCCCTCAATTAGAAGACATTTTCTTGTTGAATTATACGTTCCATCATTTATAATACTCCCTAGTAATGTTATAATACTTTCTAGTATTATATTACTGAAATAGGACAAATGCATTAGGGGGAGAAGTTGCAATATGCAAAAACGAAGGCGAATGGCATCCGCGAAATGGTTGAAGGTGATGTTGTCCATTCTAATAGGTTTAGAGGTTGTACTGGGTGTGCTCGCATCTCCGAAGACGGTTAAGGCGAATCCTCCAAACTCTCACTATCTCGGGGAGATCCGACTGTTTCCATACCATAACGGCCCCGAAGGGTGGATATACTGTGCAGGGCAGGAGCTGCCGTTAGGTCTCGAATATGTGGGTTTGTATTCATTTTTGGGGGACCAATTCGGAGGAGATGGCAGCAAGACGTTTGCAGTGCCTGATTTACGGGGAGAAGAACCCGTGCCGGGTATGGGGTACTATATAGCGGTTGAGGGATTAAACCCTAGGAACAATGGATTGACCTCCAATACGATGCTGGGGGAGCTTCGACTCTTTCCCTACTATATGGAGATGAATGATAACTGGGTGACGACGGATGGCCGCGCTTTAAGCAATTCTGACCCTCTGTACGGCATCTACGGCACTGCATTCGGCCAAGACTGGCAGGGCAGCTTTAAATTGCCGGAGATTGACCCTGTGCAGCCCAACATCCGGTATTTCGCCGCCAAGTCCGGGATCCAACCCAGTACGGCTGGTGCCGTATACATGGGCGAGACACGTCTGTTTCCTCTGGATATCCCTGCCCTCTCTTCTTTTAAGGCGGACGGTAAACTGCTGAATGTTGCCTCGAACATGGCGCTGTACGGCTTAATCGGCAACGCTTTCGGGGGATCGCCGGATCAAACGTTTGCGATTCCCGATCTTGGAGTCGATCCGCTGACAACGTATTATGTATTCCAAACGGGAATCGTTCCTGTCTTGCAGCAGGTTCAGCCCGTTAGCGTGCCGGATCAATACACGACGGCGGACTCCACCGTATTAAGCGTTCCTGCACCGGGTGTTCTGAAAAATGATTCCGATGCCATGATCGCCATCATCGTGGATCTGCCTGCTCATGGAAAGATAACATTTCATAAGAATGGCTCCTTTACCTATACGCCGGATGCCGATTTTGTTGGCACAGATTCTTTTACATATATCGCTAGCAACAATAACAAGAGCGGCAGCGTAACCAGCGTTACCATCCACGTGGCAGAGCCTGAACCACGGATAAGCGGTGTAACCGATGGAGGAATTTATAATCACGAAGTGACGCCTGTTTATACCCATGGCACGGGAACGCTGGACGGGCAGCCCTTTGCCAGCGGTACGACCATCCGCAAAGATGGCCAGTATAGACTGATCGTCGAGTCGCCTCGCGGAAAAACGGTCAAGGCGGATTTTGAGATCGACCAAACGGCGCCTTTGGTTTCAGGCGTGGCAGATGCAGGCCAATACGATCGGGAGCTGCAAATCTTCTTCAATGAAGGGAGCGCAACGCTCAATCAGCAAGCGTTTCGAAGCGGAGACAGGGTTAACACGGAAGGGGAATTCGATCTCGTCGTAACCGACCGTGCAGGGAATAAGGCTGAGGTTCATTTCTCGATCTATTTCCCTAAAACCGTGACGTTCGACAGCAACGGGGGGTCTCCCGTGGCAGATGAGGTCGTCCCTCATCATACAACGGCAACGAAGCCCGTTGATCCGGTAAAACCCGGTTATGCCTTCGGGGGGTGGTATATGGATCGAATCTTTCAGCTTCCATTTGATTTTAAGACGCCCATTCTGGCTAACCTGACGCTGTATGCCAAATGGAACGATGCGGATGCGCCTGTCGTGGTGGATCGGGCTCCTCTGCATCTGGCGGATGACGTGCCGATCGGGACGAAACTTGAATTCACGTTCGATGAACCCGTAACCGCAAGCAGCGGCAAATACATATCGATTATGAGAGCGGCGGACCATCAAAAGATCGAGTCGATCGACATAACCGATAGCTCCCGCGTCAGCGTGATCGACGAGAGGGTTGCGGTAAGTCTGACGCGACAGCTGTCGTATCTTACGCGTTATTACATCGAAATAGAGGAGGGCGCATTTCAGGATGCAGCAGGCAACCTCTATGCAGGCATGAAGGGCCCTGGAGATTGGAGCTTTACAACGGAGGCTGGGCCTGTCGCAGCACCGTTAGCACCTGCAAATTTGACGGCTACAGCAGGAGATGGTGAGGTGTCCTTACTGTGGTCCACCGTTACGGGTGCGACCTATTACGATATTTATTCCGGGACGGAGTCCGGCGTATACGGGAGCTCACCGATCGCAACGGTTACGGGTTCGACGTATTCGGCAGGGAATTTACTGAACGGAACGACTTATTATTTTGCGGTGAAAGCCGGTAACGTCGGGGGTTCCAGCGCATTTTCGGAAGAGGTGAGCGCAAGACCGGCCGGTGCCGAGATACCCGTTCCGGGCGATGCGGATTTAAGCGGATTAGCATTATCGCATGGAACGCTTGCTCCGGCATTCAACCCTGCTGTCACCAGCTACATTAGCCATGTTGGAAACCCTATAACGGAGATCCGCATAACGCCGAGCGTTTCCGATCCTCAGGCAACGGTGACGATAAACGGTAAGGCTGTCTCCGCCGGACAGGCATCAGATCCGGTCAGCCTAGCGGTAGGAAGCAACACCATTCATCTTGTGGTTTCGGCTCAGAACGGAGCTGCGAAAACTTACACGGTGGATGTGACCAGAGAGGCAGCCGCTTCTCCTGAACCTGAACCCGGAAATCCTTCCAATCCGGGGACGCCGGGCGGCGGATCAGGATCTTCGAAAGGTCAAGGACCTGGCGTAAGCGGGAGTTCTCAAGCAGGTCAAGGGGAAGGCTCAGGGCAGAGCCCGTCAGGCAGCAGCCACGTCACGTCGTATTTCAATGATGTATTGCAGACCGGCTTGATATCATCGGAGATAACGAAAGAGAATGGACAGACCGTGCTGACCGTCAAGATGAACGGAGACAGGCTCCAATCGCTGCTGGCACAGGAGAAGAACAGCCGACCGATCGTCCGGCTGCGCGCCACGGAGGGGCTTGATCAAGCCGTGGCGGTTCTGGATGGCAAGTCAGCCAAAGCGCTTGAAGCAAGCGGAGCGATGATTGCCTTCGAGACCTTGGCAGGCAGCGTCCGTATTCCGGTTCAGGCCATTTCCGAACAGATCGGCAGTCTTGCCGGAACGAAGGAAGGCACGATTCAACTTGGGCTAGCCGATGGCAACGCCGCGATCAGCGCAAAGCTGAAGCGGGTCGGGAACGGGAAGTATTTTGGTGAACATTATGGCTCCATAGACGTTAGCGTCGCAGCCTATGATCAAGGAAAACGGCTGAGCGGAAATACCTATTCCTCTTATGTGGAGCTGGAAGTTCCCGTGGCAGAGGGGTCAGCTGCCATCGTGACAACGGCCGTCCTGCTGGATGATCAAGGGAAGGTTCATCACGCACCAACCCGGCTGGTTACGCGGGAAGGCCGTACTTACGCCATAATAAAAGGTTTATACAGCGGGACGTATGCTTTAATCAGCCACGACGAAGAATTATCGGATATGAAAGGCCATTGGGCCGAGGCGGCGGTGAACGAGATGGCGTCACGC
The DNA here is from genome assembly GCF_041953985.1 of Paenibacillus sp. CR_12. NCBI lineage: Bacteria > Bacillati > Bacillota > Bacilli > Caryophanales > Paenibacillaceae > Paenibacillus > Paenibacillus sp. CR_12. The sequence goes on along the minus strand of NZ_JAVFHO010000003.1, from coordinate 465,640 downwards.
CTTCTCGTTGGCGGCAGAGGCGCCGCCGGATTCCATCCGAATGAACCGGTAACCCGTGCGGAATTCGTCACCATGATGGTACGCTCGCTCGGTTTAACGGAGCAAAGCAATACAAGCACGTTTCAAGATGTAACTTCCCGGGACTGGTATGTGGGGGCCGTTTCGGCGGCAAGCGGGAGCGGACTCATACACGGTTATGCCGACGGGACTTTTTTGCCGAATGGCTTGATCTCCAGACAGGAGGCGATGGTTATTTTCGCAAGAGCGTTAAAGTTCGCTGAGGGTTCCCCAATGGTAGAGGCCATGGATTCGGAGGCTGTGCTGGCTGCTTTCCAAGACCGTGCCGAATTGGCAAGCTGGGCGAAGGCGGCTGCAGCCGAAGTGGTTCACAGCGGACTCATGAGCGGTTACGATGCCAAGCTGAGACCACGGAGTGATATGACCAGGGCGGAAACGGCAACGATTCTTCTACGGATGCTATCAGCTTCGGGGATGATCGGAGATATGCCGTCTAAATAGTGGTTTTCGAGTATAGAAGAAAAAGAGCTGCACCGAAGGGCCGTTGGTCCCGGAGCAGCTCTTTGTATTAGCGGAACATCGCAGCTTACCCCAGCCGATACGTCGCAAACGGCTTGGCATGAACAAAGCCGTCGCTGATTTCATCCAGGCTCGAACGCAGGGACTCGTCCAGCTTAATCTCGAGGCTTTTCAGGTTATCGTCCAGCTGTTCGGTCTTCGTAGCCCCGACGATGACGGTCGAGACGGCAGGGCGGTCCATCAGCCAGGCAATGGATAGCGCGCTGGGAGAATGGCCGTGCTCTGCTGCGAGCTGGCTGACTTGTTGACCGAGCTTCAAATTGTGCTCTTCAAGGAAGCGATTGAAGTTCGGGTCCGTTTCCGCGCGGGAGCCGGCAGGCTTGCTTGCGCCCTGACCGTATTTGCCGGTGAGAATGCCGCCGGCCAGCGGGAAATACGGAATGATGCCAACGCCCTGATCGAGACAGAGGGGGACAAGCTCCAGCTCCGGCGTACGGTCTGCCAGGGAATAACTCGTTTGGGTCGATACATAACGGGCATATCCGCGCAATTCGCTGATTCCGAGCGCCTTCATGATTTCCCAGGCGGCATAGTTGGAGGCGCCGATATATCTGACTTTACCCGATGTTACCATGTCGTCCAGCGTGCGCAGGGTCTCCTCAAGGGGAGTGTCCGGATCAAACGTATGGATCTGATATAGGTCTACATAGTCGGTCTTAAGCCGCTTCAAGCTGTTCTCCAGCTCTTGCTGCAGATGATAGCGGGAGGAGCCCCGTTCGTTCGGTCCTTGGCCGTTCGCGAGTCCGGCTTTCGTGGCTAATACGACGTTATGCCGTTTGCCGGCCAGCGCCTCACCGATGATGCGCTCGGATTCCGATCCGGCGTAAATATTGGCGGTATCGATGAAATTGATGCCACGGTCCAGCGCGTGATCCAGGATCCGGGTGGATGTTTCTTGATCGGCTCTTTTGCCAAAAGCGTTCGTGCCGAGCCCCAGCTCCGAAACCTTGAGGCCGCTGCTGCCAAGACGGCGATAATTCATGCTTAATCCCACTCCTTTATGTATAGATTTCCTATAGTATAAACATGATCCAAGAGGCGCTTCAAATGGATCGAACGCATAAAAGGTATGAAGATGTAAGATTCTACATCTTTTTTCGACAATATCTAAAAAAAGTGATTAACTTCCATACCATGAAATGGTAATATAGTCGTAGGAGAAAAGATTCGGATTAACCATGAGATTTACTGCTTAAGAACTACTTCGGATGTTGGAGTACGACTTCTTTTTTCACTAATCGTTGGAGTGTGAATCATGAAGATTTATCTGAAAAATGATGCTGGGGTAACGAAACAAGTGAAGGTAGGTTTTAGCTGGACGACGCTATTCTTTGCATTCTTCCCGGCATTGTTCCGAGGCGATCTGAAGTGGGCAGTCATCATGTTTATTATCTCTGCCGTAGTCGGTCCTTTTACATTGGGAATCGGGGCTTGGATCAGCGGAATCATATTCTCGTTCGTGTATAACAAGATATATATTAAGGAGCTGTTGGAGAAAGGCTACCGTCCTGCCACGGAGGAAGCTAGAGCCGTTCTTGAAAACAACCACATCATCGCTAGAGCGGCATAATTCTATTTGCATGCATAAAGCCTGGAACTGAGTGAATCTTTCATTCATAGCTCCAGGCTTTACTATATTCTTTAGCTAACGATGAAGCGATTCGTGACTAAATTCTAAAGGTAACGCGAATTGTCTTAGGGCTCCTTGCGATAGGCAAAATAGTACGATAGGATAGTTACGTACGAATTGGAAGGGGGATTATGATATGAATGAAGCGATTTTCAACCAATTGGATTTTGCCAGAGGAGCAACCTTGAAATCGGTGGAACACGTAACGGAACAGGAAGCGGAGATCATCCCGGAAGGATTCGCGAATAGCATTCGCTGGAATCTCGGGCATATCTACACCGTAACCGAGCAGTTCGCTTTTGCGACCGCGGGCGAGCAGCCGCGTCTTCCGGAAGGATTCGAGGCATGGTTTGCAACCGGAACCAAGCCGGCCGATTGGACGTCGAAGCCGCCTGCGCTGTCCGAGCTGGCAGAGCTTTTGCAGGAGCAAACCGCCCGAATCCGCGAAACCTTCTCGAATCGCCTGGACCAGGCCTCTGCCCACCCGCTGACGATCGGTCCCGTGACGTTCCAAACCGTCGGCGAGTTTCTTACGTTCAGCTTGTACCACGAAGGCATGCACACGCAGACGATCAAGGCTTATAGAAAATTGATAAAGTAATGCATGAACTCGAAGCGATAGAAGTATGCCCAGCGTATACCTTCTATCGCTTTTGATTTGTCGCTGGGGCTGCGGGTCCTTATAATGGAATCAGCAGACTGGGAATGACGAATGGAGGATATCACACTCATGGCGATTGAAATCGAACGCAAATACCTTCTGGAGGCTTACCCCGATGAGTTGATTCAGGAAGGAAGCATCGTGGTCGAGAAGGAGCAGTTCATCGAGCAGACGTATTTGGCATTGGATGGGGACCAGGAGCTGCGGGTCCGGAAAATAACGGATCTGACATCGGGTCGGCTCGAATTCACCCATACGTTCAAAAAAGGGTGGGGAATTGCCCGGGAAGAAGTTGAATATGCGATTTCCGAAGGTCTCTACGATCAGGTAGTCAAGGCGCATGGGGCGATTCCGTTGACCAAGAGACGGGTAACCGCCCGTTGGGGCAGCACGATCATCGAAATCGACGATTATGCGCAGATAAGCTTGCTAGTGCTGGAAGTCGAATTTCCTTCCCTGGAAGCCGCTGACGGCTTTGTGCCGCCGGCATGGTTCGGACGAGATATCAGCACGGACAAACAATACAGCAACAAAAAGGTATGGCGGGATCTGCAGCTTCAAGCAGGCAGGGAAGCCTGAGCGGAATAAGGCTCGAATAGGGCTCGAATAGGGCGGCAGGCGCTTGGGACAAGCGCGGTCAGTTCAGATGAGGGGGCAACGCCGTCACCATACGGTTGGAACAAAGGCTCTTGCGGCAGGTTCGCAAGAGCCTTTTACTATGGCATACAGCAAACAGAGCGCGCAGCTATCGAGATACACCTTCGCCGGATGCCTGCTTATTCGAGCATTCTGACAGTCATCGACTTTTTTTGACAAGAATATTGTAAACGGTTTATTATTATAATATAATATTATCATGATAATTAATTATTATTCTTCAATGGACGATATCCATAAAAATGATGGCGTATCAGAGAAGGGAGAGGCTCTTTATGAATGAAAACCAGCAGCTGCTTGAAAGCTATTTTCCAATCGCTTCGTTTATCGCGGCGATCATCGGACCTCAATGCGAGGTGGTCGTGCACGATATCAGCGATCCGGAACGCTCTATCATCTTTATCGAGAACGGCCATATTAGCGGACGCCGGGTCGGCGATGCCTCCACCGACCTCGTGTTGAAGATTTTGAAGGCGGAGGCCTACCGCGAAGAGCAGTTCATCGCGAACTACAAAGCTTCCGGCGCTCGGGGGCAAACCTTCCGGTCGTCTACGTACTTTATTAAGAACGGAAGCGGCGAGCTGGTCGGTCTTATGTGCCTGAACATCGACATCACGCATATGGAGGTTGCCGCTGATTGGATCAACAGCATTTTGCGGGGAGGCTCGCTTACGCCGCCGGCCGCCCTGGATGCACCCAAGGAGGACAAACCTTCCACCGAATACCTCCAGGGGAACGTGGACGATTTGCTTCAGCACATCATCCAGACCGTCCTAGGCAAAATCAGCATTCCGGCGGACCGTTTATCTTCGAACGAGAAGATCGAGATTGTGAAGGAATTGAACGAACAGGGCGTATTCCTGCTAAAGGGCGGGGTTTCCAAGGTTGCCGCTGCTTTATCCATATCGGAGCCTACCGTGTATCGTTATTTGCAGAAGCTGAAATAAGCGGCCGTTTATCCTGTTAAACATGCATTGCATCCTGAGACAATGGAAGGTGACATCATGACATATAACTTTGACAAGGTCGTCAGCCGGTATGGAACGAACAGCGCCAAATGGGACGGCATGGCGCAGAGCATGGGGAACGACATGATCGCTCTCTCCGTGGCGGATATGGATCTGCCGGCACCGCCCATGGTGGTGGACAAGGTAGCGGAGGCGGCGCGTCACGGCATTTACGGATATACCGACCCGTTTCCGCCTTACTTCGAAGCGGTCCGTGCTTGGCTCGATAAGGCCTACGACTGGCAGGTCGAGCCCGAATGGATCGTGTTTTGTCCGCGCATTGTGCAGGCCGTTTCGGTCATTGTTCAGAAATTCGCGGAAGCCGGAGACAGGATTCTTGTCCACACGCCTGTTTATCAGCCTGTTGCGAAAGCGGTTACGCTAAACGGCCGGATATTGGTTGAAAGTCCGCTGGTGCTTGCGGACGGGCGATACGAGATCGATTTTGACGATATGGAACGACGGATGCAGGAAGGGATCAAGATAGTCCTGCTCATATCCCCCCACAATCCGGTGGGCTGCGTATGGACGAGGGAGGAGCTTGAACGCATGGCGGAGCTTTGCATCCGGTATGACGCACTGATTGTGTCCGATGACATCCATGCCGATTTCATTCATGAAGGTCACGAGCATACCGTCATCGCCAAGCTGTCCGAAGAGGTTGCGAACCGTTCCATAATCTGCACGTCACCGGGCAAAACCTTTAACCTGGCGAGTCTCGAAATCGCCAACATCATCATTCCCAATGCTGCGCTGCGGGAGCAGTTTCAACAAGGTTTGCTGCAGGCGGGGATTCATAATCCCACATTCTTCGCCGTGCCCGCGCTGGAAATTGCGTATGCTTCGTGCGATGAATGGCTGACGGCGCTGCGCGCTTATATCAAAGACAATATTGCTTATGCTCAAAGCTTCATTGCCGATCATATGCCTGAGCTGAACGTCATCGATCCTGAAGGGACGTACCTGCTATGGATCGACTGTAAGGCAGTGAGCCGTCATGAAAAGGATCTGGTGGAGTGGATCCAGGAAAAGGCGCGCGTCAGCGTCAGCTTCGGCTCATCCTTCGGTCCCGGCGGTGAAGGCTATATCAGGGTCAACGTGGCTGCGCCGCGCCCTGTGTTGCAGGAAGGCCTGAAGCGGCTTGCCGCGGCTTATCCACTAAAGCGTTAACAATCAAAGTCTAAGAGATCAGAAGGAATAAACTTCAAAGGCTTACCAACCTTATCACGCAAGAAAAACTTCCGCTATATGCGGCATGTCTTCTACAGAAGGTTACGTCGATTGACGTTTTCTTATTTACATCCGGGGGGAATTCATAATGGCTAAGCCAACAGAGGAACGAATGATTAAGCAGCCGACCATGTTTCTGGCGCTGCTTCCGATTTTCACCATGGTAATCTTGCTGTGCCTTGGTTACGTATTGTTCGAGCTGCCGCCCGAGCCGCTGATTATTGCATCCGCCATCGTCGCAGGTTTGATCGCGATTAAGCTGGGGTACAGCTACAACGATATATTGGAATCCATTTCGCAGAAAATAGCGAAAACCATGCCCGCCATCCTCATCCTGATTGTGGTCGGATTTATGATCGGCGCGTGGATGGTCGGCGGAACCATCCCGATGATGATTTACTACGGCCTGAAAATCATCGATCCGCAGTTTTTGCTGATCACCGCTTTTCTCGTTACGTCCGTGGTCTCCGTATGTACGGGCACTTCCTGGGGATCCGCGGGTACGATCGGGGTCGCCTTCATGGGCGTTGGCGCCGGCATGGACGCCAATCTCGCGGCTGTGGCCGGCGCGGTTGTAGCAGGGGCTTACTTCGGGGACAAGCTTTCGCCGCTTTCGGATACAACCAACATCGCGGCCTTGTCGACCGGCGTTAACCTGTATGAGCATATCGGCCATTTGCTGTACACGACGCTCCCGTCCTTCTTCGTGGCGGGGATCGTCTACGTGGTCACGGGCTTGAACACGCATGTGTCCAGCATAGGAATTCCCGAGAAGGTAACCGACATCATGAACACCTTGGCCACGATATACGATTGGAACCTGCTCCTGATTCTGCCTGTGCTGATTGTGCTGTACGGCTCGATCACCAAGAAACCAACGATTCCCGTCATGCTGCTGTCGTCGATCGTGGCGATGGCGAACGGCATGATCTTTCACGGCTTCTCGCTGCATGACGTGGTAACCTCGGTTGTCAGCGGATTCGATATCGCGATGGTTCATGTCAGCGGATTTGATCCGAATACCGTCATTGCGGACATACCTCGCCTTATTAATCGGGGCGGCATGAGTTCCATGATGGGAACCTTGCTTATCTGTTTCAGCGCAATCACATTCGCCGGTACGATATCGCTGACCAAGTCGCTGGAGCTGATCGTGGACAGGCTCTTGAAGCATGTGCGTTCCACAGGCTCCTTGATCCTGGCGACGATTGCAACGGGGCTAACCATGATCGGCGTAACCAGCAACGGACAGGTGTCCATCCTGATGCCGGGCGAGATGCTCCGCGAGGCTTACATCCGCCGCGGTCTGCATCCGAAGAATCTGGGACGGACGGTGGAGGATTCCGCCGCCATTACCGAACCGATTCTGCCATGGACGGCAGCCGGTGCTTATATGGCCGGAACGCTGGGCGTAGCAACGCTATCCTATTTGCCTTGGGCGGTGCTGTGCTGGACAGGCATTATTTTTGCAACGATTTGGGGTTTTACCGGTTTCGGCATTGCCAAACTTACGCCTGAGCAGCAAAAGGAAATGCTGAAGGAATACGATGATTCGCATCACGGAAGCCGAAAAGACGCTGCAGAAGCTGCATCGGCCCATTAATACAGATGATGATGTTTTGGAAGATGGTAACCAACCATAAATATAAATGCGTAATACTATGCGCTACAGAGGAGAGAACACCATGACGCAACAAGAAAGAAAAACCATCGCAACCCAGCAGGCTCCAGGAGCAATCGGCCCTTATTCCCAAGCCGTGCAATACGGAAATCTGCTGTTTACCTCCGGCCAGCTCGGCATGGATGCGTCGGGGCATTTCGCGCCGACGGTAGAAGAGCAGGCGAAGCGCTCCCTGCTCAACGTGAAAGCGATCCTGGAGGCTGCCGGCTTCGGCATGGAGCACATCGTCAAGACGACCGTGTTCCTGAAGGACATGAACGATTTCCAAGCGGTCAACGAGGTGTACGCTTCTTTCTTTGCAGAACCGTATCCGGCACGGAGCGCCGTAGAGGTAGCCCGATTGCCGAAGGATGGCTTAGTTGAGATTGAAGTGGTAGCCAGCAAGCCGTAATAATAAGCGCTCTTCCAGGTATCCTGATAATAAGCTTTTAAAATGAGATTACAGCCAAAAACGGCCGGGCATGATGCCCGGCCGTTTGGTTTAAGCGGCTGAAGTATCCTCGTTTATTTCGTACGCCCATAATGCTTACCGTAAGACAGCACTCTATGGTAGAGGCTGCGGTCCTTTAGATTTTTGAGCGGATAAATTTGCGGTCGGGTGTTGACCTCGAGAATCCACGGTCTGCCTTTCGAATCGACAGCCACGTCCAGGCCGAGTTCCTTGAATCCTTTATAATGGCGGTCAAAGTTTTTGCCTACGGCAACGCCGAGTCCCTTGAGTTCAGACTCGAGCTGCTGGATGAAGGCCGAGTCGAAATTGGCGCCGCTCATCGTTTTCTTGAACGTGCCGATGGAGCCGCCTTGATTATAATTGGTGGCCACTTTGTTCGGGTTGCCGACCTTCGTGAACAGGGCGGTGCCGAACCAGGCGCCCTCCCGGGTTTTCTGGACCATCACCCGGATATCGAAAGGCTTGCCATTGCTTTTGGCCAAGCGAATTCCTTTTTGCAGCAGATAAGGTCTGCTCCCTGCAAAGCGATTCAGGTCGCGGTACAGCTGAGATGAGCTCGAGTACGACGTTTTCGTCGTGTTCAGCTGGCTTTGGTAGCCTCCGCCGGTTTTGCGGATCCGGATAATGTTATTGCCGCCTGAACCATCCGTAGGCTTAAAGAACACCGTGGAGTAGCTCGCCAGCATGGTGTTCAGGTTTTTTTTGCTGAACGGCAGCGTGTGCGGCACGTACTGCCTGAAGTAAGCATCTTCGTTCAACCATTTCGTTTTCTTCCACTTGCTTTTGATGGTGCTGCTTTTATAGCTCATAGTTAAGAGGCTCACCTCTCTTTTTTGTTCAGCATATGCCGATAAAGTAGAGCAAGCCTCCACGATGGCCTTGAGCCAAGCTATGTGCTCGAAAACAATTTTTTATCGAAAAACAATAAGGTGATAAACAAAATTGCTGCGATAAGCAAAATCGACGCTGGAATGATAAAGGCCAGCAGGGTTGCCGTATTCTGCATTTGGTAATACATCAGCATGCCCAGCGGCATGATCCCGCCCCCGAGCAAACTCGTCCAGAAGTGCATCGCGGCGGTTCTTTTCATGCTGAGCTTGTCCCGAAAGACGTAGTAGAACATGCCATAGGCAAACAAGGTCAGCCAGCCTACCACCAGGATATGGGCGTGGCCTGCAACCATGCTGTAGCTGCTTCTGCCTGCCATGTCCGCTCCGATCAATGCGCCGATGAGCATATAAATGGCCGCGATGCGCATCAGCCATTTGCTGTATTTCAACATGGATAAATTCCCCCTTGCATCTTGAATCAGTCCCAATATACAAGAGTTGTATGAACGGAGCATGAACAACATGTCAAACGGAATTGAACAGGGAAACATCATCTACTATAATCAAATAGATCTGATCTTGAAGGAGAGAATTTCCAGGTGCGAAGCCCACTCATTGCTTATTGTCTTTCGAAGAAAGCCGCAGCCGAGGATTATCCGTTCGGACCGCTTCCGATCGTCATGAAGGTCGGCGGCAAAATGTTTGCCCTGATTACCACTACGGCAGGGGAGAAGGTCAGCCATATTTCCCTGAAATGCGATCCGGTCATCGCGGAGAATTTGCGCGAGCAGCATGACGCCGTGCAGCCCGGATACCATCTCAATAAGAAGCACTGGAACACGGTGACCGTCGATGGCTCCCTAACGGAAGCGGACCTGCGCGATATGATCGACCATTCCTACGATTTGGTGCTGAAGAGTTTGCCGAAAGCGCAGCGCGTTGCCATCTCCCAGCGGCTGGTATGAACGCTGCTCCAAAACATAATCGCCCTATGGCAGCGTGGTGGCCGCAAGCCATCCATCCGCCAAGGGCGATTTTGCATGATCCATCAAACGTGATGGATCCGAGCTTCAGGCGGGTTCCGCATCAGAACGGTTTCATCCCTAACGTATCGACCTTCTCTCCGGTAATATCGACGCCCATACGGCCCGTGATATCGCGGTAATGTCCGGCGCGCCGCTGCACGGGACTGCCCTCGGTTTCCCCGAGGTTCGCTTCCAGGCCGTTCAAGACCATCACCGTTGTGCCGAAGCCGGGACTGCCCAGTCCCCTGAACTTCTCGAGCGGGGAAGGCTTCCATCTGCCGACCATTACGTCATGGGCGGAAGGTTTCGGGTCCTGCGGCGTCATCCAGAAGAGGATGGCGGTCATGTAGCCGATCTTGCCGTCGGCGGCAACGATCTCGGGATGGTCCAGCAGCACGCTTTTATCCCCATAGATAATGGAGCTGAAGAGTCCGTAGTTGAAGTTCCAGCTGAGCATGATCGGTCCCCGCCCATAATAGCGCTTGTCCGGCGATCCGGGATACAGCTCTGCGCTTGCCGGATCAACGAAGGCATCCATGTTGACCCCTGTCCGGCCGGCGATGTTTTCGTTCCAGAACAATCCCCAGCGAAGCGGACCGCCGGGAGCGGCAGCCCAGCCCCCGCCGGTTTCGTGGGAGAGATTGGCCAGGAAGGCGGCCAGTTCGCGCTTGCGGTCCTTCTTGAACCCTTCCTTGAGAAAGGTGCCGCCGTCAATGATAACGGTTTCAATCGCTTGGTTAAGGTTCTCGGCCGAATGGAAATCCGCCGAACGCACGACGAGTGTTTCGACCCGGGCATCTTTGTCCAATCGGTAAATCTCTTGGGCGGAAGGGGCTCCTTGCCGCGTGCGGATCTTGATCTTCAGATTGGACACCTCGGCCACCGCGTGAATCAGGTTGTCGTAAGAGAAATAGTCCGTCTGATCGGCTTTATAGTATTCTTTGCCCTTGGCGACGTTAAACCATGCGGCCGAACCTAGCCTGTAAGGAAATAAAGCCTCGAAGTCTTCCTCCGACAGCAGCGCTTTAACCGCTTCGATCGACTTTTCCGGCGTGTAATCCGGATCAAGGCCGTCCCAGTGCCGGTCGATCTCCTTGCGGCTGATCAAACGGTGCTCCCCAATCGCCAGGGAATCGGCTGGATTCCCCGTGAATTGTGCGAAAGCCGTGGTGTCTGTCGGGATGCTGGACGGCGTTTTCATTGGCGATGCCTCGGCTTGGGGCGCCTCATCGGCAGCAAGGGCTTGAAGCGGGGTCATAAGGAGGGCAGCGCTGAGGGCTGCAATCATGCTGCGCTGAACCATGTTGCGGGATAACGGATATTTCCACACGGTCATACACATTCTCCTCTATATCGTTGGGATGGAATTACATTGCCATCATATATACGGCATGTCCTTTTGTACATAGTCAGGAAATCCCACGGCATCACGCGAATTTAGCATGTTACATAAGCTTTAGGGCGATCAAGCGGGGAGAGATGAGACAAGGGGCAGGGGATTTGCTGCGGAATCCTCCAGGATGCCGTCGAAGTTCGATTACCGGCTTTCGTAATGGAGTGCAACCAGACGACTAGTTTTTTACCGTAAAAACATTATAATGTTATTATGTTTTTGATTCTATGAATCTACTATACGGCAGGAAGGATGCTTCACTTCATTTGGTTCTGTTCATTTGCATAATTTCGTATATATTAGAGATTCATCATCTTATAGTCGAAGAAGGTTAGCTGACATGAGTTTATTTGTTCGGGAAAAAGGATTCTACAAAAGTTTTTTCTGGCTGACGCTTGTGATCGGGATGCAGAACCTGATATCGGTCGGCGTGAATTTGTCGGACAACGTCATGCTGGGAGGATACAGCGAATCGGCGCTGTCGGGCGTCGCGCTGGCGAACCAGATCCAATTCCTGCTGCACATGCTGGTTCTGGGCGTATGCGAAGGCTTGGTCATCATGTCGTCCAGATTCTGGGGAGCCAAGGATTTAGGCTTGATCAAAAAAGCGGCAAGCATCGGCATGCGAATGGCCATCCTTCTCAGTATCGTGTTATGGGTCATCGTGTTCTTTTTCCCGCACGAGGTATTGTCCTTGTTTACCAAGGAAGAGAACGTCATAGCTGCCGGCGTGGAATATTTGCGCATCATCTGCTTCTCTTATATCTTCTTTGCGGTCACCAGCTCCTTGCTGGCTTCCTTAAGAAGCGTGGAAACGGTAAAAATCGGCTTCGTGGTATCGCTGTCCACCTTGGTTATCAACATCTGCTTGAACTACATCCTGATTTACGGGTATATGGGCTTCCCGGAGCTGGGCGTGTCCGGATCGGCTATCGCTACCCTGACGGCGAGGATCATTGAATGCGTGATCGTCATCGTGTATGTTAAGCGGTTCGATCGCAAGATCCTGTTAAAGTTGCAGGATTTCCTGAAGTTCGATATGGAGCTCTTCAAGCAGTACATTCGCGTAGGCTCCCCGATTCTGATGTCCAATACGATATGGGGGCTCGCCATGGCGGCACAAACCGCCATCCTGGGGCATATGGGGGAATCCGCGATCGCCGCCAACAGCATTGCTACAACGATTTTCCAGATGGTGACGGTCATCGTGTACGCTTCCGCCAGCGCAACGGCCGTGCTGATCGGGAAGACCATCGGCGAGGGCATGATGGATAAAATCATATCGTATGCCAAAACGCTGCAGATTCTGTATATCCTGCTCGGTTTATTGACGGGGGCCGTGCTGTTTGTGATCAAGGATTTCGTGCTGGGCTTCTATTCGATATCCGATGAGGCCAAAACGCTTGCCCTGCATTTCATGACGGTGCTGTCGATCACCGTGGTCGGAACGGCCTACCAGATGCCGGCTTTGACGGGCATCGTGCGGAGCGGCGGAGACACCCGCTTTGTGCTGTACAACGATTTGATATTTATGTGGCTGATCGTGCTGCCCTCATCCGCCTTATGCGCTTTTGTGTTCCATTTATCGCCGCTTGCCGTGTTCATCTGCCTGAAATCGGATCAAATCCTGAAGTGTTTTGTGGCGATCGTGAAGGTGAACCGGTTCAAATGGATCCGATCCTTCAGCTCATGATGGTGCGGACGGGTATTATAAGGTAAATCCATAGCGTAAAAAAAGAACCTCGGGAACGCGTGTCCCGGGGTTCATTTGTAGGGTTATCCCCGATTAATCCTCCAGCAGGTTCAGCGACTGGGCTTTAACCAGAGCCTGCGTGCGTGTCGTCACGCCGAGCTTGCCGTACAGTCTGGACAAATACACCCGGATCGTTCCTTCGGACAGGCCGAGTGCTGCGGCCATCTGTTTATTCGCGGCGCCCTGGCGAATCAGATGCAGCAAATTCATTTCGTTCCGATTCAGCCGTTCGTGAAGAGTTTGCTGGGGTGTCTCGGCGGAAGGAATATCCGCTTCGGAATAACCCGGGAAACGCTTCACGAGCGTGCGTGCATATTCAAGCGTCCGAAGTTTCTCCGGGCTTAAGCCGTCTTCCTGTCCAAGTCGGCTCGAATACTGCTGCAGCAGCTGGCACATGTCCTCCCCTTCGTCGAGGAAGGTGCGGACATAACCGTTCTGTGCCCCGACACGCAAGGCTTCGCCAAGAAGATGAAGCGACTGCTGCCGCTGGCCGCGCTGATGTTCCAGCAGCGCCTGCAGGCTTGTGATTTCAATGATGCTGGATCGCTGCTGTTCGCGCTCCGCCTGAGGTTTCAACAGGTCCAGGAGGCGCAGCGCCTCGGTTTCCCTGCGCTGTCTGCCTAACATGCGGACCAACGCCAGGTATTCCGTTTCCCGGCTATAGGCGGGCTTGTCCTTGACTGAAACGGGGAGATCGGCCACTTCCTTCCGTGCTTCGGCTATACGCCCTTCCCGGATATAGATCAAGCTTCTGACGGCCTTTAACGGGGCGAGCCAAAGGCTCGATTTCCTGGCAAGCGCAGCGGAGCACGCTTCATCCAAAGCATAATGGGCTAGATGGAATTTGCCCTCGGCAGCGAACAGCCTGGCTTCGGTGATATGCAGCGGCACGAACAGCCCCATCGTTTCTTTGGCGGGCGGCGCATTACGGATCTGCACCAGCAGCTGCCGGCATTCCGCCAGTCGGTTCCATTCATAATATCCCTCGCACAAGGATTGTTTAACATATAAGTTCATGAGCGAATGCGCCCACCCGTGGGATTCCAGCACACCGGTAAACAGATGCGCGATTCTTTCCGTATCGGCGGAGAGAGTTCCCTTCATGCCGAGCGAGGTACGCCTGACATAAGGCTCCCGCCGATTGTAATCGAACTGGTAGTACATCGGATTGTCGGGCATCAGGTTGTCGAGGATACCTTCGCTGAAGGCGAACCATTTGCCGAAGTCACCGTTCAGAAAAACAAGATTGGACCGCACGAACAGGATGGAACTCATAAGCTGCTCCCTTCGGTCCGATGATTCTAGCGCAGCGCAGGCTTCCTCAATAAGGGACAGCATGCGCTCGGAACGTTCGAGATTTCCTGTCAGTACCAAGACAAAAGCATGCGCCAGCGACATTTCGGGTGTCATCGGATAGCTGGGGGGGATGCGGTCAAACCATTTCAGCAAGGTGGCAATCTCTCCAAGTTCGAGCACGGATTGCATATGCTGCTCGAGCAAGTTCAGGGCATGCCCGAAGTCCTGCGCTGCCAACATATGGTCAATCGCTTCATCCATGGAGCCGACGGAGGCATAATACTCACCGGCGAGCCGGTGGCGCTTGGTATATTCCCCGTGAAACTCGCGCTGAAGCAGGTCGAGCAGAAACTGCGAGAATAAATGATGATAACGAAAGAAGGTTTGATGTTCGTCCAGCGGAACCAGAAACAGATTCAGCTTCTGCAGCTCCTCCAGCATCGGACGGCTGTCGCCGAGATCGGTTACGGCATCGCAAACCTGCGGATGCAGCTCTGAAAGGACGGCGGTCTGGAGCAAAAAGGAGAACACGTCGGGCGACAGCTTGCTTACGACTTCCTGAAACAGATATTTGGATACGAGAAGCGGATTCCCCTTCATATCCTCCACGAATCCTTCCAGACCGCTGCCGGTTCGCGTGGTAATCACGGCAAGCTGGAGCCCGGTAACCCAGCCTTCCGTCTGGTTCCGTAACGTATCAATCTCCATCGAGGTCAGAATGGGATGGCCGCCGTTTGACGCATGGCGGAACAAGCGCTCCGTCTCCTCGTAAGTAAATTCCAACTGCTTCATGCCGATAAGATGGACCTCATGGTTTACCAAGCCCTTGATCGTGGGGAATGGAAGCTCGGTCCGGGACGAGATGAGAAGATGAATATGTTCGGGGAGGTAGTCGACCAAGTAGGAAATCCCTCCATGGATGGTTGAAGAGTGAATACTGTGCAGGTCCTCAAGAATGAGATTGAGGGGCTCGGAATCCTCGTATAATTCACTGATCAGCGTATCCAGAAAGGTTTCAATCGAGGCGCTTGGCAGCAGCTGCGTATGGTGCATGAGACGAACTCCTTGCGGCTCGGGAAGAATCGAGGCCAGCGAGGCCGCCACGTATCTCCAAAAGCGGACGGGATCGTTATCCCGCTCGTCCAGCGAAACCCAGGCGCTTCGTTCGTCGGTCTCATGAGCCCATTGGGCGAGCAGCGTCGACTTGCCGTATCCGGCAGGCGCGATGACGGTTGTCAGCTGACCCTTATGGCCTGCTGCCATATCCTGCAGCAGCCGGTCCCGGCGAATCAGATGCTCCTTCAGACCGGGAAGGCTTATTTTCATTTTCAGAATGGGTGAGTCGGTCAGTAGTTTCATAGGATACCCTCGCAATATACGAAACGTTATTTTTACGGAAATTGAGTCGCGATAACTAGATTATATGAAAAAAAAGATGAAAAGTTAACGTTTGTCAATCGTTTTCCTCCCATAAATTTGATAGCATCCTTGGTGCCGCGGTCCTAACCGGGCCGCAGCTATCATAACGCTGATGAAACGAAGGAGGAGATTATGCTAAGGCGTTCAGGAAAAATCCTGCTGTGTGCGGCTTTGCTGCTGCTGCAGCTGGATGGGTTATTGGGATATCGCGAAGCCTTTGCGGCTGCGGCCGTTGCACCAAAGCTTGTAGCCGGGTACTATCATACCGCTTCGCTCGTAAGCAGCGGTGAAGTTTACTCATGGGGATACGGAGACAGGGGGCAGCTGGGTGACGGCACCTGGAATACCCGGACGACTCCGGTCATGGCGAAGAATTTGAACCATGTCATTGACATTCACTCCGGCGTCCGCAGTTCGATGGCGCTAAGGCAGGATGGAACGGTATGGACCTGGGGGGCAAACGAGAACGGACAGTTAGGGATTGGAACGATAACGAATGTGAACGCGCCCGCGCAAGTTCCGGGTCTGAGCGGGATCAAGGCAATATCGGGCGGATTGGCCTATCACGGCATGGCGCTTTCAGAGAACGGCACCGTTTGGACTTGGGGGAAGAATGACAACGGCGAGCTGGGAAATGGAACGACGATACAACAAAACTCCCCGGTTCTGGTTACTGGTCTAAGCGATGTGACGGCGATTGCGGCTGGAGGATACTACAGTCTTGCCTTAAAATCGGACGGCACCGTATGGGCCTGGGGCGTGAACGGAAGCGGGGAGCTTGGAGACGGGACAACGACGGACCGGCACGTTCCGGTACAGGTTGCCGGGCTGACGGACGTCATGGCGATTGCCGCCGGCGGTTCCCATAGTTTGGCCATTAAACAAGACGGCACCGTGTGGGCATGGGGAAACAATACGTACGGTACGCTTGGCGACGGTACGAGAACGCACCGGACGAGACCCGTGCAGGTTCGAAACCTGCAGCATATCGTTGCCGTTGCGGGTGGAGGTTATCACAGCCTTGCAGTGGACCGGGCAGGAAACGTATGGAGCTGGGGAGATAACAGTCAACAGCAGCTGGGCCTAAACTCGAATGCTTCCAGCCTCATTCCGGTCCCTGTGCCGGGGATCGAGCATGTACGCGAAATTTCCGCCGGCGGCTTTCATAGCGTGGCTATGAAGAAGGATGGAACCGTCTGGGGATGGGGCTATAACTCCGGAGGACAAATCGGAGACGGGACGTACAACAATACGAGGGGAATACCTACCCTGACCAAAGCCGTGCTGGATACGACGTCTCCGGATACGGGCAGCGGTAGCCTGAATCCGCACAGCATCACGTCAGACTCCGTTGCATTGGAATGGCCGAAAGCCTCGGACAATATGACGGAGCAGCACGAATTGCAGTATTTGTTATATTCGTCCGGCAGCCCGAATATCGGGAACGTCAGCCAAATGGAGAGGAACGGGAAGCCCCTCGGAAACTACGCGGCGGGTCACACCGGAATGGTGGTGAACGGGCTTGCCGCAGGCACCGATCATTATTTTAACGTCATGGTCAAAGATGCCGTAGGCAGGAAAAGCGCATACCGCATGCTGAAGGTGACAACCCTATGGCCGCAAATCTACTCGTTAACCTATGACGGCAACGGACACACCGCAGGGAATGTTCCGGTAAGCAGCGGTTTGTTTGCCAGAGGCGACGAAGCGGTCGTGGCGGGCAATACGGGGCAGCTGGGCAAGGATGGACATGTCTTCGACGGCTGGAATACGGAGGCCGACGGAAGCGGAATCGATTATCCTGCCGGTGGCAAGCTTATATTCGGTACGCAGGACGTCACGCTGTATGCCCAATGGAAGGCGATTCAGGCCCCGACCGAGCTTAAGGCCGTATCTTACACGCCGTCCCACCAGGCTGTCGGCGTGGAAAAAGATGTAATCTTGCAGGTTGTCTTTAATGAAGAAGTGACGGCGGTATCCGGTAAATCGATTACGATTAGGCTTGCCTCGGATCATCGAGTCGTCGAGACCGTCGATGCCTCCGATGCAGGGAGCGTCACGATTCTCGGGAACGCGGCGAGCATAGATCCGCTGAATGATTTTGATGCGGGGGCGGCCTATTACGTCGAGATCGAGCCGGGTGCTTTTACCGGTAACCATTCAAGTGCCGGCTTTGCCGGCATTCAGGGGGCGGATGCTTGGAGCTTTACGGTCAGGGAACATGAGGCTCCGGTGTATGACGCTGATTTGCAAGCATTGTCGCTGCGTTCGTCGAGCGGAGAAGTAGCGCTGAGCCCTGAGTTTGCCAGAGATCACTATGATTACAAAGCGCAGGTCGCCAGCGATACGGATCGCCTCACGGTAACGGCACAGGTATATGATGCGAGGGCGACGGTAACGGCCAGCGTGTACGGCGAGGCCGGAAATTTGGTATGGGGGCCGATGGATCTCCTCTCCGGCCAGGTGAGCCCTTCCTTCCCCGTCGCCGTAGGCAGCCAGGTCATCGAGGTTATGGTGACGGCGCCTGACGGCCAGCATATGAAATACAGAACGACATTGGTTAGAGCTTCATCCGGAGGCAGTGGCGGGACGCCTGAAGAGCCGGAAGGTTCGTCGCCAGGAGGTTCCGGCCAAGGATCGGCTATACCGGGCCTATCGGGCAATGCCGCACCTTCGAATAGAGTGGACGTCAACGTTACGATAAACGATGAATCACAGGAAGGGATGGTTACAGGTTTGTTCCATGAGGCCAATGGACATACCGTCGTATCGATGAAACTGGATACGGCTAAGCTGGAAGCCCGTTTAGAGACAGTGGACTACAATCCGGTAATCGTCATCGCGTTGGCACGGCCTGCGGATCAGGTCTCCCTGGAAACAAACGGAGCTGCTCTTGACCTGCTTAAAGCCAAGCAGGGGGCCATTGAAATCCGATCGGCGCTTGGTCATTTCCACGTTCCTGCGGCCGTGATGGCATCTTCGCGCTGGCACGCGCCAGGAAGCACGGATTTGCCGGCCGCGGATCAAATATCGATAACCCTGACGATGGCTGGCAGCGACGCTGCCAAGGTAGAGGCCGTTAAGAAGGCCGCATCGCAATCCGGCAGTACGCTTATCGGTTTGCCTATCGAGTTTGAAATCACGGCTAAAGCTCAGGACACGGCACTGCAGTTAGATCCGTTCCCGCAATATATGAAGCAGCGAATCATTTGGCCGCAGGGGATGCCGGGCCGCATGACAACGGCTGTCTTGCTGGATCGGAACGGCAGCTTTTACCCGATCCCGACGCGCTTCGAGCTGAAGGAGGACGGAAGCCGCGAGGCGATTCTGCATTCCTTATCGGCAGGTACGATTGCTTTCATCTCTCATCAAGTGCGAGTTGCTGATGTATCGTTCCACTGGTCCAAGGATGCGGTGAACGATCTTGCTTCGCGAATGATTCTGAACGGAACCGGACTTGCCGAAGGTGGGACAGACACAAATGCGAATCAGCCCGCGGCGATTCATTTCGAGCCGAATGCCCAAGTGAGCCGTGCCGAGTTTGCCGCCATGATCGTAAGGGTGCTCGGTTTGGATGAGGTGCAGGACGGAGCTCCTGCTTTCCGGGATGTCGACGCAGAGGACTGGCATGGCGGCGTCATAACGCAAGCTGTGCAGTATGGGCTCCTTCAGGGGTATGAGGACGGCCGTTTCAGGCCGGCCCAAGGCATCACGCGTCAAGAGGCCATAGCGGTTATGGCGAGAGTGATGAAGCTGGCGGGAACAACGAGTGCAGTGAATGAGATGGAGGCGGCAGCCATCCTCTCCCCTTACCAGGACCGTGAAGACCTGTCCGACTGGGCCAGACCGGCTGCGGCCGCCCTAGTGAAGCAAGGAATTGTCCTGGGATCGGGTGCAGGGCTTAAGCCGCTCCAGAAGTTATCCCGCGGCGAAGCAGCGGTCATGCTGCAGCGGTTATTGAAAGGCTCGGAGCTGATCGATTGAATCGGCGTTGGAAGCAGGCTGGGCTGAAGAATTCAACATTTCGTATGCTGCTTCATCTAAATAGAAATCATGCAAGAGAGAGGATGCCTAACGGCATCCTTTTTTATATAGATAGAGAGAATTCAGGTTTGCGTGATGCCAGGAATTTGAAAATAATGCGTTTTCATCCCGGATCCATGCCGGAAGCGTTTGATCAAATGTTGGCAATTTCCGAACATTATCGACATTTTGACAAGGTAATGTTCTGTGATATACGCAGTTTTCCACCAAATTTTTGCTAAAAAACACATTAAACTACATAAAACGCTAAAATTTTTGTTTTGACATCTGCTTGTCTATACCATAGGATAATAGTATAAAAAGTGCTCACTTAGGAGGATAAGGTCAGGAAATGAAAAAGACATGGTCAATTCTATTAACACTCGTATTATCCGTTGGATTGCTTGCAGGTTGCGGCAACGATGATAAGTCTACTGACAGTGGTGCAGCTAATGGCGGTTCCGAAGGATCTCAAGATAAGAAACGCATTGCACTAGTTCTTCCTGAGAAGATCGGCGTGAATCCATTCTTTGCCCTGATGGACGAAGGATTGCAAAAGGCTGCTGCCGATTTCAACGTTGAAGTCAAAACGATTGAATCGACAGACCCTGCTTCGATCGAGCAGAACCTCCGCACGGCGGTTGCCGAGAAGTATGATCTGATCATCACATCCACCTTCCAGATGGAGGATGCATTGAAGAAGGTTGCACCGGAGAATCCGGACGTGCCGTTTGCGATCATTGACACGGTCGTGGATTTGCCGAACGTCCGCAGCGTCGGATTCCGCGAGCATGAGGCTGCTTATCTTCTGGGGGCGGCTGCAGGATTGGCAACGAAAACGAACAAGGTCGGCAACGTTGTGGCCAACGACATTCCGATTATGCATAAATATATGACCGGCTTTGAGGAAGGCGCGAAATCGGTCAATCCGAACATCGAAGTTTTCGTTAACTTCGTAGGCGGATTCGACGATCCGGCAAAAGCGAAGGAGCTTGCGCTCCTGCAGAACTCCAAGGGCGCGGATTTCGTAGCCGGCATGTCCGCCGTTGGCGATCTGGGCGTGTTCGAAGCAGCGAAAGAGAAGGGCTTCTACACTTCCGGACAAGATACGGACAATACCGAGCCTGAGCATGTGGTGCTCGCGCAGTTGAAAGGTACCGACGCTGTCGTATACGAAACGGTGAAGGATTTTGCAGAGGGCAACTATACTTTCGATATTCGCGACTACGGCCTGAAGGAAGGCGCAGTAGGTCTCACTTACGTTACGCATGAGAGCAAAACGCCGCTTAACCCATTCATTGGACAAGACATCGTGGATCAGCTTAAGGTGATTTCCGACGATATCATCGCCGGAAAGATTAAAGTAACGAACGCATTGGAACAAAATTAGTTCTTACCTGGACCGGCTGCACATGGGCAGTCGGTCTTTCATTCAGAAACGAAAGGAAGGCATGACTCGATGCTACTCCAGATGGACAATATTACGAAGAAGTATGGCGAGTTCAGCGCAAACCGCGGCATTGATTTTTCGCTGCGCGCGGGTGAGGTTCATGCGATAGTCGGGGAAAACGGTGCAGGCAAAACGACGCTGATGCGGATATTGTACGGGATGGAGCAGCCAACCTCGGGTACGATTCGGCTGAATGGCAAGGAAGTTTCGTTTGCAAGCCCGCTTGACGCGATTCAAGGCGGAATCGGCATGGTGCATCAGCACTTCATGCTGTTTCCTACGTTTACGATCGCCGAGAATATCGTGATCGGCAATGAGCCGGGCTCAGGTGCCGGGTTTGACCGCAAGCAAGCCGTGAAGATCGTGGAAGGACTTTGCGAAAAATACGGCATGAAGGTGGACCCGCGCGCCACCGTAAGCAGCAGTGCCCCCGGCGTGCAGCAGCGGGTTGAAATATTGAAGGTGCTGTATCAGGGAGCCGAAATCATCATTCTGGATGAGCCGACGGGCGTGCTGACGCCGCTCGAGGTGCAGGAGCTCCTGGATGCCATTAAACAGCTCTCCAAACAGGGAAAAAGCTTTATCCTGATTAGCCATAAGCTGAACGAGGTCCTTGACGTGGCCGATCGTATTACGGTGCTCCGTGACGGTGCCGTCACTGGCGTGGTGGAGAAGGGGAACACCGATGCCCACCAGCTCTCCCGTCTCATGGTCGGCCGCGAGCTGATGGAACTGGACCGCAAGCCGATCACGCCGGGCGAGAAGGTGCTGGAAGTATCGGACGTCTCGATCCGCGGAACGAAAGGCAAGCCGGTTCTGGACGGCGTAAACCTGGAGGTACGGGCCGGCGAGGTTGTCGGGATCGCCGGTATTTCAGGCAACGGGCAATCCGAGCTGCTTCAAGTGATCTCGGGCCTGGCTCAGCCGGACAGCGGCCGGATTGCCGTGTCGGGCAAGGACGTAACCGGCATGTCGACAAGAGAAATACGGGAACACGGGTTAGCCCATATTCCGGAGGATCGCTACGTATGGGGTGCCAATCGAACGGCAACCGTGATGGATACCGGGCTTATGGGGCATCACCGCCGCTTGCAGCAGGGCGGCTTCCTCAAACTCAAGGACATTCGTTCGCTCGTATCCGGATGGGTTCAGAAATTCTCCATCAAGACGGGCTCTCTGGAGACCAGCACGCAGTATTTGTCCGGCGGCAATCTGCAGAAGCTGATCGTGGCACGGGAACTGGAGCAGGGAACTCCGTTCCTGATCGCGGCGGAACCGACGCGAGGCGTCGATATCGGTGCCATGGAGACGATTCATGGCGAACTGCTCAAGCGGCGCGAAGAGGGCACGGGAATTTTGCTGGTATCGTCGGAATTAACGGAAATCTTGAAGCTGTCCGACCGTGTTCTGGTCATGTATGAAGGCCGGATCGCGGGCGAACTGTCGGCGAAGGAAGCGACAGAAGAGAAATTGGGACTGCTGATGGCGGGGGGAACTCTGTAATGAACAAATGGACTAAGTTTACGCTTCCGCTGCTTCAGCCGATTGCCGCAATCATCGTGGGGCTGCTTGCCGGAGCCATCGCGATCATGATTGCCGGCGGCGATATCCTGCAGACCTACGCGGAGATGTGGAAGGGTGCCTTCGGCGGGATGTATTTCTTTACGAATACGCTGTCCCGCGCGACCCCGATCATTCTGATCGGTCTGGGCGCGGCGTTTGCTTTCCGTGCAGGCTTCTTTAACCTAGGCGCGGAAGGACAAATGGTGTTTGGCGCGCTTTCCGCCGCGTTGGTCGGATTGTATATGCCGGGTCCGGGCTGGCTGGTGTGCATCGTTGCGATTCTTGCCGGCGTTGTCGCAGGGGGATTATGGTCGGTAATGGCCGGATATTTTGATGCCCGGTTCCGGGTGAACCTGCTGATCTCCACGCTGCTTCTGAACTATGTGGCCGTATTGTTTGCGGGGTATCTGGTCGCCTATCCGCTGAAGGACCGCTCGGGTTCGGCCGCGATGGCGCAATCCGAAATGCTCGATAACAGCGTCTGGCTGCCGAAGCTGATCTCCGGCATGCCGCTGCATGTCGGCTTTGTGCTCGCGGTGCTGGCCGCGTTGATTATATTCGTCTTGTTGAAGCGCTCCGTGATCGGCTACGAAGTACGGATGCTAGGCGGAAATCCGCTGTTTGCCCTGTTCGGCGGGGTTAAGCGCGGGCCGATGATGCTTGGCGCGATGTTCTTCAGCGGCGGCTTGGCCGGACTTGGCGGGGCCGTTGAAATCCTGGGCTCCCAGTATCGTTATATCGATGGTGCGTTATCTACGGCCGACTATGCCTGGACGGGCATCATGGCAGCATTGCTGGCAGGGTCGCATCCGATCGGCACGCTGATTGCATCGATTTTCTTGGCCGCGCTGCAGACGGGCGGCATGGGCGTGGAACGGAATACGGAAGTGCCGCTTGAGGTTGGAGCGATCATCCAAGCCGTGCTGATTCTGTTTATCTCCGCCCGATTCACATACAGCTTCCTGAAGCGCAGAAAGGGGAACAAATCCGATGGAACAGCTGTTTGACCTTGCTTTAATCAACTCGGCCCTCCGCGTGCTCACTCCGATCCTGCTTGCGGCTCTCGGCGGTGCCCTGTGTTCGCGCGTCGGATTGTTCAACGTCGGTTTGGAAGGCTTTATGCTGCTGGGGGCTTTCTCAGCCGTGGTGGGGAACCACTTTTTCGGCAACGTGTTTTACGCGATTTTGTTCGCGATTGCGATCGTGTCGATCTTTTCCTTTATCTTTGCTTACCTCAGCATTAATCTGCAGGCCAACGTCATCGTGGTCGGTATCGCGATGAATGCGCTGGCGGCAGGGTTGACCACATTCAGCTTGCGGGCTATTTTTGATGTGAAAGGTGCATTTTATGATAATACGATGGTCGGGCTGCCGAAATGGAACATTCCGATTATCGAGGATATTCCGGTGATCGGTCCCATTTTGGCGGGCCTGACGCCGCTTGTGTATCTGTCGTTTTTGATTGCGGGCCTCATGTGGTATTATTTCTATCGCACGAAGAACGGCTTCCGTTTTCTGGCTGCCGGCGAGAATCCGCTCGCTGCCAAAAGCGTGGGCATCCGTGTAAGACGGTATCAGTATGGAGCCGTGCTCGCGAGCGGC
Source organism: Paenibacillus sp. CR_12 (assembly GCF_041953985.1). Lineage (NCBI taxonomy): Bacteria > Bacillati > Bacillota > Bacilli > Caryophanales > Paenibacillaceae > Paenibacillus > Paenibacillus sp. CR_12. Next base: position 441,372 of record NZ_JAVFHO010000003.1, on the reverse strand, counting down.
GTGTTATGTGCGCTTGCAGGCGCGCAGCTGTCGCTTGGACAGGTGACGATGTTTACGGAAGGCATGACGGCAGGCCGCGGCTTTATCGCGCTCGTCGCCACGATGCTGGGCCAATCGGGTCCGCTTGGGGTAACGGCGGCAAGCCTGCTGTTCGGCTTTATGGATGCACTCAGCATCCGGTTCCAGGGGCTGGCGCTGCCTACGCATTTTACGCAGATGTTGCCTTATGTCGTAACGATTCTGGCGATGTTCTTCTTTAAGGATAAAAGCTTCCAGCAGGACGCGCTGAAGCAGGGATCCAGCTCCAGATAAGCGCGTAGTCCGCTACGCGACAACCTGTGATTGAAGTCATCCCGTCGATAAGCGGATGCGAAAGCGATCAAGCGTAAAGGAGATGAACATGGTGCATAAAAAAGCAGAACGTTTGAAAAAAATGAAGCCGGTGGCGGTGGGCAACCTGACCGAAGAGCAGCGGGCCAAGCTGCCGCCGGGGCAGACGTTGACCGAGAAGTTCCCGATTTTGCATGAAGGGGAGGTTCCCCATTACGACATGTCGGAATGGACCCTCCGGGTTTTCGGCGAAGTGGAAGAGGAACGGACCTTTACGTATGAAGATATTCTGGCGCTGCCAACGGTAACGGTGAACACCGACATTCACTGCGTCACGCGCTGGTCCAAGTTCGATACGGTATGGGAGGGCATCCTGTTCCGGGATTTCATAGCAGGGCTTCGGATCAAGCCGGATGCCAAATACGTCATGTTTCATGCTGATCCCGATTATGACACGAATGTGCCGATCGAGGATTTGCTCCGTGACGATGTGCTGCTGGCCTATCGTTTCAACGGCGAGTCGCTGACGGACAAGCACGGCTGGCCGCTGCGCACGGTCGTGCCGCACCGCTATTTCTGGAAGAGCGCCAAGTGGCTGCGCGGCATCGAGTTTATGAAGGAAGACCGCCCGGGCTTCTGGGAACGCAACGGCTTCCACAACGAAGCGGACCCGTTCAAGGAAGAGCGGTTTAGCGGCGAGGCGCTGGATATACCCGAAGACGAATGGACACGTAAGGAGTTTGACTAATATGTTGATGCCTATTTTGCAAGTGAACTCAGAGGATATACCTGAATTTGTGATCGTCTGCGGCGATCCGAAACGCGCGGAGACGATATCCCGTAAGCTCGAAAATGCGCGCGAGCTGGCGTTCAGCCGCGAGTACCGCACTTTCGTGGGGACGCATGAAGGCGTTGAGCTGGCGGTAACCAGCCATGGCGTCGGCTGCCCGGGAGCGGCCGTTTGCTTCGAGGAGCTGATCCGCGCAGGCGCGAAGACCTTGATTCGCGTGGGCACCGCCGGGTCTTATCGGGCGGACACCCCTGCGGGGAGCCTTGTGGTCAGCACCGCGGCGATCCGTACGGACGGTCTGACGAAGCAGCTGGTACCGGACGGTTTTCCGGCGGTTGCGGACAGCCAGGTGGCGGAGGCGTTGTACGAATCCGCTCTCGCGATCGGCGAAGGCGTCGTGCGCAAGGGCATAACCGTCACGCTGGACGTGTTCTTTAACGGAGTCGAGGAAGTGCCGCACCAGAAATATAAAGCGGCGGGCGCGCTCGGCGTCGAGATGGAAATTGCGGCGCTGTACGTCGTTGCGGCGATCCGCGGCGTTCGCGCCGGCGCGATTGTGGCCATGGACGGCTTTGCCGACGCCGACCTTGCGGCCGAGTACGACCCGAACACAAACGTGGTTGCCGACGCAGTGGAGCGCGAGATTAACACCGCTTTGCAGGCCGTGGTGAAGCTGGCGAAGCAAGGCTAGCCAGGGATGAAGAAAGCCGGATTTACCTCAGCGTAAGCTGCAGGAAATCCGGCTTTCTATTTTGAGTAAGATGCACTTCCTTTTGATAACTTAAAACAGCAAATCCAGCCGTGTCTTGTTTTTACTGCTTGGCCGGCTGAAGCGTGAAGAAGGGAACCTTCTCGATTCCGACAGCCCGCACGTAAGTAAACAACTGTCCTTTATGGTGGATTTCATGGTCGACCATATTGTTTAACCACACGTTGCCGGGCGCTGTGAACCCATTGAAGTCGAGCGGCTGCTCAAGCTGGCTGTCGGACAATTCGGCAAAAAGGGCCTTGGTCGATTCGGTCGACGCTTGCACGATATTTCGAATGTCATCGATAGTCTCGAATTGGGTGGAAATCGAGGGTGGAGTAAACGAGCCGTTTTGGATGGAACGCAGGAACATATCCGAGGCTGCCGCAATATGAACAGCTAATCCGCCCAAGGTATAGGCATTTTCCCACGGTTTATAATCCAAATGCTCGCTCTGTACGTCCTGCAGCAGCTGAAGCAAGACCGTACGGTGTCTATGCCATCGTTCGAATTGCTGTTGACCTTCATGACTCATGGTTGATCCTCCTTGATCGATTACAGGATAAAGTCTTGGAATAGGCTCCCGTTTTATTTGCGGTTCATAAACACAATTCGATAAGAAATAGCGGATTCCTCCCCTATGCTCAAGCTATCCCAGGTGTTGAATTCAATAATTTTGGAAGAAAACAGTTGCAAAAGGAAAACGGACCGTATATACTGAGTTCAATTAGTGATTGGTCAATCAATAATAAACCAAAACGAGTGAGAGGAGGTTGGTTGAATGGCTAGAGCTTCAACCTCTGCGAATCGGCGAAATGAGATTGTAGCAGCAGCAATCGAAGTGTTTGCAGAGATCGGATACTATCGCGCGACCACGGCTCAGGTTGCCGAACGGGCAGCGATATCCCAGCCTTACGTCTATCGGTTCTTTACCAAGGAATCGCTGCTCGTGGAATCGCTGACGGTCTCCTGGAAGCGCATCGTGCAGGCATTTCAGGGGGTCATCGAGTCCGCTGCTCCGGAGGAATTGGAGACGGGCCTGATCCGGGCGTACGAAGGGATCGTGCAATCCCATCGCAGCGAAATCTTGCTGCAGATGCAGGCGCAGACGATCCAGGAAGCGCCTATCCGCGAAGCGATGCAGCAGGGAATGAACGAGGTGAAGGACCTGGTTCAGCATGCTTTCGTGAAAGCGGGATTCGAGGATGCCGACAAGAAAACCTCCGATTTTCTGGCCCGGGGGATGCTGTGCAATGTAGCCATGGCGATGGATATGCCGAATATGATGCCCAAAAGATAAGGCGCGCGTCGATGTGCCGCACCGCGTACTGCATCAGGTTGTGCGCGGTGGAGAAAGGGCATTTCTTTTTTAATCAATTGTGATTGATCAATCAATTTATTTTAATATGAGGAGAGATTGATGATGAAAAAAGCGATTGTTTTGGGTGCGACAGGCGGCGTAGGGGCCCCACTGACGGCGGAGCTGGTGAAGCGCGGAATTCAAACGGTAGCCTTCGGCCGTTCCGTTAAGAAGCTGAATGAGCTGGCTGAGCAGCTGGACTATTCTCCTCTGCTTACGCTGGAAACGGGAGATGCCTTTAATCCGGAGGATATCCGAAGAGCCGCGGATGGGGCCGACGTTATTTTTCAAAGTGCCAATATTCCTTACCACGAGATGGAATCCAGGCTGCTGCCGCTGGGTGAATCGGTCATGACGGCTGCAGAGAAGCTGGGGACCAAGGTTGTGGTGGTAGATGGAATCTATCCTTATGGCAGACGCTTAATGGAAAAGGCAACGGAGGATCATCCCAAAAAACCGCATACCCGTAAGGGCAAAATAAGATTGGCCTACGAGCAGCTGATCTTCTCGTCGCGCTGGCATAAAGCAAACCCTCTTATCGTAAGGCTGCCCGACTACTATGGCCCTTCCGCGCAGGCATCCTATTTATCCGTCACGATGGAAGCCATTGCTGCCGGGAAGCCAACCGCCTTCATCGGCAACATGAGCGTTCCCCGCGAATACGTCTATTTGCCGGATGCCGCCCGCATGATCGTAGAGATTGCCGAGAGAGAGGAGTCCTACGGGCAGAACTGGCATATCCCCGGACCGGGCGTGATTTCAGGCCATGAGCTGGTGCGAATTGCGCAGCAGACCGCCGGAAAGCGCAAGGCGGTAATGCCGCTCGGACGAATCGGGCTCTCCCTGATCGGGTTATTCAATCCGGTGATGAAAGAGGTGGTTGAGATGCTGTATTTGACCGAGGAGCCTTTGGTGCTGAGCGGCGAGAAATACGAGCGCCTGATCGGTCCGATTCAATGGACGCCTCATGAGCAGGCGATTGCGGCGACCATGAGGAGTTTAATGAAAAAACGCGCATGAGCAGCGGAAGCCATGAAGAGTGGCGCAGCAGCGATATCATGATATGCGAAGGGATTATTTTTTAGATATTAGTAATTGATCAATCAATAATAAATCGAGGGTTTCTCTCTCGAGTTGTTGTCTCTTCGAAGGAGGTGAATCCAATATGGCTAAACTTCAGCTCAAGTTTATGGACGGTTTCTTTGCGGCGGTTATGCTGGTGTGCATGCTTAGCTGGTGGGATTAAAGCATCAGGGAAGAGGAGTTGTTAGCGGCTGAATGAAAATAGAAGGAGGATGCAAGCATGAAGGAAGAGATGCGTTCGATATGGTTTTCCAGGCACTCGCTCTTGCTGGGCGCAGTAGCCGTACTGCTGGTGCTGTTCTCCATGTGGGATTAATGTTCGTTAACACGCTGACCGCGAAGACGGTCGGCGTGTTTTTGATTGGTTGAAAAATAATTTTCGAGAATATCCATCAGTTTCTTTTTCCCGAACGTTATATTAACAGAAAAGACAAAACGAAAAGTGAGAGGTTGGCTAATGCAAGTATGTGATCTCTATGAAAATCTGAAGGACGATGTCCAGCGGTATGCCAGATCCATCGCCAAGCATGCTTACGAAGCGGATGATCTGGTCCAGGATGCCTTTATGAAAGCCATCAAGGAGCCGAACCTGGCAGCGCTGCCCCTTCACAAGCAAAAGGCCTGGTTCTTCAGAGTCGTCAAAAATCGCATGATCGATATTAGCCGCCGGGAGAAGCGGCTCGTATCGTGGGAGGATGATCTGGTCTTCGCCGAGCTCCCCGTTTCAAGCCGCAATATAGAAATGACGGAATGGCTCGCCCGTTTGCCGCAATCGCAGAGCGATATCGTGTTTAAGCGCTTTTGGCTCGGGATGTCCAGCCAGGAAATCGGCGAGCAGCTGGGCATGCCGGCAGCCACGGTTCGTTACAAATTGCAAACCGCCATCAAAAAATTGAGAAAACTATGGGAGGAAGATATGAAATGAGCAGAATCATCGAGAATGTAGGGATGTTGGATCTTACGCAGGCTACGGAGGAAACCGTAACAAGCATCGAACGGATCGGAAACGTAGGTCTCGTAATATACCGGGCAGAGACGGCACACCTCCTCACGCTGTTGAAAAACGCAGGCAATATCGGCAAGACGATTGAAATCCCCGAGGGACACCGTTATTACAGCGGCACGCTGCGGCTGAACGAGGAATATTTTCAGCTCTTGGAGCAGCCGGACCGCGTATTCGTTAACGGCACGGTCATCATCGATAAAGGAGTATCCCTTGAAGCATTCCAGAGCGGCACGCTGCACTTGGTGGTTAACGGCGAGGTCTATGCTCCACGGCATCTGGCCGCTGCCGTTACCTCTGCACTCCTCAAAGCGGGAGGCGCCAGCGCGGAGATTCACGCTTACGAATACGAACCCCGGTTCGAGTCCGGGAAAGTGCAGCTGAACAATGCATATCTGGCCTCCAACAGCGAGCCTATGGAGCTGGTCCTGAACGGCATGGTTCATCTGGATAAGGAGCTGGATATGGAGCAGTTCTCGGCCCGGATTGAAAAGATCCAAGTCAACGGCAAGGCGATTATCCATGAACATCAATCCCCGTATTTCTACGATAAATTGAAAAAGATCAACGGCTTGGTCGAGGTGATCCCGGCAGGATTCGAGTATGTAACCAAACCGTTACGGCTAAACGCAAGAAGCGTACGGCGCTTTAAAGGCCATAAGCTCTACACGAATAAGCCGCTCATTCTCGAGGCGGACGTGACCCGGGACGCCTTCAGCCAGGCCGTGTCGGAGATACAGTCAACTTCGTTCATCATTTGCGGCGAAGAGATCGAAGATCTGGTCTGGGAGCGCTGCCCCAACCTGAATACGGAAATCGTAAGTTATGAGCGGCTGTTTGTGTTCATCAGCGGGGAGGAGACCTGGTCGAGGGATCAGCTGGCGGCTTTGGGCCAGCCGGCCAGCTTCATTGTTGACGGGACGCTGACCTTTGACGATGACGTCACCGAGGAAGATATTAAGGCTTCGATGTCCTCCCTGGATCTCTTCGGCGAAGTCGTTGTAGGGGAAAAAAGAATTAAAGGCATTTTGTACCCTTACCTTCGGGCAAACAATGGAAGTATTATAGTGAAGGGGACGGAAGAGGAGCTTGCAGGTATTGGTAATGTCGGAATGTTGTCGCTATAAAAAGAAATGAGGAATGAAACATGAATATCAATAATGAAGATATTGCCAAACAGCATGTTCGCGATCTCCGTCAGGAACTGGAACGATGCCGGATGGCAACGAAATTGCGCTCGAAACGCAATGCAGCGGCCCACGCCGCAAAGACCGCACGCACGGTCGAAGGAAAGTGGAAGGCGCTGCTTGAAACCATCATCATGATGGGAAGAAGAATGCTTTAATCGGTTGAGCCGGTTAAGCTACAAATCCTAATTCTTATGAATCGTCGATGCGATAAGCATCGGCGATTTTTAGTTTTTTTGCCTACCGGTAGTTAAAAAATATTGACATCCTTCATCATCCATCTTAAAATTCTACCTATCGGTAGGTAAAAAAGGAGCGGATGACAGCGTGAAAAAGAAGGATTTAACCTCGCAGCAAATCGTCGAGGCTGCCATCGGATTGTTTGCGACACATGGCATCGAGAAGACCAGCCTGGCGATGATTGCCGGCGAAGTGGGCATTACGAAACCGTCGATTTACTATCACTTTGCGTCCAAGGATGAATTGGTGGAGCGGGTCTTTGAATACATGTTCAGCGATTATCATTTCGATCATTATTTCTCTCTGACCGGGCTAAATGCGTTTAACTTTGCAGAGCAGCTGTACCAGGGCGGGCTGCGCATGTTTCCCGAGGAGGAAGAAGCTTTCGTGCCGGTGATGCGCTTATTGAGCGAGTTCATGCTGACCGCAAACCGGAATGACAATTACGGCCAGCGGGTAGCTGCCATGCAGCAGTCGTTCCTGGACGGCTTTCGGGAATTCATGAATCTGGGGGTCGACTTCGGGATCGTCGATCGTCAGCATGCGGATTCCAAGGCCTATGTTCTGGCTCTGGTCATCGATAATATCACGAGTTATATCATGATGGAGATTCCGCTGGACTATCAAGCGGTCTGGAAAGAAGCGGTGAACAGCGTTCTCAGGAAAGGAGCGGACCCCATTGAATAACGAGAGGGAATACAGTGATCTCGGATTATCATGGGCAGACCGGATGCTGGTATGGGCGGTGCCGCCTTTATTAGGCGCGGTGGTCGGCTGGTTTCTGCCTGCCATTGCGGATTGGGCAACGGGCCTGGCTTGGGTGCCATTTCAAGGACCCTTGGAGTTGATCGCATCGATCCAGGGCCCATGGGTTGTTATCGTAACCGCTCTCGTGGGGCTGCTTGCCGGGACGGTGCTCTCTCACTTAGCCATTAAAGAAAGCCTTGCGGTTCGCCTGTCGGACAAGGAGATTACACTCCGCATACATGAAGCTGAACAAACCTTTACGAGAGAAGAAGTTTCCGCTGCCTTTATGGACGGCAAGCAGCTGGTCCTGTTGGGCAACGAGGGGGAGGAGCTCTATCGCGAGAAACCCGAAGCCAAGCGGGAAACGGTGGCCGAAGCCTTCAAGCGGCACGGTTACTCCTGGAGAGACCGCGATCCGTTCGCCGACCATTACGTCAGATGGGTTGCCGATTCGCCGGAACTGACGCCTAGCATGAACGCGCTCTTCCTGGCACGGGAGAAGGCCATCGAGAACGAGAATCGAGAGGACGCGGCTGATCTGCGCCGGGAACTATCGAAGCTGGGCATTACCGTGCGCGATGACGGAAAAAGACAATATTGGCGTCAGCACGGGCAGAAGCCATAACAGGCATAGCAACCATGAGGGCTGGCTGGTCCGATAAACGGACGATCCCGGACGGAGATTGAATCCTCCGACCGGGATGACCGTCATCGGCTGCGGTCACCCCAGACATTCGCCCGCACATTTGTATCCCCTCATATCGAACAAAATGACACCTCCCTCGCTAAAGCAAGCGTGCCCCGAACAATATCCCTCTATCGGCAAGACATCCGTCAGTCCTCTCCTTCCTTGAGAAGTTTTACAATGAAAGCGATACCTCAGCGAAGGAGATGTCCTATGAATTTTGATCTGAATATCGTACCTTTCAGCCGAAGAGCGTCCTTCTTGGCGATATCCCTCCTGCCAGCGGCCAAGGATCGCAGACAAGGTCTTTACCTGCGAACCGTCCGCGGAGGGGATGACAAGTTTGGCGAGGCGTTTCTGATAGAACTGCTAAACCGGCAGAACGAGCCGGTTCCGTTTGAACCAATCGCATCACCCGACAACATCAGGCTAACGGCATCCGATTCGTTAGGCCATGCGGATATTTGCATATCGGACTCCCGGACCGTGCGATTCCGCTCGGAAGGCTGCGGCATCCGGCTTACCTTTTTCCCCGCCGCGTATGATTATGCCTATGAGACCCATCCGGACGGCTGGGAGGTGAACAGCTTCACGCATGGCTGCCGCTTCATGCTGACCCGGCTTGCGGGCCAGATGGGCATGGAGGTTGAATGGAACGAGATCAAGAGCTCGCGTGTGACCGCCGACTTTTCCGTGGATCCTGCATCCAATGTGGCCGAATTTGCGGTCGAAGAGTTCATGACCGTCTTGAAGCCGCGCGGTGAATGGGAGTCCTTCGACGATGCGGTTGTAAGCGCTCGCGAGGATTACGCCAGATGGCTGAACAATACCCTTGCCGTCTCTGAGCAGTGGCAGGAAGCCAGGGAGCTGGCCGCCTATATTACCTGGTCCTGCGTGGTTCCCGCCGAAGGCTGCCTGACCCGCCCGGCCATGTACATGTCCAAGAATTGGATGACCAACATCTGGAGCTGGGACAACTGCTTTAACGCGATGGCTCTCGTACGGCATCAGCCGGAGCTGGCTTGGGACCAGTTCATGATCTTTTTTGACCGGCAGGATGAGAGCGGCCTGATCCCGGACTTCGTGAACGATAAATACGAGCTTTGGAATTGCAACAAACCGCCGATTCACGGCTGGACGCTGGCCTGGATGATGCGTCGGACGGATTACATCAAGGAGGCCCAGCTGCGCGAGGTCTATGGCCCTCTAGCGAAATGGACGCAGTGGTGGTTCACGCACCGGGATCATGACGGCGACGGCATTCCCCAGTATAACCACGGCAACGACTCGGGCTGGGACAACAGCACGGCGTTCAATAATGGCATTCCCGTCGAGAGTCCAGACCTTGCCGCTTATCTGATTATCCAGATGGAGACGCTGGCCGAAATCGCGGGCTTGCTGGGCCTGTCGGAGGAGTCGGCCGGATGGAGACGGAGAGCGGACGATACGCTGGACCGCATGATTCGGCACTTCTGGAAGGACGGCCGGTTTACGGCCTGCCGTTCGGGAACGCATGAGCCGTCCGAAGGGGACAGCCTGCTGCTGTTCGTTCCTATTCTGCTGGGTAAACGCCTTCCCGAGCATATCCGCACGGCTCTGCTGGAAGGGCTTCGGGATGAAAGCCGATTTCTGACGAGCAACGGCTGGGCGACCGAAAGCGTAAGCAGCCCATACTATAAGCCGGACGGATATTGGCGCGGGCCGATCTGGGCTCCTTCCACGATGCTGCTGGTCGAAGGGGTGGCGGCGGCCGGCGATAAGGAGCTGGCCATGGAGATTGCGCAGCGGTACTGCCGAATGGTCAGTCTCAGCGGCATGGCCGAGAATTTTGATGCCCTGACCGGAGCCGGGCTGCGCGATCGGGCTTTCACCTGGACCTCCAGCGTATTTTTGATTTTGGGACATGAATACACGTTATAACTGTCACGGAATCACACTTCTTCCCGGGCTTTTGGCCTTGCGGAGGAGGTGCTTTTTCCGTTTCCTTTCATTTTCCAGTTGCCGCCTAATTACAAGCCCTTTGTTCAGGTTTATAATGAAAGCGGTATCACGGGATCTCGTAAGAGTACAGCCGCATGGCGAACGATCGGATGCATATTCACGATACGATTCGATACGACAATGGGGAGAGTAACCATGAATTTTCAGGGAATCAAAGACCGAGCCGGACGGATGTTCACCGGCACCTATCACAGCATAAGAACCAAGCTGCTTACCTGTTTTTTAGTCGTCACCCTGATTCCGCTGTTCTCGCTTGGCGGACTTTCCTATGTGCAATCCGCTAAAGTGATTAACTCCCAGTTCGGCAAATACGGCGATAATGCCGTAGCGCAGCTGGAGCAGCAGACCAGTTCGGCTTTGGGGCGGATGAAGCAGACGGCGGAGACGATTTATTCCTACCTGCTGGACCCGAGCCATTCGGGAATCGCGAACGGGACGCCGTCCACCTATGGCGACATCATGGAGAAGAACGATTTCGAATCGTTGTTGAAGTCCCTGCGGACGCAGCTGACAGCCGGAATCTACATCATAACGAGCTCCGGTTATTACTATGGGGAGAACAACCTGGACGTGAACAAACTCGGCAATATCCCGGCGTGGAACGCCAGGCCGAAAGCCTATGCCGGCACCTATTGGCTGGGCTTCTATCCGCAGGATCATTCCATTAATAACAGCGATAGCGACAACGTGCCTGTCCTAGGATTGGCGGTGCCGATCCATCACCCGGACAAGGCTCAGGACGGAAGCGTCATCCTGATCGAGGAGAACGCCGAGGAGCTGCTGCGAAGTTATGCCAAGTTCGAGGCCGATACGCATGCCCACCTGCTTATTACATCGCCGGACGGCACGGTCGTGTATGAGACGGACGCTCCGTATACGCCCCATGACAGCGATGTGGCCTGGACCCGGACGATTGACGCCAACCAATGGACCATGGAAGCCAGAATTCCCGCCAAGGCGTTCTATCAATCCTCGGACGTGATCCGGGCGAACACGATGGTTGTTGCCATCGTCTCCTGCCTGCTCGCTTTTGGCATCGCCTATCTGTTCTCCTCCCGGTTCACTTCGCGGATCCGGACCTTGAAGGACTCGATGCAGAAGGTAAGCTTCGGCAAGCTGGATACCCGTACGCCGATCGAGGGCAGGGATGAGCTGGGCAGCCTCGACATGAGTTTTAACCGGATGGTAACGGGCGTGCAGACCCTGATTGGCGAGGTGGAGCAGAGCGAGCGGCTGAAAAAAGAGGCCGAGCTGCGCGCATTCCATTATCAGATCAACCCCCATCTGCTGTTCAACACCCTGAATTCCATCCAGTGGAAGGCCCGGCTGCAAGGCGCGGAGGACATTCGCCAGATGCTGTACCATCTGACGATGGTGCTGGAGGGAAATCTGGATATTTCCCAGGAGCTCGTTACCCTAAACAGGGAGCTGCGCATGATCGGCCACTTCCTGAAGATTCAGGAAATCCGGTACGGTGAAGTATTTCGTTATCGCCTGGATTGCGATGATTCGCTTCTGCCGTATTTGATTCCGCGGATGACGCTTCAGCCGCTGTTCGAGAATATATTTTTCCATGCCTTTACGGACGGGCAGGGAGCGATCCATGTCAAGGTCGAGGAGGATCATGACGAGCTTGTGCTCACGCTCCGCGATAACGGAGCCGGCATCAGGGAGGACAAACTGGCGCGGTTGTTTTCGCCGGAGACGAAGCGGAAGGGCCGCGGCGGGCTTGGCGTGCGGAACGCCGACCAGAAATTCAAGCTGCATTTCGGTCCGCTCTACGGACTGAAGGTGCATTCGGTTAAGGGAGAAGGAACAACGATCATCATACGCTGGCCGAAAAGGGAGGAGTCTTTCGATGATGAATACAGGGAACATTAAAGTGATGATTGCCGACGACGAAAGCATTGTGCGCAAGGGACTCCGCTCCACGGTGCCCTGGGAACGGTTCGGGATGGAGGTTGTGGCGGACAGCCCCAACGGCCAGGCAGCCTGGGAGGCTTTTCTGGAGTTTCGGCCGCAGGTCGTCATTACGGATATCGTCATGCCGGAGATGGATGGGATCGAGCTCTCCCGGAAGGTGAAGGAGGCTGCGCCGGAAACCCGGATCATTCTGCTCAGCTGCCACCGGGATTTCGAATATGCCCAGGAAGGGATGCGGCTTGGCGCGTCCGGATATCTGCTGAAAACCGCCTTCGAGGACGAAGAGCTCGAAGCGATGCTGGGTAAATTTCAACGCGAGCTGTCTGATGCGCCGGCCAACGTGTACGGGCTGGAAGAACAGGTTTCCGCCCATTTGTTTGCTTGGCTTAACGGGCACAGCGACCGTTTCCCCGGAGAACTCCGGGAGCTTTGCAGCCGCGCCGGGCTGGGAGAGGGCAAGCGCATTTCGCTGTATCTGATCAAAACGGCGGGCTGCAGCGGCAGTTGGGAGCACCTGCTGAAGGAGCAGGGCTCCGAGGAGCCGGGACTGCGCAGCAGCAAGCGGGTCCCGTACGGCGCGGACAGCTGCTATTGGGCCGTGCCGGAGGAATATAAGGAAGCGGCGGACGGGCTGCTGGTGGAGATTAAGAGCCGATGCGGGAAGCTTGCCTGGAATTGGCGGGGAGGTCTTCAGGACTCGGTGGATGTGCAGAAAGCCTTTCAATCCTTGCACAAGGAAGCCGAACTGGAGCGGGTGTACGGTCTGAACGGAGAGCAGTGGCCGGAGCCGATCCTGCAGGCGGTTCATCTGCTGCACGAACATCCCGCGGACGAGTGGTCGGCAGCGGAGCTGGCCCAGCAGGTGGGGCTGAGCCGCAGCCATTTTTCGATCCTGTTCAAGAAAACGGTCGGCGACAGCTTCATCGCGTTCCAATATAAGCGCAAGCTCCGCCTTGCTTACGGCCTACTGCGCGAAACCTCCTTAACGATGCAGGAGATCGCCGAGAAGACGGGACTCGGAGACAGCAAATATTTCAGCAAATGGTTCAAGCGCTGCACGGGTCAGACGCCAAGCCAATACCGTGCCGAACAAAAAGGGGAATCATCGTAAACAAATGAACACCCGCGGGCTAAAGTTCGAACAAAAATACGATCATCTGCGAATCAGCGCACGTTTTGAACCGCTTTCATCCGAGTTATGATGAAAGCGGTTCAATTCATATCAACTCAATACTTTAGGGGAGCTGACAATATGAAAAAGAAAATGTCATGGATCGCAATGGTTTCGGTTATGACGTTAATGGCATCGCTGCTGGCCGCATGCGGCGGCAGCGGCGGGACCGGCAGCGCGAAGCAGCCGGACGGCAGCTCGTCGGAGGCGGCAACCACGCTTCGTTTCGCGACATGGGATACGGGAGATGCGCTGAAGATCGAGCAGGAGATCGCCAAGAAGTTCGAAGAGTCGCATCCCGGCACGAAGGTGCAGGTCGAGGCCTATGCCGACGGATTCGATCAGAAGCTGGCCGCCGGATTCGGCGCAGCCAATCCGCCGGACGTGATGTACATGTGGGATTTTCCGACGTATCACCAGTCCTTGGAGCCGCTGGACGGTTACGCGTCCAAGGACGAGGATTTGAACATCGATGATTTTTACCAAGGATTGTTCAACTACGGCAAGATCGACGATCAGCTGTACGGAATCCCGGCGGGCTTTACGACCCGGGTGGTGTACTACAACAAGAAGATGTTCGACGATGCGGGCATTGCTTACCCGAGCGATGGATGGACATGGGCGGAATTCCAGGAAATCGCCCAGAAGCTGACGGATAAATCGAAGAAGCAGTACGGCTTCGGCGTGCGGGCCGAGAACGATACGTATGACCTTCAAGGGTTCGTATGGAGCAACGGCGGATCCTTCATCTCGGAGGACGGCACGACGATCGAAGGCTACATGAACAGCAAGGAAACGGCGGAAGCCATTCAGATGCTGGGCGATATGCTCAAGAACGGCTCGGCAGTCCTGACCGGAGGCAAAGGGCAGCAGAGCGGTGAGGATATTTTCAAAGCCGGCAAGATTGCCATGTGGGAGAGCGGCATCTGGCCGCTGGAATCCTTCAGGGAAGCCGGAATCGATGTGGGCACGGTAGAGATGCCGGCCTTCGAGGGCAAGCCAGTGAAGGGCGTATTGGCCGAATCCGCGTTATCCATAGCGAAGGATTCCAAGAACAAGGATCTGGCGTGGGAGTTCATCAAATTCTACGTATCGGATGAAGCGATCAAAATGCGCGTGGCCGACCTGCCGGTCCGGGTCAGCGTGGTCAACGAGCTGAAGAAGGACCAGGATCCGCTCTACAAGCCGTATTACACGATGCTGGAGCGCTCGGACAATACGCCGGCCTTTCTGCTGAATCCAAAATGGAACGAAGTGAACCGCCAACTGTCGGCAGCCGTGGAATCCGTCATGTTCGGCAGCGATGCGCAGGAGGTTCTGAACCAGGCGGTGAAGGATAGCGAACGCTATTTGAAATAATCGAAGAAAGAAGGTTCGCGAAAATGGCCCAAACGCAAGTGCCTTACCCACAACAGCAGACAGCGGCCCCGAAGCGACTTGGACCAAAACGTTGGGGTGGGGCCGTGCCCTACCTCTTCATTTTTCCATGGATATTCGGATTCCTGGTTTTCACGCTTGGCCCGCTGCTGTTCTCCCTCGTCATTTCGTTTTTTGATTGGCCGATCGTAGGCCAAGTGACCTTTGTCGGCATCGACAACTATGTGGAGATGTTCTCGAACGATCCGCTGTTCTGGAAATCGCTGCTGGTTACGCTGAAATTCGCGGCTTTGTTCGTGCCGTTGAACATCATCGTGGCTTTGGGGCTTGCCATGCTGCTGAATCAGAAGGTAAAAGGGAGCGCATTCTTCCGCACCGCCTTCTACCTGCCGTCGGTCATTTCCGGCGTCGCCCTCGCCATGATCTGGTCCTGGGTATACAGCGGGGATTACGGAATCCTGAACTATTTCTTATCGCTGGTCGGCATCGAAGGGCCGGACTGGCTGAACGATACGAAGTGGTCCCTGGTCGCCATGGTCATTGCAAGCCTATGGGGACAGGGCTCGATGATGCTTATTTTTCTGGCGGGTCTCAAGGGAATTCCGAAGGACCTGTATGAGTCGGCCTCGATGGACGGGGCGGGCAAGATTCGGCAGTTCTTCAATGTGACCATTCCGATGATCACGCCCACGCTGCTGTTCAACCTGATTACGTCCATCATCGCCGCGTTCCAGCAGCTGACGCTGGCGCTTCTGCTCACGGGCGGAGGCCCGCTGAAGTCGACGTTTTTCTATGCGATGTACATGTACGAGAATGCGTTCAAATATTTCAAGATGGGGTATTCCGCAGCCAACGCCT
This sequence comes from Paenibacillus sp. CR_12, assembly GCF_041953985.1. NCBI lineage: Bacteria > Bacillati > Bacillota > Bacilli > Caryophanales > Paenibacillaceae > Paenibacillus > Paenibacillus sp. CR_12. Next base: position 425,869 of record NZ_JAVFHO010000003.1, on the reverse strand, counting down.
GGTTTATGTTCCTGATCGTGCTGACGCTGACGTTCCTCGTGTTCAAGTCTTCGGAGGCCTGGGTGTTCTATGAGGGCGAGATGAAGACAAAGAAGGAGAAGGAGAAGGCGAAGCCGAAGCGTGCCAAGCAAGGGGTTCAAGCCAGCAGGGAGGGAGGTTCCGTATGAAAAAGGTGATCACGTACGCACTGCTCATTCTGTGCTCGCTGCTGTTCATTGCTCCGCTCTTCTGGGCCGTCACGACGGCGCTGAAGTCGCAGCAGGAGCTGTATCTGTTTCCTCCGAAATGGTTTCCTTCCGTGTGGAGGTTCAGCAATTTCGCGGAGGCCTGGAGCATTCAGCCGTTTAACCTGTTTTTGAAAAATACGCTGATCGTGACGCTGCTGTCGACGCTCGGGCAGCTCGTCTCGTGCACGCTGGTAGCTTACGGGTTTGCCCGGTTTCAATTCAAGGGGCGGGACGCGCTGTTCCTGATCGTGCTTGCCACCATGATGATTCCTTGGGAAGTGACCATGATTCCGCAGTATATGGAGTTCAATTACCTGGGCTGGATCAATACGCTCAAACCGCTCATCGTTCCGTCCTGGTTCGGCTCCGCTTATTTCATTTTTCTGCTGCGCCAGTTCATCATGACCTTGCCGAAGGAGCTGGATGAAGCGGCAACGATTGACGGGGCGGGCAAAATGACGGTTCTGCTGCGGATCATCGTGCCGTTGATGGGTCCGTCGCTCATCCTGGTGGCCGTGTTCCATATGATGAGCTGCTGGAACGATTACCTGGGCCCGCTCATCTTCCTGAACGACCAGACGAAATATACGCTGACGCTGGGGTTATCCCAATTCAAGGGTATGCACGGCGTCGACATGCAATCCATTATGGCCATCACCTGCCTGATCTCGATTCCGCCGCTGGCCGTCTTTTTCTTCGCGCAGCGTTATATCGTTGGCGGCATCGCCACAACGGGGATCAAGGGGTAAAGGGTGCCGGCGATAAGAGGCATCCACAATGGATATGGAGCTTGAAGCAGCATCAGAACATAGAAGTGCGTGTTCAAAAAGTCATGGAAAGATGGCTTTTTGAACGACCTCTAGAAGCTTAGACCGCTTGGGAAAGGATGGAGAGACATGATGAAAGACCATCGTATCGGCCGCGACTGGGATGACCTGAGCGTGCTGGAACGAAATCGGGCAAAAAGCCGGGCCTATTTCATTCCGTTCGCGGATGCGGACGGAGCGCTCAGTTATGACAGAGGCAGCTCGGCCTGGTACCAATCGCTGAACGGGGTGTGGAAATTCCACTATGCCGAGGAGCCGGAGAGCGCTCCGGAAGCATTTTATGAGGAGGATTACGATGTATCGGCCTGGGATGACCTCCCGGTTCCGGGACACTGGCAGCTGCAGGGCTACGGGCATCCGCATTACACGGACTTGTACTATCCGTTCCCCGTGGACCCGCCGCATGTGCCAAATGCGAATCCGACCGGGAGCTATGTCCGCGAGTTCGAGCTTCCGCTGCATTGGGACGGCAGAAAAATTTGCGTCAAATTCGACGGGGTGGACAGCGCGTTCCATGTGTGGCTGAACGGGTCGTTTATCGGCTACAGCCAGGGGAGCCGGCTGACTTCGGAATTCGATCTGACCCCTTATGTGAAGCCCGGCGTTAACAAGATGTCCGTCCGGGTATACCAATGGTCCGATGGAAGCTACCTGGAAGACCAGGACATGTGGTGGATGAGCGGCATTTTCCGGGACGTATACCTGATCGCGGAGCCATCGGCTCTTCGCGTCAACGACTTCCGCGTAACGACCGAGCTGGATGCGGAGTATCGAAACGCGAAGCTGCAGGTGCAATTGGAGCTGGAAGGTACGGAGCGCGGCTTCGTCCAGTTGCAGCTGTTGAATGGCGCCGAAGCGGAAGCGGGGTCAACCGGCAAAGACGTCGGGCACTCTTCCGTGGAGAATTTTGAGATCGAGGTGGCGGGCCCGGATTTATGGAGTGCCGAGTCACCGGCGCTGTACCACCTGGTGATCACCCTGCGGGATAATCAGGGGGAGACGCTGGAGACGGTGGCGCAGCGCGTCGGCTTCCGCTCCATCGAAGTGAAGGACGGACAGCTTCTGGTAAATGGCAAGGCAATCCTGCTGAAAGGCATCAACCGCCATGACCATCATCCGGATACGGGCCGAACTGTCACCCTGTCCACGATGTTGGAGGACATCCGGTTGATGAAACAGCACAACATCAATGCCGTACGGACCGCTCATTACCCGAATGATCCCCGGTTCTACGAGCTGTGCGACGTGTACGGGCTGTACGTGATGGAAGAGACGGATTTGGAGACCCACGGCTTTGAGCCGCTCGGCAACATTTCCCGCCTGAGCGACGATCCGGATTGGAAGGAAGCGTACGTGGACCGCGTCCGTCGAATGGTGGAGCGGGATAAGAACCATCCGTCCGTGCTGTTCTGGTCCCTCGGCAACGAATCCGGCTTCGGCTGCAATTTCCGCGCGATGGCGGAGTGGTGCCGGGAGCATGATCCGACGAGGCTGATCCATTACGAGGAGGACCGGGAAGCCGAGGTGTGCGACGTGGTGAGCACGATGTATTCCTCCGTCGAGAAGATGGAGGGCTTCGGCAAAATGGCCGATCATCCCAAACCGCATATTCTGTGCGAATTCGCGCACGCGATGGGCAACGGCCCCGGAGGCTTGCGTCCCTACTTCGATGCCTTTGAAGCGCATCCCCGCCTTGCGGGTGGTTTCGTATGGGAATGGATCGATCACGGGCTGAGCAGAAGGACCCCGGACGGCCGGATGGATTATGCGTACGGCGGCGATTACGGCGATGTGCCGAATAACAGCAATTTCGTCATCGATGGTTTGGTCCGTCCGGACCGGACGCCTTCACCCGGACTTCTGGAATACAAAAAGGTCATTGAGCCTGTCCGCATGTCGATGCGAAGACACGGTGTGCTTCATATCATGAACCGCTATGATTTCATTTCGCTGGATCATCTGCAGGCCCATTACCGGGTGCTGTCCGATGGACAGCTTGTCCACAGCGGAGTCCTGCAGCTTCCCCGCATCGAAGCAGGCACAAGCGCGGAGCTAAGCCTCCTGAAGGCCTTGGAGCAAGCGACAATAGGCGTGAATCCGTATGCCGAGCTGTGGCTGGAGGTATCCCTCTCGCTGGCCGCGGACTGCCGCTGGGCGGAACGGGGACATGAAGTGGCATGGTCCCAGCTTCTGCTGCGGGAATCGTCGAAGCCCGAATTCGAGCCGACGGCTGCCTTACGGCGGGGAGCGCTGCAGATTAGCGAGGAGAAGCATGGCCTTCACGTCGGGAATGGAAGCTTTCAGCTGTCCCTCAGCGCCCTTCATGCCGGCTTCGAAACCTTGTCCATGCATGGCAAAAGAATTGCACTTGGCGGACCGGCGCTGAATTTCTGGCGTCCGCCGATCGATAACGACATGTACGTGCTTCCGGATTGGCGCAAGGCCCATCTGGACCGGCTCTCCGAGCGGGTCGATCATTTCGAATGGAAGCGATTGGACCGGGAATGCGTTGAGGTAAAGCGGGTTTCCCGCATCGCTCCGCCGGTATACGACTGGGGCTTCCGCTGCGAAACGACCTATACGATCACTTCCAGCGGCCTGATCATCATGGACGTGAAGGGTGAGCCGATCGGCACGCCGCCCGGCATGCTGCCCAAAATCGGATTGCAAATGCAAGTCGCGGGCGACATGGAACATGTCCGGTGGTACGGCAGAGGACCTGGGGAAAGCTACCCTGACAGCCTGGAAGCGGGACGGTTCGGGGAATACCGCAGCACCGTGGATAAATTGTTTACGCCCTATATCTATCCGCAGGAAAACGGGAACCGCTCGGATGTCCGCTGGGTCTCGCTGGCGGATGGTGCGGGGTTGGGGCTTCTTGCCGTAGGCGACCCCTCCCTTAATTTCAGTGCGAGCCGCTACACCGATCAGGACGTGGAGTCTGCCGCGCATGCCAGCGATCTGGTTCCGCAGCGTTTCATTACGCTGAACCTGGATTACCGGCAGAACGGGCTTGGCAGCAACAGCTGCGGTCCGGCACAGGCTCCCGAGCACTCGATCAAGCCGGAGCCGTTCTCGTTCCGCATGCTGCTGAAGCCTTACGCTGCCGAGGATACCGATCCTGTACGGTTGAGCAGGCGGATGCGCTCGGAAGCGGGATTATACGAGTAACCCGGTGATGTTCATCTCATATCGTTACCGGATTTTCTGGAGAAGGGGAATAACATGTCCTTTTACATCAAAGATCTGCTGCAGCTGTCTACGGGGGTGCGCCGGTTCCTGATAAGCGAGGCCTTCTACGGCATCGGCATCGGCCTCTATACACTCGTCCTGAATCTGCATCTGCTCTTCCGGGGGCTAAGGGAAGACGAGATCGGCGCGTTGGTGTCAACGGGCATTCTGATTATGGGCGTGCTCGCCATTCCGGTATCCCTGCTCGCCAACCGGACAGGAAGAAAAAAACTGCTGGTTACCGGCGTATTCTTTATCGCCGCAGGCAATGTGCTGTTTGCCGTCAGCGATGATTTGCTGTGGTTCTATGCCGCTCAAGTCATGGTGTCTGCCGGGTTGACGCTGGTGGAAACAACGGAGATCCAGCTTCTCTTCCATTATTGCAGGTCCCGTAAAGAGGAAGCCCGTGCATTCTCCCTGATGTTTGCCGTCTTTACGGCTTTTACGGGACTCGGAACGCTCGCGGCCGGATATATCTCGAAGGGGTTCGAAGGAAGCAGGGGCTATGAAGTGTCGCTTCTGCTCACCGGGCTGGTGCTTGTGCTTCACGGCGTCATCCGGGCGTTCTGGCTGCCTGCCGAGCACAAGGCTTTGGAAGAGGCAGCGCCGGCAGCTTCGCCTTCAAGAGGATGGTTCAGGTTAATGGGACCTCTATCGTCCGGGACCTTATGGCTGTTCGCCGTGTTTACCGCGCTGCTCGGTGGCTGTATCGCCATGACGGGCTCCTTCCTGAACGTCATCGTGAAGTTCCGCCTGGATTGGATGGACGACCAGGTATCCCTGATTCTGGCCATCGGCGCGATCCTGCTGTTTATATGCTCATTGATGACGCCGTACGTCATGGAGCGGTTCGGTTATAACACGGCCATTATCTCGGTATTTATCGTCAATATTTTGCTGTTTGCCGCGCTGTACATGATTCTCCCCGTATGGCTGTTCGTCGGGCTGTTTCTGTTGCGGGGCGGCGGCGTGACCATGCTGTCCAATCTGCTGGACAGTCTGCTGATGTCGGCTTTCAATGAGAAGGAACGAAACCTGTACGCCGGCATGCGGTCGGTATTCCGGAGTTTAGGTTCGTCCGGGGCAACCTTTGTCGCCGGACTGATCCTGGCCCGGCAGGATTACCGGCTTCCCTTTCTGGCCACCGCCGGCGTGCTGCTCTTATGCGGTTTGTATTACGTATGGTGGATTCGTCCGGTTTTATCCAAGAGATTAAATAGCAGCATCGAGTCATGAATGTGGAGGGCTGTCTAAAAAGGGGATTCCTTTTTAGACGGCCCTTTCGGCGCTTGCTGCCCGTTCTCCAGAGATTCATCCGAAATCATCTGCATCGCCGATCGAAGGTTGCTGCCGCGTTTGAGTCATGAAAGTCTCCAAACATATTGACATCAAAAATTGGTACATGTTTAAATAGAAGAAGTGTTAGCACTCTATTGTAAAGAGTGCTAAAAGAAACCTCGTTCAGATTGGAAAGGAGATTTTTTCATGGCGAAAAAACAGTTTAAAGCTGAATCCAAACGGCTGCTCGAGATGATGATCAACTCCATCTATACGCAGCGCGAGATATTCCTGCGCGAGCTGATTTCGAATGCCAGCGACGCAATCGACAAGATTTATTATAAAGCGCTGACCGACGACAGCCTGACCTTTAATAAAGAGGATTACTACGTTAAGATTACCGCGGATAAAGCCAACCGCACGCTGACCATTGCCGACACCGGGATCGGGATGACCAAGGAAGACCTTGAGAACAACCTCGGCGTCATCGCGAAGAGCGGTTCCCTTGCATTCAAGAGCAAGAATGAAGCGAAGGACGGACACAATATCATCGGCCAATTCGGCGTGGGCTTCTACTCCGCCTTCATGGTGGCCGACGTCGTTACCGTGACGAGCCGTGCCCTGGGCAGCGATGAGGCATATAAATGGGAATCCGAAGGCGCGGACGGGTATACCATTACGCCTGCCGAGAAGGATTCCGTCGGAACCGAGATCGTGCTGAAGATCAAGGAGAACACGGAAGACGATCAGTATGACGAGTATTTGGAAGAATACCGCCTAAGAGCGATCATTAAGAAGTACTCCGATTTTATCCGTTATCCGATCAAAATGGACGTGAAAACGCAGCGTCCGAAGGCAGATGCCGAGAACGAGTTCGAGGAAGTTCAGGAAGAGCAGACCATCAACAGCATGGTGCCGATCTGGCGCAAGAACAAAGGCGAGCTGACGGACGAAGATTACGTCAACTTCTATAACGAGAAGCGTTACGGTTTCGATAAACCGCTCAAACATATTCACGTCAAAGCGGATGGTGCCGTGGTATATAACGCGATTCTGTTCATTCCCGAGAATACGCCGTTCGATTATTACACCAAGGAATACGAAAAAGGGCTTGAGCTCTATTCCAACGGCGTTCTGATCATGGACAAATGCGGAGACCTCCTGCCGGACTACTTCAGCTTCGTGAAAGGGATGGTAGATTCGGAGGATCTGTCGCTGAACATTTCCCGCGAGATGCTGCAGCATGACCGCCAGCTGACGCTGATCGCGAAGAACATCAAGAACAAAGTGAAAAGCGCGCTGCAGGGCATGATGAAGGACGAGCGGGAGAATTACGAGAAATTCTTCGCATCCTTCGGCCGAGGCCTGAAATTCGGCGTTTACAACGATTACGGCATGAACAAGGAAGATCTTCAGGACCTGCTGCTGTTCACGTCCTCCAAGGAGAAGAAGCTGGTTTCGCTGGATGAGTACGTGTCCAGAATGCCGGAGGATCAGAAGTATATCTATTATGCTTCCGGCGACTCCATCGACCGGATCGAGAAGCTCCCGCAGACCGAAATGGTGCTGGACAAAGGCTATGAAATCCTGTACTTTACGGACGATGTCGACGAGTTTGCGATCAAGATGCTCATGAAATACAAGGAGAAGGAATTCAAATCGGTATCCAGCGGGGATCTCGGCATCGATTCCGAGGCCGACAAACAGGAGAATGAAGCCGAGGAGAGCGACAACAAGGAGCTCTTTGAAGCCATGGGCAGCCTCTTGGCCGGCAAGGTGAAGTCCGTCAAAGCCTCCAAACGACTGAAATCCCATCCGGTGTGCCTGTCCACGGAAGGCGAAGTCTCGATCGAGATGGAGAAAATCCTGAAGGCGATGCCGAACGGGCAGGATATCCAAGCCGACAAGGTGCTGGAGATCAACACGAACCATGAGGTGTTCCAGTCCCTGAAGGCGCTGCAGGGGGATCAGGATAAGCTGAAGCTCTACACGAATCTGCTGTACAATCAGGCGCTGCTGATCGAAGGCCTGCCGATTGCCGATCCGGTGGAATTCACGAACGATATTTGCAAAATCATGGTGTAAACCGTAGTAGGTAAAACTCATGCGATGATAACTAACAAACCCGATGCTTTGGCGTAAGGCGCCAGGGAATCGGGTTTGTTTTTTTTGCTGCATATCGCCTGAATGCGCTGCTGCTTACTACGCCACGTCCGCGGCAAGATCCGATAACAATCCGTTCTCGGGCGCCACGCCCAAGAGGTCGTATACCGATATGGGGAACATCGGAAAGCCGACATAGTATGGCGTGATGGCATACAGCGGATAGAAGATGACCAGCGACTTATCGGCCAGATAGAAGTCTTGATTCGGCGAAACGGTAACCGGAACGTTCTCCAGCACGGGAATGCCGCGTTCCTTGATCTGACGGTTCACTTCGGCGGCCAAGACGGCTTGATAGCCGGAGCCTGGGCGGAACAGATCGGATAAGGCATAGGATTGTCCGGTGGCCGTGGAGAAGGTCAGTCCTTTTGTCACCGTATACCCGTGCGCCATATGCTCGGAGTAGGTGTAGCTGGTCAGCACAAGGCTAAGAATGCCGCGCTCGTTCGTTTTAATCTCAAAGGTGCCCGTCGTTTGCGGGTTGGTGCCGGTCTGAACCTGCTGCTGTTCACGCTGCATATCCTGGATTTGAAGAATAATGGCCCGGTTGATGGCTTCTTCTGCTCCAGGATTCATGCGGCCGTATACCTGCGGATAATGAATCACGAGACCGGGTGCCGTATGCGTGAGAGTATGGATGCTCACCGGCGGTACATATTGCGCCATGCGTACCATCGCTCCAATCTAACATCAGATACGTTAGCCTATTCGGAAGCGGACTCGGAGGTTACCAAGCCGGAGGGGGCGGAAGTTCGGATTTCCGAGGCTGGCGGGTTTAGAGGGACGGCAGTCCGGTCAACCCGGCAGAACGGCTTCGGTCAGGCAGAGTGCTCCACTGCGACAGAACGCTCCAATACGACGCGGCGGTCCAAGTCCGCGGGCGTCTCTGCTTGAGAACGGGGAGCCTTCACTCCTTCTCTGCAGCGACAGACGTAAGCAGTCTTCTTACAAAGACCGCGAATATGACCAAGGATACGACAACAGACACTGCCGTAACCGTAAACAGATAGGCATAGCCGATGCGCTCGGAGACCAGGCCCAACAGGATAGCGCCAAGTCCGATGCCGAGATCGAACGCCGTCATGAACGAGGCGTTGGCTGCGCCTCTTCGGTTCTCGGGCGCAATGCGCAGGGTGGCCGCTTGAAGGGCGGGCTGGGCTGAACCAAAACCGATGCCGTACAGAATGGCGGCGGTAATCAGTCCGGGCAATCCGCTCGATTGGCTTAAGACGATCAGGGCACCGGCCGTTATGACAAGGGACGGAATGATGACGGCCGCTTCGCCGAAACGGTCCGACAGCTTCCCGGCAAAGGGCCTGATCAAGGTAAGAGCGACGGCGTACACCAGGAAAAAGGTTCCCGGATTGACCCGGATGGACTCGGCAAACAGCGGGAGAAAGGTCGTAATTCCACCGTAGGCAACCGCCAGGAAAAAGATCGCGGCCGTGACAGGCAGAACGGATTTCTCGACCAGCTGAATTCGCCCTGCCGAAGGTTTGGCTTGGTAAGGGGCTCTGGTCATGTAGGCCAGTATGAAGGCAATCAGGGAGAGCCCGGTAGCGACCAGAAACAACGTCCGAAACGAATACCCGCTCACGATATAAGTACCCAGCATCGGGCCGATGGCCATCGCTACCGTCATCGCCATACCGTACCAGCCCATGCCTTCCCCGCGGCGGGAGATCGGGATTAAATCCGTGATGACCGTCCCGATGGAGGTTGTCGAGAAAGCCCAGCTCGCGCCGTGCAGGATCCGCAGCGCAAGCAGAAGCAGAATGCTGCCGACCCAATCGTAGAGGTACATCGAAAGAACAAAGAAGATAAGACCCCAAACGTAAAAAGCTCTTCTGCCGTACCGGTCCACCAATCCCCCGACCATCGGGCGAAAGACCACCGCCGTCAGCGTAAACGCGCCGGCCGCCAAGCCCACCTGGGTCTCGGAGCCGCCCAGATGCTTGATATACAGCGGAAGCGTTGGCAGCAGCAGATAGAAGCCCGTAAACAGAAACAGCATTCCGACCGTCATCTGAATAAACGGCTTCGTCCATAAACGTTCCATCCAGTAATCCCCTCCTTGATATCAAATGCGACAACGCTTGAACGCTAGTCCTCTTCGGACTTAACAGCCGCTATTTCTTTCTTGATCCATTCGATATTCGTTTTCCCCATCTGCTTTCGGTGATCCAGCACCCTCAGCAATTGTAATCGCTGTTTCTCAGGTTCGGGTTTATAGAACGCGATCTCCGCTTCAAAATCCGTCACATGCTTCAGGTTGGTCTCCAGATAAATCAAATACTGCTGCAGGCAGTCGAGTCGAACCCTTTTCGGAACATACCGGAAATAGACCACTTTGAAATGGAACATCTGCTCCGTATCCATGTTGTATTCCAGTGGTTTCTCCATGAGCTCGAAAAACTTCCGCCGGCCGGAATCGGTAATCCCGTAGATTTTTCGGGGGCGTTTGCCTCCGCCGGACCCGTCCAGACTGAGATGGATCCACTCGTGATCCACCATCCGGGAGAGCAGGGGATACAACGTTCCGGAACTGATCTGGCGGTAAGGCCCGCCTGCATTTTTAAGAATCTCTTGAAGCATGTAACCGTGTTTGTCTCCGGTCATTAATTCGCCCAGAACAAAAATTTCATACATACAGACCGCCTCCAACGATATGTCGATTCGATATAAATATATATCGTATCGACATAAAAAAGCAATACGTGGAAGTGAATTTCCGTGATTCATTTTCAAGCTGCGGTCCACCCGCTTGCCCCTTATTCATTCAGACATGTGACAGGTGAAGATAAGCAGAGAGCGCTTTGAAATGTTTTTTCGATACACGAAAAAAGGTAAGGGAGTATTTGCGGGTTAAAACGGAGTTTTATGATGAAACGCAGAGGAGCAGCCGGTGAAGCCGATCCCAAGAGGAACGGCTTGAAGAATGCGAAGAGATCGAAATTTCGAGCAATCCCCGGCCCCTTGTTCCGGCTTGCTATTTTCGTTACAGTCCGCCTGCATTTTTTCCTGGGCTCTCATCAGACTGTTCGTTGACCTTGTTGACATATTCCTGATGCTGAAATCCCCAGGTGCACATGTCGGTGAGTACGCTGTCCAAGCTCTTCCCGTGCTCCGAGACGGAATACTCCACCTTGGGCGGGATCTCCTGATATACCTTGCGTACGACCAGCCCATCCTGTTCCAGTTCACGAAGCTGATTTGTCAGCATGCCTTGGGTCACGCCCGGAAGCAGACGCCGAAGCTCCCCGAACCGTTTGGTTCCGTCCTGCAGCAGAATGAACAGAATCAGCGGTTTCCACTTGCCTCCGATTAATTGCAGCGTGGTCAGGATGCCGTCGGTGTTAGGCCGTTGATCGTTTGTTCTCATATTCTCATCTCCCGCTTGGAAGTGTGTGATCGATCTTGTTTCTTGGATGATAGTAATGTAGCACAGGATTCGGTTTAAACCCAGTACTATTCTTATTCGTACTTAGTACGTTTTATCGTACTATGCATGGGATGATTAGGTACGCCAGAGCGGACTAAGTACAGAAAAAGAGCGTACTTTTCAACGAAACCGATCCGAAACATAATGGGGGTGTCAAACAAATCAAATGAGACAGGAGAGACCTGAGTATGAAAACCATGGTGATTGTGGCTCATCCGAATTTAGACAACTCGCGTGCGAATCGGATGCTGATGGAGCACGACGGGCTGTATGCGAATGGAAATGTAGATGTCCGGGATCTTTACAAGGAGTACCCGGATTGGACTATCGATATCGAGCGCGAGCAGCAGCTCCTTCTTCAATACGATCGGGTGGTGTTCCAATTCCCGTTTTACTGGTACAGCTGCCCGCCTCTGCTGAAGAAATGGATGGATGACGTGCTGACCTTCGGTTGGGCGTTCGGGCCGGAAGGCAACAATCTGAAGGGCAAGGAATTCATGCTGGCCACGACGGCGGCAGGATTGGAGCAAGGGTATCAGGCAGGCGGGGACAATTGGTACACCGCAAGTGAGCTGCTGCGGCCGATTCAAGCCACGTTGAAGCGGTGCAAGGCCCATTATCTGCCTGCCTTCGTGACCTATAACGTAGAACGGGTAAGCGATGAAACACTTCGGGCGGAGGCCGGAAGGTATGCGCGGCAGGTTCTAGCACCTGCCGTCGTGGAAAGTCGATATTAAGGCATGCTTGACCATAAACCATAGCACACTGGCTTTTGTCGATTAAAACCATATAGGGCATGATGAAGTCATACAGTGAGTGCGTGAGCGTGGCCTGAAGCTGCACCCTACGCCCTTTTACGAGCCCGCTACTTTTGGCTTGAGGAGCTTCACCAGCACGCACGTACCCATTCGAAGGAGGTTCCTTCATGACCATTGACGAAGCCATCCACTTGGAGCCCTATGACAAGCAGTGGGCGGATCGGTTTAACGACGAACATCGGCTCTTGATCGGGGAGATCGGTCCTTATATGGCTGCGATCGAACATTTCGGAAGCACGTCCGTACCGGGCATGACGGCCAAACCCATCGTCGATATACTGGTGGGCGTGGAGACCGCCCGGCATACGGATGAAATCCTTCCCAAACTGGCCGCCATAGGTTACGAGAACTTGGGCGAATCCGGGATCATCGGCCGCATTTACCTCCGCAAAAGAGGAGAGCTCGCCTATAACGTTCATATCGTGTCGTACCGTGGCGACATCTGGAACCATAACATCATAATTCGGGATTACCTCCGGGCTCATGCCATGGAAGCCGAGCGATACAGCGAGATCAAACAAAGGATCGTTTCGCAAGGAGCCCGGACCCTGCTTCGATACTCCGATGAGAAGAATGCGTTCATGGAGAAGCTTCTTGCCAGAGCGAAGGAGTGGAAGAACGGGAGAACAGGAGAACAAGCTAATTAAACTCCTGCCTGTCCCATTCCCCTTTCATGGCCTTGCATTGCTTTCGGTACGCCGAAGGGGTGAGGCCATGAAATTTTTTGAACGTCTTGCTGAAATGGACATAGTCCGAGAAGCCGACGCGGTAGGCTGCTTCCTGAGCGGAAAGCTCCGACTCCGCAAGCAATTCCCTCGCTTTTTCCATGCGAACCTGCACCAGGTATTTCACGAAGTTCATATTGGTTTCGTTTTTGAAGGTACGGCTTAAATACGTCACCGACATCCCCACCGAATCGGCTACCTCCTGCAAGGACAAATCCTCCATCGCATAGTTTTCTTCAATGAATCGTTGGGCTTTTTGGATATTATGGCGGGATCCCAGATTTCTGGAGCCTTTAATCAATGCCAGCATTTCCTTGACCTTATCCTCTGTTTGGCGGCGGCAGGCAAGGGGATCATCCTGCGCCCACTGCTCCTCACCGGTGTCCATGTTCAGCATCAACCCGCGTTCTCCAAGCGCAGACAGCAGTTCCGATATCAGCATATGGGCGTACCGTGACAGGCTGACCTCTTTCGGTCCCATCGTCTCAAAAAGGGCCATGATCTCATGGGTTTGTTCCAAGGCCTCCCGCTCCTCGGCAGACCACAGCAGCTCGGCGAGCCTGGCTTTATGGCGCTGCTGCGCAAGCGTCCATTTCGTCTGCTGGGAGAATCGCGCTTTCCGCTCGTCCAGCTCCCTGCAGGCACGTTCCAGCGTTGCATGGAACTGGGCCGGGTCGATGGGCTTCAGCAGGAAATCCGATACGCCATAACGCATGGCCTGACGCGCGAATTCGAAGTTGTCGTGGCCCGACAGGATAATGAAATGCATCTGTGCATGGGATTCCCGGACACGGCGGATAAATTCCAGCCCATCCATTTCAGGCATGCAAATATCGGTCACGATGATGTCCGGCCGGCTGTTCTCCAGCATTTCTAAGGCTTCAACCCCGTCTTCGGCTTCGCCGGCAACCTCAATCCGAAGCCCCGACCTCTCGACAAGCTTTCGCAAACTCAAATGAATGGCGTATTCGTCATCAATCATCATGATCCGGTACATAATGTCCCTCCTCGCTAGTCCTATATGGCAGTCTGATTTCAAATATCGTGCCTTCCGAGGGCACGGATTCCACAAGGTACAGTCCATACTCGTCCCCGAAGGTAAGCTGGAGCCTTTGATGGACGTTCAAGAGGCCGATGCCGCTGGTGGTTTCGTCCCCGTCGTTTCGCAGGACGCCAGCTTCCGGCTTCTTGCCGGAATTCAGAATTCGCCTGATCTGCCGCAGCGTTTGCGCCGTCATGCCCACCCCTTTGTCCCGGATCACGATCGCATAATAACCCGCCTCCGCGCGTGAGCTTATCCCGAGGTAGGAAGGCTTCTTGCCCCTGTATCCGTGGATGAACACATTCTCCACGATCGGCTGCAGCGTCAGCCTGACGGCGTTCACGCGATCCAGATCCCGTTCGTTCACGTCCATATCGATCCGCAGCTTGCGGAAGCGGGCGCTTTGAAGATCCAGATAATACTGGACATGCGTCATTTCCTCCCGGAGCGGCACAACGGATCCGGCATGGCCGATATTGTAGCGGAACATATGGGCCAGCGCCCGCGTCATGCGACTGATTTCCATATGATCGTCCGCGATGGCATATGAATTAATGATCTCCAGCGAATTGTACAAAAAGTGCGGGTTGATATGGGACTGCATGGAGCGGAGCTCGGATTCCTTCTGCTTGATCATGAGCTCCCGCTCCTTCAGCTGGGAATCCTGCACCTCCCGGATCAACCGCTTCAGCTCTCCCGTCATGCTGTAGAAGCTTTGAAACACGGCCGTCATTTCATTGTTGCGGAACCGGTTCATATGGGTGGGAAGAACGAAATCGCCCCGTTCGACGCGGGCCATCAACTTCTGCAGCATGGAGAGCGGCCTTGTCAAGGACAAGGAAAAACCGCCAACAAGCGCCAATGCGATGATCAAGAGCATCGACGCGGCCGCAAGCGAGTAGTTCCGCTGGGTGATTAAATCGCCGATGAGATTGTTCAGCGGCAGATCGGCGACAACCGTCCAGCCGGTGATCTGCGATCGTTCATGGAGGACCATCTTCTCGGTGCCCGATACCGCGTCTTGATGCCGGAAGAAGGAGGAGTCCCGGTTCTGAATACGCGATAACAGCCCGGGCTCGACTTCGGCCCCGATCTGTTTCGGATTCGGATGGTAGATCATATGCCCGTCGCCGCCCATAATCCAGACGTCAAAGCCGCCCAGCGAATCGTTGGAGCAGATGGCGCCAATCTGCTTCAGATTGAGGTCGACGATCAATAAGCCTTTATAGAGAAAGGATGAATTGTCATAGAGCTTCCGGGCGACGGTGAGGGAAGGCGTGTTTCCTACCCGGCTGAGGCCGATGATCTGAAAATCGTTGTATTGGTCCAGCTGCGCTTGAAAGGAGCGGTTGCGTTTGCGGATTTCGCTCATATCGAGCAGTCCCGGCGCGCTTTCGTAATCGGTAATTTGCCGCTTGTTCTCGGCGACGAGCGAGATCCCGATGATATCCGATCTTCCGTAGATCATCTGGGCGAACAAGTCGTCCTCCACTTTTTTGGCAAGCTGAAAATAGGCATAGGGAGTGAGCTCCGTGGTCGAGAGAAATTGCTGGATCTGCGGGTTATGGATAAAGGGATAGGTGGAATTCTCCAGATTGGATATGTAAGAATCCAGCGAGACGTTGGTTTGCTCGATGATACGCTTGTTGGCGCCTGCGGCAAACTGTTCAATCGCTTCGGTGGAGGACTGGTACCAGAAGCTGCCGAGCAGAAAGAAGGGGAGGCCAATGAATAGGATGATCAGCACGAACAATCGTTGGTTAATGGTCAGATTACCGATGGAAACGCCTTGGATGTTCATCGCTCTTCCGCCTTCCTGGCTTTGAAGTAGGGAATGTAAGGAACATTGTAGCAAAAAAACACAAGTTGTAAATAAAAAACCATGATGCCGCGGCAAGAAATCACAAGTGGGATAAGAAAGTACATGGGCGCTGACGGTCGTTATCAACTACAATCTCATTAATCCATTTCAACATTAATAGGGGGCGACGATTAGTGAAAAAGAGAAAAGGGTTCTACAGCTGGGTAACGGCCTTATTGCTGATATCCATCATTGTAAGCGGATGCGGTGATGCCAGCGATGGTAAGACCGGCACCGCATCTCCCGGCACCGGAGGCGGCGAGGAAGATAAGAAGGTAGAAATCCTGCTCGGATATTATTCGAGCGACAGCTCCGATGCGAAGATGAAGGAGCTGATCGAGCAGTTCGAGGAAAAGCATCCGAACATTACGGTGAAGACGCAGAGCGCCCCTTACGGGCAGTTCTATCAGAAGCTGGATACGCAGATCGCGGCCGGCCAGGCGCCGGACGTATGGCTGTCCGACGGCGTCTACGTCATGAAATATGCCCAGCGCGGTGCCGCCAAGGATCTGACCGATTGGATTGCCAAGGATCTGAAAGCCGACGAGTACTACGGCCTCGATTTCAACAAGGACGCGGACGGACGCTATTGGGGCGTGCCGCAGGGCATTCAGGTCGGCGTGCTGTTTTACAACAAGGATCTGTTCGATAAAGCAGGCGTAGCGTATCCTACGGACGAATGGACCTGGGAAGACCTGAAAGCGTCGGCAGCCAAGCTGACGGTGGACGCCGGCGGAAAAACAGCCGAGGACAGCGGATTTGACGCAGCCAGCGTGAATCAGTTCGGGCTTACCTTCTTCAGCATTACCGAGGGCTGGTTCTCCGTGATGAAATCCTACGGCGGCGGTGCCCTTGACGAGAAGGCGGAGAACTCGATCATCAATTCCCCGGAGAACAAGCAGGCGTTCGAATGGATGGTCGACGGCATGCAGCGCGGCATTATTACGGATCCGGTCGACCTGAAGAGCTTCCAGAGCAATACCGCCGTGTTCCCAAGCGGATCGGCCGCCATGCGGATCGGCATTTATGCCCGGGTGCAGGCAGCGAATGAAGCCGGCCTGAATTACGACGTGACGCTGCTGCCGAAGGGACCTGACGGCAAGCGGGTGTCCCCGGTCATCGCCAATTCGTGGGTGATTAACCAGAAGTCGAGCGACGAGAAGGCGCAAGCTGCCTGGGAGTGGATTAAATACTGGGCTACGGAAGACGATGTGCAGAAGCAGTGGACGGAGCTTGGCGAAGCCGTGCCCGTGAAAAAATCCGTAGCGGAATCCGAAGTGTTCCTCAAGGCGGGAGAGCAGCCGGCTAACCGCCAGGCCTTCCTGGACAGTCTGGAGTTCGCCCAAACGCTCGACAACAACGCGGTATGGGAAGAATGGGTGGGCAAATTCAACGAACATGCGGAGCGAGCCTTCCTGGGCGATGCAACCGTCGATCAGGCGTTAAGCGAAGCGGACGCAGCCGTTCAGGCGGTCCTCGATGATTTTTATAAAAAATAAATCAAGGGTGGAAGAAAGGCGGGAGTGAAATGGACAATACGCTAAACGACAATGCAGCACTCAAAGCCGATCCGATGCCGCATGGAAAGCCCGCCCGAAAACGGAAATGGGATCATGAGGGGAGATGGGGGCTGCTCATGGCCTCCCCTTATCTTCTCCACTTTATCATTTTTGTGGCGGGTCCCCTCGCCGCATCCCTGTACTTCAGCTTTTCCGATTACGATATGCTGAATCCGCCCGAGTGGAGCGGATTGGATAATTTCCGGCGCATGGCCGAGGATTCGATGTTCTGGCGTTCCCTGTGGAACACCCTGTATTTTGCGGTTCTGTTCGTACCGCTCCAGACCTTTCTCGCGCTCGTGCTGGCCGTCGCGTTAAACCAGCGATTGAAAGGGCTTAAATGGTTTCGGATGGCTCACTTCATCCCGGTGATCTCCTCATGGACCGTCATCCTCTACGTCGCCGACGCCGTATTCAATCCTCGCTTCGGCCTGGCCAATACGCTGCTCGCCAAGCTGGGGCTGGAAGGGCAAGGCTGGCTGCAGAACCCGAAGCTGGCCATCCCGCTGCTCGTCTTCATTGCGGTTTGGAAAGGGATCGGTTATATCATGGTCATTTATCTGGCGGGACTTCAGAGCGTTCCAGGGGATTTGTACGAAGCCGCGGAGATCGACGGCGCAGGAGCCCTGCGTAAATTCCGGTACATTACGGTTCCATTGATCTCGCCGACGACCTTCCTGGTTGTCATCATGAGCACGATTTCTACCTTCCAGGCATTCGAACAGATCTACGTGCTGACCGGCAGGGGCGACATCAGCTCGGCGGGAGGCCCGAATAACTCGAGCCTGGTCATGATGCTGTATTTATATCGCGAAGGGTTCACGTTTATGAGGATGGGCTATGCTTCCGCTATTGCCTGGGTGCTGTTCATGATCCTGTTCCTGCTGACGCTCATCCAGCTTCGCGCTCAAAAGAAATGGGTGCATTATGACTGATCCGGCGTTCAAGATGGAACTACTGCAAGTGCGGAACGGCATCGGGGGAAGGAGGAGCCTCAAATGAGAAGAAGACTGCTGGGAAAAAGTATCGGATACGTACTGATCGGGATCAGCTCGCTCATCATGATCGTGCCGTTTCTGTCGGCGCTTATGAATTCATTGAAAACCTACAGGGAATATACAACGGTTCCGCCCCGTTGGATTCCCGAAGTATTCCAATGGTCCAATTACGCCCAGGTGTTCCAGCTTGGGAATATTGGCGGCTACACGCTAAACAGCATCTTCGTGGCCGCGTTGTCCGTCATCGGCGCACTAATCTCTTGCTCGATGGTCGGCTATGCGTTCGCGAGACTGCGCTTTCCGCTGAAAGGCGCGCTGTTCGTGATGGTGCTGGGGACGATGATGATACCGGCGGTGGTCATCATCATCCCGCATTTCATCATTTTTAACAAACTGAACATGCTGGATACGCTCACGCCGCTGTGGATCATCGAATGGCTGGCTCAACCGTTTGGCATTTTCCTCATGAGGCAAGCTTTTATGAATATACCTAAAGAGTATGAGGAAGCGGCCAAGATGGAGGGCTGCAATCCGTTCCAGATTTATCTGCGGATCTTCATTCCGATGGCCAGGCCCACGCTGGCGACGCTGGCGATCTTTACGTTCATGGGCAAGTGGAACGAGATTCTGACGCCTGTCATTTATTTGACCTCGAACGAGAAGTATACGCTGCCTATCGGCATACTCTCCTTGTCCGGACAGTGGACCGGCAATGAACAGCTCATGATTGCGGCGGCCTTGGTCAGTCTCGTTCCGATCCTGCTGGTATTCCTGTTCGCCGAGAAATATTTTGTGCAGAACCATAATATGGCCGGGATTAAATAACGGCGTATTCAGCGCTTGAGAAGGCGAAAATGCAGACGAAAGGATGAAAGACGAGATGAAAATAGCGGCATTCAGCGGATCACTCATCGATTACAGCATCCATGAAGCGATGTCGATCACGGCCGAACTCGGTTTTGACGGCATCGAAATCGCCTGCCGCGAACCGCATTTGAGCCCGGAGGCATCGCTTCCCCGGGTTCGCGAAATGAAGGCACTTGCGGATGGGCACGGTTTGGAGATTCCGGCATTGGCGGGTTACATGGGGCATTTCTCGATAAGCGGGGATGCCGAATGTGCCGGGGCCTATGATCAGTTCATGGGCCTGCTTGAACGCGCGGTGATGCTTGAAGCCGGCATGATCCGGATCTTTCAGGGAGGCCCGAATGCCTTCCTGGCGGAGGATTATCATTATGCCAAGGCGGCTTTCTGGATTCGGAAATGCGCGGAGGAAGCCCGCGCTGCAGGAAAACGGATCGTCCTGGAGATTCACAACCAGAGCCTGGTGGAGACGACGGACAGTGCACTGCGGCTCTTGGATTTGATTGGCGATGATCAGGTTGGCCTGATTCATGATGCAGGAAATATGTACATCACGGACACGGAATTTGGGGAAGAGTCGGTAAGGCAGCTAGGAAGCCGTTTGTTCCATGTGCATATCAAGGATGAACGGCGGATCGGGCAAGGAGGCGCCCCGGGAACGTTCAAGAATTTGACCCGTCACGGGGAAGAGTTCTTCCTGCAGTGCCGCCTTGGCGAAGGAGAAGTGGATCACGGCGGGCTGCTTAGGGGATTACGGGAACAGCGGTACGCGGGTTGGCTTACGCTGGAATGCGCAGCTCCCTATCCGCCGAAGGAACGGCTCGCTTATGATCTGCTCGTCATTAAGGAGTGGCTGCAGGCTGTGGAGGTGTCGACCGGATGACGGGGAACGCACGGAAATTTGGAATCATCGGCTGCCAGCATGCCCACATCGGCATGTTTATCGAGGAGATGCTGGCTCTGGGCTACGAATGTGCAGGAGTGTACGAACCGGACAATCAGACGTTAGCCCGCACCCTCGCCGACCGGTACGGCCTGGAGCTGACGGGGGATCGGGAGTCGATGCTGGCAGACGAAAGCGTAGGAATCATCGGCTGCGCGGCCATCAACGATGAGAAGATGGATGTCATGGAGCTGTGCGAGCTGCACGGCAAGCCGGTCATGATCGATAAGCCTGCCGTAACGGATCGGGCCGGACTCATCCGGCTGCGCGGCTTGTTGGATCGAGGAAGAATCGAGGTAGGCATGATGCTGACCGAACGTTTCCGTCCTTCTCTACACACCGTCCATCGGATGATTCGAGCGGGTGAATTGGGGGACATCATCCATATCTCGATGCGTAAGCCGCATCGGCTGAATCCGGAAACTCGTCCGGCCTGGCATTTTGACAGAGGGCAGTCCGGCGGCATCATCAACGATCTTTTCGTGCATGACTTCGACCTGTTAAGGTGGCTGACCGGCCGGGAAGTGGAGACGTCATCCGGTTATCTGGCGAAGCATATTCTGCCTGAATACCCGACCTTTTACGATGCGGCCGGCGTGCAGGTATTCATGGCTGGCGGGATCACGGCACAGCTATACGCGGACTGGCACACGCCCGCCGGCAGCTGGACTTGGGGAGACGGCCGGATATTCATTACGGGGACGCGCGGCATTGCCGAAATTCGGCTGGAAGGCGATCCCTTACTGTCCAGCGATGAGGTAGCGCTTGTAATCACCGATCAGGAGCTGCGTTCTTTGCCTTTAACGGCTCCGGCGTTCTCCCTCTCGCAGGATTTTCTGAACCGGGTGGCGGGAGAAGCGGGCCTGATCACGCATGACGATATTTACAAAGCCTCGGAGGCTACGGTGATGGCCGATGAGGGAGCACGGATCCTGATTAGGGAATAGAAGAAAGCACGGGCTTCGATGCAAACAGAACGGGAATGAGGGGGCTAGGGAACATGACGAAGGAAAAGCTGCCGGTTCGATTCGGGATCATCGGCTGCGGAATTATTGCGGATATCCATGCCAAGGGCATCATGAACACGGAGGAAGCCGTGCTTGCCGCCGTGTTCGATACGAAACGGGAATCGGCGGTCAAGCTGACTGAAACGTATGGAGGAGATGTCTGCGACACATTGGAGGAGCTGCTGGCGCGCGAGGATGTGGAAGTGGTCTGCATTTGCACGCCAAGCGGCATGCATGCAGAGCAAACGGCGATGGTTGCCCGGACGGGCAAGCATGTGCTGGTGGAAAAGCCGATGGCGATCAAGCTTGACGATATCGAGCGCATGATCAAGGTATGTGCGGAGAACGGGGTGCTGCTCGCCACCGTCTTTCCGAGGCGCATGTCCCCGCAGGCCGGGTATGCCCGCCAGGTCATTCAAGAAGGACGCCTCGGGAAGCTCAGTTTATGTTCGGCGTATGTCATGCTCTACCGCGATCAAGCCTATTATGACAGTGCGGGCTGGCGCGGGACCTGGGCGATGGACGGCGGCGGGGCGATGATGAATCAGGGAATACACACGGTGGATATGCTCCAATGGCTCGTTGGGCCCGTAGCATCCCTGTCGGCGAAGGCCAAAGCCGTGCTGCGAAATATCGAAGTCGAAGATACCGTTATCGCCGCCCTTGAATTTGCGAACGGCGCGCTCGGGGTCATGGAGATCACGACGACGGCCTGCGACGGCAAAGGGCAGCGGCTGGTCATTCATGGAGAGAAGGGCGTGCTTGTCATGGAAGAAGATACGATCGTATCCTTTGAAATCGATGGTGAACAAGTTCAGCTGCCTGAATTCGAAGCGTTCAAAGTTATACCTGACGGCCACCGCCTGCAAATTCAAGATATGGCGCTTGCCGTTCGCGAAGGCCGCGAGCCTATCGTCACCGGGGAGGACGGCCGGCATTCCCTGGAGATCATTCTCGGTACCTACGAGGCTTCCAGGCAGCGCAAGGAAATTCAATTGTTGACCGGAACGCCGGCGTTGTAAGGGATGGAGGTGACTTTATGAGGACTGAGGGAAACATCAAGCCTGTTCTTGAAAAAGCTCAAGATCAACTGAAGGTCCGCGTTTATGACCAGCGCGAAGCGATGGGGAAAGCGGCGGCCGCCGATATCCTCGAGACCATGCTGCGCCTGCTGGCCGAGAAAGAGCGCATTCGCATCGTCTTTGCGGCCGCCCCGTCCCAGAATGAGTGCCTGGCGGCGCTGGTTCAAGCGGAAGGACTGGACTGGAGCCGGGTAATTGCATTTCATATGGATGAATACATCGGCCTCCCCCCGTCGGCCCCGCAGCGGTTCGGGAACTTTTTATCCCGGCGGCTGTTTGATCGGGTATCTCCGGGAGAGGTGCATCTGATCGACGGTTTGAATGATCCTGAAGTTGAGTGCGATAGATACAGCCGACTGGTCGCCGCCGCGCCGATCGATATGGTGGTCCTGGGCATTGGCGAGAACGGGCATATCGCCTTCAACGATCCGCCTGTTGCCGATTTTGCCGACCCTTTATGGGTGAAGCGGGTCAAGCTGGACGAGGCTTGTCGCCTTCAGCAGGTGAATGACGGCTGTTTTGCGAGCCTGGAGGAGGTTCCGGCATACGCGCTTACGCTCACCGTTCCGGCGTTAATGTCGGGTGCCCATCTGTTCTGCGTCGTGCCGGGCGCAAGCAAGCGGGCAGCGGTGCAGCGGACGCTGCAAGGCGAGATAAGCGAGGCTTGTCCTGCCAGCATTCTTCGGCGGCATCCGGATTGCACGCTGTACGTCGACCTGGAGTCGTACGGGGAAATTCGAAATGGATAGCCACGATCGGGTTCGGGCAGGCCGCCATTATGCAACAGGCGAGCCAATGGAGCTGGCATGGAATCCGGACGGCCGGATCGAGCGAGTCCTTCCACGCGGCGCGGACGAGGAAATATGGGTTGCTCCCGGATTGATCGATCTTCAGATTAACGGCGGTTACGGATATGACTTCAATTCGCTGCCGCTTACAACGGATACGGTCATCCAGGCAACCCGGCGGTTATGGGAGAAGGGTCTAACCCTGTTCTACCCCACCGTCATTACCAACGGAGACGAAGAGGTCGAACAACTGCTGAGGGTTATCGACGCGGCTTGCCTGGAGGATGAAGCGGTCGGTTCAACCATAGGCGGGATTCATTTGGAAGGCCCCTTTCTTTCTCCGGAGGAGGGGCCCAGGGGAGCCCATGATTCCCGGCACATCAAGGCACCGGACTGGGCATTGTTTACGAGATGGCAGGCGGCATCGGGGAACCGGATTCGGATCGTCACCCTATCGCCGGAGTGGCCGGAAGCTGCGGGTTTTATCCGGGCGTGCGTCGAATCGGGAATCATCGTATCGATCGGGCACACCGCCGCTACACCCGAGCAAATCCGGGAAGCCGTGGAAGCAGGAGCGACGATGTCCACCCATCTGGGCAATGGCGCGCATCTGACGCTGCCGCGGCATCCGAATTATATATGGGAGCAGCTTGCGCAAGATCAGCTGTGGGCAGGCATGATCGCGGACGGGTACCATCTGCCGGATTCGGTCATCAAGGTGATGCTCCGCGCCAAGCAATCCAAAGCGGTGCTGGTCAGCGATGCCGTCTACTTAAGCGGAATGCCGCCAGGCGAATACGAGACCCATATCGGCGGTCATGTCGTCTTGACTCCCGAAGGCCGACTGCATCTCGCCCGCAAGCCCGAGCTGCTGGCCGGCTCGGGCATGATGCTTGCCGATGCGGTTTGGCGGCTGGCTCGGTCGGGACTGTGCACGTTTTCCGAAGCTTGGGACATGGCTTCGGTGCTGCCCGCCCAGGCCATGGGGCAAGGGGAACGCTATGGGCTGAAGAAAGGAGCCCAGGCCGACTTCGTGCTTCTGGAGAAGCGCGAGGAGGGCCTTCTCATCGTGGAGACCGTCAAGGGAGGGCGTTCGGTTTACCGGGCGGATCGATCGATGTTGAAATCATAAACAGGATGTTATGAGTTTTGAACGATGAACGACAAGCTTGAGGCCAAGACAACAAATATCCCTTCTTGAATTCAAGAAGGGATATTTGCATTCCTATTTATAGGGAGGCATCGGAAATTTAAACGCAGGGTTTTATTTCTTTTTGATAATAGTCATATAATCGATGGACGGAAGAACTGGACAAGATATGTGCGGCTCGTTCAATTTGCTCGCGTTCCCAATCGTACCATCGCATTTCCATTAACTTTTCGATGTCTTCGTCCGCAAAGCGTTTCTTTATCTCTTTGGCAGGGTTACCGCCTACGATGCTGTAGGGCGGGACATCTCTAGTAACAACCGAACCAGCCGCAACAATGGCGCCTTCGCCTATGGTCACACCTGGCATAATCATGGCATTCATTCCAATCCAAGCATCGCTTTCGATGACGGTATCGCCTTTTGGCGCGAAAGAAGCTTCAATCTGATCGACAAACGGGTACACGGTTACCCATTCAGGATGATGATTGTGATTTCCACCCATTAAAATAATGACGCCGCTTGCGATGCATACGTAATTTCCGATAATCAATTTATCGATATGCCAACCATAGTCTTCAATGGGATTAAACAACCTTCTGGATTTTGCATCCCCCCATAGATACCTAACGCAGCCATCTTCAAAATCATGATGATCGTAATAACCGGAATAGTATGAGTATTCTCCTACGCTTATCATCGGGTTTGTGACGATATCCTTCAGATACTTAATCTCGGACCAGTGTTCAAATCGATGTTGTTTCATTCTATTTCCTCGCTTCTAAGTAGAATAGATCATTTTTACTTAGAAGCTGAATACAGTAGCTACATTCTTAAACCTGATCAAACGACGAACCATCGTCCTCATCCTTTTCCTAATTGTTGATGAAATTGTAGCAAGGCGTGTTCTTTTCGTCAACGTACGCGGGTGCAAGGTTCCGATAAAATAATCCATACTCTTAGCCCAAAAGGAGAGTCAGCTGCCTCTAACCATACTTCGCCATCATCTCCGCGAGCATCCCCTTGATGCGAACCACCAGCTCCTGCGGCGCCTTCACGGTGGCTTCATTCCCTAATCCGATAAAAAATTTAGCAAAATACAAAAGTTCGCTGGCAGGGACGTTCTGATCAAGCCGTCCGCTTCCATCCGGCCGCATAGCGATATGGGGGACAGGACATAACTCAGATTCGCAGCGCTGAACGCCTTCCCGGCTCAAATCCACGACCATCCGGACATAGACCGATTTCTCCGTCCCGTATTCCCTCCAGTTCCCCAGATGGATGTGCCGGTGATCCCGCGGCTCGATGCCGGTTGCATCCTCAGCCACGGACTGCATGCGGTCGCAGCGGAACAGACGGAAATCATCGCGCAGAAAACAATAAGCGGGACAATACCAGAAGCCGTTGCTTGCATAGATGCCCACGGGCTGGATGCTTCGCGCGGCATAGCCGTCCCTGCTCTCGTATAACACCGTAACGACCCGCTGGTCGACGGCGGCATCCAGCAGAGCCCCGAGAGATTCAGCCTTCTGCTGTCTGGTATGCGTCAGAAAATCCACCCGGTTCTTCATCTGGTCAATCCGGTCGCGCACATCCCCGGGCATGTAATAATAAAATTTCTGAAGTGCGGTAGAGGACTCGGCTTCAAAGGGAAGAAATAGATAGTGACGCAGGGCGTGGCTGGCAAAAAACATCGCGACGGCTTCTTCCTCGCTGAAGGCGATCGGCGGGAGAACCCGTTCCTTCAGCACCTGGTAGCCGCCGTGCGGTCCTACCTCGGAATAGAGGGGGACTCCCAGTTCGCTGAGCTCCTGCAGGTCCCGCAAAATCGTGCGGGACGACACGCCGAATTGATCGGCCAGTTCTCGTACCGTGAATTTTCGCATTCGGTTAACGGTCATCATCAGCTCGATGAGACGTTTGGATTTGGACATAGGATCAGCTCCGAATCGTGGAATGACTATGACAATAGTTGTCACTATTATACGCTATACTTGCCGTAGAACCCAGAGCCCCCACATAACTAATAAATGGAGTGATGGAACGTGAGTCAATTGCATGAAATGAAGCAGCTGTTGTTCGAGGAGCTGGAGCTTATCGTTAGAACCAGTTCGAATCTGATCGGCAAAATTTCAGAAGCGCATTGGGATTACAGGCCTGCCCATAATATGAGATCGCTTCAGGAACTCGTGCATCATCTGGTTTCGGTGCCTGCGACGGACCTGTTGATTCTGCAAGAGAAGAGCGAAGCGGAGATCCGGGAACTGGAGGCAAGCATCGCCGCTGACGGCACGGACAAGGACAAGCTGATCTCTTGGATGACAAAGGGACTTGCCGATGTAAAATCCTACATGAATGGGCTGACAGATGAAGAATTTATGCAGAAGACTACGAGACCCTTCTATTTGGAGCACGGTTCAACCCAAGCCAAGTGGCTGATTGAAATCGTCACGCATGCCCAGCATCATCGGGCGCAAATGTTCAATTACCTGAAAGCCCAAGGCTATGAAGTAAATATGTTCGATCTATATTAAACGTCAGGTATGCAAAAGTGAGAACAGGGGGGAGAAGGATGCAGCGGCATGTACCGAGAAAATCGCCGAAGCTGCCGTTAACCGGCGGGGAACTGGCGAAGCTGCGGTCAAACAAAATGAAGCTTATCGATATTGCGCAAATGGATATCGAGTTATTGTCCGGCGTGCTTGGTGTTTCGGATAGCCGTGCCCAATATATCCGGGGACTGGCACAGTTTCAGACGGTTCCTTCGATCGGACCGAAAGTGGCTGAACGCGTAGTCCAGTTGGGGTATTACGCATTGGAAGATATCAAGGATGAAGACGCTGCCTCTTTAACGGACCGGATGGAAGCGAGCAGCGGTTTCTGGGTGGATCCTTGCGTGGAGGATGCGTTTCGCTGCATCGTACATCATGCCAATCATCCGGGGAGCGGGAAGAGCTGGCATGACTTTACCGAAGTGCGTAAGCAATTCAGGGAGCAGCACGGATACCCTCCAACCCGTCCAACTTTATCGTGGTACGACAAAAAAGATGGACAACCATAGGGTCCCTACCTTGACCTAGCAGGAGGCACTGCCACATGGCGGTGTCTTTTTTCTGGTGTTTACCAAACTTGAAAAATCGCTTGAAAGTGACGCTGCGTCATCCTGTACAATGACTTCAATGTTGAAAAGGGGTGGAGGTAAAGCAATGAAACGATATGCACCAGCTGCAATCCTATGGATCCTCGGCATGTTCTTGCTCAGCGCATGCGGTTCAAGGGATGAAGAAGAGGAACTCCAACGCGTAACGCTGGAGGAGGTTGAAGTGCTGGAGATCGACCATGGCAGCACGACCTTGTTCGTGGAGACAGCGGATGTGGAAGCATTGGAGGTTTCGCTGCTCCGAAGCGGCAGTTCCGCAGGAGCCGTTGTCGATCAAAAAGATAATCGGGTGAAGATTTCTTTAGATAACGATATCACTCGGATGTTCAATATCGGCCGGATGCCGCAGCTTCGCGTGAAAATTCCCGCGGACTATGCAGGGAAGGTCGAAATTGACGGTTCTTCCGGCAAGGTAACGGGAACCGGCTTGCAGAATCACAGCCTTCAGGTGAAGGGTAAAAGCGGGAATATCTCCCTTGCGTTCGCCCGTTTGAACAACGATGTGGATGTATCGGCGACTAGCGGAAACGTGAACATTCAGCTCGATGAAGAGACGCCTGATGCGACATGGGTGCTGCAATCCGGGAGCGGACGGAGGTCCATTGCCGTTCCGATCCAGGACAGGAACGAGAGCAACCGGAAGACGGAAGGGCGCACCGGTGACGGGGAGTTTGAGGTGAAGCTCAAAACCTCCTCGGGGAACATCTCGATAAAATAACCATGCGGAACTGAACGTAAGAAAAAAAGCATCCCCGTTCGGTCCTTTCCAAGAGTTCATTGCTTCCGGACTCTTGGAGCAGATCGTCAGAGGATGCTTGTCATCTTAACCTATGAAAAATTCTTATATGACAGCAAGGAATGATAGCACCTTATTCTTCAGCAGGCACAGAAGCCTTGGATGAAGCGGAGGATCTCATATATTGGGGCGGGTTTACGTCATCGATCAGCAGAATACCGTCGTATTGGTCGCGGGCGATTAAGCTTTCCGGAATCATCCCCCAGCTATAGGCAAAACGCGGCTCGAACATCCACGAGTTGCCTGCCTCGCGTTTTTGGTAACGCAGGTCAACGAAGGTATACGGCGAGCCTGCGGCCGAGAGGATCGATTCAATGGAGCCCGGCTCTGCCGGCAGGACGTCATGCACATTCCCCATATTATCCGCGGTTTGGCCGCTGGCCGGATACAGGCCAAGCACGTAACTGTATTTCTTCATTTCATCCGAGAGTTTCTCTCCCATTAAAGTCACCGGATATGGCGTACCCATCACCTCGGTTTGAGCTTTGCGGATGTGGTCGTTATGTCCCCACACGATGAATTTTTCCATCGGGTATACTTCGGTTGCCAGCCACATGAGATTGTCATGCATCGCCTGGTCCCGCCATTCCATCGATTCCAGGAACGGGACATAATCCCCGCCTTCCATGCCAAGCGTTGATTGAATGGAGAGCTCCACGTATTCCCGGGCTACCCGAATCCGGTCGTTCAGGGTCCGCTCGAGCAGCATGGACAGTTTGGGGTTATCCGGGTACAGCCGTTTCAGATGAGCTTCGTTTGCCTCCGTCTTTAATGATTCCAGAGCATCCTTGTACACTTGAATCAGCTGATGTTTCTCTTTGCGGTAAGCGTCTAGATCCGTGCCAAGAGAGTAGTCGGACAGTTTCTTCTCAGCTTCCGATAGACGCTTAGCCATGGCCTGATCCTGCAGCCATTGTCCGTCCAACAGCGGATGCTGCAGCTGCATGTCAAAACCGGTCAGCACGAGCGGCTGCTTGCTCTGTTGTGCTGTTTTAATGTAGTCGAACAACGGCAAAATCTCTTTGGACCACCAGACGCCGAAGATGGAATCCTTCATCGTTTGTTCCGCGCTCCGCTGCCCGGCCCTACCGTAAGCCAAGGAGCTGTTGCCAAGGCCGCTCTCAAAGGCCAGAACGTTGTACCCCATCTCCTGATGCAGGAACTGGATCAAGCGGGTCTTCGCCAGATTGAACTCGCCAACCCCGTGGGAGCTCTCCCCTAGAAACACGAAACGTTTGTCATGCAGCAAGGGCTTCAGCATAGCCAGATCCCTATACTGGTTAGTGCCGTTGGCTGTGTTGGCCGGGTGAATCGTATCCAGTCGATATACATGGTCTTTGGCCCAATTCTCCCACTCGGCAATTTTTTCATCCGACGTTCGTGCAGTCGTAACCTCGGTAACCTGCCCTTGGATGGGATCGGCGGCAGAAGCATATGTTTTTCCTTCAGGGATGAAGGTGGTTCCCAATAGGGAAGCGGTGAGCAAAAACACGGTGAATGCTTTTCTAGCTTTATGTAATGGCATGATAGATTAGGTCACTCCTTATATGATGATTGGTTATTAGTTCTTGCCTTGAAACGTTGGCGTCACCTCCTTAACCTTGTCGGCAATTGCTGTCTGGCGGCGTTAGTGAATTGAAATGCAGCCCTGCCCTAGTCTTCTTCCCAGAACAGATCGTTCAGCGTACGCGATAATGCCTTGCATATGGCAACGCACAGGCTGAGGGACGGATTATATTTCCCAAGCTCGATCAGGCCGATGGTCTGCCTGGAGACACCGACGATCTGGGCCAGTTCTTCCTGCGATAAATCCTTCTCGACGCGGGCCATCTTCAATTTGATGTTTTTCATGCGGCAGTCCCCCTAATATCCCTTTCTACGAGTCGAATGGATCGTTCTGCGACATTTTTTGGCTTACCTTGTTGGCGCCGTAGTGGATCAACCAATTCCCCCCGACAAAGAGCGGGATGTAGATGATCAGTGAGACGAGGAAAACGCTAAAGAAATATTTGAGCTCGGTCGCACTGTTGTCATTGCCAAACAGAACCGCGCTGCGGATACCGAAAAAAAGAGCAAGTGCGACACCGATAACAAGCCCCCATATCGCCGTACGCATGCTGAACGAAATTTTGCTCCGCTGGTCATGGACCTCCACTTCATCCGAGTAAATCCCCAGCGCCACGCTGCGTATCCCGAAATATAAGCTTCCTCCCAGAATGATCAGCATTTCCAGCCAGACGGGTTCCGTTCGCGGCAGCACAAAAGATTTGATGATGACGGAAATGCTGCAAATGACCATGATCAAGGTATACACCTCTTTATATAACTTGTTCTTCAAATTGACGATACGCTCATCCTCAACCGAGTTTTTCTTAAACCAATTCAAGCTCATCATTCCTTCCTTTTGGTTAGAGATACGTTCCTGAGATTTTCTGGATACATGCATTGTAATAGTATTTACGTCTTTTTGCAATATATATATGTCATTTTGAATTTAATATTTGTCTTTTAAGGTGAGAAGGTGGATAAAAGAGTCTCAAACACTCATCATAGTCTATAGGAGGAACTTATTCTTGATATATTTTGCTGAACCGGACGCTTGCCCTGGAGGTTTACATTCTGTGCTCGCGTGTTAGAATTGAATTAGGGCATCTCTCTTGCCCAAATTGATGTCGGGAGCGTGTTTTTTCTCATGATCCATTTCATTCGTTTACGCTAATGTGAGGTACAGATCCAAGTAGGCTCGGCCCTTTTTTTTGACAACTGCGGCTTGAGTTTATTTATCTGTGCCTTTTTTATTGCGATCAATCGAATGAAAGGATGATTTGCTGTGTCCAACAACGAAAAATTGTTAAAAAAAGCACAAAAACTTTCGATACACGAGAAGATGTTTCAATGCCCGATCTGCGGCGGTGCCATGAAGGTAGAACGCATGGCCAGCCTGGAATGCGAGAACAGGCATTGCTATGATATATCCAGACAGGGATACGTAAACCTGCTGAACCATTCATCCAAAACCAATTATGATAAGGCTTTGTTTGAGGCCCGAAACACGATCAGCGGCAGCGGCTTCTTCGGCCCCATGGTAGAAGCGGTAACGAATCGCCTGATCCAGGAGCTGAAGTCCCGGGAATCCGTGAAGCCTGTAAAACTGCTTGATGCAGGCTGCGGGGAGGGCTCCCATCTATCCGCCATCGGACATAAGCTTCGGGAGCACCCTTTGGTGCCGGATGTTCTCGGCGTAGGCATGGATATTGCCAAAGAGGGCATCGTTATGGCCGCCAAGATATCCCCTGATTCTATATGGTGCGTGGCCGATTTGT
This sequence comes from Paenibacillus sp. CR_12, assembly GCF_041953985.1. Taxonomy (NCBI): domain Bacteria; kingdom Bacillati; phylum Bacillota; class Bacilli; order Caryophanales; family Paenibacillaceae; genus Paenibacillus; species Paenibacillus sp. CR_12. The sequence goes on along the minus strand of NZ_JAVFHO010000003.1, from coordinate 394,588 downwards.
CCCGGAGCCCGTTTGCCGACCAACAGTTCGATTACATCCTGAACATTCTGTCCCCGTCCAATTATTCGGAGTTCAGGCGGCTGCTTGCGAGTGGCGGATCATTGGTGAAGGTAATCCCGGACAGCCTGTATTTGCAGGAGCTTAGAACCTTGTTCTATACAGGCACAGGCAAGGAGAATTACTCCAATGACAGCACAATAGAGCTATTCAGCCGCCACTTTGAGCAAATCGAAGCCGAGCGGGTGCAGTATCGAGTCATCCTGGATAACGATCAGATGAAACAGTTGATTCGCATGACGCCGTTATCCTGGAGCGCTTCGCCCGAGGCCATCGGACAAATGCTGGATGAAGCGATGGAGGTCACGGCGGACTTCAAAATCCTGTATGGATGGAATGAGGGATAACCATAACGGTCCTTCAGCCGAAAATGCCTCATATTTTGCTAAAGTGATCCAGTTGGGCGATAATAGGAGTAACGTTGTAAATATGAAAATAAGGTGGTTGACGATCATATGGCACTTCGAATGAATCCATATCTCGTGATGGACGGGAATGCTAAGGAAGCTATTCAATTCTATGAGAAGGCGTTGGATGCCCAGGTCATCATGGTTCAGACCTTCGGCGAGATGCCGGCGAACCCTGATTTTCCGCTGCCGGATAGCGCGAGAGATCGCATTTCCCACGCTTTGCTGAAGGTAGGAGAGACGGATTTGATGTTCTCCGATACGTTTCCCGGTCAACCGGTTCAATCCAGCAATCAGGTTCAGATCTGTATCATGACCGATCAGGCCGAACAGGCCAAGCGGATATATGAAGCGCTGCGGGAGGACGGTCAAGTGGTTATGCCCCTTCAGGAGACGTTCTGGAGCCCGGCGTACGGCATCGTGGCTGACAAATTCGGCGTGAACTGGAATATCTCCACGGAAGCGGAAGCGTAGAAGCTGATATATAAATGAACAAAAAGCCCTGACGATTTGCCGTCAGGGCTTTTTGTTCGGTTGCAGCGCAGTCGAGTTTCCTGAATTATGCCCGAGATCCGTCCCACCACTTATAGTAGATATGGACATGCCCGGCGGGGCTTGCCACGAGCGGATCGATAACGAGTGTTTTGCCGCTCACCTTCAACTCGATCACCTTCTTGTTCTTCTCCGCGGAGTCTATTTTCGCGAGGAAGGCGGAATCGACTTGGAAGCCATACAGCTGGAGGAGTTCGATCAGCATGCCGCGCTGGGTTTTATCGGCGGCATTGGAAAGCGCGATTCCGCTGAACTGCATAATCTGCGGCTCGAATTGAACGGACACGGCGTAATCCGTCTCACCGGTTTGCTTCGTGCTGGTCATCACGATTTTATTCGATCCGTCGTCATAAATGCGGTAGCCGCTGTACTTCGGAAATACCTTCTGGCGGATCACGAGGTACATCTCGTCCCGGTAAACGTCCCAAGGGGTTGGCAGCTTCGGCAGCATGGCCTCCGCGCTTGGCGCGGTAGGGCGGTCGTATAGGTTCGACATTCCGCGATCGGTCAGGTTTTTGATCAGCTGAAGCACTTCGGCCCGCGTGATGGTGCCGCTGCCTACATAGCCTTCAATCGTATTTTCACCTTTGATCCGGCCCTGCGCGTACTTTTTCCCCAGAACGTATTGAATGGCCTGATTCCCACCGTAGTTCACGCCGTCGGCGCTGGATATCAGCTCGGCCACATGGGCCCGCGTTATGTATTGGCTGCGCTTGGTTTTGTCAGCGAATCCGTGTACAGGATAGTTCTTGAAGTGCAGAAAATGATAATATTTATCCGACCATAGTTCGGTCAAATAGTTCTCCTGCAGGTCCTTGCCCGTAATGCCGACAATCAGCATGCGGATGAATTCGGCCTCGGTCACATTCTGATTAGGCATGAACATTCCGTTCGCATAGCCGTTGACAATCCCCTTGTCGACGCCCCATTCGATGGTCGTTTTTGCCCAGTGGTTATCAATATCCCGAAAAGTAACCCCGGCAAAAGCGCTGCCAGCTCCTACGAACAAAGAGACAGCCAGGAGTATAGGCGCACATAGTGTCCTGAACTTCAACATCTGCAATCCTCCATCTATAATTTGCTAAAATACTACAAAATACATTGTATAGGCCTATTTTTCGGGCGGTCAAGCATCAGAAAGCGGTTCCGAACAAAGATGGGCTGTTATAACTAGCTAACTAACTTTAGTGATACTAAGGGACTACAGGACCAAGGAAGTGCATAAATCTTCCGTTTTTGATGTGGGATATACGAAGGGAAGACATGTTTTTCATGAAGCATCCAGGGAGTGAGACACGCTGCCGTGCGAAAATATCCGGAGGTTCCAGAAATCGGATCTAGTCTAAAAGTTAGGGGTTCGGAGTTCCTATTGGAAGATGCCTTGCCATTAGGTAAAATATCCCTTGTTTACTATCTACAGAAGAGAGGCGAAAATCGATGAGATTGATGCGAAAATCGTTATTAACCTTATGCAGCCTTTTGCTTGCCGTCTCGGTTTTGGTGCCGCTAACAACGGTTCATGCAGCGGATCAGAAATGGATCAATCAAGTATGGAGCGAGTATAAATCCTATAACAAGAAGACGGTAAATGCGTATAACAATTACCAGAAACAAGCAGACAAGAAATATAAGGCGTTTTATAATGCCAGCCATGCCTCCCTGGACCAGCTCGAGAAAAAAGTGCTGGAGGATCAAAAGCAGTGGGACGAGAAGCTTCGAGCCGATTTGGAGCAGCTGAAGCTGAAGTATGAGGGAAACCGCGACCTAAAGGATAAGCTGGCACAATATGAACGGTTCATCAATCCAAGTTATTTAAACGGTCCGATGTGGAAGTATGCGAATGCCGCTAACCGCAATTATTTGAACAGTACCCTATGGAAACTAAGCAAAGAAATGAACGAGGATTATTTGAACAGCTGGATGTGGACATACAAGAAGACGATCACCCCGAGCTATTTGAACAGTTCCGCATGGAAATTCAGCAAAACGGTCAGTGAAAGCTATTTGAACAGCCCGATGTGGAAGCTCCGTAACGGATCCAGTACGTCGTACCTGAACAGTCCGATGTGGAAGTACAAACAAGGGAAAATCAGCAAAGCAACAGCTAAGAGCCAATACGGCAAGCTGTTTAAGGAACAGACAACCGCGATCTCCAAAGGCAATGCTGCAAGAAAATCCGAAATAACGAAAATGGCAAGCGGTACGCAGAAGAAGATAGACGAGCTATATAAGGAAACGGTGGTTATACTTGAGACACGTCGCGAGGAGGCGTTGAAGAGCATCTCCGACCTGCGGATCGAAATTGCCGGAGAAGGCTTGAAATGGGAAGCGCTGCTCGTGGAGAAACCGTAATTATCTATATTTTTAAGCCTACAAGAAAAGAGCTGCCCCAGATGGTCCTAACATGACCATAGGGGCAGCTTTTGTTTTTGTAAAAATGAAAACAAGAAAATGCAGGATATTCTTTGACTTTAACGATTATTTCACATAATATTATGTCAGTAACCTAACAAAAACTAACATAAATAACACGGAAGCTGAACGACAAATTCGCACTTAAGTAGGTTGATAACGATGAAAACGAAAGTGACGATTCAGGAAATCGCCGATTTCACAGGCGTGTCTAAATTCGCTGTATCCCGGGCCTTGTCGGGGAAATCCGGCGTCAGCCCGCAGACCAGGGACATGATCCTGAAGGCCGCCGGACAGCTTGGGTATTTCAAGGATCAGCCAGGCCAAGCGGCAGGAAGAAACCAGCAGCTCCAGGAGCCGGAGAACCGAAAATGGGCGGGGGCGGTACTGGTCCTGTTCCCGAATGTCCGATATCAGAATCGCGAATCGCTCTATTGGGGGCCGGTTTTTGACGGAATATCGACCCGCCTTAATCAGAAAGGGCTCGACATCCTGACGCTGACGGAGCCTTCGAATGACCACATGTTTTCCCTCCTGAATCCCCAGGGCATTCTCGGGATCGTAACGGTGGGAGCCGTGTCCACGCAAAATTTAATGGATATCAAGAAGCTGAACATTCCCGTGGTCATGGTAGACCACATGGACCCCGCGTTCCAATCGGACACGGTGTTCACCGACAATATGCACAGCATGAAACAAATCATGACCAAACTGATCAGCAAAGGATATAAAAAATATCAGTTCATCGGCAACATCGAAGATGCCCAGAGCTTTTACGAGCGCTGGATCGGTTTCTCGTCCGCGCTGGCCGATTACAAAATCGAGCATCGGCAGCTGCCTTCTCTGATCAGCCCGGAGATAGAGAACATACACGAAACGTTAGGCAAGGCTCTTGCCGGAAACGAGCTTCCGGAAGTGTTCGTTTGCGCTAATGATATCACCGCCATGTTTGCCATGGAGGCGCTCGGGAATCAGGGTATCGACGTACCGGGTCACGTACAGGTGACAGGGTTCGATAATACGTACGACAGCCTGCCGATTATGGCAACGGTGAACATCGACAAGGAATTGCTGGGGATGCGTGCCGTCGATCAATTGCTCTGGCGGATCGTGAACCCGGATTCCAATTATGAGCGTCTCCTTATTCAAGCCGATGTCATTGTTAGGGAATTGAATAACGCTGCGCGGGATACGGACGAACCATAAGCTGTACATGTAATGTTAAGTTAGCCCCGATGTCTTAAAGACATCGGGGCCTTTTTGTATTCATAACAAACAAATAACAATTATACGGATTCTATGATAGTCAATTAAGATAGAATAACAGTAATTTCAGTTGATATATAGGGATTTATAGCAAACAAGTCCGATTTTTGCTGAATTAAAATGTAAACGCTGTCGCTAATTATTTAGGTTATTTATAAAATAATATTTAGGTTGGTTGTTATTATTATCATAAAATATATTGACGTAATTACGATCCTGGTGTTATATTTTTTGGCAAACAGGGATAACGGATTGGGGGCGGGGGAACAACAGGATTGCCGGGAATGAAGCATCGACATCATCTTGGGGGTACTTGCATGACGTTAACAGGGCGTTAAACAAATAGGGGAGGTTTTTAGCGTGAGAAAAATGAAAGGGCTTTCTTTATTGCTTATCTGTTTGTTATTTTTGATTACCGCCTGCAGCGGCGGAGGGGCCAAGCAGGCGGAAGCGCCGCCGGCGACCCCGGCTCCCAGCACGGAAACCGCGGCAGAGACTCCTAAAGAAGAACCCGCCGAACCTGAAGCAGAACCTGTTGATCTGGGCGGCCGCGTGATTAAGGTAGCCGCTTGGTGGGACCTGAAGCCGGCAGGCACAACGGCCGGAGAGAAGGCACGCCTGGAGAAGATCGCCGAAATCGAGAAGAAATACAATTGCAAAATCGAATTCGTCAACGTTCCCTTTGAGGAGTACATGAATAAATTCACGACAAGCGTGCTGGCAGGCGAGCCGTTCGCCGATATCGTGCAGTTGGAGTACAAGTCGGCATTGCCGGCGATTATGAAGGGACAGATCCTGCCGATCAGCGAATTTACCACGGACAAAAACAACATCAATAACGAAGCGGATCTGCAGACGAAATATCCATCCATTGGCGGAGGGGAATACGGCTTCGATAATCCGACCTCCATCGGGCTCGGACTTCATTACAACCGCGACCTGTTTAAGAAGAACGGGCTTCCGGATCTTCAGGAGCTGTATGCCAAGGGAGAATGGAACTGGGATAAATTCATGGAGCTTGCCAAACAGGCAACCAAAGATACGAATAACGACGGGAAAACGGACGTATGGGGCTTCTCCGGTTGGGCCATTGATGCGGTAAAGCATTTCACCGCCGCTAACGGGGGCAAAATCGTAGACGATTCCAACGGCAAAGAAGGCTTGTCCGATCCGAAGACATTGGAAGCAGCCGAGTTCGTGAACCGCCTCTACAACGTGGAGAAGGTTGTGAAAGTCAAGAGCGGCAACAAAACGAATTGGGAAGAAACCAACACCTTCAAAGACGGCGACGTAGCCATGTTTACGGCGGCGGAATGGATGCTGGGCGACATTACATTCGAGGTTGGCGTGGTTCCGATTCCTGCCGGCCCGCAGGGATCGGCAGAAACAACGTATGCCAATACCGCCGCGTCCGCGAAGTTCATTGCCAAGGGCGTGAAAGATCCGGCCATCGTCTACCAAATTTACGAAGAGACGTTCGATATACCGCCGACCGAGGAATACCCGGGACAGGATTACCTGGAGAGCATCTATACCAATCAGGAAGACATCGACATGATTCGCGAGCATATTGCCGGAACCGGCGTCATCACGGTCGACGAAGCCTACACGGATTACCCTACGGGCGCTTTCATTGAGGACATTATCGTGAACAATCAATCGGTAACCGCTACGGCCGAGAAATATAAACAACAGGCACAGGCTGCTGTCGATAAAATGGGCAAATAAGATGGACGGGGGCGTTAAAGCTTAAAGCCGCGCCCCCTTCTCCTGAACAGGGGGATGAACATTGACACTTCAAACGCAGCTAAAAAAATGGATGACCCGGTTATTGGTTCTTGCGGCAATCTTGGCCGCTTTGACATTGTTCTTTAATAGAGGGGGAAATGAGTCCGGAGCCGGGGGGAGGCCGGAACACGGCGGGACAGAGCTTACATTGGAACGTCCCGCATCGCTGGTCAATCTCAGCACGCAGCCGGGGAAAATCATTTCCTATGTCCAATATTTGTCGGAACATGACGGAAAAGATCGACCTGATCATGAGATCATGATTCCCGCGGCGGATTACAGCCGTGCCGACGGCGGGGAATTCCGCAGGCTGGAAGCTTATGAGGGTCATCCCGGAACCTCGTTGTTCACGGGGGAGAAGGGTGAGGTGGAATGGAAGGTTCATGTAGAGGAGGAGGGATTGTACAATCTGTCCCTGCTCTATTATCCGGTGGAAGGAAAGAGTTCCTCCATTGAGCGTTCCATCCGCATCGACGGGGAGGTCCCATTCCAGGAGGCCGCTTATTTGCAATTCGACCGCATATGGGGTAACGCCAAGGACGGCATCGATCAGGATAACCAGGGCAATGACCTGAGGCCGAAGCAAATCGAACGCCCCGCTTGGACCACGGCGGTGCTGAAGGATGCGGATGGTTACATCACGGAGCCGCTTCTTTTTTACTTTGAGGAGGGGGAGCATACCGTATCTTTAACGGCCGTGCGGGAACCGATGGTTATCGGGGAACTCAAGCTGTTCCAGCAGGAGAGTCCGCCGACGTATGCCGAGCTGTACCGGCAGTATGAGGCTGAAGGGATTCGAAGAACCGAAGGCGCCTTGCTGGCGATTCAGGGAGAAGACGCAGTCGCCAAATCCTCGCCGACCCTGTATCCGCTAAGCGAGCGTTCGAGTCCGAGCGTCAGCCCTTACAGTGCGTCGAAAGTCCGAATCAACACCATCGGCGGCTTCAACTGGCGGCTGCCCGGACAGTGGATCGAATGGGAACTGGACGTCCCGGAGAGCGGGCTCTATAAGATAGCGTTCAAATCGCAGCAAAATTTTGTGAGGGGCATGTACTCGACGCGAAAGCTGACGATCGACGGGAAGGTTCCGTTTGAAGAAATGAACCACGTCGCTTTCCGCTTCAAGAACGGATATCGCATGGACGTGCTTGGGGGCGATGAACCTTATCTGTTCCGGTTGGAGCAAGGCAAGCATGTGTTACGCCTCGAGGCGAGTCTGGGTGAATTCGCTCCCCTCATTCATGAGGTGGAGGACAGTCTGCTCAACCTGAATGCCATGTACCGCAAAATATTGATGATCACCGGCACGAATCCGGATGAATTCAGGGATTACCGCGTAGAGCAGCGGATACCGGAACTGCTGGAAGCCTTCCGGTACGAAAGCGGCAGACTGAAAGCGGTCGCGGCCAGATTGGTTGAGCTGTCGGGTCAATCCGGCGACCAGGAGGCGCTGCTGAAGACCATGGCGCTTCAGCTGGATGAGATGATCGAGAAGCCGGATACGATTCCGCGCAGGCTGGAGGCCTACAAGACGAATACCGGCGGACTCGGAACATGGCTGCAGCAGGCAAGGGAGCAGCCGCTGGAGATCGATGCCCTCTATGTTGCATCAGCCGATGCCAAGCTGCCGAAGAGCGGAATGGGGGCTGCCGATAAGGTGAAGCATGAGGCGTCGACGTTCTTCAGCTCCTTCTTCATCGATTACAACAATATCGGTAACGTCACGGATGAGAAGAACCAGCGTTCGATCACCGTATGGATCGGCAGCGGCCGTGATCAGGCCAATACCATCAAGGCGATGATCGACGAGACCTTTACGCCGGAGACCGGCATCAACGTCAATCTGAAGCTGGTGAACATGGGGACGCTGCTCCCCGCCACTTTGTCGGGACAAGGACCGGAGGTCGCGATGCAGATCGGCAATGACCTCCCCGTGAACTTTGCCATGCGAAATGCCGCAGCGGACCTGACGCAATTCCCTGACTTCGAATCGGTAGCGGCCAGATTCCGGGACAGCGCCTTGGTGCCATACCGATACCGCAGCGGCGTATATGCGCTGCCGGAGACGCAAACCTTCAACATGATGTTCTATCGTAAGGACGTGCTGGAGGAGCTGGGTCTTGAAGTTCCGAAGACTTGGGACGATGTGGCCAGCCTGCTTGCCGTATTGAACAAAAATCATATGCAATTCGGTCTTCCCGTCGTGGCGCAGGCACCGGATCAGTGGACCACGCTGCCACCGAATTCGATGTATGCGGCGCTCCTGATGCAATCCGGCGGACAATTCTACCGCAACAACGGCCGGGAGTCGGATCTGGATTCCAAGATCGGGCTGGAAGCATTTAAACAGTGGACGGAGTATTACACCGACTACAAGCTGGAACGGGAATACGATTTTGCGAACCGGTTCCGTACCGGACAGATGCCGATCGGCATTTCCGATTACACCACTTATAACCAGCTGTCGGTGTTCGCGCCGGAAATCCGCGGCGTATGGGGGTTCGCCCCCGTTCCGGGAACCGTTCAGGCGGACGGCACGATTGACCGCACCGTACCGAGCGGCGGCAGCGCCGTGCTGATGCTGGACGATGCGAAGGACAAGGATGCGGCCTGGGAATTCTTGAAATGGTGGACCAGCGATGCGACGCAGACGAATTTCGGCCGCGAAATGGAAGGGCTGATGGGCGCGGCGGCCCGCTATCCGACCGCCAACATCAAGGCGCTGGACAGTCTGCCGTGGCCGGTAGCCGACTACGAGAATTTGAAATCCCAATTCGAATGGGTTCAGGGAATACCCGAGGTGCCGGGCGGTTATTCGACGGGCAGGCATTTGTTCAATGCCTTCTATCGTGCGGTCATCAGCGGCATCGAGCCGCGGGAGGCCTTGATGGATTCGGTGCAGTATATTCACGACGAAATCCGAACCAAGCAAGCAGAATTCGGCGAGCTGCAGGAATAGGGGGAGTCCAATTTGCATAATGCCAGCCTTCAGGATCCTGAAGTTACGATGTCAGCCGCAATCCGCCCCGTCAAGCCGCAATCCTGGTGGAGGCGGAAGCTGGCGGAGATGAAGGCCAGCAAGCATTCCTATATTTTGCTTGCGCCTTATATGATCCTGTTCACGCTGTTTACCGTTTTTCCGGTCGTCATTTCGATGATTCTCAGCTTTACGTACTTCAATATGCTGGAGTTTCCGCGGTTTGTCGGCTGGGATAATTATACGCGCCTGTTCCTGGAGGACGATATCTTTCTGGTCGCGCTGAAGAACACGCTGCTCTTTGCCGCCATAACGGGACCCATCAGTTATTTGGCCTGCTTCCTGTTTGCCTGGGTCATCAATGAGCTGGGTCCGCGGCTGCGGGCGTTCATGACCCTGATCTTCTATGCGCCTTCGATCTCGGGGAACATTTACTTCATCTGGCTGATGATCTTCTCGGGAGACCGCTACGGCATAGCGAACGGCATGCTGATTAAGCTGGGCATCATCCTGGAGCCGATCCAATGGCTGAAAACCGAAGCGATGATCATGCCGATTATCATTTTGGTCCAGCTGTGGCTCAGCCTCGGAACCGGCTTCCTGGCCTTCATCGCCGGACTTCAAACCGTGGATAAAACACTCTACGAAGCGGGTGCCGTGGACGGGGTCCGCAACCGCTGGCAGGAGCTGTGGTTCATAACGCTGCCTTCGATGCGGCCGCAGCTTATGTTCGGCGCGGTCATCCAGCTTACGACATCGTTTGCCGTGGCCGACGTATCGATTGCGCTGGCCGGTTTCCCGAGCGTGAACTACGCGGCGGAAACCATCGTCACGCATCTCATCGATTTCGGGACTACGCGCTTTGAGATGGGTTTTGCGTCGGCGATTGCGACCGTGCTGTTCATCCTGATGGTGGGAACCAACCTGATCGTCCAAAAATTGCTGCGCAAGGTAGGTGAGTAGACGCGTGAGGGTTACATACGAACTTCCGAAAAAACGGGACGGCCGCCTGCTGAACGTCAGGCTTAAAGCTCGCAGCAAACGGGTAAACCGCTCGTTCATGGGGACCTTCTCCCTGTTTGCGCTGCTGGCGGTGTTCGGCGCTTTCATGGCGCTGCCCCTGGTGTACGCCATCAACAACGCGTTCAAGCCGCTGGACGAAATTTTCCTGTTCCCGCCGACGCTGTTTGTCCGCAATCCGACATGGAATAACTTTTCCGATTTGATCAATCTGCTCGGCCAGTCCTGGGTACCGTTCTCGCGGTATATCTTCAATACGGTTTTCATAACCGGGGTCGGCATTGTCGGTCATGTGATCTTTGCATCCGCGGCGGCTTATCCGCTGGCCAAACACAAGTTTCCGGGCAAGGTGTTCCTCTTCCAGGTCGTCGTGCTATCGCTGATGTTCACGCCGGTCGTTACGGCAACGCCGAATTATATGATCCTGTCGTGGCTGGGGCTCATCGACACCTATTGGGCCGTCATTATACCGGCTTTCGGCTATTCGCTAGGGTTATATCTGATGAAGCAGTTCATGGAACAGATACCGGATGCCCTATTGGAAGCGGCCAAAATCGACGGAGCGAGCGAATACCGGATCTTCTGGTCCATCGTGATGCCGAACGTGAAGCCGGCGTGGCTCACGCTGATCATATTGCTGTTCCAGATCTTGTGGGGAACCGACGGCAACGGCTTTATTTACAGCGAACAGCTTAAGACCCTGCATTATGCATCCAATCAGATCATTCTGGGCGGTATTTCCCGGGCCGGCGCGGGCGCGGCCGTGGCAGTCATCCTGATGAGTGTGCCGATTGTGCTCTTTCTGTTCTCGCAGAGCCGGATCATCGAGACGATGGCGACCTCCGGGATGAAGGATTAGGGAGGGGATCAGATGTCAGCGAAAAAATGGTTGCTAACTCTCGCGGCGGCCTCCCTGCTGCTTACCGGCCTAATGCCGGGGAGCGTCTCCGCCAGTGCTCCGTACGAGAGCTATATCTACAATTATTGGGAGGAAACGGTTGCCGTGCCTGCGGCTTATTTGCCGGAACGCGCCGTTACGGGGAAGGAGCTGGGCATTGGGGATTTTTTGGATCCGAGCGATATGCATGTGTCGGAAGCCGGAAACGTCTACGTGCTGGACAGCGGCAACAAACGGATCGTCGTCCTGGACGACACGTGGAACGTGATCCGTGTGATTGATTCTTTCATGAACGAAGGGAAAGAGGACGGTTTTGCAAATCCTGCCGGCATCTTCATTGACGGGGACGAGCAAATCTATGTTGCGGATACGGACCATCAACGGGTTGTCGTGTTGACGACGGAAGGGTCGCTTGTCCGCATCATGGAGCAGCCGGAGTCGGATGTGCTGCCACAAGGCTTTCAATTCATTCCCCTGAAAGTAGCGGTGGATGATGCCAAACGGGTATTCGTTGTCGCCCGCGGCGTTTACGAAGGCATTATGCAGTTCGAGGAGGACGGTACCTTTCTCGGGTACGTCGGAACGATCAAGGTAAAGCGCGATTATGGCGATTATTTCTGGAGATTGGTATCGACGAACGCGCAGAAAGCCCAGATGAGACTGTTCATCCCGACCGAGTTCTCCAATCTGGATATGGACGGCAAGGGGTTCGTCTATGCCACGAATATTGACGTCGGATCCAGGGAACCGATGAAACGCCTCAATCCGTCGGGAGAGGATGTGCTAAAGCGCTTCGGCTACTTTCCGGTTGCGGGAGATATTTATTATCGAAGAACGGTGGGGCCATCCAAGTTCGTTGATATTAAGGTGCTCGGCGACGGGATGTACAGCGCGCTGGACTCTACCCAAGGTCGCGTCTTCACATACGACGAGACCGGCAATCTGCTGTTCGTATACGGCGGCATCGGGAATCAGCTGGGCCTATTTAAGACGCCGGCGGCGATTGAACGGCTTAGGGACCGTCAGCTTGTGCTGGACCGGGGAAAGGCAAGCATCGTCATATTCGAGCCGACCGAGTTCGGGAAGCAGGTTAACCTTGCCGTCCGCCATCATTACCGGGGAGAAGACGCGGAGGCGGAGAGTTACTGGGAACGGGTTCTTCAGCTCAATGCGAACTATGACATCGCTTATATCGGCATCGGGAAAGCGAAGCTCATGAAGGGGGAGAACAAGGAAGCCCTTAAGTATTTTGAGCTGGGCATGGACCGCAAGAATTATTCCGTGGCGTATAAACGATATCGCAGGGAGGTCATGAAGGAGCATTTCGGCACCTTTTTATCGGCAGGGACCGGGGGCCTGCTGCTCTACGCGGTCTATAGAACGGTAAGATACCGAAAGCAGAGGAGGGCAGGAAAGCATGAAGCAGGACTATCTTAAATTCCCCCTTCATTTGATCGTTCACCCCTTCGACGGATATTGGGATCTGAAGTACGAAAATCGGGGGCGGCTCGGTGTCGCTTATCTCGTATTGGCGCTCGTGGTCATTGCCATGATTCTGCAGCGGCAGTATGCGGGATTTCTGGTCAACTACAATGATCCGCGGACGCTGAGCAGCATCGACGAACTGATATTTATCGTCCTCCCGTTCTTCCTGTGGTGCGTCTCCAACTGGTCGGTCACCACGCTCATGGGCGGTGAAGGGAAGTTTAAGGAGATCGTGATGGCCAGCGCATATGCCCTCATTCCGATGGTTCTGATCTATCCGCCCATGACGCTGGCGAGCCGGTTCATGGTCCAGGAAGAGACCGTGTTCTATTATCTGCTAACGACGGTAGCAGCGATCTGGTTTATCGGGCTGCTCTTTGTCGGCACGATGACGGTCCACCAATACTCGGCCGGCAAAACGGTCGTCACGATGTTACTGAGCCTGATCGTCATGGGCATTATCGTATTTCTGGGCACGCTCGTCCTGAGTATGCTGCAGCAGATTTACACGTTCGTTGTCAACGTTTACCGAGAGATCATTTTCAGGCAATAAGGAGGCCGTGGGCCGTGAAAAAAAGAAAATGGCTGTACACGGTGCTTGCATGTACCGTTATTACGTGCATGGCTGCGGGCTTTCTGATCTACGTGAACCGGGGAGCGCCGGCGGTCGACGTCGCTGCGTACAGTGCTGCGGCGACCGAGACGGCGCAGGGCAGGGAGCTCTCCGCCCTGAACGATTTGACAGGCGGCGTGCCCGGCATGGATCTGGTAGCGGAAACGGAGGCGCTTGCGCTGTACTACCATCCGGACACGACCGAGGTCGCGGTACGGGATAAGCGGAGCGATATGGTGTGGTACAGCAATCCGCCAGACCGGGTGGAGGACGGAATGGCTTCGCCTTTCGAGAAGGAAATGCTGTCTTCGCAATTGACGCTGACGTTCCGGGATGGGATCGGCACGCTTGAGACTTATCCGAATTATACGTGGAGCGTGATGAACGGGAACTATACGGCGGAAGCCTTGGACAACGGCGTTCGCGTCACGTATACGCTGGGAGATGTCTCGCTCGGAATCGACGCCTTGCCGAAATACATCTCGCAGGACCGGCTGCAGGAGAAGGTGGTCAGCAAGCTGGATGCGTCATTGGCCAGATACGTGCAGGCCCGGTATTACCCCATGAAGGATAACCCTGCGATGCTGGAGCGCCTGGACGATCAGATCAAGAAAGAGCTGGTTCTGAAAAAAATGCTGGGCGCTTTCGAGCAGGCGGGCTACACCGCGGAGGATCTTGCCTATGATAACGAAGCGGGCGGAGGAGCCGCCGCAAGCGCCTCTTCGAAGCCGCAGTTCAAGATTCCGCTCGAATACCGGCTGGAAGAGGATTCGCTTGTCGTTACGATACCGCTTGACCAGGTAACGGAAAGCGAGAGTCACCGCCTGCGCAGCGTGGAGCTGCTTCGCTATTTCGGCGCGGCGGGAACGAAGGCCGAGGGTTATATGCTGGTGCCGGACGGCAGCGGCAGCCTGATCCACCTGAATAACGGCAAAGTGAAGGAAGAACAGTACGTGCAGCGCATATACGGCACCGATCCGAATCTTAACAGCAGCAGCCGCGGACAGGTGGCCGAGCAGGCGCGGATGCCCGTATTCGGCATGAAGAACGGGGACGGCGGCTGGTTTGCCGTGATTGAAGAAGGCGCCGCCATCGCGAGCGTGTCCGCGGACATTGGCGGGAAGCAGAATTCGTACAATCATGTATTCAGCAGCTTTGCCGTGCGCGGCGAGGATATGCTGGAGCTTTACACCGGAAGTACGGTGCAGGAAATCCAGCTGTTGAATGACAAGCTGTACAACGGGAAGCTGTCCGTCAAATACCGTTTCCTGTCCGGCGAAGGGGCCAGCTACTCCGGCATGGCCCGCTTGTATCAGGAAACGCTTGCGAAGGAAAACAAGCTGGTTCCCCTGGAAGAAGCGGAGGGCATTCCGTTCTATCTCGATATGCTGGGAAGCGTGGATAAACGGAGATCTTTTCTGGGCGTACCGTATGATGCCGTCGTCTCGATGACCACCTTCGAGCAGGCAGGCGAGATCGCTGCTCTTCTGAACGGCGAGGGCATCGCCAATCTCCGAATGCGTTATCTCGGCTGGTTTGGCCAAGGCGTCCATCACAAAACCCCGGTGAAGGTAAAGACGGACAGCGTTGTCGGAAACGCCGCCGAGCTTAAGGCACTATCCAAGCAATTGCAGGACGCCGGCGGCGGGCTGTATCCGGATGTTGCCTTCCAGCATGTCTACCATGACGATGGGGCGTTTACGCCGTCATCCGATGCCTCCCGTTTCGTGACCAGGGAAACGGCAGCGCTGCATCCGTATGACCGGAACACGAACCGGATGGACTCGTATTACGGCACGTACAACCTGATGTCGCCGGCGAAGCTTCCCTATTACGTGGACCGATTCACAGGGCAATACGAACGGTTTGGCATGGGGGCCGTGTCATTGCGGGACCTGGGCGATGTCCTGAGCTCCGATTACCGGGTGCAGCGGGTGGTTTTCCGAGAAACCGCGAAGTTTATCGTGACCGATCAGCTGAAGGCGCTGCACGAGGCATACCCGGATACGATGGTTTCCGGTGCCAATGCTTACAGCTGGCCATATGCAGGCCACGTGCTCGATATCCCGACGTCGAGCAGCGGATTCGGGCTGACGGATGAAGCCGTGCCGTTTTATCAAATGGTCATTCACGGCTACCTGGATTATGCGGGAGCAGCGGTCAATAACCTGAATGAACAACATTTGCGCAAAGCGCTCCTGCAGTCGCTGGAATTGGGAACGGCTCCGCATTTCCTATGGTCTTATGAACAAAGCTCGAAGCTGAAGTATACGCGTTTCGATGACATGTACTCCACGCATTACAAGGATTGGTTCGAAGAAGCGGTTTCCTTGTACCACGAGCTGAACGAGGTGCTGGCGCCGATCCGGACGCAGCGAATGGTGGAGCATAAGCGGCATGAAGACGGCGTGGTGGAAGTAAGGTACGAGAACGGCGCCTCGATTCTGATCAATTATACCGATCAAGCGGTTGATGTTAACGGGGTCCTAGTGGAACCGCAAAATTACGCTGTAGGTGGTGACCGGGCATGAAAATGAGATTGTCCCTGACCCAGAAAAGATCCATGCTCGGCCTCCTCTTCATCGCGCCATGGCTGATCGGCTTTATCTTTTTGTTTGCCGGGCCTCTGTTTCAGTCCATTTTGTTCAGCTTCAGTAA
The DNA here is from genome assembly GCF_041953985.1 of Paenibacillus sp. CR_12. Classification (NCBI taxonomy): domain Bacteria; kingdom Bacillati; phylum Bacillota; class Bacilli; order Caryophanales; family Paenibacillaceae; genus Paenibacillus; species Paenibacillus sp. CR_12. The sequence continues at coordinate 378,455 of NZ_JAVFHO010000003.1, read as the reverse complement.
ATTGAACATCTCTCCCACGGGCTATGAGCTGGAGCCGGTAGGTTGGAGCAATTTCAACACCGCGCTGTTCGTGGACGCGAACTTCAACCGGATCCTGACGGAATCGATACTGGGCATGGTGGTGGACGTTCCGCTGATCTTGTTTTTCAGTCTGTTCTCGGCCGTTCTGCTGAATCAGAAATTCCGGGGGAGAGCCCTTGCGAGAGCGATCTTCTTCCTGCCGGTCATCCTGGCGTCAGGCGCGATTTCGGCAGCGGAAACCTCGGGTCTGATCAATCTGGTCGGAAATGCGACGGTGGCGGAGGAGCTTGGGCAAGCCTCCGGGCAGTTCAACGTGCTATCGATGGTGCGCATCTTATCCGAAGCCGGATTTCCCATTACCGTAACCGAGTACATTATCGGGGCGGTCATGAGGATCTACGATATTATCAGCAGCTCGGGCGTGCAGATTCTGATCTTTCTTGCCGCCCTGCAGGCCGTCCCTGGCTCGATGTACGAGGTCGCGAAGATAGAAGGGGCTACCGTTTATGAATCGTTCTGGAAAATCACCTTTCCGATGGTGAGCCCGCTCATCCTGACGAACATGATTTATACCATCATCGATTCGTTCGCGGACAGCACCGTGACCCGAACGATTTATGAGACGGCCTTCAAAACGCAGAATTTCGGGCTCAGTGCCGCGATGGCGTGGCTGTATACCATCGTTATCAGCTTGCTGCTGGTGTTGATGGGAATCATCGTCTCAAGGAAAACCTTTTATCAAAACTAATGGCAAAGAGATTCCTGACTGACGGGTGCAGGAAAAAAAGGAGGTCCTTATGGCATCGATTCGGGATCGCTCGGACGAAACGGCTCAGGAACGACTGAACCGGTTCAAGAACAAGGCGCTGCCGATTCTGTGGTCAGTGTTCCGCTATCTGCTGATCATCGGCATCACATTCATCATCATCTATCCGATCATCACCAAATTCTCCGTCGCGTTCAAAGACAAACAGGATATTTATAACCCGACGATTTACATGATTCCGGTGCATTTCACATTGGATAATTTCAAGATCGTGCTCGACCTGCTGGATTATTGGCCGCTGCTGCTGAACACGATGATTTACGTATTCATCACGATGCTGCTGACCACGATGTCGACGGCGCTTGCCGGGTATGGCTTTGCAAGGTTCACCTTTCCGGGAAGCAACCTGCTGTTCGGCCTGGTGGTGCTGACGATCCTGATCCCGATGAGCACGCTGATGGTGCCGATGTATTTGCATTTCCGCAGCTTTGACATTCTGGGACTGGTTCACTTGTTTTCCGGAAAAGAGGGCATCAACCTGCTGAACAGCTACTGGCCATCGATCATTACATCGGCCACGGCCACCGGGCTTAAGGCCGGACTGTTCATTTATATCTTCCGCCAATTTTTCCGGGGGCTGCCGAAGGAGATTGAGGAGGCGGCGCTGATTGACGGGGCAGGCGGGATTAAGACGTTTTTTGCGATCATGCTTCCCAATGCGATTCCGCCGCTCATTACGGTGACGCTGTTCTCGTTCGTCTGGCAGTATAACGACACCTTCTATACCTCGCTCTTTATGAGCGAACAGTCCCTCATGCCGCTGAAAATCGCTTCGCTGCCGGCGGACGCCAACCAGTTTCTCCCGGCTCTGATGGGGCTCGGCTCATCGGCCAAGGCCGATCCGAACTATGTGGCGCTTGTGGTGGATACGGGGATTTTGCTGGCCATTCTGCCACTGATCGGATTGTATCTGTTCGTGCAGCGCCATTTTGTGGAGAGCGTGGAGCGTACGGGGGTTGTCGGGTAGAGGCTGCTGCAGGGCAGGTGCAATCCCGAAGAATGCGTAACATGCCGCAGGACAGATGTTGTGCTTGCCTGATTAGGTATGCCGCAGGAATCGGGCTGTGCCATTGGGTGTGACGGATGGAGGAAATGTGTGGGATCTTTCATCCATACGGCAATTACAGGATAGGAGTGAATCGCATGACAAAAGCAAGCAGCAGCTATGAGGTCCGGCCGGACTTGATCAATCCGGCCGCTTCGAATGAAGCGAAACGGTTAATGGGTTATCTGTGCAGCATTTACGGCAAGCGGATGCTGACCGGGCAGCAGATTGGGGTTGTGTCAACGCCGGAATTCGAGATGATCCGCGAGGTCACGGGAAAATACCCGGCCGTCGGCGGGTTCGATTTCATGAATTACTCCCCATCCCGGGTGGAGCGCGGAGCCGAGCGTCAAGATACGGATCTGGCGATGAAGTGGTGGGACCGCGGCGGGATCGTCACCTTTTGCTGGCATTGGAATGCCCCGAAGGATCTGATCGATTTGCCGCCGGACCGGACTTGGGGCCGAGGCTTTTATACCAATGCGACAACCTTTGATATCGCACGGGCGATGTTGGAGCCTTCGTCTGAGGAGTACGGTCTTATCATCCGGGATATCGATGCGATCGCTGCCGAGCTCAAGCGTCTGCAGGATGCCGGCATTCCGGTGCTGTGGAGACCGCTTCACGAGGCATCGGGCGGATGGTTCTGGTGGGGGGCCAAAGGCCCCGAGCCTTGCATCGCGCTTTGGAAGCTGATGTACGAGCGCATGACGCATCACCACGAATTGAACAACCTGATCTGGGTATGGAACGGGCAGCACAAGGATTGGTATCCGGGCGATTCCTACGTCGATATCATCGGGGAGGACATTTATCCGCCTGCCCGGGATTACGGCTCGCAATCCGAGCGGTTCCGCACCGCTGCATCGTATACGGATGCGGCAAAAATCATTGCCCTGACCGAGAACGGTGTCATACCCGACCCCGATCTCATGCAGGAGGACGGATGCCCGTGGGCATGGAATTGCACATGGTATGGAAACTTTGTGTTCACAGGGGAAGGAAATAACCGGAGGTATTCAGAAGAGTATACGGATGAGTTGCAGCTGATCCGTACCTATCATCATCCGTTTACGGTCACGCTGGATGAACTTCCGGATCTGAAAGGCTGACGGCTTGATCTGTAAGGCATGCCAATTATAGGCCGCTGCCGCTCGCCGGGAAGCTGATCGTAGCGTGGAGAACGAGCTGAAGTGCGAAAAAAGTCACGTCTGTATGAGGTATGACCCGAACCGCATCAAAATCAATATATAGAGATGGAGAGAGACGATCATGAATTTTAACGTTATGACTTTAAATCAATGGAAATTCAAGGCTTGCGACGAATCCGAGTGGCTTCCGGCCCAGGTGCCGGGCTGCGTTCATACCGACCTGCTGAAGAATGGCATCATCCCCGATCCCTTCTACGGGACGAATGAGCATGACCTGCAGTGGATCGATAAGAAGGATTGGGAATATGAGACGTCATTTGATTTGGATTCGAATCTGAGCGCACAATCCCGCATCGAACTCGTATTCGACGGATTGGATACCTACGCGGACGTGTTCGTGAACGGGGCCAAGGTGCTTTCCGCCGATAATATGTTTCGTTCATGGCGGATCGATGTGAAATCACAGCTCAAGGATTCGGGAAATGTGATGAAGATCCGCTTCCGTTCCCCTATCCAGGAGGATCTGCCGAAGCTTGAGAAGCTCGGATATCCGCTGCCTGCTTCGAATGACCAGTCCGAGGTTGGCGGGATGGGCGACCAGAAAGTGAGTATTTTTGCCCGAAAAGCGCCTTATCACTACGGCTGGGATTGGGGGCCGCGTTTCGTGACCAGCGGGATCTGGCGGGAGGCCAGGCTCGAGGCTTGGTCCGAAGTCAGGCTGGATGATTTGTTTATTCGCCAGGATGAGGTTACGGCAGAAATGGCCAGGGTTACGGCCGTTGCCACCATTGCAGCGGAGCAAGCTTGGCAAGGCGTGCTTCGGGTAAGTGCGGGCGGCCAGACATGGGAACAGGATGTTCGGCTGGAAGAAGGCCGTCATTCGGTTGAATTGAGCCTTGAACTTGCCGAGCCGAAGCTGTGGTGGTGCCGCGGCCTGGGCGAGGCCCATCTCTATTCGTTCCATGCCGAGCTGGCGGAAGCGGAACGGACCGTTGCGGAGAAAAAGGTTCGAACCGGCCTGCGCAGCGTCAAGCTGGTACGGGAGCAGGATAGCCGCGGCACTTCCTTTTACATCGAGCTCAACGGCACGCCTGTGTTTGCCAAGGGAGCGAACCATATTCCGAACGACAGCTTCATAACGGAAGTGACGGCGGAACGCTATCGCCATGAAATCGCGTCCGCTGCGGAATCGAACATGAATATGCTGCGCGTATGGGGCGGCGGTATTTATGAAGAAGACGTCTTTTACGATCTGTGTGATGAATACGGGCTCATGGTATGGCAGGATTTCATGTTTGCTTGCAGCATGTATCCAGGCGACGAGGCGTTTCTGGAGAACGTTCGGCTGGAAGCGGAGGAGAACCTGGTCCGTCTGCGGAATCACCCGAGCATCGTGCTCTGGTGCGGCAACAACGAGATTGATTCCGCTTGGGCGCACTATGAAGAGAAGGGCGGCTGGGGCTGGAAGCAGGACTATACCGAGGAGCTCCGCGAAAAGATCTGGAGCGACTACGAAAAGATATTCCACGAAATTCTTCCTGAGGCCGTAACCGGTTATGCTCCGGGAGCGGAGTATTGGCCTTCCTCCCCGCTGGTATCGCTCAGCCATGACAAGGAGCAGCATGCCAATCCTTCCACAACGAGCGGGGATATTCATTACTGGGGCGTGTGGCATAACACGGAGCCGTTTGACAACTACAACGTTTACGTCGGCCGATTTATGAGCGAATACGGGTTCCAGTCCTTCCCGGAACCGAAAACGGTGCGGACATATGCGGAAGATCGCGATATGGAGCTGGAGTCGAAGGTCATGCTGGCTCATCAGAAGAACGGTGCCGGCAACCGCTTGATCAAGAGTTACATGGATCAATATTATAACGAGCCGAAGGATTTCGAGGCTTTCCTGTACATGAGCCAGATCCAGCAGGCCGAAGCGATGAAGACGGCGATCGAAGCCCACCGCCGCAACAAGCCGTATTGCATGGGCACGCTGTATTGGCAGATGAACGACTGCTGGCCGGTCGCTTCGTGGGCAGGCATGGATTACCTCGGCAGATGGAAGGCGCTGCAGTACGCGGCCAAGCGCTGCTTCCGGGATGTCAGTCTCTCGGTCGAATCCAAGGAACAGGAGATTCGGGTTCATCTCGTATCCGATATTTCAGAAGCGGTCCAGGGCACGCTGAAGGTTCAGTTATTCGATTTTAACGGAAAAGAGCTCTATGGATCCGAGCAGCCGATCCGTGCGGAAGAGCAAGCGTCGCTCGTCGTATTCCGGGCTGCGGCCGATGAGCTGCTCCGCGGGCATGATTCATCCGAGGTCGTACTGTTGGCGCAATGGCTTCAGGATGGAGTCGTGGTTGATAGCAAAACATTCTATTTCGTGAATGACAAGCATCTTCGTCTGCATAGCCCGACCATCAGCGTAAAAGAAGTCGAGGGAAGCGATGGCACGGCGTTTGTGCTGGAGAGCAGCGTGCTTGCCCGCCACGTATGGCTGTCCGCCGAAGCGGAAGGCTTCTACAGCGATAACTTCTTCGACCTGATTCCGGGCATCCCGGTGACCGTATCCTTCAGCCGCCGAGATAACGGAGGGCAGGCATTTGTACCAGGCAAGCCGGGCCGGGCCGAGGTTCGGTCCATGGCTGATTGCATCGATCCGTCAATGGTGCTGACCGTGTAATTCATCCTGTAATCATTCGCTAAAAAGAGCCGCCCCTACAACCGATTCCGGTGCAGGGGCGGCTTTGTTTGTCTTTAATGGAGCCAAGAATTTGATACTGAAACGGCAAACCATTTCTTTGTCGGCTTCATCATAAGCCGGGGATCCGGGAGGTTCGACACCTTGATCTTGATAAACCTTTATTATGCGGTAAAGGGTATGCCAAGGGTTTCTGATACAGGTCGGATGGGGTCAGATGTCAGCAAACGAAAAGAAGTCCGGCATGCTGCTATCGGTTATTCTAGGTTGGTACACATCCTGTTGGACATGCTTATACCCATTAGCAAAGATCGAGAAGGAGACGGATCATGAAAAAACAAGTTTTGTTCATTCATAGTGCCGGCCCGCAAGGCATCCGCCAAGGAAGCAGCGGCTTGATCGCCCATTTACAAGAACGGCTCGGTGAAGCTTATCATGTCTTATCTCCCGGCATGCCGGATCCGGATTACGCTCTGTGGAAAGCGCAGATTGCCAATGAAATCAAGGCATTGGATGGGGAGGTGCTGCTGGTAGGTCATTCCCTCGGCGGTTCCATACTGTTGAAATACCTCTCGGAAGAAGACGGGCAGCTAACCGTCTCTGGACTGTTTTTGATCGCCGCCCCTTATTGGGGCAAAGACGACGATTGGCAAAACGAAGAATATGCATTGTCCGATTCATTTGTTTCCAAGCTGCCGCATCTCCCGAACCTATATCTATATCACAGCCGTCACGATCCAGTAGTACCGTTCGCGCATGCTCAGCACTACGCGAAGCAGCTTCCCCAGGCCGTCACCCGGGCATACGAGGGCGACGATCACTACTTCCGCGAGGGCTTGCCCGAGCTTGTGGATGATATCAAGCGCTTGTAATCCAAGGCTTCAGTCTTGTTAACACCCCTGTATATGTGTAAATACAGGGGTGTTTTTCCCCTTCACTTCCCACCTCCAAAAAACGGGCGAGAGTAGCTGCGCCGCGGCTAATCGTTCGTCTTTTTATTTGTTTAGCATCTTCGAATAAGTGTGGAGATGCATATCCGTCCCGATAAGACTTCAGCGGAGAAGGCGGAATGATGCTGGAGAAGCGAAGCGGTCTCCTTTGTCCCCGGATTTCTACGTTAGTTCATTCATTCATGGAAATCTGGGGGCAACAGAGATCGGAAGTATCATCCGCATGCGGAGCGATGCCAAAAAACAACCGGCACAATGTAAAAGGAGGAGCGGCTCCATAGTGACGCTAAGAAGAGGGGAGCAAGAAGGCGCATATTAACCTCGCATCAAAAAAAGACGACATCAGCTTTTCGCTAATGTCGTCCTCTTTTTTTACTTGCTCGCTTTGTATGCGTTCAAGAATTCCTTCACCTTCGCCGGATCGGCTACCAGCTCGTTGCCGGTTTTGACGATTGGGCTGACGGTGGAGTAGGCTTTGATTTTGTTGTTGTTGTAGTAGGCCAGGATTTCATCCTGGTTGATCGAGTAAAGCACCGCTCTTCTCAGATCGTCGCTTGTTGCCACATCGCGGTTCTTCGTGTTGAACAGCAAGTAGGATACGGCGTTGCTTTCGATCGTTTGCAGCTTCAGCTTGCCGTCGCCTTTCACTACGTCGTATTTCGTTTCCGGCACGCCGTAGTACAGGTGGATTTCGCCGCTGCGCAGTGCGGAGAGCGTGCTGTCCGCATCTTTGATAAAGCGTACTTTCACTTGCTCGATTTTCGGTTCGTGCTCCGTGCCCTTCATGTAGCCAGGGTTTTTGAAGAAGGTGGCTTCATAGTCATTCTTGGAAGACAGGATATACGGACCGCTCGCATACAGCGTGTTGTTGTATTTATCGCCTTCGGTTACGGTGTTTTGGTCGCCGTAAGGGATGTCTTTGTTCACGTCGAATTTCTCAACGTCATACGTGTTGATGGATTCAACTTGCTTCTTCGATACGATACCGGCCGATTGGTGAGCCAGGTAGTTCAATACTTGCGGGAACGGCTCGGTTGTCGTCAATTTGACGACTTGGTATTTGCCGTCTTTCGTGCTTGCTTGATTCTTGTCGTCGACGAGAGAAGCGATCTTGGTATCCAAACCGGCTTCCAGCGCTTCCTTGACGCTTTCGCTGCCGCCGGAAACCTTGGTGTTTTCCAGTACGCTCAGATCGGTTACGGCTTCAACGGTGTTGATGTGCTCGTGAAGCGTGTAGGTACGATGATCAGGCACCGAATTTTTGTCTTTCGCTCTGTTCATGGAGAAGATGACATCGTCCGCGCCTACGCGTTCGCCGGAATCTTCAGCTTTTTTGTTCGTGATTTTTGCAAAGTTAATGTCGTCTCTAAGAATGAAGTAGTACTCCGAGTTGCCTTCGCCGATGGCATGGTTATAAGACAGCGAGCCTTCGGACGTGATCTTGTCATCGTCGGTCAGGTTGATCAGACGTACGTTCATGTTGGTGTTGATGATGTTAATGGAACCGTCGTTGCCCTTGATCGGGTCAAGCGAAGTCAGTTCAGAGATCGATTGGGACAGAATCAGCGGCTGCGTCGCACGCTTGGATTGGTCTGTGAAATCGACGGCTTCCCAAGGCAGGGAACGGGATTTCGAAAGACGAACGGAATTCTCGTCCAGCACATCCTTGTTGAACGCTTGGCTCTTCAGGGAGATGTACAATGGAGCAATGTAAGCTTTGTCCGTTACCAGACGTTGTTCCAGCTGCTTGTAAGTCTGAGCGGCGTCTTCCGGCGTTTGCGTGGCCGCTTGGTCGATCAGCTTGTCCACTTCCTCGTCGGACATGATGCTGTAGTCGCCGCCGGTTTTGAACAGGGAACGAACGGCATAGTCAGGGTTACCCGTTACGGTTGTCCAGCTGGACAGCGCGATGTCGTAATTGCCGGCATCCTGCTGTGCCTTGAAGCTGCCGTAGTCCGGCTGCAGATTCAGCTTCACGTTGAAGCCGTTCTTGGTGAGCTGGTCGCGAATGATGTTGACATCGGATTCGTTAGAGCTCATGCCAAGCAATTCAATATTAACAGCGGATGTGTCTGTGGCTGTATCCGCTGGTTCTTGCTGATTTTGCTGTGCATCATCTTTGGTTGTTACGTTGCATCCGGCCAGTACGATGACTAGCGAGAGGAACAATAACAGCAAGGAACTCTTTTTCATTGGTGATACCCTCCTGAGTTGTATATATATAAAATATTTTTTGAAACCAACGTTAGTGTGCCCAGGGCACGAAAAGCCTTAATCCAGCTTCGGATCGAGCGCATCCCGCAGTCCGTCGCCCAGAAAGTTGAAGGACAGGACAAGCGCGATGATGGCCAGACCCGGATAAATCGCCAGGTAGGAATGCGTCTCAAGGTACGTGCTTCCGATCTTCAGGATATTCCCCCATTCCGGGATATGCGGCTCGACGCCGAGACCCAGATAACTCAAGCTGCTCGTCGAGATGACGGCTGCACCAATGGTTAACGTCGATTTGACGATCATGGGCGCGAGCGAGTTGGGAACGATATGCTTGAAAATGATCGAAAAATTGCTCGAGCCGAAAGCTCTGGCCGCATCGACGTACTCAAAGGTGGAGACCAGGAGCACATTCGCCCTCATGGTTCTTGCATAAGTCGGTATAGCTCCTACGCTGAGCGCCAGAATGAGGTTGACGGTATTGGCTCCGAATGCGGCAATGATCGCAATGGCGAGCAGGATGCCCGGAATGGCGTACAGCACGTCCAGCAATCGCATGATGACGTTGTCGGTATGGCGGCCATAGTAGCCGGAGACGGCACCGAGAATGCCGCCGATGACAACCGGAATCGCCGTAGAAGCGAATCCGACGATCAGCGAGATGCGGGCCCCGAATACGATCCGGGAGAACAAATCCCGGCCGAAGTTGTCCGTACCGAAGGGGTATGCCAGGCTTGGCGGCTGCAGGATGGCGCTGTAGTTGTTATCGATCGCAATGCTGTAATCGAAGGTAAACAGACTGGTCACCGACAGGCAGAACAGGAAGATTACGAAGAACAGTCCGGACATGGCCGTCGAATTGGCAGTAAGCTTTACCCATACGTCGCCCCAGCGGGTCATCGCGGGATTGCCGTTCTTGCGGATCTTCGCAAGCAGGTTGATGCCGAGCACCAGAGCAAAAATATTGCCCGTTGCCGCAGTCAGAATGATCGGAAAAGCAAGCCAGGTCAATGCCGGATGCGCATAATTCGATTTTACGTACCTGGCAACGAGGATAAGCGCGATCAGCTGAACGACGGCTATAACCAGAAGCACGGCCATGGCCGGCAGGAACGTATTCGAGACGTAAGGCTTGAACAGATTCAGCGCCGATATCGCGATGGCGAACAGCTGGGTTAGCAGCATGTAAACGGCAATCGTATATTCTGGAGGCTTCTGTTTTTTGATCAGATTGAAACCGAACGTGACGGTAAACAGATTCCCCGTAACGATGCTCAGCAGCTGAACGTAACCCAGGATCCTGGTCGAGCGCCGGATTTCTCCGTCCCTTTGAAGATCCCTTCGGATCAGCAGCGTAATGATGATCTGTATGATCGTAAACAGTGCATATGCCGCAAAGGCGGTGAACACCCACGGTTTGATGGTTCCCCCAGTGAAATCAAAGCTGTTCAGAAGCAGGATCACCGTTAAGGTCAGAGAGATAACCCATGTGAAGCTGGCTTGACTGTACTCGTGTGAGGATTTCAGCTGGTGTTTGGTTTCTGGTTTGGAAAGAAGCTTCTTAATCATGAGTACACCTGCTTTAGTATTGTTTCATCTTGGACCTGATCCGTGGATCGAAGAATGCGTACAAGATATCGATGATGACGTTCACCAGCGATATGGTGATGGCGGTGTAAACCACGCCGCCCATGATGGCCGGGATGTCAGGGATAAATTGTTTATCCACGATGTAGCTGCCGATACCGCTGATGTTGAATACCTTCTCCGTAACGGCGGAACCGCCGAGCATCCCGCCGAACTGAAGCCCGATGACGGTAATGATCGGAATGATGGCATTGCGGACAGCATGCTTCATCAGAATGGTGCGCTTGCCCAGCCCCTTCGCTCTGGCTGTGATCATATAATCTTCATTAATGACTTCCAGCGTGGAGGAGCGCGTCATTCGGGCCACCGAAGCGGTAAGTCCCGTCCCGAGCACGATCACCGGCATGATCATGGACAGCCAGTTCTCCGGATTGAAGGTGGCGGGCAGCCACTGCAGCTTGATCGAGAAATTCAGGATGAAGATCAGTCCCTGCCAGAAGTTCGGAATGGACAGCCCGATCAGCGCGATGAACATAAACGTATAGTCAAAGAACGAATTCGGTCTCGTGGCCGAGATAATCCCGATCGGCAATGCGATCGCAATCGCGATGATCAACGAAATGACCGTAAGCGTCAGCGTGATCGGAAACTTTCTGGCGATGCTGGAGGTAATCTCTTCGTTGCCCGAGAAGGATTTGCCGAGATCGAAATAGGCGATGCCTTTAATGTTGTTCCACAGCTGCGTCAGATAGCCCTGATCGAGTCCGTGCATTTTGTTGAAAGCCGCGATCTGTTCCGGCGTTGCCGTCTCGCCCAATATGTTGGCCGCGGGGTTAAACGGCGACAAGTGAAGAATCGTAAAGACGAGAACCGCTACGCCAAAGATAACGAATACCGTCATCACGAGTCTCTCCAAAATATATTTCAGATAGGGATTGCTGTACAAAAAAATAAGGATGTACATCAGCAAGCCCGGAATAAGTGATATAATGAAGAACAACGGGTTCTCGATGAGAGAACCGAACGTATCGGCCAGAGTCAGCCGTTTGCGATTGTTCAGCTTCAGGTCCTTGGCGGTCCGATCCTTGAGGACTTCACGGAACCTTGCCTCTGCGATCTTATCGACTTCCTGCCGGAGCTGAGCCTCGCTGATTTTTTGCTTGAAAAACTCATGCTTGCGTTTCTGCTGCTCCATCATCTCGGAGCGAAGGGCCTCCAGATATCCGGCGGCCAGCATCTCGCTGCGTATGCGGTTCTCAGCCGCCGCGTAGTCATCCTTCTTTCGCTGGACCAAATAAAATAGGAAGACCACGAGATTCACGGGCGCTCCCAATAATAATAGTAAGTATCTATAAGAAGGATTCAGAAGGATCTTACTGTATGTGCTGCTTATCGAACTTATGAGTCTGTTTGGTCTTGCTGCTTCTGTCCCCCCCATAAGGTGCCTTTCCTCCTTGTTTCAAATTGCATTATTCCGAGTGATATAGTATATTTTATTTTAGCCTATTTTAAAAGTCAATAGATTATAAGAGTTGTAGAGTATATTACTTTAATGACATAAGCATAATGGCAGGTGAGCAGAGTTGGAACCGATATTGCAGGTTAAAAATTTGAGCGTGGCCTTTCAATCCCGTGATTCAGAATTTCACGCGGTGCGTGGGGTCAGCTTTGAAGTGAGGAAAGGGGAGACTCTCGGTATCGTCGGAGAATCCGGGAGCGGCAAAAGCGTCACGGCACGCTCGATCATGCGGCTGCTGCCTTCCCCGCCTTCTTATATGAAGGATGGAGAGATCCTGTTCCTTGGCCAGAACCTGGCCGAGAAAACCGAGAAGGAGATGGAGAGCATCCGGGGACGCGATATCGGGATGATTTTTCAAGACCCGATGACCTCGTTGAACCCGACCATCCGCATCGGGGAACAAATATCGGAAAGTCTGGTCAAACACCAGAAGCTGTCCAAGCAGGAAGCGAAGCAGCAGGCGCTTGACATGCTCAAGCTGGTCGGCATCCCGAACAGCGAAGCGCGGTATAATCAATACCCGCACGAGTTCTCGGGCGGCATGCGGCAGCGGGTGATGATCGCCATCGCCCTGGCGTGCCGACCTGCGCTGCTGATTGCGGACGAGCCGACGACGGCGCTTGACGTAACGATTCAGGCCCAAATCCTCAATCTGATGAAAAATATGCAGGAGCGCTTCGGTTCCTCCATTATATTGATCACGCACGATCTCGGCGTTGTGGCGGGCATGTGCGACCGCGTGGCCGTGATGAAAGACGGCGTGATCGTGGAGACGGGAACGACGGAGGAGATCTTCGAGAATCCTCAGCATCCCTATACCTTGAAGCTGTTAAACGCGCTACCGCGCCTCGACGAGAAGAAGAAAGCGAAGCCGGCGCCGATCATCGTGCCAAGCACGGATTACAAAGGACCGCTGTTAGAGGTGAAATCCCTGAAGCAGTATTTTGATATGGGCAAAGGGAATGTGCTTAAAGCGGTGAATGATATCAGCTTTCATATTCAGGCGGGGGAGACCCTCGGGGTCGTCGGCGAATCCGGCAGCGGAAAATCAACGACGGGACGAGCCATCCTTCGACTTCATCAGCCGACGGGCGGAGAAGTGCTGTATCAGGGGATGTCCGTGAATCGCCTCTCCCCTTCGGAAATGAAGGCCATGCGGCGCCATATGCAGATGATCTTCCAGGATCCGTATGCTTCGCTGAATCCCAGATTGAAGGTCGTGGACATTATCGGCGAAGCGCTGGATGTCCATAAGTTAACCGGCAGCAAGCAGGAGCGGAAGAAGCGGGTCGAGGAGCTGCTGGATATGGTCGGACTGGATCCGGCTTATGCGACGCGCTACCCGCACGAGTTCTCCGGCGGCCAGCGCCAACGGATCGGGATTGCGCGGGCGCTGGCGGTAGAGCCGAAATTCATCGTGTGCGATGAGCCGCTCTCCGCGCTCGACGTGTCGATCCAATCGCAGATCGTGAAGCTGCTGGAGGAGCTGCAGCACCGTCTGGGCTTGACCTATCTGTTCATTGCGCACGACCTGTCGATGGTGAAGCATATCAGCGACCGCGTTGCCGTTATGTATATGGGCAAGATCGTCGAACTCGCGGAAAGCGAGGAGCTCTACTCCAATCCGCAGCATGATTATACGAAGTCCTTGCTCGCGGCGATTCCGGTGCCCGATCCGAAGATCGAATCCAAGAAGAAACGGGTCCTGCTGGAAGAACGCACCGGAGAGGATAAATATAATCTGGAGCATTCCGAGCTTGTGGAAGTATCGGAAGGCCACTGGGTGGCCATGCCGACCGGAGCCTAATCGAATAATAGAACCTGTCCCGACGGAGTCGGGGCAGGTTTTTTTAATCAAAAAAAATCGATCCGAATCGGCGATTTGCACTGCTCATAAAAAGGAATTGAGCCCTGCACGGCAAATATTTAAATGTTAGGAAGCGTTCTCACGATACATGAGCCTACGAATTTCCAAGTGTACGCACAATAGCAACATACCGATGAGGAGGAAGTGGAATGAATCGTTTGCAGCAAGGGGATGTCGTATTATTTCAAGGGGACAGCATTACGGATTGCGGTCGCGACCGCAACTTTTCCGGCAGCTTGGGGAACGGCTACCCGCTATTGATCGACTCGTTGTTCGGCATGAAATTTCCTGAGTTGAACGTTACCTTTTTGAATAGAGGGATCAGCGGAAACCGGGTCGTCGACTTGAATAACAGATGGCAGGAGGATTGCCTGGACCTGAAGCCGGACTGGGTATCCATCTATATCGGAATCAACGACACTTGGCGCCGATATGATAGCGGGGACCCGACAAGCACCGAGGATTATAAAGCCGGGTACCGCAAATTGATCGAACGGACGAAAGAAGCGCTGGACGCCAAGCTGATTCTGGTCGAACCGTTCGTGCTGCCTCATCCGGAGGATCGGAGAGCCTGGCGCGAGGATCTGGATCCGAAAATCACGGCGGTCCGCGAATTGGCAGTGGAATACGGAGCCCTCCTGGTGCCGCTGGACGGATTGTTCGCTGCGGCGTCGGTGCGACGCGAAGCTGCCTTCTGGGCGCCGGACGGCGTGCATCCGTCACCGGCCGGACACGGCCTGATCGCGAAGGCATGGCTCGAAACGATGGGCGTTTCTCTAGGGTAACGCTTAACGGTTGGTCTTAGAGCTGAAGCTGGAAGCAACAAACGCTGGATGCACGGAATCCGTGCTCCTAATGGAAAGAGATCGGGCGCGAATGTCGTGCACGATCTCTTTTTTTAAATGAGAATGGCAATAGGTGTGAAATATGGGTTCATAGCTGCCGATACAATTAGAAATGTTAGAAATCACTTTCATTTTTTTTGCGTATGTGGTGTAATGCATTAAAGCGAAAAAATAATGGTTGACGCCTCCTTTTAAATCCTATAGGATTACTTGTATTAATTAATATTCGTCTTTTTTACGGAAAACAGGGGGAGAGAGAACATGAAAGCCATGAAACATGTAAGGAAATTATCGGCACTGGCGCTGGCGTTTGTGATCGTATTGACCGGATGCGCCGAATCGGGCAGCGGCGGCGGCAGCGCGTCGGGCAATCTGGCGGACAAGGTCGAGAACCTGCCGGCAGGCATTGCCGAGAAGGATCCGGTGAAATTGATGGTCGTTCGGAAAATCGGAGGCGATGACCACACGGCTCAATTTTTGGCTGGGGCGAAGCAGGAAGGCGAGGCTCTCGGGTTTAAGGTGGATACCTTCTCGGCGAATGGAGACTCCGCTAAATTCCATGACGCGATCGCACAAGCCATTGACAGCGACTACGATGGATTTATCATATCGCATGGCGACGATCCTGCATCGGTTCAGGACGTGAAGAAGATTACCGAAAAGGGAATTCCGGTCGTCACCTTCGACTCTTTGCCGGAGATCGGTGACATTGCAGGGGTAACCCAGACATCGCAGGATGACGAGCAGCTCGCAAAGCTGGCGTTGGACAAGCTGATTGAAGAGCAAGGGCCGGAGGCCAACATCGTTTACCTCTGGGTAGACGGATTCCCGCCGATGGTGCGTCGTAATGCCGTATACCAGGAAACGCTGAAGAACAACCCGGGCATCAAGGAAGTGGAGCGTTTCGGCGTAGCGAGTGACCAGACTTCCTTGGAAACGCAAAATGCGGTATCCGCTATCCTGACGAAATATCCGAAGGGCGAAATCGATGCAATCTTCGCAACCTGGGATGCATTCGCCATCGGCGCGGCCAGAGCACTGGAGGAAGCGGGACGCAGCGAGGTTAAGATTTACGGCATCGACGTATCCAACGCGGACCTGGAGCTGATCCAGAAACCGGACAGCCCTTGGGTGGCTACCGCAGCCGTAGATCCGAAGATGATCGGCGCCATCAACGTTCGTTTGCTGGCTAAGAAGATTGCAGGCGAGGAAACGCCTGCTACGTATAATCTGGAGCCTGTATTGATCGAGCGCTCCGGCCTTGAGGGTGCTACCGAAGCGGTCAACATGGTTAATTTGGCCGATATTATCCCGAGCTGGGGAACAAGCACGGAATTCGAAGAGGACTGGATGAAGGCATTGAAAGAAGCAGGCGGCAAATAAACAGCAATATTCATACAGGCGCTCTTGTCGGTCATCGATAGGGGCGCCCTATCCTATTTGAAGGGAAGAATACACTTGCGAAGCTTGATGGAGCCAACAACTGCCAGCTCGACCGATATTTCGGGAGCGGCACCCTTACTTCAAATGAAGCGCATATCGATCTCTTTTCCAGGCGTTAAGGCGTTGACCGATGTTGACTTTCAGACGACTGCGGGAACGGCTCATGCGTTGATCGGTGCGAATGGGGCGGGAAAGTCTACCTTAATGAAGATTCTATCGGGAGCGTATACCCATTACGAGGGCGAGATCTGGATCGACGGAAGCAGGGCGGACATCCGTTCACCGAAGGAAGCAAAGGACCTGGGCATTCAGATCGTCTATCAAGAGGTGGATACCGCGCTCATTCCGAACCTGACGGTCGGCGAGAACATCATGCTCGACCGGACGGTTCACGATATGGGCAAACGGCACTTGATCCGTTGGAAGGAGCTCCATCGGGAAGCCGAATCGATTCTTGCGCGGATGAATATCCGGGTCCCGGTCAAAAAGCTGATTTCGGAGCTGACGCTGGCGGAGAAGCAGATGGTGCTGATCGCCAGAGCCGTTTCCAAACAGTGCCGCATTCTGGTGCTGGACGAGCCGACCGCGCCGCTCAGCCATAGCGAGACGGAGCAGCTGTTCAAGCTGGTGCGCAAGCTGAAGCAGGACGGAGTCGGCATTATTTTCATATCGCACCGGCTGCCGGAGCTGTACGAAATCTGCGATGACATTACGATCATGCGGGACGGTTTGCTGGTGAAGAGCGACCGCATCGCGAATATCGATCAGCCGAAAGTGGTGGAATACATGCTGGGCTCCAAGATGGACCAGCAGTTTCCCCACATCGAGCGAGACATCGGTCCTGCGCGGTTAGAGGTAAAAGGCATGTACGACCCGGGCAAAATCAACGGCGTTGATCTGAGCCTCCGCCAAGGGGAGATCGTCGGTTTGGCAGGCCTTGTCGGGGCCGGGAAAACCGAGCTGTGCCGGGCGGTATTCGGGGCTTCCGGCACGTCAACCGGCGAGATGATACTGGATGGAAAAAAGCTGCGCATCCGCTCGCCGCATGATGCCGTGCGGAACGGCATTGCGCTCGTACCCGAGGAGCGCCGCCGGGAAGGCGTGTTCGTGGAAGAGCCGGTGTCCGTCAATTTAACGGCCGCGGTGCTGTCCCAATTTTCCAAATGGGGTTCCTGGCTAAGCTTTGGCAGGGAGAAACAGGCGGCCAGAGAGATGATCGAGTCGCTCGGGATCAAAACTCCGAGCGAGAGAGCGCGGGTGAGAAACCTGTCCGGGGGCAACCAGCAGAAGGTGGCGATCGGCAAATGGCTGCTGGCCGACGCGGACGTATATATTTTCGATGAGCCGACCAAGGGCGTTGACGTTGGCGCGAAGCGGGATATTTTTAAACTGGTGGCCGAGCTGGCCAAGCGGGGGAAATGCGTGCTATACGCTACAAGCGAGCTGTCGGAAATCGTGGGCATCACGGACCGGGTGTATGTAATGTATGACGGCCGCATCACGAAGGAGCTGACAACGCGGTCAACGAATGAAGAGGAATTATTGCTTTACTGCACAGGAGGCGGGTTGACATGAATACAGCAAGACCTGTTAAGGAGAAGCCGGCGGCTAGCTTCGCATTCGATTTTCTATACAAATACGGCACGTTGATTACGGTATTCGTTCTTATTCTCGTATTCGGGACCGTTGCCGACAACTTTTTGAATACAAGCAACATTATTAACATTCTCCGTTCGATCTCGATCGTGACGATCATTGCCGTAGGACTGACCGTATCGCTCGCCGTTGGCGGCTTTGACCTGTCCGTCGGCTCGACGGCCTCCCTGGCAAACGCGCTGGTCATATCCATGTTCGTCTGGCACGGGCAAAACATCGGCATCGGCATCGGCCTCACGCTGCTGTTCTGCCTGGCCGTCGGGCTGATCAACGCGTTTCTGGTCATCAATTTCAAGATCGACGACATGCTGATGACCCTGGCGACGATGTTTATCTTCCAGGGCGTTGCCCTGACGTATACCCGGGGCGCTACCATCTCCCAGAATATGATCATGCCGAGCGGGGACTTTGCCACCGGTAAAATCCCGGCGCTGTTCGAGAAGATCGGGCAGGTGCCATGGATCATTATCATTATGGTTCTCGTGGTCCTCGTGGTCCATCTGTTCCTGACCTATACGAAACACGGACGGTACATGTACATGATCGGGGGCAACCGCGAAGCGGCGGCTTTATCCGGGATCCCGGTGAGTAAATACCGTCTGATCGCTTATCTGGTCTCCGCATTGTTTGCCGCCATCGGCGGGATTATCCTCGGGGCTCGCGTCATGACGGCCGAGGTCAACTCCGGCGGGCCCTATCTCATGGATGCCGTTGCCGCGACCTTCATCGGATACTCCGTATTCGGAGCCGGCAAGCCGAACGCGCTCGGGACCTTTGTCGGCGCTGTGTTGATCGGTATATTGCAAAACGGTCTGATCATGCTGTCCGTGCCGTATTATGCGATGGATATCGTCAAGGGCTCGGTGCTGGCGTTGGCGCTGGCCTTAACCTACTATAAGAAGAGACATTGATGACGAAGCGACACGTGCTTTGACCCAGCTAGTTCCATTCATACTATCGAGACCATCCCTCCCGTGATCCTGATCGGGGGCGGATGGTTTTTTTCATGGATCGGTTCTATGGGTGGCAACCTATGGGAGGGAAATGAATTCAAAGACTTATTCTAAGGGCGAATCCGGCAAGATATCCATCATTTGGTTATTTAGTTGACGGACGCAGCGGGTATTCATTATCCTGTAGAAGACTGGTTTAGCATTGTACATACATTTCCCTCCTATAAAGAGAAAGGGGACTCATCATGAAAAAAACAACCTTCATACAACCGGATCCCAAGTCCTGGCTGGACACGTTTCACTTTGAAATTCCGATAAAGATTAGGTATTGCGAAACGGATATGCTGGGTCATGTCAATAACGTCAGTTATTTCATGTATTTTGAGCAGGGACGCATTGAATATTTCGAGAATCTGGGATTGACCGACGAGCTGTTCGGCGATCAAAAGGTGTCGGTTGTTGCGGATTTGGAGTGCCAGTATTTGGCGCAAATGTATCTGAAGGACCCGCTTAGGCTTCATGTGCGGGTGGCTGAGATCGGACGCTCCTCCATGGACATTCAATATGCGATCGTGGTGGACGGCGCCTTGAAGGCAGCCGGCCGCGGAACCATCGTGCTCATCGAGACCGCTTCAGGCAAGAGCACGCCGATTCCGGATTCGGCACGCGAACGAATTTCGGCTTTTGAAGGATGGATGTAAGCCAACGATAAAGATCAATCAGGATAAACCATGAAGGGAAGGGATAAGGGATGAACATCCGTTTTGCCATTATCGGCACAAACTGGATCACCGAGAGGTTTCTCCAGTCGGCACTGGAGACGGAAGAATTTATTCTGGCTGCCGTATACTCCCGTACGGAAGATAAAGGCAGGGCTTTTGCGGCTAAGTACGCGGATCCCAAGGTCTACACCGATCTTGAGGCGATGGTGCAGGATGACGAAATTGATGCGGTATACATTGCGAGTCCGAATTCCTATCACGTGGACCAGGCGATATTATGCATGAACCATGGGAAACACGTCCTCTGCGAGAAGCCGATGGCTTCCAACGCGGTTGAAGTGGCCGCAATGATCGAAGCTGCGAAGAACAATGACGTTCTGTTGATGGAAGCGTTGAAGTCGACGCTGATGCCGAACTTCAAGACCGTCCGGGACAACCTGTACAAGCTGGGCCCGATACGGCGTTATTTTGCAAGCTATTGCCAATATTCCTCCCGTTATGACGCGTTCAAGCAGGGGACGGTGCTGAATGCATTCAACCCTGAATATTCCAACGGTTCTTTGATGGATTTGGGGATTTATTGCCTGTACCCGATGGTGACCCTGTTCGGAAAACCGGACACGGTGAAGGCTTCCGGCTACATGCTGTCTTCCGGGGTGGACGGCGAAGGCAGTCTTCTGTTGTCCTATCCCGAGATGGATGCCGTCATCATGCATTCCAAAATCAGCGATTCCTACGCCCCAACCGAAATTCAGGGCGAGAACGGCACGATGATCATCGACAAAATCAATCAGCCGTACGATGTGAAGATCCGCTACAGAGACGGCACCATCGAGAACGTGACCCAGCTGCAAACGCATGAATCGATGTATTACGAAGCCCGGGAATTTATCGATTTGATCCGGTGCGGCGAACGGGAAAGTTCAATCAACACCCATGCCAACTCGCTCATTACGGCCGAAATTATGCAGGAAGCCAGAAGCCAGATCGGACTGCGGTTCCCGGCGGATTCCCGCACCGATATATGATATTTGTCATACTCCCGAAATGACGTTTATGACTACGACGCGCATGACATTCTATCTATACTTAAGTTAGACAAGTGCGTGATAGCTTGATGACGTCCTTGCGCTTCATTTCGAGGAGGAAGACAACTATGGCTAAACCCGATAACAAATTGTCCAGCTTGAAAAAGAACGTTGCCCCTTATGAAGAAATTGACACAAAGGCGAGTATAGGTCAGCTTTTCAATACACTGGTTCCCTTGATACTGCTATGGTATGCAGCCTATTTAAGCTTATCCGTATCGTACTGGCTAACCATTCCCATAGCCGTGATTGCTTCGGGGTTTGTTGTCCGGACGTTTATCATATTCCATGACTGCTGCCACGGATCTTTCTTCAAGAGCCGCAAGGCTAACAAAATTCTCGGCACGATTACGGGCGTGCTTACGCTGTGCCCTTACGAGCAATGGAAGAACACCCACGCGATCCATCACGCGACGAGCAGCAATCTCGATAAGCGGGGAATCGGCGATATGTGGGTATTAACCGTTGAAGAATATGGGGCAGCTTCCTTTTGGCAGCGTCTGTACTACCGCGTGTACCGTAACCCGATCGTGATGTTCGGTCTGGGTCCCATCGCCATATTTCTGATCTCCTATCGTTTCAACCGCAAAGGTGCGAGACGCAAGGAGAAGAACAGTAACTATATAACCAATATTTCGATTGTAGCGCTGTATGCCTTGCTGTGCTGGGCGATCGGATGGCAGGCATTTCTGCTCGTTCAGGCTCCGATCTTCATGGTTTCCGGGATGCTTGGCATTTGGTTGTTCTATGTGCAGCACCAATTCGAGGAAACGTATTACGAGCATGATGAAGAGTGGAGTTATATCAATGCAGCCGTAGAAGGCAGCTCTTATTACAAACTTCCGAAGCTTCTGCAATGGATCACGGGCAACATCGGCTTCCATCATGTCCACCATTTAAGCCCGAAGGTGCCTAACTATAACCTGGAGAAGGCGCATGAAGCCGCTCCTCCGCTGCAGAAGGCAACAACGATTACGCTGAAGACCAGTTTGAAATCCATTCGTTTCCGTCTGTGGGATGAAGAGAAAAAGGTGTTCGTCACCTTTAAGGAAGCGCGTCAGTCGCTTCGTAAGCCGCAGGAGCCGGCAGTGAAGAAGGCCGAGAAGAACCTGGCGAGCCCAAGACCCAGGGTGCAGGGCGAATAGGCCGCTGAGTCATGATGCTATATTAGAGCACGGATTCGCTAAGGCTAGTAAATGGATTAAGCTTGAACCGACAGAAGGTGGGACTCCATGCAGAAATGGTATCAGATCTTTCATAAAAGCACGGGACTGAGCCCTTACGTATGGGTCGTCTTCTACATCCTTCCGTTCTATTTCATCTTCCGGTCGACCTCGACCTATCAGATCGTGATCGGCGTTCTGATGATCGTGATGTTCTTCGCTTTTTATGTGTTGTCATTTCTGTCCAAAGGCTGGCTCGTCTATTTCTGGACGAGTCTGCAAATTCTGATATCGATTGCGATGTCCGTGGTATTCGGATATATCTATTTCTCGCTGTTCCTCGCCTTCTTCATCGGGAACATCAAGAATAAGGCCGGATTTATTACGCTGTACTCCATTCATTTGGTTACGACCATTATTACGGTGAACTATGGATTGTTAACGCGGAATCCGTTCTTCATCACGCAGCTGCCGTTCGTGCTTGTGAGTGTGGTAGGGGTTATACTGCTCCCTGTGACAAACTATAACCGGAATAAGAACGATCAGCTGCAGGGCCAGCTGGAGGATGCGAACAAACGGATTTCGGAATTGGTGAAGCTGGAGGAACGCCAGCGCATTGCCCGGGATTTGCATGATACGCTGGGGCAAAAGCTGTCTCTTATCGGCCTGAAAAGCGATTTGGCCGGCAAACTGATGAAGCAGGATATGGAAAGGGCCCAAGCCGAGATCAACGACGTCCGTCAGACGGCCCGAACCGCACTGAAGGAAGTGCGCGAGATGGTAACGCGGATGCGGGGGACCCGGCTCGCGGATGAAATCTTCCGTATTCGGCAAATCCTGAAGGCGGCGCAGATCGAGTTGACCTTTGAGGGGACGCAGGAGCCGGAGAATCTATCGTTGATGAACGAAAATGTGATCAGCATGTGCCTGAAAGAGGCAGTGAATAACATCGTGAAGCACAGCAATGCCACGGCCTGCTCCATTGTGATCGAATCCACGGAAACGGATCTGATTGCCAGGGTGAAGGACAATGGAACCGGGTTCGTGACGGACGCGAAAAACCGCGGCAACGGGCTGCGGGGAATGAGAGAGCGGCTTGAATTCGTAAACGGAAGCATGGAGTTTGCTTCAGGCGAGGGGACTACGCTTGTCCTTCGAGTCCCTAATGTGCTCAGAATGCCGGATAAGGAGGCGGGAATATGATCCGAATCGTCATTGCCGAAGATCAGCGGCTGCTGCTTGGGGCCTTGGCCTCACTGCTGGATCTGGAAGAGGATATGCAGGTGGTCGGGACGGCGGGCAACGGCAAGGATGCCGTACAGCTTGTCAAACTTCATATGCCGGATATCTGCATCATGGATATTGAGATGCCGATCATGAACGGGCTTGAAGCCGCCGAGGAGATCAAGGGTTATGGCTGCAAGGTGATGATCCTGACGACCTTTGCCCGGCCCGGGTATTTCGAGCGTGCCGTGAAAGCGGGCGCCAACGCTTACCTGCTTAAGGACAGCCCGAGCGAGGAGCTGGCCGCGTCCATTCGCAGCATTATGGCAGGCAGGCGTATCTACGCCTCCGAGCTGGTGGATGAAGCGTATTCCGGTGAAGAGAATCCGCTGACGGAGCGGGAAAAGGAAGTGCTGGGCCTCATCGCGGACGGCAAGAATACGAAGGAAATTGCCAATCAGCTGTTCATTACCACGGGAACCGTGCGTAATTACATTTCCGTTATTCTCGATAAGCTTGGCGTCAGCAACCGGATCGAAGCAATCACGCGTTTCAAGGAAAAAGGCTGGTTTAAATAGTGCGAAGAAGAAGCAAAACCCCGCGGTTGCAGCCGCGGGGCTTTTTTTTCGTGCGCAGAAGAAAAACGAAAACCAGGAAGAAGGTGAATATGCCGCTTAAAAATAATGGATTTTTTTACCTGGTATTGTATGCATTAAAGTGTATATTTATTCATTTAATGAAGTTTGAATGCGATTGTGGATAGATTTTATATTTTTTGGAAACAATGAAATCGCTAATAAAAATAAGCCTGTTTTTAAATGATGCCATTTCCTGCATAAAAGGCAATCAAGCAAATATATTGCAGTTCCTTTGTAAATGTATGCATTTTTATGTATAATAGTAATGATTGCCAGAAGTCAAATTTGAGGAGGAGGAGGTCTTCTATGGACCATATGATGTTTGAGGTTGGAACTGCTCTGATTCTGGTTGCTATAGCCTCCGTAATTGCTGGAAAGCTCAAGTTCTCGATCATACCGTTCTTGATTGTGCTCGGGATGCTTGTCGGTCCGCATGCACCAACGATAGGGATTCTTGACTTTAAGTTCATTGAGAGCCAGGGGATCATCGATTTTCTGGGACAGATCGGTATTCTATTCCTGCTCTTTTACCTTGGTCTTGAATTTTCGGTTCAAAAATTGATCAAGTCCGGACGAAACATTGTGGTAGGCGGAACCGTATATGTAGTATTGAACTTCGTGCTGGGTGTGGCTTACGGTTTCGTGATCAACATGCCTCTGTACGAGACGCTGATCATTGCAGGGATGCTGTCGGTTTCCTCCAGCGCCATCGTCGCTAAGGTGCTTGTGGATCTGCGGCGCACGGGGAATGCGGAGACGGAACTCATACTCGGCATGATTTTGTTCGATGATATTTTCCTTGCCGTGTTCTTATCGATTATGTCGGGACTGCTGTTAGGCGGGGCTACATCGATAGGGGCAACGATCCTCTCGGTTTGCATTTCAATAGGTTACATGCTGTTGTTCTTTGTTATTGCGAGAAAAGGTCCACCCATACTTAACAAATTGCTGAATATTACGTCCAGCGAGATTTTCATTATCGTAGTGTTCTCGTCGATGTTCTTTATTGCCGGGTTTTCGGAGACGCTGCACGTAGCCGAAGCGATCGGCGCGCTGCTGTTCGGACTGGCTTTATCGGAGACGGATCATAGCGAACGGATCGAGCAGCTGGTCATACCTTTCCGTGATTTCTTTGGAGCGATCTTCTTCTTCAGCTTCGGTCTCGGCATCGATCCGACCACGCTGGGGAATGCGTTATGGCTGGCTCTTGGCGCCGTGGTACTGACCATAATCGGCAACCTGGTCGCAGGCATGATAGCGGGACGCAAGGCCGGACTATCGCATAAATCGTCGCTTAACATCGGCTTGACTATTATGGCGCGCGGGGAGTTCACGATTATCGTTGCGAATCTGGGACTTGCCGGCGGACTGTCCGCGATGCTGAAACCATTCTCGGCACTCTATGTCCTGATTCTCGCGATTCTTGGGCCCTTATTGGCCAAGGAGTCGAAGCGCGTGTACCGTGGAATGAATAAAATATTCAAATGGAGCGATCCAGTGGAGAAAGTGAAAAAAAGGAATGCATAGGGAAGCCCGGGATGATTTACTTTCTTCCAACTAATCTATATAATCTAGAGATTGAATTAACCCCAGAACGGAGGATTTACACATGAGTATTATTCGCGAATCTGATCTGCCGGGTATCGGGAAGAAGTTCCTTATTCAGGCGAGATCAGGGGATAAGCTGGTTGTTGTTATTCATGACGATGGCCGTAGAGAGTTGTACCACTTTGAAGATGACGATCCTGAGGAGACCATCTCCCAGATTACATTAGAGGATGACGAGGCAAGACAAATCGCAGGCATTATCGGCGGCATGACGTATAAACCGAAAGCGCTGGAGACCATCGAAGTGACGCTCGAAGATTTGATCATCGAATGGGCGCGAATCGAGCCGCATTACAAATGCGTGGGACAATCCATTGCAGGGCTTCAGGTTCGTCAACGTACTGGCGCTAATGTATTAGCGATTGTGAACAAGAAAGAGCAGAAAATCAATCCGGGTCCGGACGACATCCTGACAGCAGGATCGACGCTGGTGCTTGCGGGCGAGCGCAAGCAGATCAAGCAGCTGAAAGAACTGCTGGTCAACGGCTAATAACGAATAGCTTCACAGGTCTTTAGTTGATCCTGTCGTAACACGTAAGCAGCAAGCTCCTCCATGGGTGAGGGGCTTGCTTTTTTTTGCATGGATCCTTTAAATTTGAAATTTTTCGCGAAATGATCTATCTTTGATAGTGAGGCTATCATTTTTGAGAAAGAAGGCGTGTACAGCATGAAATTGAAAGACAAAGTAGCTATAATTACGGGCGGTGCCGGCGGAATCGGCAGCGGCATGGCTCTGGCCATGGCCAAGGAAGGCGCCAAGGTCGTCATCGTGGACGTGAATGAGGATAAGGGTCGCGAAACGGAGAAAGCGCTGAGGGCATATAGCGATTCGATGTTTATTAACGGCGATATTACGAATAAAGCCTCGATTAAAGGAATCGTGGATGACGTTGTGAGCACCTACGGCAGACTGGATATTCTGGTTAATAACGCGCATGTGTCCAAGCAGGTACCCATTGTGGAAACAACCGATGAAGTGATGGCATTGTCGTTCAATACCGGATTCTATCCGACGTTTTATTTCATGCAGGAATGTTATCCTCATCTGAAAGCAGCCAAGGGCAAGGTGATCAACTTTGCATCCGGTGCGGGACTGTCCGGCATGGTGAACCAGGCCTCCTATGCCGCAGCGAAAGAAGCGATCCGGGGATTGTCACGCGTGGCTGCCAACGAGTGGGGAGCAGACGGCATCAATGTCAATCTGATCAGTCCGATCGCGCTGACGCCGGGCGTAGAGCAGTGGAAGCAGGCATTTCCGGAAGCGTATCAAGAAATGGTCGATAAGATTCCGCTCAAAAAAATGGGCGATCCCGAGCAGGATATCGGACGCGTGGCCGTGTTCTTGGCTAGCTCCGATTCCGATTACATGACCGGCCAAACGCTGATGGTGGACGGCGGTTCCATCATGCTGAGATAATATACGATGCTGATTTCTAAAAAAAAGCGCCAAGGGCTGTGCCCCTTGTGCGCTTTTTCTGTTTAATAGCCGTAAGCTACGGGTTATGGATAACCATGGAGGACCGGCTATTTTCGTGCCACGATCATAAACCGTGCGGAATTCGTCCGGATTCCGAGATCTGTGCGATGCTCCTCGATGAATTGCTGCAGGATGCGGAAATCCGATTCCTCCTGTCCGAATCCGGGAATGATGGGCGTGTGCTTGAGCAGGAAGATAAGATCCTCCTCACGCTCATAGTACTCGACGGCATCATATTCGGCGCATTGGATATCGCGAAACCCTGCCAGCTGAAGTTCCCTCTTGTATTCCTCCATTAAAGCGCCGTCTTCGCGGGAGGATTGTCCTCTGCCGAAGGCTTGGGCCAGATTAGCTTTATCGCATTCCCGAACCTGCTGCGTTAGAAACACGCCATCATCGGTTAATACCCTGGCAACCTCCGAAGCACGGAAAGGGGAGTGCCGGCATGAAATCAAATCGAAAAACGCCTCCGGGAATTGAAGCACCCCTGCATCCATCTGGACAAAGCGTACGTTGGAAGCCGCAGCCTTCCGTTTATTACTCCGGGCAGTCTCTATCATCGCATGGGAAAGATCGATTCCAATCAGCAATGCCGCCTTCGAGGCGATGGACAACAAGTTCTCTCCGCCTCCCGTGCCGATATCCAGCAGTACGCCCGATGATGTGCACCGCTTGCTAACCTCATCGTAAAAATTCCACTCCACGCTTTCCGAGATCCATCTGACCTTGCTGAAATCCCAGCCGTTTAAGGCTCCTACGATATCATAAAATGACTTGTATTCCTGTGATTTCATATATATGGTTCACCTTTTCAATTGAGATAAAATGGGATGCTGAAAACAGATCGTCTCTTATTCGTTCGCTCAGTTACTGTGATTCTGGCCAGGCCCGGTCCAGTATGACAGACCGGGCCCAGCTACTTCGAACGGCAAGGATCCTTATCAGCATCCAATTCACCCCAATTAAAGATTATTTTAAGAGATAAGAGAGTATAAGCTTCAGAGTCTTACCATCCTTATCTCGCAAGAAAAACTTCCGCTATACGCGGTCTGTCTTCTGAGAAAGTACGTCGATAGATATTTTTCTTATTGTAAGACCAAGGATTCTTCGGGATCAAGGAGAATTTTATTAGGAGCATGAACCAGAATCTTAAGCAATTGTTAAGAATTTGGAAGTAAGACGTTAAGAAATGTCTACTATACTGGTTGAATTCGTTTCGGTTAGGAACGAGAAAAATTCGGACTTTGAAATGAGAGGGTACTGCCATGAACAAAATGAATTCTCTGCCAAGGGAGCGTCTTCCCGAGCTGCAATTGGTCCGCGCATTCGCCATTATCGGCGTGCTGTCCGTTCACTCGACATCGTATGCCGTATCGGCCATGACGGACTCCAAATACTTTTTCATCTACAATTTTATGAACATCTTCATGAAATACGGAACGCCGACGTTTATATTTTTGAGCAGCCTGGTACTCTTCTACAATTATTATGACCGCCCTACGACCAAGAAGCTGATCGGCGGATTCTACAAGAAAAGATTGCTGTACATCATCATCCCGTATACGCTCTTTTCCGTGTTTTACTTCGGGCTGCTGCACTATCTGCATTATCAAGGCAGGCCGTTTGGCGAGACGATGGAGAGTTTTATTCAAAAGCTGTTGACCGGCAAAGCGTATACGCATCTGTACTTCGTGTTTATCAGCATTCAGTTTTATGTGCTGTTTCCGCTGGTGCTGTGGTTGTTCAAGAAGATGCCGCTGCTTGCAAAATGGGCGATACCGATTGGACTGGTGATCCAGTGGACGTTTATACTGATGAATAAGTATTATTGGCAGGTGCCGAATAAGGGAAGCTGGGCCCTGTCCTATATAGCTTACTTCATGCTGGGCGCTTTTATCGGCATCTATTATCCGAAACTGAAGGCCTGGCTTGTGATCAGCCGTGCCAACGCACAGCCTTACCGCATCGCGGCTTGGACGATGCTGTGGATCGCATGGGCAGCTGCCGGTCTCGGCCATGTGTACATTTATTACAACAACCGTCTTCACGGAACCGGATATAATTCAACGCTGTACGAGCTGCTGTGGAATATGCATACTTACTTTGGGGCGCTTGTCCTGCTCCAGTTCGCCATTCTGTTCTACCGGGCCGGGGTACGCGGATGGACGCCCGCGCTGGAGAGACTGGGGGCCGTATCCTTCGGGATTTATCTCATTCATCCGTTCTTTCTGCTCGTCTACCGTCAATTCCCGCTAACCACGGGGAACTCGATCCTGACCCATCTGTGGTATGCAGGCGGTTTTGCGGCAGCCTTAGGCTGTTCATGGATCGTCGTGGAATTGACGGTTCGATATATACCGGGCTCATGGGTGATTTTCGGTAATATTCCGAAGGCGAAGAGATCGGGTAAACCAACCGATGCGCCGGCTGTGCCGCTTTCCGGTTCCTAGCCTGTTTCGCAAGAATAGGACGTATACCCGACGAGGCATGGCCATGGCGAAAGGAAACCAAAACAGCAGCATCGCCCGGCCTGACAACATCCGTGGAGCAAGAGAACGTAAAGGCGTTATGCTGACTGCCGCTTTATGATCAAGGAGGAGCCATGTCTGGAGTTACGATACTGATGGTTGACGATGAAACCGAAATTTTGAAATTGATGGAGATTTACGTCAGGAATGAGGGCTATACGCTGCTCACCGCATCTCATGGCCTGGAAGCGCTGGAGATTCTAAAAAACCATAAAGTGGATTTGATCATTCTCGATGTCATGATGCCGCAGATGGATGGCATCCAGGCATGCATGAAGATTCGGGAGGAGAACAACACGCCCATTATCATGCTGTCCGCCAAGAGCCAGGAGATTGACAAGATCGCCGGACTCAGCATCGGCGCGGATGATTACGTGACCAAACCGTTCAGTCCGCTGGAACTGGTCGCAAGGATCAAATCGCAGCTCCGCCGGTACAAACAGCTGAACAATCAATCGGTACGGGACGAGAACGAAATCCAGATCGATGAGCTGATCCTCAATGTCGCGTCCCACCGGGTAACGGTGGCCGGCAGGGAGATTAAGCTGACGCCGCGCGAATTCTCCCTGCTGCATACGCTGGCCATCAACCGCGGACTCGTGCTGAGCATGGACAAGATTTATACCGAGGTATGGAACGAGCCGTTCATGGAATCAAAGAATACGGTCATGGTCCATATTCGCAAGCTGCGCGAGAAGATCGAGAAGGATCCGCAGCAGCCGGAATACATTAAGACGGTATGGGGGATCGGTTACAAAATAGAGTAAACTTAACCAGAGGTGACTGACTTGAAAGGATTGAAGCTTCATAGCATCCGCCTGAAGATGCTGCTTATGCTGCTCGCCAGCATCGGCATCGCGGCCGCCCTGCTTATCATACTCTATGCGTTAAGCACGCTGGTACTCTCCATTCCGGCCATCAACCCGCCGCTAGTCTGGATCGTCAATAACCTCGGTTCAAAGCCGGTTATGTTGGTCACGGGCGTCATTCTTTTTTTGGCAAGCTATTACATGAGCACGAGGTGGTTTGCCCTGGATCTGCGGAAGGTAGAGACCGGTCTTCAGGACATCACGGCCGGACGATTCGATTCCAGAATCGAGCTCGACACCCGGGACGAAGTAGGCGCCGTCGCTGCTAGCATTAACCGCATGACCGAGCAGCTGAACGCGTACCTGGAGGAAATCACGCATGGCCTTCGCGAGATTGCCAAGGGGAATTTCGATACCGAGATTCCTGTTCGCTCAGGCAGCCAGCTGGGCGAGGTCGCCGAGAGCATCAACCAGATGAGCAGGCAGCTTCACCAATCCATTCTGGAGGAGCGCCATGCGGAGAAAACGAAGAACGATCTGATCACGGGGGTATCCCATGATCTCCGGACGCCGCTGACATCGATACTGGGGTTCCTGGAGGTTATCGAGGAAGACCGGTACCAGGATGAAGTAGAGCTGCGGTATTACGTGAATATCGCTTATGAGAAAGCGCAGAATCTGAAGAAGCTGATCGATGACCTGTTCGAATACACGAGGATCAATAACGGGCTTCCGCTGGATATTAGGGAGATCGATATGGCTCAGTTCATGAGACAGCTGATCGAGGAATTCGTGCCGTCCTTGGAGAAAGCCGGGATGGAATGCAAGCTTGCGGCGGAGGAAGGCCTCGTTATTCGGGCAGACGGTGCCCAGCTTGTCCGGGCTTACGAGAATCTGATATCCAATGCGATCCGGTACGGAGAGTCGGGACACAGGATCGACATCGCCGTCCGCAGCGTTGGCGGTCAGGTGAGCATCAGCTTCACCAACTACGGCGATCCGATTCCGGAGCGGGATTTGCCGTTCATCTTCGATCGCTTCTACCGCGTGGAGGCTTCCCGTTCGAAGCAGACCGGGGGCACGGGTCTGGGACTGGCGATCACGAAGAGCATCGTGGAGGTCCAGGGCGGCGAAATCCGGGTTCGGAGCGACCGGCAGCGGACGACCTTTGAAACCCGCTTTCCCCAAGTCGTATAGCAGCAGTTCGCTTGCGCACGGTGGTCGTTCTGCATTGCGAAGCAATAGAGGCAGCTCAAGCGAACGCTCCCTTCGAGGGAGCGTTTTTATATGATCCTGAGAAGGGCTCCCCGATCGCTGCTGCAAGGTCCCTATGGAATTGTTCAGTTTTATTTAAGCATTCGTTAAGAACTTGCCCCGCTGATTGATAAGATATGTTCCTTATACTTTCCTTCAGAACGTACATAAGGAGGAAGTCGGATGGAATCCTTGGATTATTCGAAACGGAACGCCAGGCTCGTGGTGGCGTGGCAGATTATGATTGTGATGGTTGGTGTCATTTTATTATCGGGATGCGCAGAGTTCAGTGCATTCCGTGCTAATATGCAGTTTGAGGAGCGATCCATCGGCGGGGCGGCATCTGAAAGCAATCGAGACTCGTCTATTGCCCCCGCATCCTTTATCGGTCAAGTGTGGGGGGAATTATCGGACGGCGTGTCTAATCGCGCCAGAATCATGACAGGCAGGCAAACGCAGAGCCGCAGCGTACCTGATTCAGCCTGGCGAATGAATGTCCGATGATGCTGAAGAGAGCGAGCCTGCGTCGGATCAGCCGCGGAAGCATCACAACAGGAATAGCCCGTTCATACATGCGTTAGAAAGAGCTCCTTTTCTGAAAGGGAGCTTTTTTTTGTTTTGATTTTGGAACATATTGTCTTATAATAGCGTTTACAATATATATGCTTGTATGGGAGAGGATGGTTTCTTGTGAGTACACGCGTTTCGATCCGTAAGCGACTATTCGTCGGAATAACGGCAGCCGCCTGCATTTCACTCGTCGGACTTCCGGCTCAGCAGGCGCAGGAGGGCACTCGTCCCGTATTCGCCGATGCTGCCGGAACCGGGAGCTTTACATCCGGTCAACGCGTCACGCTTCAGCAGAGGACTGCTTTTTTCCCTAATGCGCTTAGCAAGAACAGCCATCTGAGGAATCTCAAGGCCAGCTATTACGGGGCCGATGGAGAATCGCTCCGGCTTCACTCCGTGAAGGGGGAAATGGCATTAATCAAGTCCGATTCCCGTGGGGACCTGTGGCTCCCGACATGGTATGTTTCCAAGGAAGCTGCCAAAGTGAACGATATTTCCCCGCTCTCGCTTCAACTGCGCAGCAGCGGCAGCATATACCTGGCTCCCGGAAGCGCGGTGAAATGGCCGGTATCCCAGACGGGAACGTCCCTCATCGCCGTAGCCCAGTGGAAGGACTGGTACGGCGTTATGGTCGCTCCCTCCAAGTGGAAGGAAGATTACCGGATCTACCGCCCGGCGCTGATGTGGGTACAAGGGAAGGACACGACAGCCAAGAAGGCGATGCCTGAAGCGCTTCTCGGTGGCAATTCGGAAGTAGCGACGGATGTGGTGCGCAACTTGACGGAGTTTCTTTTTAAGAAAGGGACCCCTTCTTCGTACGTGAAAAAGCTGCTCGGCGAACCGCAGGCGAGGGAGACATCGCGGAATCAGGAATCGAGCTCCAATAAACCGATGATTCTCGGCGAGACCTGGAGATATGAGCAGCGGGATGCCCATTATACCGTGACGTTCTCCCCATCCGGAAAGCTGAGTTCCAGCGAATGGGTAATCCCTTCGGCGGGATCCTTCGAGCGGAGTTACAATCCTGGCGATGATTACGAGTTTACCTATCATCTGGACGTCCTGCCGCTGCGGAAGACCATAACAGCCGAGCCCGATTGGCGAAATCAGGGTAATCTGAACTTCACCTTCCTGCTTGAAGCCAACGAGGATGTCCTGCTCCTCAAGGGAGATGACGGCGGGTTCAGCGGCATGCACGATAACTCTTCCTTGTACGCAATTGACCGGGGCACCGGCAAGAAGCTGTGGCAGGAGGATGCGGGATTCGGCTGGTATACGGCCATTACAGATCGGGAGCGGAAGCATGTCACGATGTACTCGGCATATAATCCGGAGGTTAAGGATTACGTGGCCCGCGTGCGGCATATCCGGTTGTCGGATGGCAACGTGTTATGGGAGGTTAAGCCCAAGAACCAATTCGGCTTGAAGATGACGGCTGCGGCCGATGCGATCATACTGGAAGAAGCTTTGAACATGAACGAAACCAAAAGAGTGCTGCGCGTCCTGGATCAGGATACCGGCAAGCTGCGTTGGAAAAAGACCTTGTCCGGCGAACACCGCTTGCTGAATGCAGGAACGGGCGATCCATACGTGCTCATCGAGCAGAACGGACAGCTTACCGCTTACGATCCGGTCACCGGCAAATCGGCATGGAATGTGAAGGTCGGCAAGAGGGTGATGGACGATCCGTCCCGAGATCCGTATTTTACCGGAGGTTATCGTTACGATCCAACTGCGCCAGCGGATATGACAACACGATGGATGCTGCTTGGCAAGGAATGGGTTCTGCTCAATACGGAAACCGGCGTGCGCGAAGACACGTATCCGGCACTGGAGATGGAAAGGTTCGAGGTGCTGAATGAGCGGTATCTGCTGGTGCAGCGTGCGCTTGGCGGGGAGTATTTCAGCGGGGCCGCCGCTTACGAAAGCGTACTGTATGACCGCCTTGAAGATAAGGAACTGTGGACAATTAAAGGGAAGGCCACCCGTGGCGTCATCGAGGGAGCGCGAGTCTATCTTGCCTTGAACGGCATTCCGGCTGCGGTAGATATAGAGAGCGGCAGCATCCTATGGAAGATGGAGACCACTTCCAAAGCGGGTGACGATCTGTCCCATCTGGTTGGCAGCAGCTACGGAATCCTGGATCCGTGCCTGCTGATAAGTTTGGGAAGCGATCTTGTGGTGTTGCATAAGGAAGACGGCAGAAGCTTGGGCAGATTGCATGACGTGATCACCGGCAACGTCGATTTGCGAGAGACCTATGCCAAAAACGGCGCGCTGAACGTAACGGATCAGGATGTGCTCGTCGGCACGGTCAACGGAGCTTTTGTTCGTTATGATGCCCGAGCGTTAAAGGAACGCTTGGATGAGCTGTTATAGCTTGTATCGATAGATGACTAACACCGTAGGGAGACGTCCGCAAAGGAGGAAGACTTATGGGCAAGAGGCTTAAGTTAGCAGGGCTTCCGATCATCAGCCTATTGTTGATCCTATGTTTGGGCTGCGGCAGCAAGCAGTCGGCCAGTTATGCGTCTTTGGTAAAATACGATGACCAAGAGTATATCGGAAAAGGCACTGAGGGTGCCGAGGCTTTTGCGGAGGCGGATTTGACCTTGGCGGGCACGATCCAGAAGCGGCTCGAGCCTGATCAATATCCGGATACGCATTTATCCTCGAACGAGCTGCCCGAAGGCACGGAAATCTATGTCGTCGATGAACATACGTTGGTGGCTTTGCAGGAAGGCCGAAGATTCAAGGTGTTTGAGCGCATGGAATAAATGCAGATGAACGATAAGCGTCCCTGGTGTCTGGAAACAGATGCTGGGGGCGTTTTTTTGGTCTTATGTTATCTTGCGAATTTTGATATTGTTTCGTTTCTATTGAATGGTATAATATTCCTGGTTCAAATTGACTAGATTTGAAAGACTTACATTCTGATAAGAGATGAGGTTCATTCATGTTCAAGAAAATGTTGGTTCTGCTATTGGCGGTTTGCGTGATGGTTCCCAGCGTGGCCGGTGCAGCATATGGGGAGTCGGGCAAGGCAAGCGCCAAGATTGCAATGCTGCTGCCCGATGGCACGCCCTTGATGGAGGACGGCACGGTCTGGATTACGTACAGCCGTCTTCCCATCAACCGAATCCCGATTCCGATGGGCGGAGATCTGAAGTTCGTCGCGGGCTCCAGCGGATACGGGTTCGGCGTCAATAACGCGGGCGGACTGGTCATGTGGGGGGAATCGGGTTATCAGGCTGTAGCGGGTGCTAATCATGTGAAACAGGTGGGACAAGGTTACTGGTTGACCTCTGACGGCATCGTCCATCGCATGGTTGATTCCAAGCCGCAGACTGTAAAGGGGTTTGAGGGAATTTCCGTTTTTGACGAGAACAACGGGATTATCGGCGGCGTTACCCAGTCGGGGACGGTCTTATACCATAATCGTGCTTATACGCCGGAGCCCGTGGCTCTGGGTCAAGCAGCGGACGTGGGCGCGATCCGCAAAATCAAGGTTGCCGGAGACTATGCCGCTATTTTATACAATGACGGAAGACTGGTGCTGTTCAGTACCCTTCGAATCAACGGCAGCACGAATTACCTGTCCCAAAACTTGATTAGCGACGGGGCTGATATTTCTTTCGGTAAAGAACAGAAACTGATTTTCGTCAAAAAGGACGGAACGGTGTGGAATGCGAGATTGGATGTATTCACGCAAACCTTCGAAATGAGCCCGTTGAACGGGATCAGCGGAGTGAAAGAGATTGTGGGAATCGAAGGTTCCAAGAGCTTTTTCGCCCGGCTATCGGATGGGACTTGGACCGAATATGATCATGGACAATTATATGATGTGACGGTTCCGAGCATTACGGGCGTTACGCTAAAGGTAGCGAACAGCAAGCCGAAGGTGGGGAGCTCCATCACGCCAACGGTCGAATTTCAGTACAGCAGCGGAGAGAAGCACAAGATTCCGGCGAATATGATCGCTTTGTCCGTAGACAAGCCGCATTTAATTAAAGCTGGAGATAAAGGAACTTACAAAATCATGGGCGTAGGCGAAGCCACGCTGACGGTGGAGGTCGCGGGCAAGAAGCAGTCCGTGAAAATCGTTTCAGGACTTGGCAAGCCGTTGGAGAACGCCAAGCAGGAAAAGGGGATTACTTACCTGCCGTTGAAGCCGGTATTCCAAGCCGTGGGAGGCTCGGTCCAATATCAGGCTGCTTCCAAGACCTTCGACATTACCGTAGGAGAAACCAAGCTTTCCGTTAAGGCAGGAAGCAAGCAGGCGAAGATCAACGGCAAAACCGTGAACATGAAAGGCGCCCCGATCCAGAACAAAGGGGAGACGCTCGTATCCGCGGATCTGCTGACCGCAGCACTGGGTGCAAAACTGAAATGGGATGCATCCAAACAGCAAATGACCGTGACGCTGGGCGCGGCACAATTCGTCGTAAAGGGCGAGCCGAAGAAGGCAACGAGCAGCAGCAACACCGGAAACGCCGGGAAAAGCAAAATGTCATCGGTTCCTGCGACCGGAAGCATGGCTGGTTGGAGGCTGCTAAAAGGCCATGAATATGAAAAATCCTTGCGCATTTATTACCAATACAAGAATGGCATTCTGTCGACCAAAACGGAAGATATCCGCAAAGTGGATTTGAATAAAAAAGTGACTTGGACGGATGATTACGGTCGCAAGCATACCAATACCGTCCGTGAAATCTACTCCCTGTTCACCCTTTCGAATGAGTACACCTCAGAATGGCTTCACAAAAAGTTCGGAAGACTTTATGAGGACTGGCTGCTTAGCTCCTTGGTAGATGCCGCTCGGATTGTTGAGCAGTATTTGCAGGAGACCGGTCAGATGCCGAGTTATGCACCCAATGTAACCCTTACGCCGGATGCGGTATTCGAATACGAGTAAGCGAATGCGAGCCAGCAAAAAAGATATTCTCGTTTCGGAAAAGGGCCAGGAGATTCCTGGCCCTTTTTGCTATGGAAGCGATTCTTTCTCGTGGACGAATACTATTCCACCGCAAGCCCCATCCATCTCCCTTATGCGGCGAATATTATAACTTACATCAAAATATAGTAAACGTAAATGCAAGCCCTGTTACTTGCAATTTTAAATACAAAGGGGGGACATTCATGAAGCGAAGGACACCGCCTGACCGCTTGACTGAGCCGGGGGCGGCCGATACTCCGCCTCCCAGAAGGCACACCCTGTTTTGGAGAATGTTCGCGAACTATTTTCTCCTTATTCTCATCCCCGTCATTGTTGCTTCGGTTCTTGCTCAGGTGCTTGTCGTTCGCATCATCGAAAAGGATGCCGAGCGTTTTAACCAAGTGGTGATGAACCGGTTCTCCGAGCAGACGGATGCCGAGCTTCAATCGCTAAAGACAAGCATGATTAATATCCTGAGCACATCCAGATTGCGGAGCGTGCTGCTCGCTCCCATGTCTTCGTCGCCGGAAAGCCAGCTCCTTCCGGAACTGCTTCATTCCCTGCGGGAGCAGCTGCAGCAGCTGGAATCGGATGAATTGGTCGAGAAGGCTTATTATTATTTTGTCCATCAGGATTTAATGATCGATGCCGAGACCTATACGAACAAAGCGTATTATTTCCGTTCCCGCTATCCCTTGGATCTGAACCGCCGCCACCAGCTGGAAGCCGAATTATCCGGCAAGAAAATGATGGATTTCATGGATTCCCCCGCTTCCGTGACGGCTTCCATGAGTTACCCGTTCAATACCGCCGCCCCTGAAGTTTACCTCCTGGTCGAAGTGAAGCGAGACAAGCTTGAGGAGAGGATTCATATTCCGGAGAGCTGGGTCACGGGCACGGCCATTGTGGATGATACCGCCCAAGTGATCGCCCGGACCGGTTTGACCGAGCAGGACCAGCATGCCCTGCAGCAGCGAATACGCACGGATGGTTTCGCTTCGCAATTTACGATATCGGACAAGATGGGGCTGTCCTTCATGGCGTCCGGCTTCAACGAGTCCTGGCATTATATCAGCATGGTTGATCTAGGCACATTGATGAAGCCGGTCCATATTACCCGCTTAATCTGCTGGTTGTTCCTCCTGTTCTTCCTCATTGTCGGCGCGCTCGCCTCGTATTATTTAAGCCGGCGCTTGTACCGGCCGATTCGGGAGATCAAGGATGGCTTGAAGCTGCACCATGCTCCGAATGAAGAGGGCCGTTACGAAGGAAACGAGTTTGACGTCATCAAGCGCTACTCCCAGTTCATCATGACCGAGAATAAAGAGCTGTACCAGATGGTGAACGGGATGCTGCCGATCGTGCAGGAGCAGTTTTTCACGAAAATCCTGCTGGGGCAATACCGGGATGCCTTATCGATTGAGTACTACGCCAAGGAGATTGAGTTTGCTTACAGCCATAAGGCGGCAAGAACCGTCCTGTGCATCTCTTTCCACTATGACCGGTCGTTTTATGATTCGACTTCGGAATCGGCCAAAATCTTTTTGCTGACGGAGCTGAAGGACAAGATCCACCGGCTGGCGCCCGGCATGGTCTGGATCTGCCAGACAAGGCCGGATTTGATGGCTTGCGTCGTCCAGCATGATCACATCACGGAGGGTTATCCGGAACGAATAGCGGAGCAGATCAGGCACGTTTTTCTGCAATACGGTGTCTATTATAAAGCGACGATCGGGATCGGCAGAACCATTCATGCCATCGAAGAGCTGCATCAGTCCTATGAGCATGCGCTGGCCATGCTGAATTACCGGGGGCTGCATTCCACGGTGGAGATTTGCGGCAGTCTGCCTTCAAGGGAGCTGCAGCAATGGGACTCTTTCCTGTCCGTGCAGGAGGTCCAGCGGATCCACAACCAGTGCAAAACCCGGGAGTATGACAAGCTGCTCCATTCCGTGCTGGATCTGCTGGAGGAAGGGAAGCGTAAGGATGCGTCAGCCGTGCAGATGAAATATCTGCTCGCCGATGTGCTCAACACCTGGATTCGGGCGGTGGAGTCGGAGCGCAATGAATTGAACGTTCCCTATTATTCCGGTCTGTTCGAGCGAATGAATCGCTGCATGACATGGGACGAGCTGACGCAATGCTTCCAGGACATTCATGGCTTTCTGTTCCGGAAACCGGCCTCCAGCAGCCGCAGCCAACAATTTATGGAGATTTTGGAGTACATTCACGAGCACTACGATCAAGAGCTGTCGATCGAGCATTTTGCCGGCATGATGAATATGTCCATCGGGCATTTCAGTCGAACCTTCAAGGAAGAGGTCGGCGAGAAGTACGTGGAATATATCGCGAAGTACCGGCTGATGAAGGCGAAGCAATTTTTGCTTGAAACGGATTTGAAAATAGACGAAATCGCCGAAAAGGTGGGGTATTGGGGGAGGAATTCCTTGATTCGGGCTTTCCGCCGATATGAAGGCATTACGCCTGCCAAATACCGGAGTTCCCATCAATAGGAAAGAAGAGACTGCATTATTTTCTGAAGTCTCTTTTTTTGCATGGAACAGGCCGAAAGCCTTGCGGCGCAGGCATAACAAAACATGCGTCTTAAGGAAAAGATGTTTGCTTTACGCGAAGGAAGCACGGCTCGTATAGTGGGGACAACAACAAACGAATGTAAATGCTTTCAATCGGAGGTGGGGATTATTGGCGCAGCTATCACGGATCGGTTACGTTCTGAAAAAGCATAAAGCGTTGTACTTGCTGATGCTGCCCGGCATCTTGTACTACTTGATATTCAAGTACGCGCCGATGTACGGCATCATCATTGCTTTCCAGGACTATTCGATCGGCCGGGGCATTTTGGGAAGCGAATTTGTGGGACTGAAGCATTTCATTGAATTTTTCTATGTCACCCCCGATGCATGGAAGCTGATTCGCAACACGATCATGCTGAATGTGTACGATCTGCTGTTTCATTTTCCGGCGCCGATCATTCTGGCGATCCTATTCCATGAGCTGAAGAGCAAATGGTTCAAACGGTTCGTGCAAAACATCAGCTACATGCCGCATTTCCTGTCGACCGTCGTGATCGCGGGCATTCTCGTCACCTTCCTGTCTCCGACCACGGGCGTGGTGAACCATCTGCTCGTCAAGCTGTTCGGCATCGAGCCGATCATGTTTCTCGGCATGCCGGAGTGGTTCCGGACGGTGTACGTGGGCTCCGAAATATGGCAGAAGGTCGGGTGGGGGACCATTCTCTACCTGGCTGCGATTGCCGGCATCGATCCGACGCTGTACGAGGCGGCCAAGATGGATGGAGCCAAC
The DNA here is from genome assembly GCF_041953985.1 of Paenibacillus sp. CR_12. NCBI lineage: Bacteria > Bacillati > Bacillota > Bacilli > Caryophanales > Paenibacillaceae > Paenibacillus > Paenibacillus sp. CR_12. The sequence continues at coordinate 338,342 of NZ_JAVFHO010000003.1, read as the reverse complement.
CGGTGGCAGCAGATCCGGCATATTACGTTCATCGGCATGGTGCCTGTCATGATTATTCTGTTCGTGCTGTCGCTCGGTAATTTCATGGAGGCCAGCTTCGAGAAAATCCTCTTGATTTACAACACGATGAATTACGAAACCGCGGATGTCATTAATACCTTTGTGTACCGGCGGGGCATCCTGGATGCCGATTTCAGCTTCGCGACCGCAGTAGGCCTGTTCCAGTCGGCGATTGGCTTCATTCTGGTCGTTGCGGCCAATCGGGTCGTACGCAAATATTCGGAGACCAGCCTGTGGTAAGGGAGGTGCGCGATGAAAAAGCAGGAAAGCTTCGCTTCGAAGCTGTTTGACGTATTCAATATATTGTTCATGATTGTGCTGATCATGGTAATGGCCTACCCGATGGTGTACGTATTCTCGGCTTCCATCAGCAACAATGCCATGGTCGCGAGCGGCGCGGTGCTGCTATGGCCGAAAAAGATTACGCTGATCGCTTACGAACAGCTCATCTACAACCCCGATCTCTGGGTGAGTTACTGGAATACGATCCGGTACACGTTCCTGCATACGTTGCTGACGCTGATTGCAACCTCGGCGATGGCGTATCCGCTGGCAAAGCGGTGGCTGCCCGGCCGAAGAGTGATTCTGCTCATGGCAGCGTTCACGCTTCTCTTCAGCGGGGGCATGATTCCAACCTTCCTGATCGTTCAGAAGCTGGGGATGCTGGACACGATCTGGGCGATCGTCCTTCCGTCGCTGATCAGCACATGGTACCTGTTCATTATGCGGACATTTTTCGAGGCGCTGCCGGAGGAGCTTGAGGACGCGGCTGCCATCGACGGATGCGGATCCATGCAGATTCTGGTGCGGATCGTGCTGCCGCTATCCGTGCCGGTGATGGTCACGATTGGCCTGTTCACGGCGGTGAATCAATGGAATTCCTTCTTCAGCGCTTTGATCTACCTGAATGACCGGGAAATGTACCCGCTGCAAATCATGATGCGCAACATCCTGATCGCTGGCACGAACGTGCAGGGCGAAGGCGACCTGACGCATCTGGAAACGCTGAAATACGCCATGATCATGATCGGGACGCTGCCGATCCTGTGCGTCTATCCGTTTATCCAAAAATATTTCGTACAGGGCACGATGATTGGCGGCATTAAGGGGTAGTCATGGATTTAACGGGAATCCATTTCTATACGATGTGATGATAAAAAAAGGAGGTTATGGAATGCGGCAAAAGGGGTTCAGAACGGCGCTTGCCATGATCCTGCTCTGCGCGATGCTGGTTACGGGCTGCACCGGCGGGGGCAAGGACGATTCGGGGACGTTAAGCCCTGACAAACCGGTTACTTTTTCATGGCTCGTATACGACCGGGTGGAGGGCAAGGTTCGGGATGACTGGGAGATTTTCAAAGAGATCGAGGCCAAGACGGGCGTCAAAGTGAAGTTCCAGATCGTCAGCCAGGAAGGGCTTGAGGAGAAAAGGCAGATCATGATTGCCACGAATACCGCTACCGATTTTATCCAGGTGCCGACGCAGGACGGCCGGGAGCATGGGCCGGAGAAGGTGTTCCTGAACCTCCATGATTATTTGGATCGGGCTCCGAATCTGAAAGCCTTTTACGAGAAATATCCTGAAGCCAAGGCGCTGGCAACGGGCACGGACGGAGGCTTGTATACCGTACCTGTCCTGGAAGGGGATGCGGAAGGCAAGGGCTTTAACTTTATCTGGTATGCCCGCAAGGACATTATGGATCAGCACGGGATACAGGCGCCGACCACCGTGGATGAATTTTATCAATATCTGAAAACGTTGAAAGAAAAGGTGCCGGACTCCTACCCGCTCATATCGAACGCGATCGTAGGCGACACGGGGCTGTATACGACCTTCGGGCGTATCTTTACCGGCATCAGCGGTTTTTACAACCTGGATCCAACCACGGATCAATACGCATTCGCGCCGTATCATGAGAATTATCAGGATATGCTGGTATACCTGAATAAGCTGTATGCGGAAAAATTGCTGGATCCGGAATTCTCGCTGCTGACGCAAGCGCAGTGGGAGGAGCGCATCCTGACGGGCAAATCCTTGGTGACGTTTTTCTGGAAGGCCGATCTTGAATCCTTGGTTGCCAAGGCGAGGGGGGCCGGCACGGCGGAATATGAGCTGGACGCAATTCCATCCTTTGCTGCCGAAGGGATCAAGAACTATCAGTTCTCCCGCCCGGTCGTTGGCACCGTCGGCCGAGCGATATCGGCCAAAGTGAAGGATAAGGAGCGCGCCGTCCAATTCCTCGATTATTTGGTCAGCGAAGAGGGGACGAATTATCTGTCCTTAGGAATCGAAGGCAAAACGTATACGATGGAGGACGGTAAAGCGGTATATAACAAGGAGTTCGGCGAATCTCCGTTTAATGCGCTGCGCAAGGATTGGGGCGTATGGTATGACCTGATCACGCTGAATAACGCCAAGTCGCGGGAAGTGTGGGAGCGCGGGTTAAGCGAGAAGAGCAAGGATATCAATGCAAGGTATGAGCAGTATATCGTCCCTGCACCGAAGCAGATCGTCAAGACGGAAGAGGAGCTGGAGCTCGAGAAATCGAAGCTGAACAATCTGAATAAATTCCTTGAACAGAAGGTAACGGAGTTCGTAACCGGCAAAACGCCGATCAACGATTCCACGTATCAGCAATTCATCGACCAAGCGAAGAAACTCGGCTCCGACGAACTTCTTGCCATGTATAACACCGCATATACTCGCACATACGGCGGCAAGTAATTCTTAATGGAGATGGGGGGAATCAGGCAATGGACGATACCAAAATCATCGATGTCGACGTTCATAACGAGCAGGACGACAGGGCGCTGCTGCCATATCTGCAGGAGCCTTGGCGCTCCCGGGTAGCGGCATCCGGCATCGGGTATGCAGGCTCAGGGTATTACTCGCCGATCGGCGTGATGAAAAAAGACTCGATCCCTCCGGGGGGAGGCAAGGCCGGCTCCGATCCCGATTATATGATCAAGCAGCTGATCGAAGGCTACAATCTGGACTATGCCGTATTGACGGGAGTCGTCTATAACATCTCCTCCACGCATGATCCGGATTATGCAGCGGCGATATGCTCGGCTTATAACGATTATCTGATCGCCGAGTGGCTTGGCAAGCATAAAGCTTTTAAGGGAGCCATGGCGGTAGCTACCCAGGACCCGCTGCTGGCGGCACGCGAGATCGATAGGATCGGCGGCCATCCGGATATCGTAGAGGTGATGATCTCCAGTGCGGCGAGGTCGCCGCTGGGACAGCGCCACTATCACCCGATCTACGAAGCGGCGGCGCGTAACGGCCTACCGGTCGCGATCCATCCGGGAGCGGAAGGCGGCGGGAGCTCGACGGCTCCCACCGCGGCCGGCTACCCGACACGCTACATCGAATGGCACACCTGCCTCTCCCAGATGTTCATGGCGCATCTGGTGAGCATGGTCTGCGAGGGCGTGTTCGTGAAGTATCCGAACCTCAAGGTCGTTCTGGTTGAAGGCGGAGTAGCCTGGCTGCCGGGCCTGATGTGGCGGCTGGACAAAAATTACAAGGCTCTGCGCGCAACCGTGCCCTGGCTGACGAGAATGCCGAGCGAGTACATCCGGGATCACTGCTACTTATCGACGCAGCCGATCGAGGAGCCGGATAATCCGCAGCATCTCATCGATCTCTTCAATATGATCGATGCCGAGAACATGCTGCTCTATGCCAGCGATTACCCGCATTGGGACTTCGACTCGCCGGGCCATGTCCTGCGGGGGTTGAAGCCGGAAGCGCGGCGGAAGATCTTTTATGAGAATGCGAAACAGCTGTATCGGCTGGATTGAGGGATTGGATGAATGGATAAATGGACGAACGGATGAATGGATGAACGGTATCCGTATGAACCTAGCATGAATAATTGAAGCTGGGGCTATGGGCAAACCAAAGTCAAACGAAAGACGAACCAAAGGCGAGAGAAAGTCGAAAACAAAGTTGAAAGAAAGTCGAAAACAAAGGCAAAAACAAAGGCAAAAACAAAGGCAAAAACAAGGTTGGACCCAAGTTGAACCAAACTCAAAGCCAAACCCTACAAAGCTGGGCGCATAGGCAAGGAGGTGGCATGTATGGCGGTACATTACGTGCTGGCGGAGGAGGACGTTCCGGAGGGCGGGCACGCGGTCGTGAACATAGAGGGACGCGAAATCGGCATCTATCGGGTCAACGGCGAGTATCATGCGATTCTGAACTACTGCCCGCATCAGGGGGCGCCAATCTGCGCAGGACTGGTCTCCGGTACGACGCTTCCTTCGGAGGTATACGACTACGAATACGGCCGGGCAGGCGAAATTGTCCGCTGTCCCTGGCATGGGTGGGAGTTCGACCTGCAGACCGGCAAGTCGCTGTTTAGCGACCGCATCCGGGTGAAGAAGTATAAGGTGGAGGTCCAAGAGGGCAAGATCGGGGTGGTGATGGGGAGGAAATAGGCGGGGAATTGAAGGAATGTGATTATTGGGGCTTCTGGTATCATTACTAGCCATGGGAACTCAAGTTACTTGTGTCAGCTTTTAACGGACCCTAGATCCGTTATTTAAGATCAAAACTCGATTTTTTACAATGTATCGGACTCCAGATCCGCTAATGTGCGAATTATGGATGCCAACACCAATAAAAACAGCAAATAAGGTCCTCTATGTCCGCTAAAGATACCAAAAGGGCTATTTTGTACGAAATAAGGTATTCTGAGTCCGTAAGAAAGCCGAAAGCCCTCACGACCATAGAGCAAGAGGATTTCGGGACATATGGAATGATATGGCGATCATATTTTTGGACGTCCGGTCCACAGTGAATTGCTGCTCACTGCACTGTTCGTCTAAGCGGGGGCATAGGTACGGTGCGTAGTCCGGTAACGGCTTGGATGGCTCTCGATTGAAAAAAGAGCGAGAATTGAGGGGCACGCGCCCCTCAAACTCGCTCTTTTAGTCATCCCGATATTTCCGGCAGGTATACTGTTTTCTACTATAATCCCCTCACACCACCTGCGACAATACCAAGCCCCCGTAAGCGAACGCGGCCAGGATCACCAAGGCCGGGTGGATCTTGCGGATGTTCATGGCCCAGAAGGCGACGGCGGCAATGCCGAGGGATTGCAGGAGGCCGATGGAGATGACGGAGCTTTTGCCGATCTGCCAGGTCAGGGTCAGCATCATGATCGCGATGACCGGCTGAACCAGCAGGGTCATGCCTTTGACCACGGGCGACGTGCGGTATTTCTGCAGCAGATTCAGCAGCCAGATGAGCGCTACCGCGGAAGGGATGACCGTCGCCGCGAGGGCGAGGGTCATGCCCATCCAGCCGGATACGCCGTACCCGACAAAAGCGGCGATTTTGGTGGCGATCGGCCCGGGAAGCGCGTTGCCAAGCGCAAGCATGTTGGAGAATTCCGGGTCGGTCAGCCAGCCGTGATTCGTGACGATTTCCTTATACATGAGCGGGATCGAAGCAGGACCGCCGCCATATCCGAGCACGTTGGAGACAAAAAAGCTGACCAGCAGCTGAAGCCATTCTTCCATCAGGCGGACCCCTCCTTATCCCGTCTTTGTTTTTTGAGTTTGGCTACGGTTCTAAAATGCACGGTGCCATAAGCAAGGAACAGCATAATGACGATGGCTGGATGGACCTGGATGCTTTCCAGCAGGAGAAACGATACCACAAAAAATCCGATGCCGGCGTAAATGCCAAGTCCCTTCACGGCCTTTTCGCCGAATTCGTAAGCCATCGTGCCCAGCATGACCGCAATGACCGGCGTAACGCCGGCAATCATGCCTGCCACGACTTTGGAGCTGCTGAGGAACGTCACCGCCGACAGCAGCGCGATCATCGCGATGCAGGTCGGGAGGATATGCGCAAGAACCGCGACCACCGCGCCTAGCACCCCTTTTTCCCGGTAACCGAGATAGGCGGCCATCTTCGTGGCGATCGGACCCGGGAGCGCATTGGCCAGAGCCAGCACCTCTCCGAATTCATCGTCGCTGAGCCAGCCGTAACGAACGACGGCCTCATGCCGGATCAGCGGAATGACGGAGGGACCGCCGCCATAACCGAGTATGCCGGTTCGGAACATGCCGAACGTTAATTCCATGTATGGATTGCTATTTTTATCATCCAAGGGTAAGAGTCCTTTCTGTCGAAAATCAGAGCCTGATGCCCATTCGGCTTTTATAGCGCTTGATTAAGATCTGCGTGTCCACGCTGGTTATGCCCGGAAGCGGGTAAAGCTTCTCGTTTAGAAACATTTCCATTTCCTTATGATCGGCAAACAAGCCGTGCATATGCAGTTTGCTGGGACCGGTCATATGATACAGGCTGGTCACATATGGCTCGTTCTCCAGAGTGTCCGCCACCTGCTGCAAATATTTGGGCTCAACCTCCACATTGAAAAAAGCGGACACCGAAATCCCCACTTTCTCCGGATTAATGACGGCCGCGAAGCGCTCAATGACGCCGTCATCGACCAGGGCATTGATCCTGGCCTGCGCGGCCACGCGGGACAAACCGATCTCCTTGGCCAAATCCGTGTACGAGATTCGCCCGTTCTTGCCAAGGATCGCAATGATTTTGCGGTCCGTATCATCAATCATGGGGGTTGAGTTCTCGCCCGCAGCGTGAATATTCATGGATTACAGCTCCTTTAGTTTTACTTATATGTAAGACTAACTGCGTGTATATATTACAAAACGTAATTAATATTAAAGTTATACTTACGATACGTTTAAATATATAAGTTCTTTATATTGTTTTCAATATGATTTGCAAAATTTGAAACTTTTTCTCCGCATTTCAAGTCTAAGACTATGGATAGAAAAAGATAGATTTGAATGATTTGGATGTTGACATGCCTCAATGGAGAAGGCGGAATGATTCCGGAGAAGCGAAGCGGTCCCCTTTGACCCTGGATTTTCACCACTTGTAATCCGTTGGAAAATAATCTGGGGGGCAACAGGGATCGGAAGAATAATCCGCATGCGTAGTGCTGAAAGGGCTACTGGTTAGAATCCATTTCACAATTCTATTAAATGGTTCATTTTATATAATTCCCCTTTTATATCAATTTATGATAGGATAAACGAGGTGAATAACTAGCTTCTCAGGATTTTCATTTGGAAAGGCGGCATGGATATGAAGAAATTATTTTGCCTCATTCTGGTTATCGTTATGCTGATCCCGGCGAGCATCGTCTCGGCGGCGGGCACAACCACTCAAGCCAAGTCGAAGGACAAACCGATAAATCTTGTTTTTGCAGGTGACATTCTATTAGACGGATACGTGGGAAACCAGATTGATAGATTCGGTAACCTATATCCTTTTAAGAAGGTAGCCCCCATCTTGAAAAAGGCGGATATGGCGTTTGCCAACCTGGAGACGCCGGTCTCCATTCGCGGCAAGGCTGCGGATAAAACCTTTGCTTTCCGTTCGAAGCCGGACACGCTCAAGGGCCTGGTATACGCGGGAATCGACGGGGTCACGCTGGCGAACAACCACATCCTGGACTATGGCCAGCAAGCCATGCTGGACACGATCACGCATCTGAAACGCCAGAAGATCGGGTATACGGGTGCCGGGCGAAATATAGACGAGGCCTTCAAGCCTTACGTGCAGAACATTAACGGGAAAAAAGTCGCGGTGCTGGGCGTCAGCCGGGTGCTGTCGGACAATTCCTGGATTGCGGGCAAGAATCACCCGGGTGCTGCCTCCGCCTACACGATGGAGCCGATGCTGACCCATATTAAGAAGTCGGCCAAAACCAACGATTATACGATCGTATACATCCATTGGAACCAGGAATTCGCCGACTATCCGGAAGAATATGCGCGCACGATGGCGAAGAAGATGATTGACGCCGGAGCCGACATCATAATCGGATCGCACAGCCATACGTTGATGGGCATCGAATATTACAAGAACAAGCCGATTTATTATTCGCTCGGCAACTTCGTGTTCAACCGCTCCACCCGAGGCGGTGACAAAACCTTGCTGTCGATGATGGTGCATGTTGAGATTCAGGGCTCCAAGATCACGAGCCGGATTACGCCGGTGAAGATACTTCAGGGCCAGCCGAATCTGATGGACAAGAAGTACAACAAAGAGATCATCGCGAAACTGAACAAACTCTCCTACAATGCAAAAATTGATGCCAACGGCAACGTCACCAAAAAATAACAGGGAATCTCAAAGACAACTGCGGCTGTAAGCTGCGGTTGTTTTTTTGTGCGCTTTTTGGAAGTTCGCCGTAAAAACAAGTCGGAAGCTGGCGGCTAGGCGTTTGTTTTCATTCCCCGCATTCCGACAAAAGCTGTGCTTACGCCACCCATCCGGAAATTCCTGCCGAAAAAATAAAATAAAATTTTACAAAATATATTGTATTTTAAAATAAAATTTCAATATGATGAAGGGAAGAAGACGGGTTAATTTCGTTCATCGGAAGCGGTAAATACGAATCGGCAGCATACTTTTTTGCAGCCCTTCCAGCTAATGACTGAATGTAAAGCCGATACCGGCAGAGTTAACCCGGTCTTAACACAGATTGGAGGTGGAATTAACAAGCGAGCGCTATACTCCCGAGTAGGTCTTTCGTTCATGAGCGGACTTACAACCGAGAGGAACCAGAGTCCAAGCATAGAGAAGGAGGAATTCATGTACATGTTAAGGAGCAAAAAGAGAATATCATCGCTGCTCAGCGGTGTGATGTTTCTATCGCTGCTGTTTCCCGCAGGACAAGCTGCTGCCGACCCAGCGGCCGCCGCTGCATCGGTCATTGATATGCGGCAGATGGAGATCGGGCCGGGGGCTACATACACGTGGGCGAATATGCAAAAAGGCAGCGGCGAGCAGAAGGTCCATATGGTGGAGTTTGATCCATCGCAAGGAAATTTGGAGCTTCAGCCGGGTCTCACCGATGGCAAGGTATACGGCATGCAGGGAGTCAGCAAAATGGCGTCGGATGCCGACAAGGCAGGCAATCGCGTCATCGCGGCGGTAAACGGAGATTTCTACGATATGTCCACCGGAATTCCGCTCGGATTGTTCATGGGGGACGGGGAGCTGTTGACGGATCCGCCCAGCGGCCGGAACGCCTTTGGCATTAAACAGGATGGAACGAGCCTTTACGGCAGTCCGAAATTAACGAAAAACGTGACGATAGGCGGAACGGTCAGCAGCCTGTCCTCTATCAACCGCATAAAAGGTACGGACGCACTTGTTCTTTATACCGAAAAATTCAATGCCACCACGATGACCAATAATCTGGGAGATGAAGTGATTCTGGATATCGAGAGCGGCAGGGTCGCCAGTGGAGAGACCTTGACGATGAAGGTGGCCTCTGTTCTTAAGGATCAGGGAAATTCGCCGATTGGCCAAGGTCAAGTGGTTCTGTCCGCTTCGGGCTCGCAGCGGAGCAAGCTTGCCGGGCTGAAGGCAGGGGATGAAGTGACGGCGAGTTTTCAGCTGGATAACGAATGGCAGGACGTCACGATGGCGATTGGCGGCACCGTGATGCTGGTCAAGGATGGCGTCGTGCAGCAGCATACCGATCCGGCTGTACACCCGAGAACGGTGGTAGGAACCAAAGCGGACGGCTCCGTTGTGCTGTTCGAGGTTGATGGCCGCCAGCCGGGGTTCAGTGAAGGGCTTAACTACATTGAGCTTGGCGAAATGCTGCAGGAGCTTGGCGTGGTTAACGCTCTGAACCTGGACGGAGGCGGTTCGGCTACCTTCGTTGCCCGCCTGCCGGGAGAAACGGAGCGCAAGGTGCTTAACTCGCCGTCGGACGGCGGGGAACGCAAAACGGCCAACGGCATTTTGCTGGTGAACAAGGCGCCTGAAGGAGCGGCGGATAAACTTGTCGTTGCACCGACACTGGAAAGAGTGCTGACCGGTTCATCCGCTGCCTTCAAAACGGCAGCCGTGGATCAGAACCTGCATCCGGCGAAAATGACGGAGGCCGCGGCTTGGAGCGTTGATCCAGCCTTTGGGGCAATCGACGCCAGCGGGACGTTTAAGGCAGGCAATCAACCTGGATTGACCGAGGTTTCCGTACAATCCGGTAATCTGACGGGTAAAGCCGCATTGGAAGTCGTTGATGAGCTGACCGAGCTCAAGTTCTCGGACGCGGTGAAGACCTTCTCTTCCGGCTCGACCGAGACGCTCAAGGTCACGGCGCTTCGCAACGGTCAAGTGGTACAGGCCGATAATAGCCGTTTGGAGTGGCGTACCGAAGGCGACATCGGGACGATTGACGCAAACGGAACGTTTACCGCTACGGACAAGCAGGACGTCAGCGGCAAAATCTTCGTGAAGTACGGTCAAATCGAGACCTCAATCGAAGTGAACGTCGGTCTTCCGCCGGTCATGCTCGAAGATTTCGAGAACGGCCTTAGCCGTTATAAACCAAGCGCCGGTGCGCAGTTCAAGTCGACCCAGGTATCCATTGAAACCGACGAGACCTATATTCGTTCCGGGAATGGCGCCTTGAAGCTGGAGTACGATTTTACCGGAATGACCGGTACCTCCGGTGCTTATCTGCAGACGAACGGCACCGCGGACAATATCGAAATTCCGGGCTATCCGGAGAAAATCAGCATGTGGGTCTACGGAGACGGCAACGCGCACTGGCTCCGTGCCCAAATTCGTGACAGCAAGGGTGCGATCCCGCTCGATTTCACCGATCAGACGGTCGGCGTCGATTTCAAGGGATGGAAGTATCTCGAAGCGTCCGTGCCCAAAGGAAGAACCCTTCCGCTGGTGATGGACATGCCGGTTCGATATATGGAAACACAGGCCGCGAAAAAAGACGCCGGTGCCATCTACGTGGACGAAATTCGGGCATTGTACGGTCCTGCCAACGACGATATCGACCCGCCGGTTCTGAAGAAATTCTCCCCGGCCGACGGTGCGGAGATTACAGAGAACACGCCGACCATTACCGTGTATGCCGAGGATGCCGGCTATGATCCTGTCGCACACCCGGGAACGACGCTGATCGATCCGGACAAAATCCGATTCTATCTGGATGGCAGTCTGGTGCAGCATACCCTGTATCCGCCGGAAGGAAGAATCCATTACACGCCGAGCGTCCCGCTCGCCGATGGCGTTCATCAAGCCAAAGTCACCGTCCGTGATCTGTCGGGCAACCAAACGACCGAGGAATGGAACTTCACCGTAAATACCGGTGCAGCCAAGGTGGTGTACGATACGCCGGATACGATCTATGTTGGCGGCAGTTATACGCTGGATATCGGGGGTGTGAAGACATCCCAAATCCGCAGCGGCCATGTCGATTTCCAATTCGATCCCAACAAAGTGGAGAATTTGGAGCTCATACCGGGGGACAAGCTGAGTGCATCCCAGGTTAGCGCAAGCATCGACGGTACAACAGGAAAGGTAAGAGTGACCTGGAAGGACATCCATACCGCATCCCTGCAGGATACGGATTGGATCGGCCAAATCCGGTACGACGTGAAAAAGAACGCAACCGGCAGCAGCATCATAGCGCTCACGTCCGGGGCGGTATCCTTCACCGATACGGGCAATACCGAATTTTCGTTCTATGGTCTTCCGATCGAATCGCAGATCGCAACGCATTATGCGCTGAGCTGGAATGAGGAAGGAATCGTAGAGGGATACGAAACGGTGTTCGAAGTTGCCGATGCCCAAGGGCAGCCTGTGGAAGGCGTACAGATCTTGGCAGACTCGGCAGCGGTGGGAACAACGGATGCGGCGGGTATCCTGAAGACCGGGGCGCTGACGTCCCAGGTCAAGACGTATACCGTGCAGGCCGTCAAAGGCAATCAATACAGTCCGGCATTGGAGTTCAAGGTTTCGCCGCTGGCTGGAAGCCCGACTCCTTTCAACATCAGCGTGGGCATGGGAGAAGATCCGGCCACGTCGCGGATGTTGAACTGGCACACGGACCCGGCGACGGAGGGGACCGTCGTGGAACTAGCGAAGCAATCCGAATTCACGGATTTCGATGCGCCGAACGTCCAGAAGTTCAATGGTGCCAGCGAGCTGTACCATACCTTGGATCTGGGGACGGTCCGCGTCCATAAAGCGACGGCGGCCGGTCTTGACCCAGGGACAGAGTATGTGTACCGTGTCGGTGACGGCCAAGGCCATTACAGTGTACAAGGCTCGTTTAAAACGACAGAGCTTGCGGGAGATACAACGAAATTCTTATACTTTGCGGATTCCCAGGCATCCACCGCCAAAGAGTTCGAGCTGTGGGGGAATACGATCGACAAGGCGGCAGCCGAGCATCCGGACGCCGAATTCATGGTCCATGCCGGGGATATGGTGGACAAGGGTTTCCTGGAGGAGCAGTGGAACTATTGGTTCGACGAAGCCCAGAAGCATTTCCTGAATACGACGTTAGTGTCGGCCATCGGCAACCATGAAGTGATGGGGACGAAGGAAAACGGAGACTTCCTGGCTCACTTTAACCAGCCGGGCAATGGCTTGGACAGCCTGAAGGGAACGAACTTCTCTTTTGATTACAAGGACGTTCATTTCATTATGCTGAACAGCGAGTATCAGCTGGAGGAGCAGAAGAAGTGGCTCCAGCAGGATCTGGCTAGCAATGACAAGGATTGGACCATCGCGATGTTCCACCGCGGTCCATACGGCAGCATCTACGATTCCGCCGAGGTACGCAGCCTGTGGGCGCCGGTGCTGGAGGAATTCGGCGTGGATCTCGTGTTAAACGGACATGATCATATTTATATTCGTTCCTACCCGATGATGAACAACCAGATCGCCGCGGACGGGAAGGGCACGACCTACGTCGTGGCGGGATCGTCAGGCCCTAAATTCTACTCCCACACGGAGCGGGGCTGGCATGAGGTGGTCGACGAAGAGAAGACTCAAATGTATGCCTCCGTGGAAGTGAAGGGAGACGAGCTTCATTTCGTAACCAAAACGGTTGGCGGACGCGTCGTGGATGAGTTTGCTTTGGCGAAATCGGATACGAAGCCGGAGCCGCAGCGGATTGAAGTAACTCCAAACCAGCTGACGCTAGCTGTAGGCGAGAGCCAAAAGTTGCTGGCTCAAGTGAAACCACGCAGGGCAGAACAAACCGTTGTATGGTCCGTCTACCATTCCGAACCGTTGGATGACGTCATCAGCGTATCCGCAGACGGCATCGTGACGGCTCAAGGGCTGGGCAATGCCGTCGTCAGAGCGACCAGCACGGCGGCACCGGACGTTTATACAGACGTGAGTATTACGGTAGACCGAATCCCGAACGGCAGCATCGAATCGATCCTCTTAAGCGGCAAATCCGAGCTGAAGGTCGGGGATACCGATAAGACGGTAACCGAGGCGGTATATACCGACGGCAGCCGTATCCGTTTAATCGAAGGCATAACCTATGCGAGCAGTAAGCCGGACGTAGCTTCCATTGATGAACAGGGCTCGGTACGGGCTTTGGCAGAAGGGGCAACCGTTATTTCGGCAACCTATGAAGGGTTTAAGTCGGAATATGATTTGAAGGTGATCACCCGTGGTGGAGGGAATCCCGATCCGGGACCGGAGCCGCCGGTAGACCCGCCCGTGCAGCCGCCGGTAACGCCACCGGTTACGCCTCCCGTGACACCGCCGTCATCAGGCAGCATCACCTTATCCGCCAACGAGCTTGCAGCTAAACTGTCGAATGGGCAAGTGAGCTTGTCGGTAGATGGAAACTTTACGGATATCACGCTGCCAGGGAATGCAGCAGACATCCTCAAGGATGGTTCGATCCATCTTGAAGGGAAGAATTTGTCCCTAACGATCCCGGCCGAAGTGCTTCGCCAGCTGGGCGCCCTTGCAGATGCCGGCCAGCTTGAGAAGGGCACGATAAAACTGAGTGCCGTCACATTAACGGAGGCCGAGATGAAGCAGCGGATCGCGCAAGCTGCCCGCGTCTCCGGCGCTAAGCTGACAGCAGCCGGAGCCATGCTGGAGTTCGAGCTTAAACTGACGACAGCGGACGGCAAAGTCTACAGCTTAACCGAATTCGATCATCCAATTATGCTAGAACTGCCTTTATCTTCAGATGCTCATGGCAAAAGAATTTCCATGTACTATGTATCCGGCAGCGGAGAGCTGGAGTATATAGGCGGTGTAAACAAAGACGGCCGCATGGCCGCGGGAATCCGCCATTTCAGTGCTTACGGCTTGCTGGATTACGAGAAAACCTTTGCGGATGTGCCATCCTCGTTCTGGGCAGCGGAGGTGATCGGAGATTTGGCCGCGAAGCAGCTCATCGAAGGCGTCAGCGCGGACCGCTTCGCACCGGCGCAGCAAGTGACCCGGGCCGAGTTTGCCGCGATGCTGGTTCGTCTGATGGATCTTAAGGCAGAAGGACCTGCGCCGTTCGCCGATGTAGCTTCAGGCAAATGGTACGCCGAGGCCGTGTCGGCGGCCGCCCAGTCCGGCATCGTGAACGGAACTGCCAAAGACCGTTTTGCACCGGACGCCCCGATCAAACGCCAGGAAATGGCGGCGATGCTGGTGCGCGCTTATGCCCACGCGATGAAACAACAGCAGGAGAACATCAGCGCGGGAAGCGGATTTGCCGATCTCGCCGAGTCTCCGGACTGGGTTCGCGAAGCGGTAGAAACCGCGCATGCCCTCGGATTTGTTCAGGGCCATGCGCCGAGCCGTTTTGCACCGGAAGGTTTGACCACGCGTGCGGAAAGCGCGCAGGTCATCCATAATCTGTTGAATAAGCTGAAGTAAAGCTTAGGCGAATATCGCCTCTCTCCACTGTAGAACTTCGCAGAGGAGAGAGGCTTTTTTTAGGTTAAAGTATGGCGGAAGTTCCGATATAATGATATACAAGGTCAATGAACGAACGTTAGCCGAAGTTACACCTATTGAGTAACCGGAAAGGGGGAAGAGGATGACGGAATACGCGAATACGCCGAAGCCGCCTTATTATGCTTGCATTTTTGTGTCCAAACGAACGGAGGGCGACCGGGGTTACGGAGCGATGTCCGATAAAATGGCGGAGCTCGCTGCGCAGCAGCCCGGTTATCTCGGGGTGGAATCCGCTCGGGACGAGGGTCTCGGGATCACGGTTTCGTATTGGGACTCCCTGGAGTCCATACGTTTATGGAAGGAGAACGCGGCTCATCAGGTAGCCCAGGAACGGGGCAAGAACGAGTGGTATGAAAGCTTTGGCTTGCGAATTTGCAAGGTGGAGCGGGACAGCTTCTATAAGCTTTAGGCAAGGCCAGATCATGGAGAGGAAGAGGAGGAGTTTTATGGTGCAGAATCCGGGCAAGGTCAAATGGGGAATTATGGGGACGGGATGGATTGCAGAGCAGTTTGCAGCCGATTTGGCGTATGTGGACAACGCTCAGTTTCTGGCGGTCGGTTCCCGTACGGCCAGCAGTGCAGGCGAGTTTGCGTCGAAATACGATATACCGCGGGCGTATGGCAGCTACGAGGAGCTCGTGTCGGATCCGGATGTCGACGTTGTGTACATAGCGACTCCGCATCCGATGCACAGGGACCATGCGCTGATGTGTCTCCAAGCAGGCAAATCCGTTCTGTGCGAAAAGCCCTTTACGATCAACGGGGATGAGCTGGAGGAGTTAGTCGCAGCAGCACGGGAGCATAAGCTGTTCCTGATGGAGGCCATGTGGACGCGTTTCCTTCCGCCGATCCGGCAGGTGCGCGAATGGCTGAAGGACGGTCTTATCGGCGACGTCCGGCTGGTGAAGGCCGATTTCGGTTTCCGGAGCGGCTGGAATCCGCAGGGCCGTTTGCTGAATTTGGAGCTCGGCGGGGGCGCGCTGCTGGATGCGGGCATTTATCCGGTGTCGTTTGCGGCCATGATCTTTGGAGCCGAGCCCGAGAAGATTTGGAGTACGGCGCATATCGGCGAGACGGGCGTAGATGAGCAGTTCTCCGTTATTCTATCCTATGAATCAGGCAAGACGGCATCGTTAAACGGGGCGATCCGGCTGGGATTGACGAATGAAGCTTATATTTATGGCACCAACGGGCATATCCACATTCCGTCCTTCTTGAACGCGACATCCGCTGCGCTTCATGTCGATGGCGAGGAACCGGTGGTTGTGACGGATGACCGACAAGAGAAGGGTTATAGCTTCGAGGCTTACGAAGTGGGACGCTGCCTGCTGGAAGGGCGGCTCGAGAGCGATGTGATGCCGCTGGACGAATCGCTTGCGATTATGAGGCTGCTGGATCAGATTCGGGGGCAGTGGGGATTGAAGTATCCTTCGGAAGGTTAAGCCGTGACGCTTACGATCGGGCTTCTTGATTATACGAAATAAAGAATAGTTTGAAGCAGCCAATACGGGCTTTGCCCGTATTGGCTTTTTTTGGTAACAGTACGTCATGATGACTAAAATTCCTGCCGGAGATTTAAAATTATATTTTACAAAAACTATTGAAATTTGAAATAAAATTTCAATATGATAGTGATAGAGATGAACACAGGTACAACAGCAGGACGTCATCTACTTCAGTCGCATGATCGGAGGTGAGCGGCAGCGATTTCGCTGGAAATCGGGCTTCGGTTCGGATAGCAAGCACTCATACCATAGGGAGTGAATTGATGAATGATAACCAAAAGGCGTGTCTATCGAAGCAGTAAGTCCATTCTGTCCATGACGTTGGCATTCGCCGTGATGCTCAGCTCGGCCGTGTCTGTTTGGGGCAATTCCGTTGAAACGAACGCAAGCGCAGGACAGCCGGAAGCTGTGGTGCTGGAGGATTTCGAATCGGTAACGAATTTATTTGCGTCTTCCGTTAGGGGGAAGGCCCAGCTGGATTTGGCGGGGAGGCCGGAGCCGATTTATTACGGACATCACGCTGCAGCCTTAAGCTATGATTTTGTGGGCAGCGAATCCGGCACCTCGGCGGCTTATCTCAATTTCAGAGACCCGGATGGATCAACAGGCAGGAGCGTTCCCGGATCACCGAAGGCACTCGGCTTATGGGTTTACGGCGACGGCGGCAACCACTGGCTCCGTGCACAGCTTCAGGATTCTTCCGGCGGCAAGCATACCGTTGATTTTACAGCCACCTCCGGTCTTAACTGGAAGGGCTGGAAATACGTCAAATTAAACATTCCCTCTACCATTCAGGCTCCTCTCAAAGTGAATCAAATCTACGTAGCCGAATTAAAAGACACGAATAAAAACAAAGGTGCCTTATACTTCGACAGGCTGTCCGCCTTCTATACGGCTTCTCCGGTATATGGGCTCGACATCGGCGGACTGACGCCTATGGGCGTCGGTGAAGCGGTCAAACCGCAAGTGTATGCAACCTATGAAGGACAGTCGGAGCCAACGTTGCTGACATCCGGCGTGAAACTGACCAGCAGCGACGAATCCGTTGCCACCGTGACGGGCGCTACATACGACACTATTGAAGCATTGGCACCGGGAACGGTGACCATCACGGCCGAGTACGGCGATGCGCCAAAAGCCCAGCTGGAGCTGCATGTGGCGGCGGATGCCGCGGCTCCCCATGAATTGCTGTTGTCCGGGCCGCTTCATATGGAGACTAGCGTTACCGACAACATGAGAACCAGCGTGGTTTACTCCGTCTACGGAAACCAGACGGATCCGGTGTGGATGACCGAAGGCATTAGCTATACAAGCGATCAGCCTGGCGTTGTATCGGTCGATCAAGCGGGTCGACTGACCGCGGTTTCCGAAGGGACGGCTGCCATTACGGCGTCGTACCGGGGAGCATCCGCCCATCATACCATTACCGTAACGGATCCGGTTCCTGTTTTGCAAAGCATTAAACTTCAGGGGCTTACGTCCGTGACGGTTGGAGATTCTTTTGAAACGGTGGTATCCGCCACGTACTCATGGATGGCTGAACCGCAGACCATAGAGGAAGGCGTTACGTTTACCAGCAGCAACCCGAACGTCGCTTCGGTTTCTGATCAAGGGGTGGTGAGCGGTTTGAAGGTAGGCTCCGCTAGAATAACAGCCGCGTTCCAAGGAAAGACCGATTCGCTCTATATCACCGTGAATGAAGCTTCCCGGCATCCGAAAAGCGAGATGCGGGCGGCATGGATCGCCACCGTCGATAATATCGACTGGCCGGCTAAAGGGGTTACCGATCCGGAGCAGCAGAAGCAGCAATTCATTCAGCTGCTCGATCAACTGGAGGATGCCGGAATGAACGCGGTCATCATGCAGATCAAACCGACGGCGGATGCTTTTTACCCGTCCCAATACGGACCATGGTCCGAGTGGCTGACAGGTGAACAAGGCAAGGATCCGGGTTACGATCCGCTGGCATTCCTGCTCGAGGAAGTGCATAAGCGAAACATGGAGTTCCACGCCTGGTTCAATCCGTATCGCATCAGCCTGCAGGGAGACATCAACAAGCTGGTGGCGGATCACCCGGCCAGACAGCATCCCGAATGGGTCGAGGAATACGGCGGCAAGCTGTATTTCAATCCAGGGGTGCCGGAGGCGCAGCAGTTCATCATTGACGGCATCATGGAGGTCGTTCGGAATTACGATATCGACGCCGTGCATTTTGACGATTATTTCTACCCGTATCCCGTAACGGGCGTGGATTTCCCGGATACGGATACGTTTAATCAGTACAAGGGCTCCTTTACGAACAAGAGCGATTGGAGAAGAAATAACGTCAATACCTTCATTCAAAACGTGAAGGAAGCCATCAAGGCGGAGAAGAGCTACGTGAAATTCGGCATCAGCCCGTTTGGTATTTGGAAAAACAAATCCAGCGATCCGTCCGGCTCCGAAACGACGGGACTCGAGAGTTATCATGCGATTTACGCGGATTCGAAGAAATGGGTCGAAGAAGAGTGGATCGACTATATCACGCCGCAGATTTATTGGAACATCGGGTACTCCGCAGCGGCTTACGATAAGCTGATCGATTGGTGGAGCGGGATCGTGTCCGGCAAGAACGTTCATCTGTACAGCGGACAAGCCGTATATAGAATCGGGTCGAATGCCGACTGGTCCAATCCCGACGAAATGCCGAACCAGATCCAATACAATCGAAACTTCGAGGAAGTTCGGGGCAGCATGTATTTCAGCTCCAAATGGTTTAAGGACAACGCGCTTGGATTTACGGACAGACTGAAAAACGATTTGTACCGATACCCGGCGCTCATCCCGGCCATGCCTTGGATTGAATCGGAGGCACCGGCTGCGACCAAGAAGCCAAAGGCCGACCAAGTACAGGAAGGCGTGAAGCTCAGCTGGTCTTCGTCTGACGACGAGACGTATTACGCGGTTTATCGCTTTAACGGTCGGGAAACCGGCAGCGTTCAGGAACCGGCGAATTTAATAGGGACTTTCAGGAAAAACGCCGGAATGACGCAGTTCTTTGTTGATCGTACCGTTGTAAAGGGACAAACCTACACGTATGTGGTGACGGCTGTCGATCGTTTGCATAACGAGAGCGCCCCGAGCCCTTCCGTAACGATTAAAGCGGGGGACCACGGCCAGCCGCCGGTTGACCCGCCGGGGAATCCGAACCCGCCGGTGACACCGCCGGTCACTCCGCCTGGGAAACCGAATCCACCGGTAACACCGCCGGTGACTCCACCCGTAACGCCTCCGGTGACACCGCCGGTCAACCCGCCGACGCCGCCGAAACCTCCGGTGTTCCGCGATGTGGACGGCGTTGGCTGGGCAAAAGCGGCGATTGAGGAACTGGCGGCGCTTGGCATCGTAGAGGGGGTGGGACAGGATTCGTTCCGGCCGATGAAATCGGTGACAAGAGCCGAATTCCTGGCCATGCTTGTCCGGGCTTTCCAGCTGACGGGGGCGGCCGACCTGGAATTTACTGACGTGAAGCCGACCGATTGGCATTATACCGTCATCGCATCTGCGGTAGATGCCGGCCTAGCTCAAGGAATCGGTGGCGGCAAATTCGATCCGAACCGGCCGATCACCCGCCAGGAAATGGCGATCATGAGCGCCAACGCGCTGACATTATTCACCGATATGAAGGCAGAGGATGAGAACGGCACCTTGGCGAAGTTTAAAGACGGCAGCAGCATTGCAGGCTATGCAAGGAACGCGGTTGCCCTCTTGGCCGAGAAAGGCGTGATACAAGGCACCGGCAATGACCGGTTTATGCCGAAAGGAATCGCCAATCGCGCTCAGGCAGCGGTCATCATCCACAACCTGTTGAAATTGTAGAACCTGTAAAAAAGGGACATCCTTAGGCATAATGCCTTAGGACGTCCCTTTTGCTGCTTGTTCCAATCGACATGCTCCATGGTACAATAGAGGCATTATGTCTTGGAGTGTGGTGCATGGTCAAAAAATTAGGAATGGCACTTGTCTACGTTGCCGTGGGTGGTCTTATTTACTATAAAGGCGAGTTCATATTGGCATGGATTCGATCGACAGACAGCATCATGCTGATCATGCTCGTCGCTGTCGCCATGGCTTTGTTCCCGGTGATCCCTTATCCCGTTGTCGGCGGCGTAATCGGGGCGGCCCTGGGTCCGGTTATCGGCGGGATGGTTACTTGGGTCGGCTCCACAGCTGCTTCCATCCTGATGTTCATGTTCATCCGCTACGGTTATCAGGAATGGGGCAACCGGGCGCTTCACCGTTACAACAGCCTGGGAAAAGTGACCACGATGTTTGAACGGAACGCCTTTTTGACCATCCTGTTTACCCGGTTGATCCCGTTTATTCCTTCCATTGTCATCAATGTGTACGCAGCGCTCAGCAAGGTAACGTTCGTATCGTACAGCTTGGCGTCCGCATTGGGCAAAATTCCCGCCATGCTGCTGTTCTCGATGGTAGGAGACAATTTGATGTCCAATCCTTCCCATATCCTAATAACCGTAGGCGTATATGGCGTATTTCTTGCCGTAACCCTTCTGGTTTACCGCTTGTCGGGCTTTGGCCGTTCGGGAAGAACGGAGGCCAAACGCTTATAGGCGTTCGATCGATGAGGTGGGACCGCTTCGCTCCGGAGGTGCTAAGGTCTCGCCTTTTTTCTGTTGGAACCATGCCCGTACGGCCTCGATCTCTTGCTGTTCCATTCCGCTTAAACTCTCGTTGATTTCGCTGAATATCATCTTCACTTGAAGGGACAGAAGCCCCTTTCTACGCTGCCTGCGGGTACCGCTGACCTCCATGGCAATGATCTGCGGCCGGCGTATGTACCTGGTGGACATTGCTATGAAGCGGCTGCGGATCGTAAGCTGTCTACCCGTGACGTTCAGTCCGGAATCCCGGTGCGACAGAAGCCCCCAGGCGAACGAGAGCGGAAGCAGCAGGAGCGATAATAAACCGAGCCTGTCAAAATACCAAATGCATGCGGCGCTGACCGCTGCGGCAGAAGCCAGCTTCCAGCGGACGTACATCCATCTGGCGCGGGGCGGCGGCGAAGCCGAAATGGCCTGAGCGCTGAATTGAGGCGTAACCCGCTTCAGCAGCGCCGGGATATCCCCGGTCTTCAGCAGAGGATGCAGCATGAAATGTTTCTCGGACTCTGACGTAAGCACATGAACCTTCACTTCGGCGTAACCGAACCATCGCCGGAATACGCCTTCCTTTACGGTTATGGCCAATACGCGTTCCGGGGAGAATAGCAGTCTTTTTCTCTCCAGCAGGCCGCAGCTGACCGAGATTTGTTTCCCGAAACGCTCGACGGTAAATCCGGCATATTTGATCGTGTAGAGCACGGCCGAGAGCAGCCAGGACACGATGAGCGCCAATGCCGCGATGCTGATCCAGCTGCCGGGCAGCAGCTTCCCAGCCGATTGAAACAGCGATTGGTACATCCGATCCGGCAGCAGGTCGTCGGCAAAAGACACGATACCGCCCACAAAGGCTAAAGCCAATGACAGGTTGGGCGAGGATAGAGCGGCAATGAGCAGACGGCCCGAGGATAGCTGGAGCAGCGTGCTGCGTTCTTCCTCGGCCGGGATGGGAGGGCTTGCCTTCTCTCCGCCGGCGGCGTCGGATTCGGAATCCATCAACGGAACGCTCTCGTAGTCCCCGTTGTGATTCGACGGATGTTGAGCGGATTCATAAGCCTCCGGGGTCCCCGGAGATGGAACGGACGGTCTCTCCGTCTCTGAGGAAAGGCTCTGACCGGATCGGCCGGAGTTTTCCGCAGCTGGGTGAACCTCGCGATCCGCCTGCCTGGTTTGGGTTTGCTCGCGCAGCCAGCGCTGCAGCCGTTCGCCTTCGCTATTGGTGACGGCCGGAAGGATGCCGCCGCCTTCCTTTTTGCCCGGCGTTTCGATTCGGACCTGGGTAAGCCCCAATAAACGCTGCAGCAAGGGCTGCTCCATATTCATGGAATGGATGCGGCCCGTATAGATGGACAATTCCTCCCGGAACAGCACGCCGCGGCGGATGAGGATTTTGTCTTCTTCCAGCGTATAGACGAAGCGTTTCCACTTCAGATACCCGTACAGGAGCAGAAGGGAGACCAGGATGACGATGGCGGCGGACAGCCAATACCAAGGGATGTCGCGCAGCGATTTTCCGTTAAGGAATTTGATGGATACGAGGGCTGCGATCGGAATGAGCGATTTTACGCTGCCTACGAGCGGGAACAGGATGAACAGCCGGTGCAGCCTTGTCGGTTCATTCATCGTGATCCACCACTTTGGCCAGCTCGCCGATCTGTTTCTTTAGTTCCTCTGCTTCTTCCAGCTTGAGCGCTTGAATGACATGGGTCGTTGCAGCCGTGACCACCTTGACCTTGGCTAACCCGTATTTGCGAAGGAGCGGCCCCCGTTCCAGCTCGACATGCTGGACCCGCGTCATGGGAACGAGGGTGTCGCTGAGCCAGATCCAGCCGGAGCGAAGCTCCAATTCCTCCTCGCTGACTTTAAAGCCGAATTGTTTGTAAGTGAAAGAGGGCACGGCCCAAGTAAACCAGGCTCCGAGAACCAGGAGTCCGATGGTGATCCACCCGGGAATGAGGGTCCATCCGAGTATAGCCGCGATGATCAGATAAGCTGCTGCAGCGAGCATAATAATTCCGTCCGTGATGAAGCCCGTTATGCGGGAGATCGTGACGGAGTCCGGGTGGCACTTGCGCATGGCGTCAAGCCGATGGTCCATATGTAGGTTCCTCCTTGATGTTAAAGATTCGATCATTCCTTACCTATATGTATGTCTACGTTGCTTGGGAAAACCGCGTTTCATTCCGCCCCTGTTTGCTTGCCGTGCTTATCATTGTAGCATAACAGATTAACGATCATCTGAACCCGACCTAACGGTTGCATGAACACATCCCGATTCTGTTAAGCTTGAGTTAAGAAAGCTGATGAAATGATCGAGAACGAAAGGATGGCTGATCATGAAAATAGACCGGCTGTTAGCCATAACCGTCCTGCTTCTTAACCGTGGGAGACTGAGCGCCAAAGAGCTGGCGGATCGGTTCGAGGTATCCAGCAAGACAATATACCGAGATATGGATACGCTGTGCCAAGCCGGCATTCCGATTGTTGCCCACCAGGGGATCACCGGCGGATTTGAGATCATGGAGCATTATATGATCGATAAGTACTGGCTGTCCGCCGAGGAGATGAGCACCTTGGTTACAGCCGTTAAGGGGCTGAGCAGCGCACTGGAGGATCCGCAGATGGGCATGCTGCTGGAGAAGATCAAAGCGCTGCTGCGCAGGGTAGAGCAGGGACTTGGCGATGAATATCGGAAGGAGCCCGTAGTCATGGACTTTCAGCCTTGGGGACAGCGTCAGGGACTGAAACCCGCCGTGGGCTTGCTCAAACAAGCCATTCATGACAAGCGCAGGGTGCAGATGGAATATATCGATGCGGAAGGCAGCGCGGAGCGAAGAACCATTGAACCGGCATCCTTGTTTCTGAAGGGCAATGTCTGGTATGTGCAGGCCTTTTGCCTGGAGCGGGAAGATTTTCGCCTCTTCCGGTTGTCGCGCATGCAGGATATCAAGATGCTGAGCGAAGCGTATGAGCCAAGGCCATGGCCGGGCAAGGAACGTTTGGAATGGGACTCCTCCTGGTCCAATGCTCGGGAGCAGGAGACCGTTCTGCTATTCGAGGCTGCCGCGCGTCAGCGGGTGGCGGATATGTTTCCGCCGGAACAAGTGACCGTCAATCCGGACGGATCTTTGCGCGTTCATGTGTTATACAAGCTGGACGAGTGGTTTTACGGCATGATTCTGAGCTTCGGGGATCAAGTGCTGGTTGAGCTTCCGGGCGAAGCAGCCGAGGAAGTGAAGCGAAGGGCGAAACGGATGCTGCTGCGTTACGATAACCCGGACAGATAGATGTCCACGTTACCTCTTTAGAATAGAGATATATTCATCTCAAGGAGGAAACAACTATGAGTCATAGTCAACAGCAGAATCAAAGTGAACGATGGATCGAAACTAGACCCGCCATGTCCATTCAGGGCGTCGGCGTCCGAACGACAAACGAAGCGGAGGCAGGACCGCAAGACAAAATACCGCAGTTATGGGATCGGTATTTCCAAAGCGGCTTGCAGACACGATTATCTGATAAGGATCAAGCCATCTATGGGTTGTACACGGATTACGAAAGCGACGCATCCGGGTCGTATACCTTAATAATCGGCAACAGGATAGATGAAGACGTGGCTGCCGAAACCTCCAGTGAACTTCAGCAAGCCTCCGTCCCTGCATCCAGGTATTTGGTATTCCGGACAAGACGCGGCCCCTTAATGGAGATCGTGCCTGAGGTATGGCATGAAATTTGGAGCTACTTCGACCAAGCGGCGGAAAAAAGAACCTATACGGGCGATTACGAACGCTATGACATGCAGCAGTTTGATCCTGCGAATACTGTGGTGAACGTATATATCGCAATTGAATAGCCGCGAAGCATCGGAAGACCGGTTCGGGTGCCTGGAGCTGATAAGACGATCCAAAGGGATTACGATCCGATCCGGGACAATCGATGGTTGTCAACATCAAATAGAGGGTGTCTCAAAAGATCCTGGATCTTGCGAGATGCCCTTCTTGCTGTTTGAAGATGCCCGGCGCTTTTTGACCATCGTCATGAAGGAGGTGCCGCCCTTATCGAACGATGCAGCCTCCGAGAAGCCAAGCTTGGCATACAGGCGAATGGCTCGTTCGTTGAACCGGGCTACGGTCAGCCGAAACGATTCGCGTTGGTGAAGTTCTCCCATGGATGCCAGCACGCAGGAGAGGAACTTGTGTCCCAAGCCTTTTCCCGTCAGCTCCGGTTTCATGCCGAGTCCGATATCGAGCAGATCCTCATCGTATGCCCCTAACGGGATCGCAATCGGTATTTGGGCTGATGAACCCGTGCAGCAAAAACCGATCAATTGCTGCTCATCGTCCAGTATGGCGTAATACGAACATTCCAGAAGCTCTCTTCGAAACTCCTCATCCTGTCCGCTGTCGTAGAAGTCATAGGGAGGCTCATAGTTCCAAGACATGATTTGATCGGCAAACGCCTCCGTCATGGCAGTGATATGATAAGTCATTAATCTCATCCTTTATGTCTATTGATATCGTTTCTTCATCGTTTATTTCTGCACGATCAGCACAAAAACCTCCTCTTCCATATTCGCAGCGGGCCTGATCGGCCTAACTGCCATGGAAGAGAAGGTTTCATTCAACCCATTATTTAAACCCGGTCAACGCCGATCCTGATTTCATGAAATACTTCTGTCCGAAGAAATAGATCAGGATCATGGGAATCGCCATGATGGTGGATGCCGCCATCAGTTTCTCCCACTGTGCCCCGTGGTCCTGCTGAAAGCTTTGCAGGCCGACGGTGATGGTCCATTTGGCCGAATCGTTCAGATAGATGAGCGGTCCCATGAAATCCACGTATGACCACACAAAAGAGAATAAAGCAACGGTGGCCAGTGCCGGCTTCAGGATCGGCATGATGATCTTGATATAGATCCGCAGCTCCGAAGCCCCGTCGATCTTTGCTGCCTCGGACAATTCGGTCGGCACGCCAAGCAGAAACTGCCGAAGCAAAAAGATGAAGAACGGCGCCCCGAAGAATGCGCCGATGGTAAGCGGCATGATCGTATTGACCCAGCCGAGCTTGGTGAAGATGATGTACTGCGGAATCATCTGCACTTGAGCCGGCAGAATCATGGTTGCCACGACGATGGTAAAGATGATGTTCCGGCCCCTCCAGGGGATGCGGGAAATCGAGTAGGCTACCAGCGGTGCAGAGAATAGCTGGCCGATGATATTCACCATACAAATCAGAAACGTGTTCATCATGTAGCGGGTAAACGGAATGGCAGAAAGCGCCTCTTTATAATTGGACCACTGGAACGTCTCCGGGAAAATGCTCGGCGGGAACTCGAGTATCTCCTCCGGCGTTTTCAGCGAGGTCATCACCAGCCATACAAATGGAAACAGGAAGATCACAGCGAATAGAAGAAGGACTACATGCGGCAAGATAACCCGCAACCTGACAGCCATGTTACTCACCTCCGTAATAGACCCAGCGGCCCGACGTTTTTAACAGGATGAACGTAATCAGCAGCACGATGATGAACAGAATCCAGGCGAGCGCCGAGGCATAACCCATCTTCAGAAAGACAAAGGCTTCCTGATACAAATTGACCGCATAGAACAGCAGCGATTGCTCCGGCCCGCCCAATGAGCCGCTTCCATCCACCTTGCCGCCAGCCAAAATATACGATTCCGTAAAGATTTGAAAGGCGCCGATCAGCCCCATGATGAGCTGAAAAAGAATGATGGGGGACAGGGCAGGGACCGTGATCTTCCAGAAGCGGTACCACCAGTTCGCTCCGTCCACCTGAGCCGCTTCATAATATTGCCTCGGCACGCCCTGGAGGGCGGCCAGGAAGATTAAAGCGCCGGCCCCCGAGCCCCACAGGCTCATCAGGATAAGGGACGGCTTCGTATAACGGGGATCCAGCAGCCACGCCGGGTCTGTTAAACCCAGGGTGCGAAGTGCCAAGTTAACCAACCCGAAGTCGGGGTTCAGCATCCATGTCCACAATAGAGCGCTTGCAACGATCGGTATGACGGACGGAAGGTAGAAGATGGTGCGGTAATAATTGATCCCCTTTACTTTGAAATTGAGCATCACGGCAATCAGCAGTGAGACGGCCAGCGTGATCGGCACGGATATGAACGCCATGAAAAAGGTGTTACCGAGCGATTTATAGAAGCGGTCATCCGCGAGGATTTGCTCGTAATTCTGCAGCCCCACCCACTGGGGAGGGCTGAATAAATCGTACTCGGTCAGACTCAGATAGAGCGAACCGAAGAACGGATAGACGGTAAAAGCGAGAAACCCGATGATCCAAGGAGAGGCGAACGCCAGGCCAAGATACACATAATGTCGCTCCTTCCTGGACCAGCCTGATACGGGCTTTCGTTGATTTGCTGTGGAGACTCTCATCTTCGCGATTCTCCTTTCGCTTCAAAATATTTAGGCAGCGGCCCCGCCCAACCCATCGCTGCATTGGACAGAGCCTGCTTGGTTCATCATTTCACCAGCGGCTGAATCTTGGCCTTCACCTTGTCCAAGCCTTCCTCCATGCTGACGGTGCCTCGGAGAATAGCGTCATATTGCGCGCTGAACTCCGTCATGTACTCGTTCGCGTAGGAAGAAGCCGGGAAGGACTTCAGGTTTTCGCTCCCCGAATAGTCGAGGAATTCCTTAAACCCTGGCACATCCTCGTAGAGCGGGTTGGAGAAGGCCGAATTTCGCGTCGGGAGATTCCCGAGGGCAGCCGTAAACTCGGCCATTTGCTCCGGCTCGGTCATCCATTTGATGAATTTCCAGGAAGCGTCCGGGTTTTTGACGCCTTTCGGAATATAGAATACGCTGGTGGTTACATTTCCGGAGTTTTTAAGTTCCGGGTTGCTCTCATCATAAGGAATGGGAGCTATGCCGTAGTTCAGATCAGGCGAGTATTGCTTGATGAAGGTGGGCAGCCATTCTCCGTCAATCGTCATCGCATATTTGCCCGAGAAGAACGGATTCTGTGCCGACATGTATTGGCCGAGCCCGGAGGAGAATCGGTCCAGATTATCGGAACCGTATTGATCCCAGATCTCCTTCGAGAGCTTGATGGCCGATTGGATCCCCGGATGATCAGGCGTCACCTGCTGCGTTGCTTCATCATAAAACGATCCGTTAAAGGCATAACTGAACGTATACGCATCCATGCCCGGCCACAATCCAAGCCGCTGGAGGCGGCCGTCATCCTGAGCGACGCTCAGCTTCTTGATATACTCTTTCAAATCGCTTATCGTTTCCGGCGGACCGTCATAACCGGCTTCCTGCAAAATATCCTTGTTGTAGAACAGCATGGACACGTGCATGGCCGTCGGGATTGCATACGTCTTGCCTTCATGCTGGGAAGTGCTTAGGGCAGCCGGCACGAAGTCCTTAAGATCGACGCCGTCCTTCGCTATATAATCATCCAGCGGCATCATGGCGCCACGGAGTCCCCACGGCACGACATTTTGTCCGAATTGGGATGCGATGTCCGGAGGATTGCCCCCGGTGATCGCGGTAAGCTGTTTCTGGTAATCGCTTTGGGATAAGCCCTTCACTTGAATGTCGGGATTGGCGCTGTTCCACTTGGCAATCAACGCTTCCAACGCCTCCGCTTCCGGTCCGGTCCATCCGTACCAGAAGTCGAGCGTTACGGCATCCTGGGCAGGCGGATTATCGGATGGCTCGTCACCAGCATCACTGCCTGCTTGGGGCGCATTACCGCCCGAACATCCTGTTACGATAGAGAACAATAGAATAAGGCTCCAGATCCAAGATTTCTTCTTCATTCCTCTTCCTCCCCTTGAGCAATCGTGTACAATCGTGCAACGTCATTCATTGAAGTTCTATCAATTCCCTCCCCAACACAGTTGACTAAACAACCGGCCCTGATCCAGTTATTTGTAAGAATTATGGATATCGTAGCATGTAAAAAAATCATTTCATTTCACTATCGTGTTCAAAAATAGGATTATCGTATGGCATTGAACACTCTATTTCATCGCTTGCTTACGAAAGTCGGTGGGAGAGATGCCCGTATACTTTTTGAAGATTCTGCAAAAATAGGAGAGTTCATTAAATCCGGTGGAGTAGCAAACATCCGTTACGGATAACTCCGGCTGCTTCAGCATCATCATGGCCTGCAGAATCCGCAGGTCGGTGAGATAACGGTTGAATGTTTTGCCTGTCCATTCTTTGAAGAGGATGCAGAACGTGGACCTTGATAAATTCGATAGGCTGCATAGATCATTCAAATTCATATCTTCCTGGTAGTGGTTATGGATGTGATCAACGACTCTTGTCATGATTTCCCGGTATTTCTCCGATTTCTCGAATCCTTCACGCAGCAGCTCGCCGTTAACCTGCCGTGCCAGAATCGAGAGAAGCACAAGCAGCTTGGCCTTGAGCGAGATTTGAAAAAAAGGGGTGCGTCTCTCGTATTCGATCAGCATATCCTTCAGGACATTTCGAACCGTTACGTCGGTAACGCTGTCCAGCGTGATTTGGGACTGGGCATTCGTTTCCTTGCGCAGAAAGTATTCCAGAAAGGCCACATCGAAAAAGGCATGGTCTGTCGGCTGTTCCTGAAATCTCTCGTTCACGAAGGAGGGCATGAATTCGCATCCGTAAATTTCGATGTCCTCATCGGGTGAAATGCTTACGCTGTGCAGGGTAAATGGAGGAATAACAAAAATATCGCCTTTGCGTATCTCGTATACCTGTTGTTGGACGGTGTGCAGGAAAGCGCCTTTTGCCACATACCATATCTGAAAATAATCATGGCAATGCGTCCACAGGCTCTGCTGATAGGTCAATTTATACATTTTGCATGGAAGACCTTCCAACATCTCCATCTTTGAGTTAAAATAAACGACACCTGATCCCGTTAGCTCTTCAATATCGACCTGACTCCAGTAAATACTCAAATAAATTCCCTCCCCTGTTGATTTCCTTTAGTTTAAGAAAACGCTTTCATTTTAGGTGATAGCCATTTTCTTAAACATGATTATCCCTAAAACATCCGGATCGTGTACAGAATTCCTCCTCCTCCCTAAGAAATATAGGTCACATTATCAGCCTATTTCATAGGGGAACGCGGGGTTGTTTATGAAAATCGTATATTTGGACGGCTTGAGAGGGCTCGCTGCCTTGATCGTGGTGGTATCTCATTTTTTTCAAGTGTTTGCACCGTCGGTTTTTGAGGGGAGGGAGGAGATCGAGCATTTCGCTTTTGAGGGGATTGCCGCGCGAACGCCGTTCAATCTGCTGTTTAACGGCAACTTCTCCGTCTGCCTGTTTTTTGTGCTCAGCGGATACGTGCTCAGCTATCGTTTTTTTGGAACAGGGGACAGGTTCATCGTTTATTCTTCCGCCATCCGCCGCTATTTTCGTCTGGCCGTGCCGGCTTTGGCATCCGTTTTCCTTGCATATCTGATCCTCGTATGGGATCTCGGGGCTTATGACAATATACGCGGGATGACGTTATCTTCGATGCCCGATCCGTTTGCCGCGGACGCCAATCTGCTGGTTATGCTGAAGGAAAGCATGTTCCATACCTTTTTTACTTATGGCTCGCAGTACAATCCCGTGCTATGGACGATGACGTACGAGCTGTTCGGTTCGTTCATGATCTTCGTTTTTCTGATTGTTTGCGGCCGCCATCGGATTCGTTATGCCGTGTATGCAATCCTCATCTGTTTATTCATCGATTCCTACTATTTGGGATTCGTCCTGGGCATGCTGTTAAGCGATGTAAAGAACAGCGGAAGGGAGCGGCCGGCATTTATCCATCGGTCCTGGATCCAGCTCCTGCTGCTCTGCGCCGGTATTTACCTAGGCTCCTATCCTTATGTCGCACCGCAAGGAACGGTATATTCGATCCTCCAGTGGGGAACTGCCGATTTCGATTTCTTTGTGTTTTATCATGTAATCGGATCATTCCTGGTCCTGACGGCGCTGCTGCATTCAAGCCGAATGCAGTCGATATTCAGCCATCGTTTTTTTGCTTATTTGGGTAAAATCTCGTTCTCGCTGTACCTCGTACACTTTACGGTTATTTGCTCGTTCGGAAGCTATGTCTTTCTGCAACTCAGCCCGTTTCTGGGCTATGGTCCCCGCGTGCTGCTTACCACGATTCTCACGTTTGCGGTTATCGCCGCGGTGGCCCATTGGTTTTACCGGCTCGTGGATGCCCGGATTCTGCTCGGGTTATCCAGGTGGAACAAAGCGTTATTCGCGTCTGGGAAGCTGAGAGGACGCAAGGGCCAAATACAAACGGAACAGACCATAAAGGCCGACTAGATACAGATTCGGTTACCTCCATCTTCTGAGCGAACAATGAAACGCAAAAAAACCTTCTCTTCCGGGATACCGGCCGGGCATACGCCCGGTCCATGCCGAGAAAGAGAAGGTTTTCTTTTTGTTTTTTCTTCAGGATCCGCTCGCATGGGTCTGCACCACATGCTGCCTGCGGTATGCGCCCGGCGTCATGCCGACGGCCTTCTTGAATGTTCGGTTGAAGGAGGTAATGTTGAGATAGCCGACGCGCTGGCTGATCTCATTGACGGTCAGGTCGGTGCACGCCAGCAGCTCCTTCGCTTTGTTCATGCGGATGCCGAGGAGGTGATCGCTGAAGTTGAGACCGGTCTTCTCCTTGATATAAACGGAGAGGTAGGCGCTCGACAGGTTCAGTTTGGCTGACAGATAGTCCAGGGACAGATCATCGGCATACTGGTTATGGACAATGTTCATGAACATGGCGATAAGCGGCTCTTCCCCGGTATCCTTTTTCTTGCGGATGAGGGCACAGGAGGCTTCGACGAGCTGACGGAATACCCCTTGGTAATCAGATAAACAATGGCATTCCGCCAATCTTGCGCTCCACTGCTTCAAGGATTGGACGGAGGTTTTGTCAATCTGGGCCATCTCCATATAACTTAGAATTTTGGAAGCCACGGAATCGGCGAAGAAACGGAATTGCGCGATGCCGGCCTCCTTGCGCTGCATGGCTTCAAGCGCCTGGTCGATGATCTGCAGGGAGCGGCCGTCGCTGCCGGATTGCAGCGCGTCGAGCAGTCCTTTTTCCTGCGGCGGGCTCAGGTTGACGGTGGTAGGGAGTACCCGCTGCATGGTCACGATCTGCGATTCCTCGAGCAGCGGAGCCTGGGCAGTCAATCCTTTGACCTGATGGTAGGCTTGATTGAATTCGGACGAATCGCTTACCTGTGAGCTGACCGCAATCGTGACCAGGAACAATTCCTTCTCCTCGTTCAGCATATCCTTGATCTCCAGCAGCAATTCCTCCAGGCGGGCCGCTTCCTCCCGTTTGAAGATGGAGACGATCTCGTTCTTCTCGATCTGGAACGTATGGGAGCCCGGATAGCGCTCCGCCGTGATCAGATGAATATGCTCCAGCATATGACGGACGGCCTGATCGGTTTGGAGGGGAAGCTCATAGACCGGATTCATCCGGAACCGGATATGGTACAGAACCACGATGAAGCTTCCGTCATCCGACAGGAAATCCTCCCATTCGCTGATATCGGTATTGATGCTCTTCAACTGACTGATATAAGAGTAACTGGTCAGGACGGACTTGTGTTTGTTCATGCGGTCCCGAATCTCTTCCTTCTCCCGGAACAGCTCCTGAATGCGGTTCTGGATCAGGTCGTATTCCGTGACGCTGCCGGTTTCCGGCATCGCCGAGCTGCTGGCTCTGTTCAGCACGGTCGTCAGGATCTGCTTCACCGGCTTATGCAGCCGCCGGCTGAGGAAATAGGATGCAGCAAGCGCTACCCCGAGCGATAGGCAGAAAATAAGCAGCAATCCGCCGGTCAACCGGCTCAGCTGGGAAGAGACATGGCTGTAAGGTACGGCCGAGACATAGGTCAATCCGTCGGATCCGGCTTCCGCAAAATAGTAGGTCCCATCCTTCAGCACGGCTTTTTGACCGGCCTCGAACGGCGGCAGCTGATCCTGGTCCATGGAGCCCAGCGTGTACAGCACTTGGCCTTCGGCATTCAGAATGGCAAGCGCGCGATCGTTCGACTCGCCGAAGAAGGACTGGGCGGCCTTATCGATATCTATGAGGGCAATGACCTCATATGGACTGTCCGGCTGCTTGTAAACAAAAGGCATCAGCGTTTTCTCGGACAAATCGTTGTTGATTCGATAGGTTGACGCAGGTAGGAGCTTGAAGGATTCCGAATCGCCCGTATAACCGTTCCAGAACGAATAAGGGTACATCGGACTCGTATAGGAACGATTGAACATATAGGCAGCATCGCCGCTCCCGGATTTGCTGAGCACGAAATCAAACTCGCGAAGATAAATCAGGGTGTCCTCCAGAAAGAACAGCGGGTTATAGATATCGCTCCGCATCTGCATCATCACGTCCCGGGCCTTCAAGTAATTGACTTCGTTTCCGGTCTGGTGGCGAAGCTGATTATTGAAGCCGATTAATTCGGACTGGTTATATATATCGAACATTAATACCTGCAGCCTGCTGAATTGGTTGTTGAACCGTTCTGCCGTATCGTGAACCGACCGTTGGCTGTTATCGATGATTTCTTTTTGCAGGCTGGTCTTGAAGAGCTGGAAGATAACCGCATAGAACAATCCGAATAACACGATGATGGCCAGAAAGCTCAGAAAAATTTTAAAGAATACACTGTGGCTTTTATGCCGGATCCAATTCACAGTCTTCCCCCCTTTGTATTTTTCTGACGTTCCAGGTTTCATAACATTATATAGGACAAGTATTAAGGAATGTGCCCGAATCGTGTTAATCTTTCGTAAAAATGGGATAGTCAATATTTTAGATTTTAAGCATTGCTTTAGGAAAACGCGGCTTCCGCCCTTCCATCCAATGAAAGGCAAGACATCATTAAAATGGTCAATACCCCTCATGCGTTCGGGTCGTTTATGATGCAGACGTGGACCTTGGGACACACGAAGACGCATAGACGAAAGAGAGGGGATTGCCGATTTTGCAACGTCAGCTAAGCAACATGGAAGCGCATTCAGAAATTCAAAGGAAAAGTGTCTGGCGAAGAACCATGATGCAGATGCGCAGAAACTGGCAGCTATACGCTTTATTTGCACCGGTTCTGTTGTACTTCATTGTATTTCATTATGTACCCATGTATGGCGTCCAGATTGCATTCAAGGATTTTATGGCCAACAAAGGGATCATGGATAGCCCATGGGTGGGCTTCAAACATTTTGAACGCTTTTTTGACAGCTTTTATTTCTGGCGCATTATTAAAAATACGATGGGTATCGGGTTATATGAGCTGGCGGTCGGATTTCCGATTCCGATCATTCTGGCCTTGATGATCAACGAAGCCAGATCGGGCCGGTTCCGCCGATTCGTACAAACGGTAACTTATGCACCTCATTTCTTGTCCACGGTCGTTGTTGTCGGAATGATCATGATGTTCCTGTCGCCGGTAAGCGGCCTCGTCAATTTGATTATCACCTCCTTCGGCGGAGAGCCGATTGCATTCATGACGGAGCCCTCCTGGTTCAAGAGCATCTATGTGTGGTCCGGCGTGTGGCAGGGCATGGGCTGGAGCTCCATCATCTATTTGGCGGCACTCGCCGGGATCGACCCGCAGCTGCATGAGGCGGCCAAGGTGGATGGTGCGGGCTGGTTCCGGCGAATCTGGCATATCAATCTGCCGGGGATCGCGCCCACGATGACGATACTGCTCATTCTGAACATCGGTTCCGTTCTTGGCGTCGGCTTCGAGAAGATCTTCCTGATGCAAAATTCGCTGAATATGGAAGCGTCCGACGTCATCGCCACAAACGTATACCGGAGCGGTATACTGGGTGCCCAGTACAGCTTCTCGGCTGCGGTCGGCCTGTTTAACTCCATCGTCAACTTTATCATGCTGATTACCGTAAACCGGATTGCCCGAAAAGTCAGCGAGAACAGCCTATGGTAAGGAGGAGTGATGGCATATGCCGCAAAGCCGCAGTGAACGAATAGCCGGAGTATTTATTTACATTATACTATCATTTATTACGCTCCTTGTGCTCTATCCTTTATTTTTTGTTCTGATTGCTTCCATCAGCGCCCCGGAAACGGTGATGCGGGGGGAAGTATGGTTATGGCCGAAGGAATTGTCGTTTGTCGGTTACGAGCGGTTATTCGCCAATTCGGATCTCATGCGGGGATTCATGAACACGCTGCTGTATACGACGACGGGAACGGCCTTGAATGTACTGATGACGATCGCGGCTGCTTATCCGTTGTCCAGAGCCGATTTTAACGGCCGCGGCATTTTTACGGCGATCATCGTATTCACCATGTTTTTCAGCGGGGGAATGATCCCGAATTACTTGCTGGTGAAGGAACTGGGGATGCTCGATACGATTTGGGCGATCATTATCCCTTCGGCCGTATCCGTGTGGAACATCATTATTATGCGGACCTTCTTCCAGAGCTCCATTCCGAAGGAGATGCAGGAGGCGGCGTTTATCGATGGAGCTTCCAACATGCGGGTGCTATGGCGCATCGTCCTGCCGTTATCCGGTCCGATTCTGGCCGTGATGGTGCTGTTCTATGCCGTGGGCCACTGGAATTCGTATTTCAGCGCGCTGATCTACTTGTCCGACCGTGCGAATTATCCGATGCAGCTGTTCCTGCGCGAAATTCTGGTTCAGGGGCAAATGCAGGAGATGGTGGATATCAGCGACGATTCGCTGGCTCGCAGCCTGATGGATGCGGAGGCGATCAAATATGCGGCGGTCATCGTGACGAATCTGCCGATGCTACTGCTGTATCCGTTCCTGCAAAAGTATTTTGTGAAGGGTGTTATGATTGGTGCAATTAAAGGTTGATTACGGACAATCGATGAGGGGGATATGAAATTTATGGTGATGAAAAAATGGACTTCGCTTACATTGGCTGCCGTGCTGGCCGCCGGATTGCTGGCCGGTTGTGGAAGCAAGAGCGGGGAGGGCGCAGCCGATAAGGGCGAAACGCCGCAGGCTAATTTTAACGAGACCGGAATGCCGATCGTGAACGAGCCCCTCGACCTTACGTTTTTCACAGGGAAGTCGCCAACGAACGGAAGCAAATTCGAGGAAACCCTTGTATGGAAAACCTACCAGGAAATGTCGAATGTAAATGTGACCTGGAACCTCATTCCATTCGATACGCTGACCGAGAAGCGGAACCTGGCGCTTGCAGGCGGGGATTATCCGGATGTGTTCTATTCCGCAAGGGTCAGCTCCGCCGAATTGACCCGCTATGGCGAGCAAGGAGTATTTATACCGCTGAACGATCTAATCGACAAGTATGCTCCGAATTTCAAAAAGCTGATGGATCAGTACCCGGATATTCGGAAAGGATTGACGATGCCGGACGGCAATATCTATTCCCTGCCTTCTTTCTATGATCCTGAGCTGCTCTCCATGTTGATTGGCACCCCGATATGGATCAATCAAGAATGGCTTGATCAGCTCGGGATGAAAGAACCGCAAACGACCGAAGAATTCTATGCCTATTTGAAGGCGGTCAAAGAAACCGATCTGAACGGCAACGGACAGCATGACGAGATTCCTTTCTCTTCTACAGGCATTACCGGGATCATCGATCATTTGAAAGGCTCTTGGGGACTTGGGACGAGCGGACTTGGTCATAAATTAGTGGATGTCGATCCGGACACTGGGAAACTGCGCTTTACCAAGGCCTTGCCGGAGTACAAGGAAATGCTTCAATTCGTCAACAAGCTGCACCAAGAAGGGTTGCTCGATAAAGAGATCTTCACGATTGAAGGCGGCGCGTTGAATGCAAAAGGGCAGGAGGGCCTGCTCGGTGCCACGATCGTGCCGAATCCGGAGATGGTCATGGGACGCAAAGAATACATCGGGCTCGGGGCGCTTAAGGGACCGCACGGAGACCAGCTCTATTCCCACGTCAAAGTGCCGATGGTTCACGTGGGTGCATTTGCGATTACCGATAAGAACCCGAATCCGGAAGCAACGATCCGTTGGATGGATTATTTCTACGGGGATGAGGGAGCCCAATTCTATTTCATGGGTAAAGAAGGAGAGACTTACACGAAGAACGCGGACGGTCAGCTGGAATATGTGAAGGAGATAACGGAGAATCCAAACGGATTAACGCAGGATCAGGCATTGGCCAAGAATTTCACTTGGCTCGGGGGCAGCTATCCGGGCTTTGTGCGGGAGAAATGGTTCAAAGCTTCGGAGACGCGTCCTAACGCCATGGCCGCTGCCGAAAAAGCACAGCCGTATGCCGTGAAGGAGATCCTGTACAACTTTAACTTTACATTGGAGGAAACGGACGTCATGACCTCGATCGGTAAAGATATCGAGGATTACGTGAAGGAAATGGAAGCGAAATTCGTGAACGGCTCCGCCTCGTTCAGCCAATGGGAAGAGTATGTGAACACGCTCAACAAGATGGGATTGGACCGATACATGGAAGTTTACCAGGCCGCCTATGAGCGCTATCAGGCGGAATAAACGACAAATATATAAATCCAGGGCGCGATTCGGGGGATTCCCGGATCGCGTTTTTTTATTTAATTGGTGAAATCCCAAAAGGGTGAAGATAAAGCGTACAACAAGCTGGGGAAAGCGGCCCGTTCAAGGAAACATCCTTGCTAGCGGACCGCTTTTGTCGTGGTTTTAGTCGAGGTGAATCAGAGTTCTTCCACATGGATGGTACAGAACAGCAGGGCGCTCCTGCCGGGCCCCAGCACCTGCATGCCGGTGATTTCCGGATCCATCCCCAGGTTGAAGGCATTGGTGGCGCAAGTATAAGGCTCGGGACATAGATAACCGCTCGCCCCATCGCCATTGTGCAGCACCCAATGTTTGAAGGCGTCATCCGCGCGGTAGGTAACCCTGAGGCCAGCCCCCGGATCGGTTAATACGGCTTCGTTACGGTCTTCCGGCATGGCAAGGAACAGATCATCGAGCGGGAACTGACTGACGGAAATGCC
The DNA here is from genome assembly GCF_041953985.1 of Paenibacillus sp. CR_12. Taxonomy (NCBI): domain Bacteria; kingdom Bacillati; phylum Bacillota; class Bacilli; order Caryophanales; family Paenibacillaceae; genus Paenibacillus; species Paenibacillus sp. CR_12. Next base: position 300,304 of record NZ_JAVFHO010000003.1, on the reverse strand, counting down.
GTCCCGCAGGCCTCTGCTGCGGAAGTCATGAGCGAGCTCCCCGGTCGGCAGCACCCGGTCGTTAAGAACCCATCGTTTCCCGACAGGCGCCCGCAGCGTGCAGCGCTCCTGAGCTTCCGCATCCCCGAAGGGAAAGCGGAAGGTGGTATGATACCCCAATCCCCATGGAAAAGAGTGTTTGCTTTTGTTGCGGATTTCTGCCGTCTGCCTGAACGAAGCGCCGTCAATGCTCATGCGCAGAAGGATCGAGAACTCATGCGGAAATTGCGACATGACCGCAGGGCGGCCTCTCGAAGAGAACACGGTTTCGATCACGGCCCGATTCCCCTTGGTCCAGCAGCGTCCGACTTCCCATGCTTCGTCATGAACAAGTCCGTGCGCATGATTGTGATGCTGCGGCTCATTGATGCAGAATTGATAGGGGCGGCCTTTAAAGGTAAAGCTGCCGTTCTCGATCCGGTTGGGCGGAAATAAGACAGGCATACCGTATAAGAAGGGTGTCCGCTCATATTCCGTCATGGATGGCGGCGTGCGCAGCAATTCGGTGTCCGATGGTTTCCAGCGCAGCGAGATGACTCTGCTCCCCCATCCCGGAACCACCGTCATGGATAAGCGATCATTTTCGGCCCTCACTGCAGGCATGTCAAGAAAAGTGCATGATTCAACCGCTGGGCATGCCTCCATGTCACACCTGCTCAACCTGTCCGCTTAAGACGGAGCGATGGATGGCATGTACCAGCTTGGTATTCAGCAGGCCGGCAGCTGCGCCCGATTCGGGCATCGTATCCAGGCGGATATGATCGACAAAGGAATGGAGCATATAATGGGGCGCCGCGGTATATTGGCCGTTGATGGGCGTGCCGAGCGTATGGACATGACTGTAGACGCTGCCGCCCTTACGGACCATTTGATCGGATAAGTCGACATACAATGCCCCGTCCTCGCCGATGATCTCGACTTTGAAGTCATAGATCAGCGGCATCGACTCGGGCAGCACCCAGCTGGTCGTGAATGCTGCATGCGTGCCATCGTCGAAGGATACGATCGTTTGCATGGAATCGTAGGTGTCGATCCCCATCCCGGCCAATTTCTTCTTCGTCCCTACCGCGTAGACGCTGACCGGCAGAACCCCGCTCTTCAGCCATAAGGCAATATCCGTCGCATGCGGGAATAGGAACCAGCCCGGCGTGGATTCCCCGGCCCATTTCAGCATTTTGGTAGGCACGTAGATGGTGTCATTCAAGCGGGTGTTGATGGTCAGAATATGGCCAATGTCCCCATTCCGGACGGCTTCCTTAACCGCAACGAAAGGAGAATTCCAGCGATTCTCGAATGCGACGAGGCATTTGATGCCCGCTTTCTCTACCGCGGCGTACATTTCCTCGGCCTCCTCGACGGAGGTGGAGAAGGGTTTTTCGACCATGATATGGATGCCTTGCTCAGCCGCGAGCATAACGGGCTTTTTATGCAGGAAATCCGGCGTGGCAATCACGATGGCATCCAAAGTCTCGCTTTCGAGCATATCCTCAACTTGCAAATAGCCGGGAACCCCGTATTTCTCTATGCTTGCGTTCAGGGTAGTTTCATAAGCGTCGCTGACCGCGGCCAGCTCCGCATAAGGATTTTGGCTGAGGGTATCGGCGAACATGCTGCCGCGAATCCCCATGCCTACGATTCCGAATTTGATCATTGTGACCCCTCCTTGAATGGTTAGCTTTATTTAACGGCTCCGGCGGTCATTCCGCTGACCAGATGCTTTTGCAGCAGCCAGAACGCAATCACGATCGGAAGCGTGGTTATGACGGAGCCCGCCATGAGGTAATCCCAGTTGACGACATACTGTCCCTGAAAGCTGGCGATGCCGACCGACAGCGTCCATTTGTCGTAATCGCTGATGAACGTCTGGGCAAACATAAACTCGTTCCAGCTGGTTAAGAAAGAGAAAATGCCGGTTACCACGAGCCCGGGAAGCGTGAGCGGGAGCAAAATCCGGATAAAGGTTGTGAAGCGGTTGGCACCGTCAACGCTGGCAGCTTCATCGATGGACTGGGATACGCTGTCGAAGTAGCCCTTCAGCATCCAGGTACAGAACGGTACCGCAAAAGTGGTATAGGCAATGACGAGACCCAGATGGGAGTTCAGCAGATTGTAATCCTTCATGATCAGGTACAGCGGAATAATGAGCAGCGAGCCGGGGAGCATCTGCGTCAACAAGATGATATATCCGAGCGACATCCGTCCCCGGAAACCGAACCGGGACATCGCATAGCCGCCAAAGGCGGAGATGATAAGAGAGAATACCGTCGTTAGCAGCGAGACAAACGCCGTATTGCCGAACCATTTCATAAAGTTGGCGCTGTCGTCCGCATGGGGATTCAGCATGCCCTTGTACCCCTCCCAATGAAGCTCTTGAGGAAGATACGTCAGCGGCGTACTGTAGATTTCGGCCTGAGGCTTCAACGAAGTCAGGATCATCCATAGGAAAGGGGATACGGCAAACAACGAAATGAGAACGGCGCATGCATATACGATGATTTTGCTGATCCCTTTGCTCATGACATCTCACCTGCCTTCGTAGCTTTCATGTACATCACGGTGAATACGATGGAGATGGCCAGCAGGATCATCCCCGCAGCGGAAGCCAAACCGAAGTCAAACGATTTGAACCCTGCCCTGTATATAAAAATGGTCAGTATTTCGGTTACCCGGCTTGGTCCGCCCCCGGTGAGGACGTAGACGATGCCGAAATCCTTGATGGTCCAGATGATCAGCAGCAGGAAGACGATGACGGATACGGGCTTTAACATCGGGAAGGTAATGCTGAGAAACTGGCGCCATTTCGAGGCACCGTCGATTTCCGCCGCTTCGTACAAGCTTTTGGATATGCTCTGCAGACCGGCGAGCAGCATGATGGCGGCGAACGGGAAGCCCTTCCATACATTGACGAACATGGCTGCCCAGAGCGCGGTGTCGGCTTCGCCGAGGAAAGCGACCGGATTGGACAACAGGTTGAGCTTCAGCAGGAGATCGTTGATCACGCCGAATTGGTAATCATACATCAGAATAAATACGAGACAAGCAACGACTTCAGGGACGGCCCATGGGATGATCACCAGCGCTCTTACGAGCCCTCGGCCCTTAAAGGGAATGTTCAGCAGGACGGCCGTACCGATTCCCAGCAGGAAACGCAGAACCACCGTCACGATAATGTATAGAAAGGTAATGCCCAACGATTTCAGGAAATGCCCCGACTGGATGGCTGCTGCATAGTTGTCCAAGCCTACGAAGGGATTGCCTTCGGCAATCGGCTTCGCAACCTTCCAGTACTGCACGCTCATGAGCGCCGATTTCAAAATCGGATAGAGGAGTACAAGAGCAACGGTAATGGCCAACGGCGCAATAAATAAATAGGCGGCTGTATTTTTTTTGAAATGCCGTTTTTCCTCCAGCCATAATCGCTTGGCCTTCGAAGCTCTCTTCAACGGCAAGGGAGTTTGCCTGCTTGTCACATCCGTTCGCGTTGGATTCATTCCCCCACCTCCTTATGATGTAAGTGCCACCCGGCCGTGGGGCCGGGGCAGCTTCAATCGTTTGATGTTTTCGAATGCCTCTTAATGCATCGTGTCTTTCATCTGCTCAGCCGCGCTATCCAGCGCCGTCTTGGCGTCTTTCATGCCGACGAACATCTCCTGCGCGGCATTGATCAGGATTTGGGACAGGGAGCCGAGTTCAGGGATGGGCGGGTCCATCACGGCCGGGGCGTATACATTCTCCTGGAAATCGAAGAATTGGGCAGCCAGCGGATTCTCCGTTTTGTATTCTTCGGATTCGGCGTATTCCTTGCTGCTCGGAATCATGCCGGAACCGGCGATAATTTGCTGCGCTTCCCGGGAGGTCATCCATTCAAGGAATTCCCAAGCTTCGTCAGGATGCTTGCTGTCTTTGGAAATCATCGACACGATCGGATAATTGTGCGGGTTCGGTTTATAGGTTTGACCTTCGTATACGACGGAAGGCTGCGGCATGAGCCCCAGGTCGTCCATTAAAGCTTCATCGCGTTCTTTGGTCATGCCGATAAACCAGGGACCATCCATCATCATGCCGGCCTGGCCGTTCCAGAACATCTCGCGGCTGACCTTCTTGTCGCGGGTTCCCGGAGGCGTGGCCTGCGGGTTCTTGATCAGATCCTGCCACCACTCCGCCGCCCAAACGTTGGGTGCGGAATTGACGTTAATCCGGTCGGCCTCGTAAGGGCCAGCTTCGCCGTCCGGGAAGTAAATGCCTCCCGATACGGGACGAGCGAGCAGCCGGTACCATTCCGAGGCGATAAAGGGATGGGTGCCGATGACGCTGGAGAACCCGTATTGTCCGTCTTTAACACCGCCAAGCTGTATGGCTGCTTCTTTGAAATCATCCATCGTTTGAATGGAGGCCGGATCGATTCCGGCGGCTTCGAACATCGATTTGCTGTAGAAAATGCCGGTTGATCCCCATGCGTAATTGGATAAGGCATAATAAGAGCCGTCCACCTTGCTCAGTTCCTGTCCGACAAGCTTGTCCTCAAGTCCGCTCGCTTGAATCTTCTCGTCGAGATTCACGAAGGTGCCCCCGCTCTGCAGCGCATTATAGGTGGCGATATTCTCCGGGTATACCTGAACGATGTCGCCCTGCGTACCTGCCAGAATCTCGGTGGTCAGTTTATCCCAGTAATTCTCGTAGTCTGTTCCATGAACTTTGATGGTGACGTTAGGGTGGGTTTCATTGTATTTGGCAATGAGTGCATCGATTGCCTTCTTATGAGGTTCTTCGGCGTATACCGACGTCTCGAACGAGATCGTAATTGGATCGCCGTCGGACGGGGCGTTGCTTGCGGAGGCCGGTTCCTTGCCACCCGAGCAGGCGCTTAATACGGTTGATAACGTAACGGCTGCAGCGATCAGCGCCGTCCATCCCTTTTTCTTTCTGTTTCTGTCTACCATTGCTAGTTCATCCCCTTCTGGTTTTTTAGTTATGGTGGAAAGCGCGGTGAGGCGCCGTTCCTTGCCCTTAATAAAAACACCTGCTGCCAGGCCAGACAACAAACACTTTTCACTTAACAAACCGAAAGGCGAATCTAGTGTTAGTGTAAACGTTACCGCGATGGCAATTTAAATAACACTGGAAAATGTATGTAATATAAATCACAAAAAACTTTTTTCTACCCGGAACTATTTTCTACTTTGCGCCCGATGGGAATGGCTGCGCGGGCAGGAGCCGCTACGGCATAAACGGGAAAAGGCCGAGGGACCATATGATGTCCTTCTCGGCCTTCGTTTGATGTTTAGGTTCTGCGCCGTTTTATTTGCCTTTGCGGTAATCCATCGGGGGGACGCCGGTAATTTTCTTGAAAGTCCTGGCAAATGAAATCGGGCTGCTGTAACCGACCCTCTCCGTAATTTCCTGTACAGACAATGCGCTTTCCGTGAGGAGCCGTTTCGCTTCCTGGATTCGTAAATCAATCAAAAAGTCCACGAATTTCAAGCCGTACTCTTCCTTGAACAATCTGCTCAAATATTTGCCGCTGATCCCGAACTTGTCCTGCAGGTAATCAAGGGATAGTTCCGCCTTCGTATAATGCTTTTCAATATAAGCCTTAACCTCTTGGACGAGGTTTCCCTGGCTTCGCAGATTCCGCTGCGTATCCAGCCGTTCGGCAAATTGCTCCAGAAGCTGAAGCACCATCTGCGTCCAATCCTCCGGCAGGTCGATTTCTTTTTGAACCCGGTCGAGTGCCGGCATCGTTTCTGTTTTCCAGAGCAGGTAGTATTCGTCGTTCATTCCGGAAGCCGTTTTGTTCAGATGGTAGGTCAGGTAATGCAGCACGCTGCTTGCGCCCCGGCGCGATATGCCTTCTTCCAGCATGTTCTGAAAGAGCGCCTGCATTTCCGTCTTCCACTTGGCTTCTTGGAGTCGGAAGGCGTCAACGATCCGGTCAACCTTTTGAAAATAATGAAAACTATGATCCTTCGACAAGGGATCGGACGAATAAGGAATGATCATGGCACTTCGATTGACGGGCTTCGTTTGCAGGGCATCCAATGCCTCATGGTATGAATCATGCAGATTGTCCGGATGCTCGACCGGCTCCCCGAGGCCGACGGATAAGGTGAACGATAAGGCATCGGCAAATCGGCGCTGGCATTCTTCCGCGAAGGAGAGGGCCTCGAATGCCAGCTTCTCCGCTTCTGGCGATATGATCAGAATGCAAGCAAGCTGGTGCAAGGATACCCAGAGCAGCTTCACCTCGCAGGCATGATCCGACGCCGCTTCCAGGATGATGGTTTCGATGGCTTTTTGCTGAGTGCCATGCTGCATCTGACCGTAATTTGCGCTCCACTCGGAACGGTGATCCACTTCCAGGACAAAAACCAGCTGCTTGCCAAACAGCACGGGCAGGCCATGCTTGGACGATTCCTTCTCCCATTCCTTCAAATCGAAGGAACGCGTCCCTTCCAGCAGCTCGTACACGAAAAAATTTTGCTGGGCCTTCAAATCCTCCTCGAACTGAAGCTGGAACCTTGCGTTCTGATCAATCATGTTTTGCAATTTAGAATTGATGAACGTAAATTCGTTTTTATGGATTTCCTCCGGGGCGTCCTCCTTGGAGGAGAGCTGCTGCAGCTGGTTGACCAGGCGCTGAATGGGCCTGTAATTTTGCAGCGTCACGTAGACGATCCAGGCGACCGAAACGGCACAGAGAAGCAAACCGGCAATAAACCAAATATTCGATAGGCTGATGATGAAATTGAAGGTATCCGCTCCTTGAACGCTGCTAACGATGCGCCAGCCCGTATAGTCGGAATTCGCTTCCGACTGAAGGGCGCCGTTGCTGGTTCCGCTTCTGCTGACGGAAGTCTCCGATTTTGCCATATCGAACATGCTGTTCCCTTGTGTATCATATAGGCTTAGTATGCGGGAAGACGGGTCGTGCATTTGAAGAAGCATTCCCTGCAGGGCGTCAGCGCTTACATTAACGACGATTAACCCATGATGCTTCGAGAAGATGGAAACGCTGCGCGTCAATGAGACGACGGGGACCCCTTTGTCGGACGGCAGCTCCTTATACAGCCTGGTATCCGACCAATGGCTGTTGGGTGCTTCCAGCTTGGAGCGGATGAAGGCGTTATCGGCATATTGATCCAAGGAATAGCTTGTGCTTTCATTGAGGACTTGATTATGATCTGCTTGAACCATGTAAATGGAATGAATCAGGGGATTGGTCATTTTTAAATCGCGCAATAGATTCATCACGTCCACCTGAAGGGGCAGATCCTTTTCCGTGCTTCTGGAGAAAAAGGAGATGACCTTTCGATTGCGCAGCATCTCAAGCGAAATTTTCTGATCCAGGGAAGACAACGACGTATCGATCATCAACATCGCTTGCTGGGTTACGAAAGCATTGGAACGCTCGGCATCCTTTCGGTTGCTTTCGCTCAATGATTGGAAAAAGACGAAAAATAAAAAGGCGGGGACGATCAGAAAAGCAGGGATATACAGCATAAGCATCCGCGTAAACCAGTTACGATTCATGTTGGTTCCTCTTTCCTAGGCAAACATAAATGATATGCACACGTTATGGCCTTCGAATAGTCATGAATAGATCTTCGGCTGTTATTCTTGTGAAGTGTTTGTGTTACAAATAGCAATACTTTATGTTAGTTTATCAGACATCATGTCGATTTGACTACAATATTGTCGGAAATGTGACAAAGAAACATCGTGTATGGTGGATTTTTCCATTAAACATGATAAAATTCAAGAAACGGTTCAACCGAAGACTTGCGTTGTATATCCGACATACTAATCGATAGAAAATGGAGGAGGACGCAGCCAATGGAGCCAAAGACGACTTTCAGCGATATTCCCAAAGGATTCGCGGCGTGGTTTTTTAAGCAGAGGCGCAGATATACGTCAAACAAGAAGATCGAATGGATGGTTGAGCGGCTGTTCCAAGGTCTTCTTATCGTTTGGGGGATCATTCTCATTCGGTGGTTCATCCTGATCACGATTGCAACATTGCGGCATTTCGGGGTTTTTGATTGAAGGGGTGAGATGATCCGAGGCTGGCGCATGTTATAAAACAGGTACCGGTATACATATGGAAGAAAAGAATAAGCAAGCCGCCAGCTCGAATGCAGCTGCTGCTCTGGGAAGCCCGACTTGGTGGTCGAGGCTTTTTTTGTTGCATGGAGCCATTTTACATAAACCGCGACTGATATTGAGCATCCGTTAACACTTCCTCCTTACACTTGAATGTAAATAAGGTAGAAGAGGGGATATGGAGTTGAAGCATAAAAGCATGAAAGTAGTTTCGCTGTTGATGGCAGCGGAAATCACGATGGCCTCTCTGTTTTCGGGGGGCAGCGTGTATGCTGGCGAGGGGCAGGAATTGCTCCAGACCGCCAGCATGGAGACGACATCACAAGATGCAGCTATTGCTGCCGTGGATTTGGGCATGACCGATATGATCTTTCCGGATGCGTATGCGGAAGAGCCGTATGCGGTCACCGTAGATGTGTATGGCGGACAAGCGCCTTATACGTTCTCGGCGACAGGTTTACCGGCAGGCTTGACCCTTGGGTCCGATACGGGAGCCATTTCAGGTACGCCTGCGGCTGGACAAGAGGGCGAGCATACGGTTGAGGTAACGGTGCAGGATAGTGCAGCCTTACCTGCTACGGCCCAATCGGTTGTGAAATTGCAAATATTGGGCAAGCGTCCATCACCTGTGGCCGACAAGCTGGCCATGAAGATGATCGGACATTATTCCGTAGGTACTTCCAACAAGGATGGTGGCGTAGCGGAGATTGTAAAATACAACAAAGATAACGGGAAGCTCTATTTGGTTAACGGATCGACCCAGCCGGCCAGTCTCGAAATCGTGTCTCTAGGCGCCGATGGCAGCTTGGTTAAGGACAAGCAGATCCATGTAGAAGATTTGGCGAACACGGGCGGTTTCCTGTATGGAGACTTGACCAGCGTGGATATCAACACCAAGACGAAGCAGGTCGTGGCTGCCGTTCAGGAGCAGGATCATACGAAAGCCGGCAAGGTCCTGGTGCTCGACTATGACGGCGGCTTGATCGGATCCTATGAAACCGGCGTTCAGCCGGATATGGTCAAGTACACGTCCGATGGCCGTTATATCCTGACGGCGGATGAAGGCGAGCCCCGCACGGAGACCGCACCGGATCCGGAAGGAAGCATCACGATTATCGATACTTTGGCTGGCGAAGTAAGCCATTTGAAGTTCGATGACCCGTCGATCATTGACGATCCGGTGCATATTCGCGGGAATGTGGAAGCGGACGGCCAAATTCGCAGCACCGGAACGAAAAACGATGCCGTCCATGATCTGGAGCCCGAATACATCGCATTGTCGGAGGACGAGCTGACAGCGTACGTGGCCCTGCAGGAAAACAATGCGATAGCCGTGGTCGATATCGCCTCGAAGCAGGTTCAATCGGTCCGGGGACTCGGATATAAGGATTTCAATCAACCGGAAAATCAGCTCGATTTGCTGAAGGATGGACAAATCAAGTTTGAGAATGTTCCTTTTTACGGCATGTATATGCCGGACGGAATTGCGACCTACAGCGTGAACGGGCAGCAGTATATCCTGTCCGCGAACGAAGGGGACGCTACCGGCTGGGATGACCGAAGCAATGAAAGCGACATCGGCAAAATGAAATCCAATTTGGATCCATCGTCGCCGGCATCCCAATTCCTGGCTGGCAAAGGGACAACCTATGACAAGGTTGAAGTTGCGAGCGATATGGGCAGTGAAGGGCTGTATCTGTACGGGGGGCGTTCCTTCTCCATCTGGAATGCGGCGGATTTGTCCCAGGCATACGACAGCGGCAGTGATTTTGAGAAGATTACGGCGGAGCGCTTGCCGAATCATTTCAATGCAAGCAATGACAAAACCGATCTGGACAGCCGCAGCGCCAAGAAAGGCCCGGAGCCGGAATATGTTGCCGTGGGCAAGGTCGGACAGAAGACGCTGGCTTTTGTCGGACTGGAGCGCATTGGCGGCGTCATGACCTATGACGTAACGGATCCATCCGCTCCGGCGTTCCTGAACTACTTCAACTCGCGGGATTTCAACGGAGGCATCCAAACGGATTCCGGACCGGAGGGACTGGACTTTATTCCGGCTTCGGACAGCAAAACAGGACGCCCGTTGCTGCTGGTTGCGAATGAAGTTAGCGGAACGGTGGTGCTGCTGGAGCTTCAGGTGACCAAAATTACGGTGGATAAGCCATCGCTCACGTTGAAAACGGGCGGGTCCCCGGAACCGTTGCAAGCAAGCGTTGAGCCCGTTCAGGGCGGATCGGCCGAGCTGGCTTGGCGTTCCTCCGACGAAACGGTAGCCGTCGTGGACCAAAACGGCCTGGTTACGCCGGTATCCGCAGGTGAAGCCGTGATCACCGTCCTGAGCAAGGATGGCTACGGTTCGGCGGAAGTATCGGTTAACGTAACGGACGGTTCGCCGGATGGAGAACCGTGGAAGTTAACGGTGATGCATACCAACGACACCCATGCGCATCTGGCGGAAGTGGCCAGACGTGCAACGCTGGTTCAGGAGATCCGCAGCGAAGGCGGAAACAGCCTGCTGCTGGATGCAGGGGACGTCTTTTCTGGCGATCTGTATTTCACCAAATGGTTTGGGCTGGCTGATCTGGCCTTCATGAACTATATGGGTTATGACGCGATGACGTTCGGTAATCATGAATTCGATCAAGGCACCAAGACGCTTGCGGATTTCGTGAGCAAGGCGCATTTCCCGCTCGTCAGCGCGAACGTGGATCTTAGCCGCGACGCTAACATTTCACATCTGATTAACAAGCCGGCGGTTATCGATACCGATCAGCCCAAGACAACGGCAAATAGCGGGGTATATCCATACGTGACACTGCTGGTTGACGGCCAGAAGGTCGGGGTGTTCGGCTTAACGACCGAAGATACCGCGGAAACCTCCAGCCCGGGTAAAGACGTGGTCTTCCGTGATGCGGTGACCTCGGCTCAGGCTACCGTTGAGGCGATGGAGAAGGAGGGGCTGGACAAGATCATCGCCCTGTCCCACCTGGGGTACGCCAAAGATCTGGCGCTGGCCGAAGCCGTCGAAGGCATCGACCTCATCGTCGGAGGTCATACCCATACGACGCTAAACGCGCCGGAAGTGGTGACGGACAGTCAGCATCATACCCCTACCGTCATCGTCCAAGCGAATGAGTGGGGCAAGTTCCTCGGCCGGGTAGATCTGCAGTTTGATAAAAACGGCGTCGTTCTCGTGGGAGACGGCGAACTTGGCGGGAAGCTGATCCCGGTAGACAATACGGTCCAGGAAGACTCGCAAGCGAAGGATATGCTGGCTCCTTACAAAGCGGAATTGGAAGAACTGATGAAGCAGGTTATCGGCATTGCCGGAGTCGAGCTTGACGGCAAACGCGAGAATGTCCGCTCCAAGGAGACGAACCTGGGCAATCTGATTGCCGACGGCATGCTGGCTAAAGCCAAAGAGCTGAAAAACGCCGATATTGCCCTCACGAATGGCGGAGGCATCCGCGCCGCGATTGATGAAGGCGATATTACGATGGGCGAGCTTCGGACGGTGATGCCTTTCGGAAATACGCTGTTTGTAATGGACGTCACCGGACAGCAGCTGAAAGACGGGCTGGAAAACGGAATAAGCGGTGCCAAACTGGCGGATCTGCCAGGGAAGTTCCCGCAAATCGCCGGGATGAAATTCAAGTGGGATCCCAGCGCTCCGGCAGGAGATAAAGTGTTCGACGTACAGATCATGAAAGACGGCAGCTACAAACCTCTGGTATTGACCGAAACGTACCGGATGGCAACGAACAGCTTTGTAGCCAAGGGCGGAGATGGATATAAATCCTTTGCCGATGCGATTGCCGAAGGGAAATACAACGAGGATCTGGGTTACCCGGATTATGAAATTTTCATGGAGTATGTGAACAAGCTGGGCGGTAAGGTATCGCCGAAGGTCGAGGGCCGAATTACGGAGCAGAAGAAGCCGGCGAATCCTGGCGATGGCTCTTCTCCCGGATCAGGATCAGGCGGTTCGGGAGGCGGCACGGTAACGCCGCCGACAACGCAGCCTAATCCTCCTGCTACTGGCGGAAATACATCCGAGCCAAACGTGATGACAGGCAATAGTTTGAATATCAGCGCTGCTTCAGGCGGAACGATGGACCGCATTACGGTAAAGGAAGAGGCGTGGAAAAAGGCCGTAAGCGGCTTGTCCGCGAACGGGCAGCAGGAATTGATTATTCGGGCTCCTGAATTGAACCGTGCCGCGGAGCTGTCCCTTCCCGCAGCAGGCCTGAAGCAGGCCATGGAACGGAATCCGAAGGCAACCCTGGTGCTGGAGACCGCACTTGGAGCCTTCCGTCTTCCGATAACGGCTCTGCCTCTGGATGAGGCTCTGGAGACGGCACAAGGGTCCGGCAACATCCAGGTGAAGATGTCGGTGGCTCCCGCAGCAGGCAAGGTAGCGGACGCTATGACAAGCAAGGCCACTTCCATGGGCGCCTCGTTGGCAGCCAATGGAGGACTGCGGTTCGGCGCAGCGGTTGGAGCGCCTGGCGCAGAGCAGGAACTGAAGGATTTCGGGAAGCGCGTCATCAGCCGTATCATGCCGCTGCCGACAGGGATGAATCCGGATTCGCTTGCTGCCGTCATTTATGACGAAGCGGCGGGGACTTTCCGGTTTGTACCGGCCGTAAGGACGACATGGAACGGTAAAGCGGCGATCGAAGTCAAGCATGCCGGAAACGGCGTTTATGCGCTGCTGCAATACAAGAAGACGTTTGCGGATCTTGACGGCCACTGGGCGCAATCGGAAATCGAATCCATGGCTTCCAAGCTGCTCGTGAACGGAGTCAACGCGGACTCCTATGCACCGGGCAAGGCGATCACGCGAGCTGAATTTACGGCCATGCTCGTCCGTGCGATGGGGCTCAGCCCGGTCATCGAGAGCGGTGCATTCAAGGATGTTCAGGATCATTCCGCGTATGCCGGCGAGATTGGCGCAGCCTCGCGCTACGGCTTGATCGAGGGCGGCAACGGCGGTGCCTTCTCGCCGAATGCCAGCATGACCCGAGCGGAAATGGCTGTAATGATCACCCGGGCCATGGAGGCGGTGAATCCGACAGACTTGTTGAATCAGGGTGCGAATGCCGCTGCCGGATTCAAGGATCAGGCATCCATCCCGGTTTGGGCGGCGGCCCATGTGGCCAGTCTTACTAAGCAAGGCATCGTACAGGGTGACAACCAAGGCAATTTCGGAGCACTCGATTCGGTCACGCGTGCGCAAGCAGCACTCGTACTGAAGCGTACTTTGACAGCGTTGAAGTTTATGAACTGATCGAAGCAGGATAGCATTTCATGATTAGACCGTCCTTAAGGTGGATTGAAACCTTGAGGGCGGTCTTTTGCATACTCAGGCAGATGGCAACCGGTTAAAGTGAAGCGATCAGGCATCCGATACATTTATTAAGGGATGGATATAACGACCTGATAACGATCTGATAAGGATCTGATAAGGATGGAGTTCATGCGCATTGAATCTGAATATACATATTGGAAGTGGAACAAAGCATTGCTGAGTGAGACGAAGCAATCGGAGGAAACAGCTGCGGAGAGTGTTCTCGGCTGGTATCTAAGCCTTATGGGAACGGAATGAGCCTTAATACCGAGGAAGCGCTGGAGCTGCTGAATCTTCAGCAGGAGCGGCCGCTGTTCAAGTCAGAAGGTATTCGAGATAAACCGTGAAGATGGTAAAAAATCATGCTGGTAACAAATTGATACTTGCTGTATAATTCTCAGTAAGTATTGGATGAACGTGAGATTTTTCATTGTATTCAAGTCTAATTTCGTTTATTTTGAAAATAGATGTATTTACATGAAAGGATTCATGTTATAATTTCAATATAACAACTAAGTTTATAGGAATTATCGGTTAATTAGTGATTAAGGCATTACAAAATAAAACATGAATATGGATCTTCGGGGTAAGGTGAAATTCCTGACCGGCGGTGATGGTTCGTTCCTTCGCGAACGAACCCAAGCCCGCGACTCTCTGCGTTCTGTAGCCAACATGAATGCAGCGACTGACTTGGTGCAATTCCAAGGCCGACGGTAAAGTCCGGATGGGAGAAGATCAAAGATGAGTTTGCCGTGAATGCGAATATTCCATTTTGGCGCAGGCTTATTTGATCAGCCCCCGTATACGTCGGCCATGCCGATGACGGGGGCTTTCTGCTAGTAAGACCTCCGTATTCAAGACAGGAGAGGGCAAGATGAGTAATATGAATACCGGGATCAAGGTGAAACCTTATGGTTCCGACACACAGGCAAGTCGACGTTTTAAAGGAGGGTTCTGGCTCGTCGTTTTGGGGGCCGCCCTGTGGGGCGTTGACCCGTTATTCCGGGTTATTCTGCTTAAGAATCTGACTTCGGCTCAGATCGTTTTGCTCGAACATATCATTATTTCCTTGATTGCGATTCCTGTATTGTGGAAGAACCGGGAGGAACTTAAGAGCCTGGGCTGGAATCATGTCGGCGCACTGCTGTTTATATCCTGGGGCGGTTCGGCATTGGCTACCGTATTGTTCACGATGGGGCTGTCGAGCGGAAATCTGAATGCCGTCCTGCTGCTGCAGAAGCTGCAGCCGCTGTTTGCCATCATTCTGGCCAGCCTGCTTCTGAAAGAGAAGCTTCCGCGCCATTTCGGGATCCTGCTTATCATCGCTTTGGCAGGCACGTATTTACTCACCTTCGGCTTAACCCTGCCGATCGGCCATTGGAACGAGTTTGTTCAAGTCGGCAGCCTCCTGTCCTTAGGCGCAGCAGCCTTATGGGGCGGCTCAACGGTCATGGGACGCTTGATGGTAGGCAAACTGAAGTATGAGACGGTAACCTCGCTTCGTTTCGTGCTCGCGCTGCCGCTCCTGACCGTCATTACTTGGAGCGAAGGGGCAGCTTGGAATATGCCGGCATGGGGCACAGGCGCCTTTGCCTTGGTATCGCTGAACCTGATCGGGCAGGCACTGCTGCCGGGTCTGCTGAGCTTGCTGGTGTACTATAAAGGGCTGACCACGACCAAAGCCTCTGTCGCAACGCTGGCTGAATTGAGTTTTCCCATGGTGGGCGTGCTCATCAACTGGATTGTATTCCAGCAAATCGTGACAGGGCCTCAGCTCCTAGGATTCCTGCTGATTTGGATCGTGCTGTTCATCATATCGAGACAGCAATCCGAGGCTTCTCCGCAATTGCAATAAAATCATACGTTTGTAGAAAAAGCCGATCCGATGGGGTCGGCTTTTTTTGCCGTTACTCCAAGCAAAGCTACTCCAATCCGTTTGCATGGCGAAACGATTATTTTTTCAAAAGATGTGTAGGGTTTCCGGAATTAAAGGTGTCTTATATAGTAGCACGGGATTTGTGGCTTGGTTCTACCAACAGAGATGATTATATAAGAGGGGGAGGATCCCATGGAGGATCAGACATTGCTGGATGGGCTAGCGAGGAAAGATCCGCGATGTTTTGAAACATTGGTTGACCGCTATTCACGCTACATAGCCGCGGTGGTTGCTAAGGTGGCAGGAGGGCGGTTTAATTCCTTCGATGTGGAGGAGATCACCGGGGACGTGCTGGTCAAGCTGTGGACAGACGGGACAAAAATCATGCTGCGCGGAGATAGTCTCAAGCCTTATCTGGCGATAGCCGCGCGTAATCATACCTTGAATGCATTGCGAAAGAGGCAGCGGGTCATTGAATCCGAATTGGAAGATGACGCCGTTTCTTGTCCCTCTGCGGAGGCACTGGCTATTCTGCGGCAGGAGAAGGAAACGATAAGCGGCATGGTACAGGGGATGGGCGAACCGGATCGCGAAATATTCATCCGCAGGTACTTTTATTTAGAGAAAGTCCGCGATATTGCAAGCCGGCTGAATATGCAGGAGAAGGCCGTCACCGCCCGGATCCGCCGGGCAAGGGACAAACTGCGCATACATTATGAAACCGAGAATCCGTAGGATTTCTATAAAGACCGTGTCTATAGGAGTGAAGCTTCAAATCGATTGCGAAAGGGGATGGATGCAAGTGAAGCGGCGAATTGTAGATATCATGGCCAATATCGACAATCAGGAGCTGGACAATCTCCTCCTTACGGAGGAAGAAGAACGCGAGTTAACGCAGCAGATCAGTATGGAACGGATCAAGAGCCGAGCGATGAAGCGTATTCAAGAGGAGGAAACGATGGTGTTTAAAAACAGGAAAGTGAAAAAATATAAAGCCAGTATCGTTATCGCTGCCGCGATGATTATGATACTTAGCACGACCGCTTTTGCGAGCCAATACATGGATAGCTTGAAGCAGTTCTTCGGTCAATCCGCGTCCATTGCGGAAGACGAACGGTCACCTATACAAGGGACGGATACAGCATCCGGGGTAACCATGAATGTTGAAGAAGGGGTTTATGTCGGCAACAGCGGTTATTTGGTGGTCAGTTTCATGAAAGAGGACGGCATGCCATTCCCCGAGGGTGCTTCGATCCCCCTACTTGAACTGAAAACGGAGCAGAGTGTGAATTATATGGTGGGGCAGCAGCTTCTTGACGACAACAAAAAGCTTGTCGGCGTGTTTGAGATGGATGCGATGAATGACCTCGAGGGACTGAAGGCACGGATCACAGCCGATCGAATCATGTCAGCGGACAACGCCCAAGCCGTTGAAGGCCCTTGGAATGTGCAATTCACCATTTCTCCGGGCAAGCAAAGAGAACAGAGTTTGAATCTGGCAATTGATGAGGGTAAGGAAGCACTGTCTCTCCACACCATTAGTGTTTCATCCATCGGTGTAGCCATCGAAGGCAAGCGTACCGACGGTGAGCTGGATAAACTGCCGGACTATACGCCGGAGGTTAAGGTCATCGCCGCGGACGGATCGGAATTGAAGCTTCACGCCAGCTCGACAAGCACCACGAAGAGCGGATTTCAGTGGCTGTATAATCTGGACAGCAAGAATAACCTCGTATTTCTGGGGGATATGGACATCAAAAGCGTCAGCATTGACGGCAACGTGACGGAGCTGAAATAAATATAAAGCCGGCATGGGGAAACCATAAAGGGGCAGAAGCGAAGGCTTCTGCCCCTTATCCATGATGAATACCTCGGGCAGCAATGGAACCCGAAAACCGTGAAGCAGCAGGCCATAGCCTGAATGCTCACGGTTTTTTTGCAGCTTGGGATCCGAATTTTATACATGAGAAAAAAATGTATTGAAATTGAAGAAAACGTCCATTACAATGAAACCAATTGCCATACTAGTTATACTAGTATACAAAATTACGACTCTCTACATAAGTGAAAGCAGCAGCGGAATCTATTGAATCTAACGCTCCAAATGAGGGAGTCTATTCTTTAAGTCAAATATGTAAGCGCTTAATTGCACAAGCTGGTGGACGAAGGACTGCTGGACAAAGAGAGCTTTACCCAGGATGACGATCAGGCCGTGCAAAAATTCGTGACCGGCAAATCCTTCATCATCAACGGCAACTCCCAGACCGTGGTCCAGCACCGCACCGATATGGACAAAACGCTGGGCGAAGGCAAGTATGCCATCAGCAAAATCACGGTTCCCGGCGGACCGGCCGGCCAGCTGATGTCCGGCAGCCGACTCGAGAACGGGGTCATGATCTCATCCAAAGTGAAGGAGAGCGAGCATTTCAAAGCCATTCTGCAGTTTATCGACTGGCTCTATTACAGCGACGAAGGACAGGAATTCGCGAAGTGGGGCGTCGAAGGCGTAACGTATACGAAGGAAGGCGGCGTACGCAAGCTGATGGACGACATCAACTACAACGGACTGAATCCGAAGGGCACGAAGGATCTGCGGATCGAGTATGGCTTATCGGGCGGCGTGTTCGCTTACGGCGGCACGACCGAGCTGCTGCAATCCATGTTTAGCGAGGAAGAGCAGCAGTTCCAGAAGAGCATGAGCGAAGCAAAAACGGTTGTGAAGCCGGAGCCGCCGATTCCATACTCGGTAGAAGAGCGCGAGCGAGTGACGCTTTTGAGCACGCCGCTGAAGGACTACACGGATCAGAACACGCTGAAGTTCATTCTGGGCGACCGCGATCTCGCCGAGTACGACAAGTTCGTGCAAGAGCTGGATAGCCAGGGCGTGGGACAATACCTGGAGATTGCGAATAAAACGTATAAAAAATATAAAGAGCAACCATAACCAACGGATCGACAGGCTGCGTTTCTTGATGGAAGGGCAGCCTGTTTTTCGGTTCGGCCGTTTGCGTTGGTTCCCAAGGAGGGCATTCCAGATTGCGAGTCACCGTTCAAGACATCATCAACCGCTTAATAGAGCCCGCAGCATTTCTTGAATCCAAGGTGGACAGGGTTACGGCAGGAAGCGCCGAAGCGGTGGTCCACGGCATTGCCGTCACGTTTACGGCATCGTATTCGGTTCTGCAGAGAGCGGTCCAAGTTGGGGCCAACCTTGTCATTACCCATGAAGGGGCGTTTTACAGCCATCAGGAGGAGGGATATGAGGGGTTGGAGGCGAGTCCTGTCTTTCAGGATAAACTCCGCTTGATGGAGTCCGGGGATCTGACGATTTACCGGTTCCATGATGCGCCTCACCGATACGTTCCCGATATCATGACGCAAGGACTGGTTCAGGCGCTGGATTGGGAAGTTTATGTCGATAAGCATCTTAAGGCAGCGGCCATTGTCACGCTGCCGGAAGAGATGAGCCTGCCGGATATTGCGGAGCATGTAAAAAGAAAGCTGAATCTTCCTTACCTTCGTTATGTCGGTAATCGAAGCAGCATATGCTCCAGAATCGGCATAACCGTGGGCTATCGCGGCGGCGGCGCGCATGCCATTCCCCTCTGCCTGAAGGAGTCGCTGGATCTTCTCATCGCAGGGGAAGGTCCGGAATGGGAGACGCCTGAATACATGGGCGATGCGGCGGCGCAGGGCAGGGGCCCGTCCCTGCTTCTGCTCGGCCATGCTGCCAGCGAGGAGCCCGGCATGGCCTGCGTGGCCGATAGGCTGCGGGAGTTTTTTCCGGGGATTCCTATACATTATATACCGTCCGGCCCTTTGATTCGGGTAATATAGAGGGAAGGGTAACTTTAAGCAAAGAGAACATAGAGCATTTAAGAAAGAGGTAGCGATATATATGTCAACAGAGCAAAAGATTAAAGGCTCTACCAGAGAGTATTCTTATCAGCTATTGAAGGATCGGATATTTCATCTGGAGCTGGAGCCGGGTACGAAAATCTCGGAAAAAGAAATTGCGGATGAATTGAACGTCAGCCGGACACCGGTCCGGGAAGCGTTCATGAAGCTTGCGGAGGAAGAGCTGCTGGACATCATTCCGCAAAGCGGGACGATCGTATCCCGTATTAATCTTCGGCATGTTGAGGAAGGCCGATTTATCAGGGAGAAGATCGAGAAGGAAATCGTGGCCCTCGCCTGCGGTTCTTTTCCCGAAGAGTTCCGCTTCCGCCTGGAAACCAATATTGCGCTGCAGGACGTGTGCGCGGGCAACCATAACTTCTATAAGCTGTTTGAGCTGGACGAGGAGTTCCACCAAATTCTGTTTGAGGGGACGGGCAAAGAACGGACCTGGAAGATGCTGCAGCAATTGAACATCCATTTCAACCGTCTGCGGCTGCTTCGCCTGTCCAAGGACTCCAACTGGGAGAATATCATCTCCCAGCATAAAGAAATGTATCAGTTGATCGTCAATCGGCAGGCGGAGCAAGCCATGAACGTGATGGAGCGTCACCTGCGCCTCGTCGTTGTGGAGCAGGATATTTTGCGAGAGAAGTATCCGCATTATTTCATCTAACCATCGATATACATTCATCATTCAAAAATAATGGCCCGCAGGAGAGTCGCCCGGGAATCAAGCGACCTGCCTTGCGGGCCATTTTTCATTAAATCGATCTGCGGATGACACGGTCCAGAATTTGGGCCACGTGGGATGGCCCCTGGGCCAGATCCTGCTTGTCGAGGGTTACCCAGGAGTGCTGTTCATCCATATCGAGCGAACGCTGGAGCCAGCCTGAAACGCCTCTGCCTCTCCGGTCGACTTCGACCAGGATGGAAATCCCCTCCTGCTCCGGATAGAGAATCAATTCAAGCTCTTTGATATGACCGGCATAGGAGGAGCCGGGATAAAATTCAATTTCCTGCACGAATGGAACACCCTGGCCGAGCCGCGGATGATATTCGCATGTTGCTATTTTGAAGCTGAAGCCAAGCGCTTCGACGGCGTCGAACACAATGGATGCGTCCTCGTTCGGTTCGACGTCGATGAAATCGCGGTCCTTCGGATCGATGGCATTATCGATATCGAGTCCGGTGTGGATCCAGACCGGCTGCCGCGAAATGGTGAGCGGCGTTTCCAGCGGCAAAGGAAAGGCGAACGGAATTTCCTGCTGATCGCCAGGCTTCAACGTGAGGCGGCTTGAGACGTTGACTTTTGCAATGGTATAGGATTCTATGTATTTCTTGTCGTCGCTTTCCCTGGTATATTCCGTCATCAATTTCAAATAGATGCGGTCGACCGTCTGCTCTACGTTGCCTCCCTTAATGTGAATGATTCCGCGTACTTCTTCACCCGGATAATAGGAGGATTTTTCGAGGTGCGTATCGATCTGGGCGGCTCCAATTCCTACACTGGCTAACATTTTGTTAAAAAACGACATAAAAGATACCTCCATAAGAGAATGTATGATAATGGAATTATACGCTGGAGGATCGTCTCTGGTTTCCATATCGAAAAAATATTTTTTGCGGTTTTTTGCGGAGCCAAGATGTTGGCGCCAATGAAGCGAAAGAATCCCCGTACGACACCGGGAAAAAGTACATGGCTCGTTCGCATTCGCGGGTCCGGCATGGTATATTGGACACGATACCATTAAGGATGGAGCAATCAAGGCATGAGTGAACAACGGCGTTCCGGACAAGGAACCAACAACAGCAAATCAGCGGCATACGGGAAGAAGACTGGTGAGCGGACTGCAGCGAACAAAGCAGGGGCAAAGCCGATTTTTCAACGTGACCGTATGAAGAACAGCAATTCGTCGTCGGCATCCCCGCATGCGAAGGGGAGACGAGCGAATCAATATAAGCAAGGGGTACGCGGACCGAAGCCGTCATCCGGGCGCGAGCATGCGGATGAGCTGCAGGCCGGGGACGTGATTGTCGTTACGATCAAACGCCTCGGCATTAACGGCGAGGGAGTGGGTTACTACCGCCGCAAGGCGGTGTTTATCGATGGAGCGATCACGAATGAGGTGGTCAAAGCCGAGGTGAGGGAGGTTCAGCCTAAATTTATCAAGGCGCAGCTGCTGGAAGTGGAGAAGCGTTCGCCTCACCGGATAGAGCCCCCTTGCCCGGTATTCGGCATTTGCGGCGGATGCCAAATTCAGCATATTTCCTATGAGGGACAGCTGCAGGCGAAGACGGATATCGTGCGCGAAGCGTTCAGCCGCTACGCGGGATTGGACGATGTCAAGTTTAAGCCGATTCTCGGGATGGAGCATCCATGGGACTACCGGAACAAAGCCCAGCTGCAGCTGAAACGGAAGGGCCATGAAGTGATCGCAGGGCTCTATGAAGCGGACAGCCATACGATTGTGGATATCAGCGGCTGCCCGATTCAGCATCCGAAGGTCAATGAAGCGGTGGAGAAGGTCAAATCCGTACTCGAGGAATTGCGGATACCGCTTTATAAGGAGAATGGTGCCAAGGATGGCGTACGGACGATCGTAGTCCGTCACGGCTTCCAATCCGGGGAATTGCAGGTGACGCTGATCACGGCTGGAAGCAAGCTGCCAAGGCAGGACGATCTCGTTCGTATGCTGCGCCTTACCATTCCGGAGGTAAGCGGAATTTCACTCAATATCAATCCGAAGAAAACCTCGCTCATCTTCGGAGACCGGACAATCTCGCTATGGGGCACCGAGAGCATGCAGGAATCGCTGAGCGACCTGCAGTTCTCGCTGTCGCCGAGAGCGTTCTTCCAGCTGAATCCGCAGCAGACCGTCAAGCTGTACGAGTCGGTCCGGGCGGCAGCGGGGCTGACCGGGAAGGAAACCGTCATCGACGCCTACTGCGGCACCGGCACGATCGGCTTGTGGCTTGCGCCGTATGCCAAGGAGGTGCTCGGAATCGAGACGATTCCTGAAGCCGTCGAGGACGCCAAGGCGAATGCACAGCGGAACGGAAGGGCTAACGCCAGCTTCCACGTCGGCCAAGCCGAAGAGCTGCTGCCGCGCTGGGTCAAGGAAGGCATGAAGCCGGACGTCATCATTGCCGACCCGCCGCGCACCGGCCTGGACCCGCGCTTCCTGGAAACGGTGCTCCGCACCAAGCCGAAGCGGTTTGTATACGTATCCTGCAACCCTTCGACCTTAGCCAAAGATTGCAAGGTGCTTCTGGACGGCGGCTACGAGCTTGAATGGGCGCAGCCGGTCGATATGTTCCCGCAAACCAGCCATGTGGAGGCAGTCCTATTGATGAAGCTGAAATCATAGAAGCCATATGATGGCTTCATGTAAGCGAGTTTCCATTTTCGCTTTGGTCGACAACGCCCCCTTTCTATGATATGGTAGCAAGTAATTAGGCATTTCGTTCCCATGG
Organism: Paenibacillus sp. CR_12; assembly: GCF_041953985.1. Taxonomy (NCBI): domain Bacteria; kingdom Bacillati; phylum Bacillota; class Bacilli; order Caryophanales; family Paenibacillaceae; genus Paenibacillus; species Paenibacillus sp. CR_12. The sequence goes on along the minus strand of NZ_JAVFHO010000003.1, from coordinate 277,565 downwards.
AACGAGGTGCCTTCTCGCATATATAAAAGGTTTTTACATTAAATGTCTATCTGGAGGTGATGCAATGGTGCTCCTGATTTCCCCGCTACGGGGGGAGAAATCCGTAGTTCATAACGGACGATCGATGGAGAGTGCACCCAAATAACGATAATCTGAGGAGTGTTGTTGAGATGAGAGTAAATTTACGAGCAGAAACGCGCGCTGCGATGAACAAAACCGGACTGAAGCAGCTTCGTCTTTCGGGACGAATTCCGGCGGTTGTATTTGGCACAGGGGAAAACAATATGATGATTCAACTGTCCGCCAAAGAGTTCGGCAAATGGGCACGGAACGGCAAAGGAGGGATCCTTGAGCTTCATTTTGAAGATCGGGAGCCGATTCCGGTTTTGCTGGAGTCCGTTCAGCGTGATCCGGTAACTCGTGAATACATTCATGTCGACTTTTTACGTATCAATATAAATGAAGTTGTGCGGACGAGAGTGAATCTCGATTACATCGGCACCGCAAAAGGAGCCAAATTGGGAGGAGTCGTCCAAATCCAAAGCACGTTCATCGAGATCGAGTCCTTCCCGGACCAAATTCCTGCCACGATTCCCGTTGAAATCAGCAGACTAGAGATCGGGAATTCGTTGCATGTCGGGGATCTCAAACTGCCCGACGGCGTCGTGCCGATTTCTTCGGCCAACGAGCTGCTTGTATCGGTGGTAACGCCGAAAGTCCAGTCGGAACAACCGGAGGCTATGTAGCTTCTGCTGCCGGCAATTGCTTCCCGAATATCGGGAAGCAATTGCCGTTTTTTTCGTTAAAGCCCTTGATCGGAATCCGCGCTGGCAGAGGAAAGCTCTTTACCCGTCGATTTCTTCCATAATTCCCCTGGTAAGTAGGTAGAAAGACCCCTGACCTTTTCAAGGCGGAACCCTATAATGGAATTGCGGGAAGTCGGACATCGGAATCCCGGTTAAGCATGAATCGATCAGGAGCTTGCCCTAAGGAGGACGAGATGGATATAACCCAGGATTTCATAGATGAACGTTTCAAAGCTTATGTGCTCGAAACCTATTGCGGGAACCGTGAACGGATTCAGGCGGGCGATGTAGAACATATTATATCGCTGCAGCTTTCAAATCATGGATACTCAAGCCTGAATGGGATCGAGCATTTCACGTCGCTTGAAGAGCTGGATTGCTCGTCCAATAGCCTGACGGAGCTAGATCTCAGCAAGAATAGCAACTTGAAAACGCTGAATTGCGGATTTAACCGAATTCGAGATTTGGATGTCAGTCACAACGCCATGCTGACGAAGCTGGTCTGTTACTGGAATATCCTATCCGAGCTGCGGCTCGAGCAGAACGTGGATTTAACGGAGCTGGATTGCAGCTACAACTCCCTGTTTGCTTTGGAGCTGTATCAGAACCCCCGGATAACCTATCTCCATTGCGCAAACAATTATTTAATGAGCTTACACCTGGAGGAATGTCCGGACTTGATCGAAATCCGCTGCAACCATAATCATCTGACAAAGCTGGACGTAACCGGAAATCCTTCGCTGCAAAGCTTGAGATGCTTCAATAATCACATCACCGAATTGGATCTCACTCGCAATGTGCTATTAACGGAGCTCTACTGCTCGGAGAACAAAATCTCCAAACTGGATACGCATCGTAATCCCAAGCTGGAGCGGCTGGACCATTCCAACAATCTCATCATGGAGCCGGACCATACCGTTAAGGGCGTTGGGACCTTCGAATACGACGTCTCGCTGTCTTTCTACGGGGCCAGGCTTCAATGGAAGGAGACGGAGCTCTCCGTCAGCACGGTGGCCTCTGCCGAAGCGGATATGAACCGGCTGTCCCCGGTCATCCGGAATGCCTGGACGAATTTTGGGGAGCTGAACGACCGGGCGCTGGATCTGATTGCCGGGATGCACCCCGACGAAGACGTGAACGAGTTGGTTCTATCCGAGCTTGCCTTCGACAAGGACGGCACGTTTCGGCTAGGGTATGATGCAGGCGATACGCCGGCCGGACAACTATACATATACGTCCTGTTTAACGACAAGCTTGAAATGAACGGGGATCTCGTTTATGAAACGTATTAACCTGCGAAAGGGCTGTTATATCTGATGAAAGACGATAAAATCGTATACGGGTCGATCGACGATTACATTTCCGGCTTTGCTCCGGAGGTCCAGGATATCCTGCAGACATTAAGGCATGTGATTCAGGAAACAGCCCCGGAAGCCGAGGAAAAAATCAGCTACCAGATGCCAACCTTCGACCTCCACGGGAACCTCGTGCATTTTGCGGCATTCAAGAAACATATCGGCTTTTACCCCGCGCCCAGCGGGATCGAGGCGTTCCAAGATGAGCTGAAGGTATATCATGCGTCCAAGGGAACCTTGAAATTTCCGATCGATCAGCCGCTGCCTTATGACCTGATACGCCGAATCGTCCAATATCGGGTTCAGCAAAACCTGGAGAAGGCAGAAAGCAAAGCGAAAAAGAAGAGGTAGGCGAAGTGCTCGGGAGGGGAAGGCAGCCTTGCTGCCTTCTTTTATCTTATAGAGTTTTCTTCATATAGTAGTGGGTATGCCGCCCGGCGTTCTCGATTTTGCCATACACTTCGTAACCCTGCTTAAGGTAAAAATCCAAGGCTTGAAAGCTCAGCGTATCCAATTTAACGAACTCGCATTGCTTCTCCTTTGCGATGTCTTCGGCCTTGTTTAACAGTTTGGCGCCGTACCCCGATTGACGGAAGGGTTCATCCACGAACAAATAGTGGATCTCCAGCCAGTTCCAGCATATTTCCCCAACGACTCCGCCCAAAATCTGACCGTCCTCCTTCCTTAACAACAAGTTGATTTCCTGGTAACGGCCTTTTAAATCGTCAGGGAAATGCTTCAGATTATACGCAATCATTTGGTTTCTTACGTAATGTTTGTCCACGCTATCGGTTTCGTTTGATTCATTCGTGAAATAGATATTCATATCGTTTTACTCCTTCCGGTATGCCGGATGCGAGGTGTTTGCAGGATTCGGATACGGGTTATGCTAGCTCTCCTCCTCAACATACCATATGTGTTGCATGTACCGGCGGTAAAAAATCCTTTTAACAGAATGTACCCGTGAGCCCGCGGGGGAGCTATGTTATACTGTCAGTGTTATTTTATCCGTTTCATCTAAGGAGGATTGTCCTGACATGTGCTGCATCGCATTCATACGTATTCGTTAATGAGGGTACAGAACATCTACATCCATCCATTTTCATGTAAAAATGCGAAGGATTATTTGTGCTGTGCCTTTTTCATTACTATACGAATGAATGAGGTGCTTTTTTGTGTCCAAATATCATAAAACCCATCGTGAAAAGCTGAAGAAACCGTCCAACTTTTCCGCGCAGCATCTATTAATCAGCAAAAGGCTGATTCATGATATGATCGACTTGGCCCGGATTCGCTCCACCGATACCGTTCTTGATATCGGCGCGGGTACAGGGGCGTTAACCTTTCCGCTTGCAGAGAAAGCGGCGCGCGTGCTCGCAATCGAGGCGGATCCGGCATTTGTGGATAAACTGCTGGGCAAGATGAAGGATAGCAGCAACATTCTCGTCAAGCAGTCGGATTTTCTGGAAATCCCGCTGCCGAGAAATCCATTTGCCGTCGTGGCCAATATTCCGTATTCGATCACCACGCCGATCATGGGGAAGCTTTTGGAGTGCCCCGGCCTCCCTCTGCAGCGGGCCGTACTGCTTGTGGAGATGGGGGCAGCCAAACGTTTTACGGCCGTTCCCATTCAAGATCCGCGAATTCTCAGCTGGAGGATGCAGTACGACATTCGGCTCGTGCGGACCGTTTCGCCCCGTCATTTTGCGCCGCCTCCCCAAGTGGATTCAGCCATTCTGACCATTCATCGGAGGAAGAAGCCGCTCATTGCCGCATCGCATCAGCCCAAGTTTACGGCGCTGGCCGCCTATGGGCTGCGGGATGCCCGGCTGCCGTTATTTGCGGCTCTATCGGGCGTGTTTACACCTCCCCAGATGGCGAAGCTCGTTAAAGTGCTTAGAGTGGACCGAGAGCTCCCCGTCGGTCGGCTGAACGAAGAGCAGTGGGGGACCGTTTTTCATACGATGCTCCAGCATGTGCCGGCGAATCGCTGGCCGAAGCTTCGCAAGGGCGCCGGCAGCAAGTCCAAGAAAAGAAAGCGACTTTGAAGCGTTAGCCAACACTTCGAATTCTCGCTTTTTGAAAAAAATCGCGAAATCCTCTTGACCCTGACACTAGTGTCAGGGTTTACAATGAAATCGAATCGTTCGTCCAGGAGGTGTGAAAGCATGAAAATCGGAGAACTCGCGGCCCGTACCGGCGTCAGCATTCGTTCGCTGCGGTACTACGAGCAGCAAGGATTGCTGACGCCTGTCCGAAACGAGAACGGTTATCGGGAATATTCGATGCTTGCGGAAGAGCAGGTGCGTACCATCCAGTTATATCTAAACCTTGGATTGACCACCGAGCAGATCGCCGGTTTCCTGCATTGCGTCCTGAAAAACAAAGAGGCGTTTTGCGCGGAGGTGTTCCCGATTTTTCGTCAAAAAATCGCAGAGATCGAAGCGCAGATTCACCAGCTGAATCATATCAAGATGAATCTGGAGGAACGCATGCAATCGATTCTGGATGAACGGGAATCGGAGGAAGCGGAGGAATGCAAATGAGTTTACCACGATTAGACGCAGGGAGCTTTCAAAGCTCGATCAACCAGAACGGGGTCACGCTTGTTGAATTCGGAGCGGCATGGTGTCCGCCCTGCAAAGTGCTGCTTCCCATTCTGGAAGAGCTGAGCCGGGAGGAAGCGGGTCGCCTGGACATCTATCAGGTGGATTGTGACGAATCCCCCGAGCTTGCCGCCCAATTCGGCATCATGTCGATGCCGACGGTGATTGTGTTTCATAACGGAGAACCGGCAGATAAACTGATAGGGCTCCGGCCGAAGAGTGTATACCAAGCGGCGCTGGGCCGTTATGTATCATAAAATGAATGAATAGCGAAAACGCCTCTGATGTCGTGATGTCAGGGGCGTTTTCTTTTGGAGTAGAGGGCATTACGCCCGGCGTATCGAACTCTAATATATGGAAGATGTATGGATGTAACCTGTTTAAAGGAGATACTTTCAATGAGATCAAGAAGGAAAATCGTTTCTCTTATGGCCATCATCGTATTTAGCTGTCTAGCCATGAGTTTGGTCGACGCGGTGATCCGTCCGGATTACGCCGTCAAATCCGCCATCAAAATCATCCTCTTTCTGACATTGCCGATTGGCTACGCCATCTTCGCGGGCGGGGTTCCGTTTCCCAGGCTGTTCGCGTTCGAGAGAAGGGGTCTCCTAACCTCCCTGCTGCTGGGACTCGGCGTATTCGCCTTCATACTCGGCGCCTATTTTGGGCTGGGGCCTTTATTCGACTTTACCAAGGTGACAGGGGCACTGGAGGATAATATGGGTGTCAATGCAGGCAATTTCGTATTGGTCGCCCTTTACATATCCATCGTGAATTCATTGCTGGAAGAGTTCTTTTTCCGCGGATTTGCTTTTTTCACGCTGAAGGAGCAGGTCGGGCGGAGGTTTGCATATGTATTCAGTGCCGGGGCTTTTGCCGTGTATCATGTTGCGATGATGTCCAGCTGGTTCTCGGCAGGACTGTTCCTCTTGTTAATCGCGGGGCTGGTTGTGGCGGGACTGCTGTTTAACTGGCTGAATGAGCGAAACGGCAATATTTACGCGTCCTGGATGGTGCATATGTTTGCCAATTTTGCGATCAATGCGATCGGTTTGATGCTGTTCGGGATGATTTGAGTGTAGGGTTTCGGGCTCCCTGGATAGCCTTGTAAAATGACGGATTGACCCTCACATGATGTGATGCTTTAAAATGCGGATAACCGATGAAAAAGGAGCTGCTTGGCGTGCATATTAGTGAATTGTCACGAAAAACGGGCGTAAGTCTGCGTTCCTTGCGTTATTACGAGGAGAAGGAGCTGCTGTGCCCGGAGCGTCTGAATAATGGCTATCGCGAATACAGGGAAACGGATATCGAGCGGGTCCGCTTGATCCAGATGTATTTTAGCCTGGGATTGACGGTGAAGGAAATTATGAGTTTTTTTCAATGCGCGTTCGATGAGCATATCAAAATCGAATGTCTTCCTAACGCCATTGAGGTGGGAAGGCGGAAGCTGGATGACATCCAGCTGCAGATGGAGATGCTGAAACAGGCGGAACTCCATTTGGAGAAGAGCATTGCGGCATGGGAGGCTATTTTGCATAAGGGGGACGGGCGTCGTGAACAAGGCTAGAGGGGAAGAGGTACAGCGAGTGGCCGTTGTGACGGGAGGCAACCGCGGGATTGGAAAAGAGATAGCAAGACAGCTCGCTGCCAAAGGGCTTCAGGTGCTGATTACATCCCGTGACGAAGAGAAGGGAAGGCTGGCAGTCCAAGAACTGCTTAACGAGGGGCTCCGTGTGAAACTGCATGTAGCGGATGTCCATGAGGTCCGCGATGTGGCAGGGATGATGAATCGAATACAGTCTGGCTATGGGCGCCTTGACGTGCTGGTGAACAATGCGGGGGTGATTTTGGATCGAGGGGTTTCTGTGCTCGATGTAGAGGAGTCGGTCGTGCGCGCAACGCTGGAGACGAATTTTTTCGGGGCTCTGCGAATGACGCAGGCTGCAATACCCTTGATGAAGCAGCATCAATACGGGCGTATCGTAAACATCTCGTCGGGTCTCGGAGCCTTCGAAATCATGCAGGGCGGTTACGGTTTACAAGGGGCATCCGCGGCATACCGCATCTCCAAAACGATGCTGAACGCGTTAACCTGTCTCGTCTCGCAGGATGTAGCCAATACCGGAGTAAAGGTGAATGCGGTGTGCCCGGGCCGGGTTCAGACCGATATGGGAGGAGCAGACGCTCCGTTAACCGTTGACGAAGGGGCCGATACGGCGGTATGGCTGGCGACGATGGAGGATGATGGACCCAGCGGGAGTTTTTTTCGTGAACGGCAAAGAATCGCTTGGTAATGCTGAACATAGTTCAGCTAACAAGGTATTAAATCTATCGTATGGTATACCGATGACTCTACTAATGATTAGCAATATAAAATTACTCTGAAAAAACTCCTATTTTGAAGACGCTGATGTATAATAAGCGGTATCAGGAGGTGCAGAGTATGAGTGATATCAACATTTTCGGCCATCAAGCTCTGTTTGAACATGTCTACAAAAGTGCTCCAATTGGCATTGCCCTGGTTACGATAGAAGGAAGCTGGATCAGCGTAAATCCTGCGGCGTGCAAAATGTTTGGCTACACGGACGAAGAATTGATGGCACAGCCGGCAACCGATTATATTTATTCTGAATGCATTAACAATAAAGACAAGCTTTTACGGTCCCTGGATGAGGCGTCCTCAACCATTGCGGTGGAGAAACAACTCGTACATAAGGACGGCAATGTCATCTGGGCGTCGATACATGTTTCTCTGGTTCGCGACGATCAGGATCAAACTCCCTTGTTCTTCATTTCGCAAATTGTTGATATTACCGACAGCAAGGTAGCCGAGCAGAAGCTCCAGGAGAGCATTGAGCGATACACCTCGCTGAAGAAGTATAACCATGATGCGATTATTTCTTTCAATCTGGAAGGCAGGATTATTAACGGGAACCAGATGGCGGAGCAACTGACGGGTTTTAAGATTCCGGAGTTAATCGGAACTAAAATCTCGAATTTGATCGGCGAACGCAATCTCGCCCGAGTGCTCTCTTCTGCGGCCGATTATGTTGCCGCCGAGAAGGGGATCAACTGTATCCATCACAAGGACGGGCATCAGGTTGAAGTGCTCGCGACGCTTGCCCCCATTGTCATTCATGGCAAGAATGTGGGGTTCTACATTATAGCCAAGGATATGACGGAGCAGAAAAGGCTTATCATCGAGAAGGAAGCAGCCGAGAAGACGAATAAAGCCAAAAGCGAGTTTCTGGCGATGATGAGCCATGAGATCCGTACGCCGATGAACGGCGTAATCGGGATGACGGATTTGATACTGGAAACCGAGCTTGATGAGGAGCAGCGGGAGTACGTGCAGATCATCAAGAAGAGCGGGACAACCCTGCTGAACATCATTAATGACATTTTGGATTTCTCGAAGATCGAATCGGGCAGAACGGAGCTGGTGGAGGAAACATTCAGCCTAAGAACGGCCCTGTCCGAGACATTGAATATGATTCTTCCGAAGGCGCTGGACAAAAATATTGAGGTGACCACCTCTGTAGCGTCCGACGTGCCGAATCAAGTCTATGGGGATGTGACGAAGCTGCGGCAGGTATTAATGAACCTGCTCAGCAATGCCATTAAATTTACGCCGAACGGTTCCGTTTCGATCTCGGTTCAGTGTGTCAGGGACCAAGCTAACTCGAAGCTCATACAATTCTCCGTTACGGATACGGGCATAGGGGTGCCAAGCGAGAAGATTGCGCAGCTGTTCGAACCCTTCTATCAGGTGGATCATTATATGACGCGGCAGGTGGAAGGAACGGGACTCGGGCTGGCCATATGCAAAAAACTCGTTCAGTTGATGGGCGGGGATATCTGGTATGAGCGAAATCCGAATCAGCAGGGGTCCGTCTTTACGTTTACGGTCGATTTTTCGTTTAATGCAAACGCGGGCAACATGCCGGAGGCCGGGACGGTTCACGAGAATCACTCCGACGGCAGCGATCTGAAAATTTTGATTGCTGAGGATAATGAGGTGAACCAATTAGTCCTCAAGAAGATGATTGAGAAGCTGGGGTACAATTCGACTACCGTTCTCAATGGGCTTGAGGCGGTAGAGGCCTTTAAGCGATATCCGTATGACATGGTGTTCATGGATATACAGATGCCCTTCATGGATGGCATGGAAGCGGTCCAGCTCATTAAGGAATCGGCCCCGCCCGATCATCAGCCTTATATCGTGGCCGTGACGGCCCATGCGATCAAGGGGGATCGCGAGAAATATTTAGGAATGGGCATGGATGAGTATGTCAGCAAGCCTGTCAGCTTGAATGTCATCTCGGCCATTATCGATAGGTTTCTGGCTGAACGAAATATTGCGCAAGCCTAAATAGACAAAAGCTCAAGTGATTTCACTTGAGCTTTTGTTATTCCCATGCAGCATAACCTATGAGGTGCTGCCGGTCACGCCGCTGCCGTTCTTCGTTAGGTTGTAGATAATGACCTCGCCGCTCCAGAAATGAAACTTGAGGATGACTTCTCCGTCTCTGACCTCGTTAAAAAAGACAGGTTTAAGCTTGATTTCATGGCTTGCGTAGGATGGGGAAAACGTGTATTCAAATTCCTTGAAGGAGGTCCAATCCTGCGGCCCTGCATTGCCTCCCGATGCGTAAACAGCCTCCATCGTGGCCAGCTGATCCCCGTTAAACGTCGCGGGAATGCTGAACGAATCAGTGGTTCCCTGCGTGCTGCGCAGCACAGGCGTATCATGATAAACAACCCTGAAGTTCCAGTCCGCGCCTCGGTTGAACTTGGCCGTCAGTACGGCATTCACTCCGAATTGTCCGGATGAAGTCAGCCTGGACAGAAGGCTGGATGTAAACGTAATCGTATTTCCGTTCAGCGTGTAATCCTGCCCGGCGACTAACCGCTGTCCGTTTGAGCGGATTTCGGCCAATGCGTTGCCGTTCAAGTTCAATGGGATGCTGTGATCCTGGACCGCCGCTCCTTTTTTCACAAAAATCAGATCGGTATCAGCCGTGGAAGAACGCCCGCTCCAACCAGCCTTCATGATATTGTACAGCTCCGGATCGGACCAGGTGAAGGCGGTTCGCTTAAAGTGCTGGCCGTTGTCCCATAACATATGGGTAATGTTCTTCTGTTGAGATAATGGGTCAGATATTCGAAGAACTTCAGTTTCTCGCCCTGCTCAATGACCCCTGTGCTTTGATCGAAGCCAAGCAGCCCGTATTCGCCAAGGATAACGGGAATCCCTCTAGCGATAAAGGTGTCATATACATGGTTGAACGTCTGATCGATATCGTTTCGGGTATCCGTCTCAAAACGGGTATACCCCGCGATGTTCACGCTGAACGGCCAAAATCCATAATAATGGACGGTGGCGATGAGATTGGCATCATTCAGCTTGGTCATGGTGTTGTACAGCTCGTTCATTCTAGCTTGAGTCGGAGATGCCTCAAGGGTAGAGAGCACAAGCGGCCGGGTCGCGTTGCGTGCTCCAGATCCACGGACGATCCGATGGAACGACGTTTGAAGCTCATCCAGCATCTGAAAGGCTTTGGACTCGTCGGTGGTCCCGCCATCCGAGAAGCGGGGTTCATTGACGCTTTCAAACATCAGCTTGTTCGAATGGTTACGGAAGCGCTGGGCAACTTGAGTCCATACGGCGTTGTACTTGGCAACGACTTCGTTGCGGTTGTTCTCCATATGGCTGATCCACAGCCACGAATCGTGATGGACATTGATCATGACGTACAGATCGGCGTCCAGAGCCCAATCGACAACCTCCTCGACCCGGTCCATGTAAGAGGCGTCGATGGCATAACTCGGTGCACTGCCGATGTGATGGTTCCAGGTTACCGGAATGCGGATGCTCTTATATCCCTGTGCCGCAATTTGGTCGATCAGCGCTTTGGTGATGCGCGGATTTCCCCATGCCGTCTCGTCAGCTCCCACGGCATCCAGCGAATTGCCCAGGTTCCAGCCGGGCTGCATATCATTGACGTAGGCTTGGAGATTTTTCTTTGGATGCTTTGGATGTTCGTGTTTCGCTGCGGATGCGTATGAAGGGAACAATGAGATGACCAGAGAAACGACGAGAGCCAAGGAACAGATGGATTTCTTATTGAGGTTTATCATTAGCATCTCCTTTGTCATGAAGTTGTGAAGCGGTATTTTCACTAGATTCATTCAATCACCGTTATCCGTTGTTGAGGACCTAGCTGCAACATTGGCTATTCAGGTTAGGATTCACCTCCAAACGATATTTTTGAAAGCGCTTTCTAATAATAAATTATCATATTTTTCCATGGGGAAGTACCCGGATAATTCATCTTAAAATCATGTGGAAATTAGTTATGAGATGCAAGGAGTTTTGAAAATGGGGGCTTGATGAGTGAAGGGTATAAAAAGCTGTTGCTTCTGTCAAATTGACAGAAGCAACAGCTTTTCTTGGGACTAAGCATTTTGAAGTCTATACCGCTAATTGCATTTTAAGGAGTTGTAGTTTTCAAAACTAAGGTATTAGAAGGTTTAGAGAGCACATGGGTTTGATCTTTTAATACAGATATGACATAGACGGCGTATTTTGTATTTATTTCAATATTCTTATTAAAAGAATCTGTGGTTGGGATACTGATTGGAATTACGATATTTTTCCCGGTTTTATCTATTGGTGTTTTTGTAACTTCTTTGTCAGCAGCATCTTTTGATTTTTGTAGATCGAAGGTTTTCATTTCTGCTTCTGGCACAAAGAACAGTCGATAATGATCGATATTAGACTCATTGATCGCTTTGTTGAATTCAACTTGAAGCTTCCCGTCTTTATTCAAACTGGCTTTAACGGCCGAAGCTTGTAATGGGACCGGGATAGTAAAATTCTCGGATGGTCGAGATAAGCCATTAGGGTTTTGGGTTGCTCCATTCGCTACCACGAGAATGTAAACTTTATATTCCTTACCCTCCGAAATGGCATCATCGTTTACGTCTTTCAAATTGGTTAAATTTTGCACTATTTCGCCTACTTTAGGCTTAACTGCAGTGTAAAGATTGCTATCCTTTATTCCTTCTGCTCCTTTTATTTCCAAGGTTTTATCCGAAGGAACAACCATAATCCGATATTCAATAATCCCTGTAGTTGTTCCCGTGAACTTGACGGCAACATCACTGGCATTACCATTTCCGCTTACAATTTCTGCTTTCACAGTGGAGGGAATCTCCAGAACTGTTTTGTTTTCCAATGTTACTGAATTGGAAGCTTTTGAGAGCGTGTTTTTAATATTCTTATTGTTGCTAACAGATAAAACAAATACACGGTATGATTGTTGATTAGCAATTTGTTTTCCGAATGCATCTAGGGTACCGTCTATAAGATTGCCATCATAGTTAGCACCAGGGAAGACGGTAAAGTAGCTTTCTGCTGGGAGTCCATTAGCAATATCTAGATTGAATTTGCTCAAGTCTGATTCATTTACAACGATTATTCGGTATTCACTAATGTTTTGTTCGTTTGCAGATTTAGTGAAGGATACTTTCAGGTCACTAGCGTTGCCTTCATCACCAGCATCTTTCACTCGAACATTATTTGCTTCTCCTACCTGACTTACTCCTTGCAACTTGATTTCGTCGGATGGAGCGGAAAGAGCATCGCTGTAACTGGAGGATCTATTGCTTACCGATAAGACATACACGCGATAGCCTTGATCATTCCGAACCAGCTCACCGTCTGTGTCTCGAGCATTAGCACCTAAATTTTGACTATAACTGTTCGCTTTATATATTTGAGTGTAATAATTGTTTGATTGTGCTTGGGATACTGTTAGATTCTTGGATGATTTGACTACAAGAATACGATAGTGATCAATAGTGCCTTCTCCATTTGCAGGAGAGAAGGTTACTTTCAGATCACTTCCGTTGCCTTCATTGCCGACATCCGCTGCCGCAACGTTTGTAGCCTTACCAACTTCAGTCACGCCTTGAATCGTAACCGCATTAGAGACCGCCGAAAGCGCGTTGCTGTAATTCGAATAGCTGTTGCCTACAGACAAGACATACACGCGGTAGCTTGAACCTCTTTGAATGAGGGCTCCATCGCTATCCTTGGTCGTGTTAACCAAATCCCGAGTGATGGTACCGCCGGTTTTGTTAACCAACGTGTAATACCCATTGCTGTAAGCTTGCGACACGTTCAGGCTTTGGTTTGACTTTACGACAATCACCCGGTAATGGTCGATGTAGCTTTCGCCATAAGCAGGACTGAAGGTGACTCTCAGGTCGCTTCCGTTTCCGTTATTGCCGTTTAGCGTCAGGGACGGCGTGGAAACAGGGTTAACGTTCTGATTGGCGTTCCCAAGCGTAATGGAAGCATAGTCAGATAATGCATTGTTACTGGTCGAATATCCTACGGACAGGACATAAACGCGATAGCTGACGCCATTGCGAATCAGTTCTCCGTCAATATCGCGGCTGCCTGAATTCAGCACCTGCGACATGTAGTTGCTGCTGCTGTTGTTCTTGCTGATTTGCGTATAATAATAGCTGCTTAAATTGGTTGCCCTGTACAGATCAAAATAACTATTCGATGATTTAACAACGAAGACCTGATAATGGCTAATATTCGATTGATCGGACGGGCGATAGAATGACACCTGCAGGTCGCGACCGTCATTGTAGTTGTTCACGTCGGTGACGGACAGGCTGGTAACCGCGCCCACATTGTAGCTGGAACTCAAGATGATGGAGCTTGATGGAGCGGACAGCACGTTGTTATTGGCGTTATTGTTGTCCACCGCCATGACGAATACGCGATAGTACACGCCGTTGCGAATCGTTGCTCCATCCACGTCTCTGGCGCCCGATGACAGCGTCAGGTTCGTGATGTTATTGCCGGTTTTGTTGACATGGGTATAGTAGTTGTAGCTGGAAGCCGTGTTGGCTCTGCTTAGGTTAAAGCTGCTATAATTGCTGTCCTTTACGACAAACACGCGATAAGAATGAATGCTGGATTCGTTGGACACCTTGTTGAAGCTTACGCGAAGATCGCGGCCATCACCGGCATCGCCGATATCCGTTACCTGCGTGATGAAAGGAACCGTTGTATTCCCCGTGCTGAGGGTGATGCTGGCCGAACCGGACGAGAGGTTGCTTGCAAGCACGCTCTCGTTGCTGCTGACAGACTGAACGAATGCGGTGTAAGCGACTCCGCTGCGAATGAGCTCGCCTGAAGTATCGCGGGCGGAAGAACTCAGCGTCGTGGACAGCGTTGTATTCGTCGTACTGGATTTGCTCACCGTCGTATAATTCTGGCTAGCTACAGACTTAGCTGCTGCCAAGTTGAAGTTAGCTGCATCCTTCGTTTTTACGACAAACACGCGGTAGTTGCTTACATTGCTCTCGTTTTGGGCGCGCGTAAAGCTGACCTGAAGATCACGGCCATCGCCGTAGTCGCTCACATCGCTCGCTTTTACGTTGGTTGCGCCGTTCACCGAATTGGTGTTGGTCAGCGTCAACGACGGGGAAGCCGAGGAAAGGGCATACGTTCCGCCTGTTTTGCTGACTGCCAATACATAAGCCTTATAAGCCTGGTTATCGCGGATAAGGTCACCGTCCACATCCTTTGAGCCGGATGTAAGGGTCAGCGTCGGATCCGAGCCGGATGGATATACCGTGGCGTAAGCAGCGGAGGATACGCGCTGTGCCTCGGTTTGGTTTAACGTCTTGGACTGCTTCACAATCATGACGCGGTAATGCGAGATTAAAGGTTCGGTCGACGATTTGGAGAAGCTGACCTGCAGATCGCGGCCGTCTCCGGCATTGCCGATATCCCGAAGGGTTACGTAATTCACCGGTGCGATCCCGGTATTGTTCCCGCCGGAATTGTTCGTCGTGGTGACGGTAACGGTTTTCGTTTTGGAATTCCAGCCGATTTTTTGGCCAAGGGCTTCGCTTACGAAGCGGACCGGCACCATGGTGTTGCCTTTTAAGTTCTTCGCCGGTACATCCAGCGCCACCGTCTTGTTATTGATGGTGGCCGTCTTGGAGTTGATTTTTAGGATGACGGTCGTGCCATCCTTGACCGCCGTGACGGTTTTCGTTTTTTGATTCCATTTGACCGATGCATCCAAGGCTTCGAAGATGGATCGCATCGGAAGCATGACGCGTCCCTGGATCATGACAGGCGCTTGAGGCGTATACAGCTTGACGCCGTCAATCAAGACGCTGATGTTCACTGCCGCCTGGGCCTGCGATTGGAATGTCATGGGAATTAACAGTATAGCTGCTAGCAAGGCAGTCCATATTCTTTTCACACACTCAACCTCCTGAATTTGCTTTGTTATTATTTTCCTCTACAATATGACGCATTCGTTCAGAATAAAGTTTCAACTATTACATCGGCATTCCGAAAATATTTTTTAGTACCAGATCATAAATAAGGGAAGAAACAGTGCATATTCGCCGTTTCTTCCCTCGTTATTGTTGATCAATATTGGGTAATGGGTTCGGTGCCGCCTGCGATCGACCGGGTTACCGCATCATAGATATTCGGCGGGTGCTCGGCGATTCGGTGGCACAAGTACAGGAACCACTCCTCGCCGTATGTCAGGTAGATTCGGACGGGGAAGCCTTCCTCCTTCAGTTGCTTGGCAAAGTCCGTTCGTATGCCATACAGCATTTCAATTTCGACGGCTGCGCCGCGATACACTTCGTTGCGGGTCATATGCCGCAGGATAGGTTCATCATGAGTGGCGACCGATACCGCCCTGCCTGCCTGAACGCATAAATCCACCATTTGAATATACCTAGTGGTAAGCGTCTCGGAACGAGGAATATACTGTCCCTCTTGTTCCTGATAGGCGCCTTTTACGATGCGGATCGTGCCGGAACCGTAGGTAAGAACTTGTTCGAGATCTTCCAGGGTTCGGGGGAGCTGGGCTTGCAGCGTGATGCCGACATTCGCGAACCGGGCCGATATTTTGCGATGCAGCGCAAGGATGGCATCCGTTTTGGCGGACTCCTCCATGCTGATGACCAGCTCCAAATCGGCCGCCTCCGCTTGGCTGGCAAGCCCTTCAAGATGCCGGTAAGCCAAATTCTCGTCTACCGATAATCCGATATGGGACAGGTCGAGCGAAATACGGGTGCCCGGCCGGCCATTCGAGCAGGCTTCGATTAACCGGGAGAACTCCAGGAAAGCCTGCGTACATTCGGCTTCGGTCAGGGTGTTCTCCCCGATATATTCCAGCGAAGTCCGATAACCTCGTGCATCCAGTGCATCCCGGCAGAACAAACCTCGATCCAGCACGTCTCCCGCGACAAAACGCTCCGCTGCACGCAGCAGGATCGGATACCATTCGGCGGATTGCCGGACGTATTGTTTGAGCTGCAGGTTACGGGCAACTGACTTCAGAGCGTCGGCAAAAGCCTGTTCAGATAAAGAATCAGATAAAGAATCGTTCAAGTTAAACACCTCGCAACATTGGGATCTTCATGATTCTATCAGCGTCTGCGCGAGGCGATATTGTATAAAATTGCGGTTAGTTTAAGATGACGCTGCTTTCGCATACCGAAGAGGCGTTGTCCCCACGCACCCGGCAAAAGCTCTCGTGAAATGGCTCTGATCGTAAAACCCGGACTCGGCAGCAACGTCGGCGATGGTCTTCCCCTGTAACAGCTGCTCTTTCGCATAATTGATGCGCAATAAATTTTGGTAGGCATGCGGAGCAAGATGATAGGTTTCCGTAAACATCCGAATGAGGTGGAATTTGCTGATCCCGGATATGTCCTGCAGGGTATCGAGTGTAATGCGGTCTTTGTAATGATGATCCAAATACTTCTTCGCTCGAAGCATAGCCCGGGATTCATGCACATTGCCGCCAGGCACCGAGGCGCTTTCCTCCTGAAGCAGGCCGGTTTCCCGCATTAATGCCATCAGCATGGATTCAATCTCCAATGGAGTGGCTTTTTGCTGAAGCCCAATTCTGCAGGAATGAACCAGATTTCGGCAGCGATCGTTTTGATATTTCGGCAGCAGGATGGGCATATCGGATTGGGAGGGATGATAGCGGGCAGGCGCAGGGTCGAGCCACCGGGGATGGATAAAAACCATCGTGTATTTCCAGTCGGCGGGATTCTCGGGATGGCAAGCATGAGGGAGCAGCGGCGGGAAATGCACAATATGTCCCTGAGCAGCCTCATACCGTTTCCCGGCAGACCATATGCGGGTAGCCCCTTGCTCAATGAGACCAATGGAGATTTCTTCGTGAAAATGCTTTTTATAGGCCAGATGATCCAAAGCATCGCATTGTTTGATTTCCAAAAACGGCAGAGCAGGGTCGCGCAAAAATATAATATCGGGCATTTTCGTCACTCCTCCTTTTTGACTGGGGCATTCCCGTATTACCGTGTTAAAACCGGACATCAATAGCTACATTATAAAGAAGGCGTTATGTTTGTTCAAAGACGGCGTGAGCCTATTATATAACTTTACGGAAATATAACTGTATAGTAATATAATAAACATGTTGAACGACAACCTTTTTGAAGTATTGGCAGAGCCGAACCGCAGGACGATATTGGACTACCTGCGCGTGAAAGAGTGTACGGTGGGGGAGATTGTAGATCTCATGCAGCTCAGCCAACCCGGCGTGTCCAAACATCTGCGCATTTTGCGGGACGCTGGCCTTGTCTCGCTGCGGAAAGAAGCACAGAGGCATGTGTACAGCCTGAATGCCAAGCCTCTGGAGGAGATCCACGACTGGCTGGAGCCCTATCGGCAGTTCTGGACGAACAAGCTGGATGATCTGGAGAGGCTGCTGGATGAGGATGAAGCTCCGTAATCTTCCTAAGGCCGCCGGATTGGATGATCCATTTTTGAATCAAACATTCCATGAGGAGGATGAGTGATGCTGGCTGTTGTACGGCAAGACGAGTTCGGAACGACCGTCCGATTTGAACGCCGCCTGAAGCATTCGGTTGAGAAGGTGTGGTCCTATCTGACGGATAATGACAAGCTGAAGCAGTGGTTTTCGGAGCTGAAGGTGGAGGATTTGCGCCAAGGCGGAAGAATTACCTTTGACATGCAGGACGGAACGTTCGAGGAGTTTGAGATTACGGACTATCGGGAGTTATCGGTACTGGAGTATACGTGGGGAGAGGACCGGGTGCGTTTTGAGCTGCATCCCGAGGCCGAAGGCTGCCGTCTGGTGTTGATCGAGACGATAACGAACATCACGGATCATACGCCGAAGGATATTGCCGGTTGGGACGTATGCCTGGACGTCATTGAGGCACTGCTGGATGGCAGGACGCTTGAATCGCGCAAAGACGCCTGGTCCGAAAAATACGAGCAATACGTTCACGTATTTGAACAATTGCCCCGAGCATAAATTTTGCTCCTTCCCAGCATGCAAACATGCGGGGTTGGAGCTTTTTTTATTGGAAGGAGGGTGAATTCCATCTATAATCGGATGAGGGATATATTCCCATATGGAATACGTCTGGGTGGAGGGATCAAAATGCCGGATTACAAGGTAAACATCTTGCAGCTTAGAGAAGATAACTATCATAACGGGCTTAAGCTGGGCCGCAGCCTGCGAAATCAGCCCATATTGAAAGCTTTCGAAGCGGCCACCAAACCGGAGATCGACACGGAACAGTTGAAGAGCATCTATAACGAGTTTGCCCCGCAGCTGCTAACGGAGCTTGAAGGACTGGCGGAAGGTTTGGAAATGTCCTTTCCCAAAGCCGCGGCGCTTTTGGGCGGATACGACGTCCCGAAAATCGCGGCCATGGGCTGCTCGGCGATGATCACGGCCTCGTATTACGTAAGAAATTACGATTTTACGCCTGCGTTTTACGATGGTTATTTTACTGTGGCTCAAGCCGATCAAGGCCTGGCAACCGCGGGCTATAATTTGCAGGCCATAGGCAGGCATGACGGGGTGAATGAGCAAGGGCTTGCCGCCGGGCTGCATTTTGTCAGCTTTGACGGATACGAGGCGGGACTGTCGCCTTGGGTCGGCGTTCGGATGATACTGGAATCGTGCAGTACGGCAGAAGAAGCGTCTTATATGCTGCGCCATATTCCCCATGCGGCTTGTTATAACTTTTCAATAGGAGATGCACGGGGCAACATGGCCGTTGTCGAGGCAAGCCCGGACCAAGTGATTTCCCGTGCGGGCGGGGAGGCGGCAATTGCCTGCGTTAACCATTATGAGGCGTTGACGGGCAAAAACAGGCCTGCCATCGAGCATTCCCTGCGGCGTAAACGTTACCTCGACAGCCTGGATGCGGAACGGTTAACCCAAACCGAGGCTTTCGGTTTGTTTAAGGATCCAAAGTCCCCGTTGTTTTTTACGGATTACGACGATTTGTTCGGAACGCTGCATACCTTTTCGTACGCCTTCGAAGATGGAAGGGTCATGACCTCGCTTGCTCAGGGCGGCGTGCTTGATTTTTCGTTCAGGGAGTGGATCCGGGGACAAGATATCCCCGAAGCGGCGTTGACGGGACATATCGATGGATATGAGGACGGACAGCGTGTTTAAAGCTCGGGCAGCAGGATTGCGCTTGGGTGCAATCGCGGCATTGTTAGTCCTCCTGCTGCTTTGTGCCGGAAAAGCCGATGAGGATATTACGCTTCAGAACGAGATCAACATTCCTTTTTTATATCGATTGCTAATGTCGTATGCCCCGGATTCATATACAGTAGAAAGCCAATACGGCAAACCGGATATCGTAAGAAAAGAACGGGACTATACGTATGAAATTCACGAAATGGCGGATGGCAGCAAGCTGGTTTCGTTCTTTTATCCCAGAGGTGGACATCTCACGGATCAATGGCGGCTTAGCCGCCTCCCGGAGCGGAGCGAGTTTGAAGCTTTGGTTCCAGGAGAAGCCCTTGCTCAAGAAGTCAAACGGATCGATCCCTATTTTAAGCTCATGACCGACGCGAGCCATGAGACGGGAACCAGCGAGCATCGTCTCCGAGATACCGGATTGGCCACGATTCAATACAAGCACGCAGGGGGCAGATGGATCGTGGATTCGATCGAGTACACGGCTCAGGACCCTTCCGGTTTCGTAACGAAGCTTCGTGCGGAGGACCGGGCAATCTTCTGGAAATCATAGGATGTTTATCATGGCTTTATTATGAGCGCTTCTTCCGGGTGAAGGAGCGTTTTTTGTGCCGTTCGTGCATGCCGAATTTGGAACATTCTGTGACTTAGCCGTCTGGGGCGGTTCAGCGTTTTCATTGGCGGATTTGTTTATGCTACACTGATTTTAAGGATGGATTCACGGATCAGGACAAGCCAAACAAGTGAATCTAACAACGAAGAACACGCAAATAGAATAGTCCGCTGCACAGGTTTAGGCAGACGCCGTATCCGTATAGACATTGACC
Organism: Paenibacillus sp. CR_12; assembly: GCF_041953985.1. NCBI lineage: Bacteria > Bacillati > Bacillota > Bacilli > Caryophanales > Paenibacillaceae > Paenibacillus > Paenibacillus sp. CR_12. Next base: position 257,392 of record NZ_JAVFHO010000003.1, on the reverse strand, counting down.
ATCTGCAGCTGACGCGCTTATAGACCGCTTGGGTTACCTAATTTTCTACATAACGTTCCAGGCCGATAAGGCAACGATGAGTTGGGAGTGGAGTGACATGGCTTTTGTGAGCATTAAGGATGGATATAAGCGCTATCGGATGGGCGAGACCACCATTGTAGCCAACGACGGAATCAACCTGGAGATCGAAAAGGGCGAGTTCGCGATTATCGTCGGTCCCAGCGGGGCAGGAAAATCCACGGTGCTGAACATATTGGGCGGCATGGACACCGCCGATGAGGGGCAAGTGCTGGTGGATGGAACGGACATAGCAAAGTTCAACAGCAAGGAGCTGACGGGATATCGGCGCAATGACGTCGGATTTGTGTTCCAATTTTACAACCTGGTTCCCAATCTGACGACAAAAGAAAACGTGGAATTAGCCTCGCAGATTTCGCCCCGAGCTCTGGATGCCGAGCAAGTGCTGCGGGATGTCGGCCTGGAGCAGCGCCTGAACAATTTTCCGGCACAGCTGTCCGGCGGCGAACAGCAGCGGGTGGCGATTGCCAGGGCGCTTGCCAAGCAGCCGAAGCTGCTTCTCTGCGATGAACCCACGGGTGCGCTTGATTACCATACCGGGAAGCAGGTGCTCAAGCTGCTCCAGGATACCTGCCGCCACACGGGAACGACCGTTATCGTCATTACGCATAATTCTGCCCTGGCACCGATGGCCGATCGAATCATCGAGATCAACAATGCCAAGGTTCGGAAGACGGTGGTGAATCCGAATCCCGTTTCCGTAGACAGCATTGAGTGGTAGGGAGACATCGATGATGAAGAAGAAAGCGTTATGGACTGATATTTTCCGGGAAATATCGCGGACAAAGGCACGGTTTCTGTCCATTTTTGCGATTATTATGCTCGGCGTTGGCTTTTTCGCGGGGATCAAGGCCACCGGGCCTGATATGCTGGATACGGCGGATCACTACTATAAGGATTTAAAACTGATGGACCTTAAGGTTCAATCGACCTTGGGTCTCGAACCAAGCGATATTGAAAAGCTGAAACGGGTTGCCGGCGTGGATGCGGTTCAACCGGGCTACGGCGCGGACGTATTTCTCGGCGACAGCGGGCGGATCGCGAAGGTGCTCTCCTATGACCCAGGTAATAATCTGAATCAATATGTGCTTACAGAGGGTCGAATGCCAGAGGCAGCAGGCGAAATCGTCATCGATGCAGGAGAGAGAGGAAACGAATTTAAAATAGGGGATCAGGTCACCTTTACCAATCCGGATCAGGAAGTGGATTTGGGGGAAACGTTTGATCATCTGACGTATACAGTCGTTGGAAGAGCGAAAAGCCCGCTGTTCATAAGCAGCATGAGCCGGGGAACGAGCGGTATCGGCAAAGGAACGGCGGATGTATTTGCCGTTATTCCGGAGAAGGATTTTAAACTGCCTGTTTATACGGAAGTCTACTTGACCTTTCATGACACGGCGGAACCTGCTCCTTATACAGCCGAGTATGACGAGAAAATCAGCCGGCACAAAGAAGCAGTTGAACTGGCGCTGGAGGCCATGCCGCAGGAGCGGCTGGCGGAAATCCGTGCAGAAGGTCAGAAGAAGCTGGACGAGGCGACGCACAAAATCGAGGATGCCAAGAGGCAGCTTGCCGATGCGGAGCAGGAGTTAACGGATGCGAGGCTCAAGCTGAATGAAGGCGAGCAAGCGTACCGCGATGGGGTGAACAAGCTTCAGGCCGAGCTGGCCCAAGGGCAGGCTAAACTCGATGCGGCGGAACAAGAACTTTCGCATGGCAGAGCGGAACTGAAACGCAATCAGCAGAAGCTGGAACAGGGCCGGAATCAGCTCAAGACGGGTCAGAGCCAATTGGATCAGCAAAAGGCGGAGCTTGCGCCGAAGCTGGCACAAGGACAGCAATTGGCGAAGGCGCTGCAGCAAATCTCCGGCTTGGACCCGGAGGTCATTCCTGACGAGCAGAGGCAAGAGCTGCTCTCGGCAGCTCAGTCAGCCGATCCGAAACTAGCGGTCGCCGTCGGCGGCTTCATGGACGGCGCATTGGACGGCGCTGCTTTGCGACAGGCGGCTTCCGCGTTCCAGCGTGGCCTGGGCGAGGCTTCGCTGCAGCTGGATCAGGCTGAGCAGAAGCTGGATGCAAGCGAAGCAGAGCTGAAGGACGGGCAGGCTAAGCTTCGGGAAGCCGAGCGTCAGCTCGCGCAGGGCGAGGCTTCGTTGAAGCAAGGAACCGAAGAGCTTGCAGCCGCCAGACGGGAGGGGGAAGCCAAGCTCGCGAATGCGAAAGCGGAGCTTGCCCAAGGACAGGCGGACTACCGGGAAGGTCAGGAGAAATTCAAAGAGGAAAAAGCAAAGGCTATGCGGGAGATCGCCGACGGCGAGAAGGAAGTGGCCGAGGGCCGGAAGGAGCTGGATCAGCTTGAGCTTCCCAAGGTCTATGTCATGGACCGCAGCGTCAACCCGGGATATACCGAGTACAGCGATAACGCGGACCGCTTATCTTCCATTGCGACCGCGTTCCCGGTTTTCTTTTTCCTGATCGCGGCCCTCGTCAGTCTGACGACGATGACCCGGATGGTTGAGGAGCAGCGGCTGCAGATCGGAACCCTGAAAGCCCTCGGTTACAGCAACCGGGACGTGATGAAAAAGTTTCTGGTCTATTCGACGCTGGCGAGCGTTGCCGCATCGGCTGCCGGACTGGCCGTCGGCTTTACCCTGTTTCCCGCCATCATCTATGATGCTTACGGCGCTTTGTATAATCTGCCCGATGTAAGAACCAGCTTCTATCTCAGCTATAGCATCGTCTCGGTTGTCGTGGCTGTGCTCTGTACCACCATGACGGCTTATGTGGCCGTGCGGGTGGAGCTTCGAAGCAACGCCTCGGTCCTGATGCGTCCAAGGGCGCCCAAAAACGGATCCCGCATATGGCTGGAGCGAGTGCCATGGGTGTGGAACCGGCTCGGCTTTATTGGAAAAGTAACCGCGCGAAATCTCTTCCGCTACAAGCAGCGGATGTTCATGACGGTCTGCGGCGTGGCCGGGTGCACGGCCCTCATTCTGACCGGTTTCGGTCTTAAGGACTCCATCGGGGATATCGCGCCGATGCAATACGGCAAAATCATGCAGCACCAGGCGACCGTGGTATTCCAAGAAGATAACGGCGAGAGCGGCGGGCTGGAGGACTATAACAAGCGCCTAGCGGGAGTTCCGGAGATTACGGGAATCCTGAACGTGACCCAGGAGGCGATGACCGCGGCGGCCCCCGGCGTGAACGGCCAGGATGTGAATTTGTTCGTGCCGCAATCGCCGGAGAAGATCGATTCGTTTATCGTGCTGAAGCCCCGCGAACAGGAGCAGACGCTGTCGCTGACGGATGACGGCGCGATCATTACCGAGAAGCTGGCCAAGCTGTTCGATCTCGGCATTGGCAGCACATTCACGGCTCAGAACAGCGATAATGAACCCTTTGAAATGCGCGTGGCGGGGATTACGGAGAACTATGCCTTGCACTACGTGTACATGACGCCGAAATACTACGAAGACATTTTTGACGCAGCGCCCGAAGCGAACAGCCAGCTGCTGACTTATGACCGTAAGGATCCGGGGTGGGAGGATCGGCTCGGGGAATCGCTAACCGCAAGCGAACGGGTCGCCATGGTGAGTTTCACGAGCGGCGTGAGCGACGCCTTCAGCGATACGATGGGCAGCATGAACGTCGTGGTGGTCGTCCTCATTGTGTCCGCTGCGGCCCTCGCATTTGTCGTGCTGTACAATCTGACGAATATCAACGTATCCGAACGGATACGCGAGCTGTCGACAATTAAGGTGCTTGGCTTCTACGACAAGGAAGTAACCATGTACATTTATCGCGAAAACATGATCCTGACCGTGCTCGGGATCATAGCGGGCAATCTGGCAGGCATATTCCTGCACCGCTTCGTGCTACTGACCGCAGAAGTGGATGCGATGATGTTCAGTCCCACCATCCATGAAATCAGTTATGGCTACGCGGCGCTGCTGACGCTACTGTTCTCGGCCATCGTCATGGCTTCCATGCATTACAAGCTGAAGCGGATCGACATGATCGAAGCGCTGAAGTCGTGGAATAACATATAGTTCGGCATGAGAGCCATTTTCGCGGGAGACGATCCTTGTGAACGGGCTCTCTTTTTCGCTGCCTGTTCATCCTGGTTTTTATGTTGCCGCCATGCGTGAAGAGGTATTGGAATGCGATTTCCGGCGATAATTTTCATCCGCCGGCAAGATCTAGGAGAAAATATATTATAATAGACATATCCAGCCATTGTACGAACTAATATTGCTACTACATGAAGACCTGTGGGTAAATGATGTAAGAAATAGGATAAGGGTCTTCGACACTCGGAGGAATGCATATGGGAATTGTCTTCTCGATCTTGAAAAAGTACCGCGTTGCAGCGATTGCGGCACTTGCCATGATGCTGATCGAGCTCACCGTCGAGCTGATTCAGCCGCTGCTTATCTCCAAAATCATCGACGACGGCATACAGAAGCAGGACATGTCCGTCGTATGGATGTGGGGAGCCGTTTTGACTGGAAGCGCTATTATAGCCTTCATCGCCGGGATATCCAGCTCTTTTTTTGCGGCGCATACGAGTCAGGGGCTCGGTTATGATCTTCGCGATCAATTGTATGACAAGGTGCAGTCTTTCTCTTATTCGATATTTAACCGGTTCGCCACTTCATCGTTGATTACCAGGCTTACGGGTGACGTCACCCAGATTCAGGACACGGTGTTCATGGGCTTGCGGTTCATGACGCGCGTTCCGCTGGTGGTGCTCGGCAGCATTATCATGGCACTGGTCGTGAATGTGAAGCTGGGCTTGCTGCTTGTGCTGACCGTGCCCGTATTGTTTATTTTCATCGCTTGGATCATGAAGCGGGCTGCCGATGCGTTCCGCAGCGTCCAGCAGCGGCTGGATGCGGTGAACGGCGTCATCCAGGAGAATCTGACCGGGATTCGATTGATCCGCGTATTCGTGCGCATGGGCCATGAAATTGAGCGCTTTGCCCGTACCTCCGGCAAGCTGATGAGCACCACCGTCTCGACCTTGCGATTAACGGAGACAACGATGCCGTTTATTCTCCTCGTCATGAACGCCGGGATCATGGCGGTCCTGTGGTTCGGCCGCAAAGATATTGCGTCCGGCAGTGCCAGCGTCGGCGAGGTGGTCGCCGTCGTCAACTATTCCCTGCGCTGCATCGGCGCCATGTCAGCCCTGTCTTGGGTCGTCGTTGCCTTTTCCCGCGGACGGGCTTCCGCCCAGCGTGCGCAGGAGGTGCTGGGCACGGAGGATATGGCGGCTGGCGCAAACAAGGACATAACCGGAAAAGTGGATATTCAGGGGGGCGTCAAATTCGAGCAAGTGAGCTTCAGTTATCCGGGCAGCGACATCGACGTCCTGACGGATATTTCCTTTGAAGCGAAGCCCGGTGAGCGCATCGCCATCATGGGAGCCACGGGTTCCGGCAAATCCTCGCTGGTCCAGCTGATTCCGCGGCTTTACGAGGAAGAGAAGGGGACCGTGCTCGTAGACGGCGTGGACGCCGCGTCGATCGATGAGGTGAACCTGCGCAGCAGCATCGGCTATGTGCCGCAGGAAGTGCTGCTCTTCTCCGGGACGGTGCGGGAGAATATTGCTTGGGGACGCGAGGATGCAACGATGGAAGAAATTCAGGAGGCGGCTCGCCGAGCTCAGATTCATGATACCATTGAGCATCTGCCTAACGGGTATGACACGATGCTGGGCCAGCGCGGGGTCAATTTGTCCGGCGGACAGAAGCAGCGCCTGTCGATTGCGCGGGCGCTCGTGCGAAAGCCCGCCATCCTCATTCTGGACGACAGCACCAGCGCTCTTGACGTCCGAACGGAAGGCGCCCTGCTGGATGCCCTCAAGGATTTATCCTGCACGACGTTTTTGATTACGCAGAAGATCAGCTCGACCACTTCTGCGGATTTGATTTTGCTGCTGGATGACGGGCGTTTGATCGGAAAAGGGAATCATGACGCTTTGATGAAAAGCTCCGCTCTGTATCGACGCATCTATGAATCCCAGTATGGAGAGGAGGCGCAGCATCATGCTCAAGGCATTCACTGAACCGTTTCGTCATCCGAAACCGAAGCTGGATCTTGACAAGAACAAGGATGGCGGCAGCCGTGGCGGCAAGCCGAAAGCCAAGGCGAAAAACTGGTCGGGCACCCTCTCCAGGATATGGACCTATCTTGCCCGGCGCAAAGGGAAACTCGCGCTCGTGCTGCTGATGGTGATGTTCAGCTCGGGCCTGGCGCTGCTGGGTCCCTATCTGCTCGGCGTCGGGGTGGACAAATTTCTGGATGATGTAAGAAATCCCGACAGCTCCATCGATTCCGCCTGGCTGTACTTTCTGGTTGGCCTGGCCGTCGTATATGTCCTCCAGGCCTTAACCACCTGGCTGCACAACGTCTGGATGATCGGCATCGCCCAAGAGACCGTGTACCGGATGCGGATGGATCTGTTCACGCATCTGCACCGGCTGCCGATTCCGTTCTACGGCAAGCGCCAGCAGGGCGAAATCATGAGCCGTCTGACGAATGACATCGAGAACGTGAGCTCGACGCTCAACAGCTCGGCCATTCAAATCTTCTCGAGCGTGCTGACCTTAATCGGCACGTTAACCGTCATGTTATGGCTTAGCCCGCTGCTTACGCTGCTGACGTTCCTGGTCGTGCCCCTGATGATGATGGGGATGCGCTGGATTACCCGCCGAACCGGCCCGCTGTTTAAAGAGCGTCAGCGCAATCTGGGGGATCTGAACGGTTACATTGAAGAAACGCTGTCCGGGCAGCGAATCATCAAGGCTTTTTCCCAGGAGGAACGGGTGGTCCGCGAATTCGATGAGCGCAATCAACGGATTCGTCTATCGGGCTTCTGGGCGCAGAGCATATCGGGCTTCATTCCGAAGCTGATGAACGGGCTCAACAATTTGAGCTTTGCGATCGTAGCAGGCATTGGCGGCATTCTGGCGATTCAGGGCCATATTACGATCGGCGTCATCATTATATTCGAAAGTTACGCGCGGCAGTTTACGAGACCGCTGAACGATCTGGCGAACCAATGGAATACGCTGCTCTCCGCCATTGCAGGTGCGGAACGCGTATTCGAAGTGCTGGACGAAGAGGTGGAAGCGAAGGATGAAGGAGCGGCTGTCACGCTGAAGAGCGTAGAGGGGGCGGTCAAGTTCGACAAAGTCTCGTTCTCTTACGATAAAGACGGGGACACCTTAGAAGGCATCAGCTTTGAAGCAAAGCCCGGCGAGATGATTGCGCTGGTCGGTCCGACCGGTGCGGGAAAAACCACCTTGATCCAGCTACTCTCCAGGTTCTACGATCCGGACAGCGGAAGCATTACCCTGGACGGCCGGGACATTTCTTCGATCCGCAGGGAAAGCCTGCGTTCGCAGATGGCTTTCGTGCTTCAGGATTCGTTCCTGTTTCAGGGCACCATCCGTGAGAATATCCGTTTCGGCCGGCTGGATGCGACCGACGAAGAAGTGGAGGAAGCCGCAAAATTGGCTAACGCCCACTCGTTCATCGTGCGCATGAAGGATGGTTACGACAAAATGCTCAAGCCTGACGGAAGCGGCATCAGCCAAGGGCAGAAGCAGCTGCTTGCGATCGCAAGGGCGATTCTGGCCAACCCCTCCATGCTGGTGCTGGATGAAGCGACAAGCAGCATCGATACCGTAACGGAGATCAAGATCCAGGAAGGGCTGCAGCGATTGATGAAAGGCAGGACGAGCTTCGTGATAGCCCATCGTCTGAATACCATCCGCTCCGCCGACCGCATCCTGGTGCTGAAAGACGGACGCCTGCTGGAGCAGGGCTCCCATGAGGAGCTGCTGAAGCAGGGAGGGTTCTACAGCGACTTATATCATGGACAGCTGAAGCGCGCCGCCATGTAATCTTAGAGTGGCACCATGAGGAAGAAGCGCATGTTCTTCTCTGCCCGCAGCCGCGTTTGGACGTATAAGGGTTACCAGGTATGGGCAGGCACCATAGTATCCACAGCATCGCCATCGCATTTAACAAATTAAAAGCATCAGGACATCATCAAAACCACCGGAGCGGCTTACAGCCAAGCGTTGCTCCGGTGGTTTTTGTGTCGGCATGCGCGGATCTGCGCAGCCTGTATGCGAATAGCCCCGATCATAATCGGATGGGCAGGCATATTTTCATCAAATGCCCCCGCATTGGCTGCCGTTCCTTATTTGGATCCGGTAGTTTGAACCTGCAGCTTATGCTGTGCCGTCCTGCCAAATTGCAGCATAAACAGCAGAAGGATTCCTGCTTGCAACGCCACCAAGACGATATAGATGTTGCTGTAGGTCGAAGCTCCCTGTACCATGTTCAGCGGGTTCCAGCGGGTGCCGGCGCCAAGGTCGACGGCTTTGCCGTAAACCCCGGTGGCAATCGCGCCGGACAGGAAGTTAAGCAGCGAGAACAGTCCCATGCCGACGCCGGTTTGCTCTTTGGGCAGCGATAAGGAGATCGTCTTGGAGAGCGAGATTTGCATAAACATGATACCGACATTGCCGAAGATCAGGAACAGTGCAATCAGGAGCGGCGATACGCCAGCAAAGGTGGACAACAGGGCAAAGCACAGCAGCAGCAGGGTGGAAGCCGCATAGAATAAATAGCGGGTTCCCTTGGTATCCGCGAGCTTGCCGCCTCTTCCGCCGAGCATGGCCGTGACGACGGCTCCGGGCACCATGACAAATCCGATCCATCCCGGTGCCAGACCGTTCAAATCCGACAGCAGCTGCGGAGTAAGAAAGGGCAGCGCATAGCCGACGCTCATGATGAACATGCCGAGGACAAGTCCGACCGTATAGCTTGGGTTGCGGAATAACCGGGGCTGGACAAAAGGCGCTTTAGCCGAACGAATGCGCAGAAGGAACGCAAGGAACAGGATCAGGCTGCCTAAACCGAATATCCAGCCGCCTTGGGTCACCGCCAGAAGCAGCAGCGCGACCGTTCCGGCCAGAAGGCCGCCGCCGAGCCAATCGATCCGTGCGCCCTGGCCCTGTTCATTGCCCAGATATTTGCGATAGAGAGGGAGGGTGACCAGGATGAGCAGCGGAATGAAAAAGAGCCATCTCCAATGGAACGTGCTAACGACCAATGCGGAAACCACCGGCCCGACCGCGTTGCCTATGGCGAGCCCGGTCGCCGTTATGCCGAGTGCGCGGCCCCGGTTTTCGGCAGGGAAGTAACGGACCGGAATGATCATGGCGATTGCCGGAATGACGGCTGCCCCCGCTGCCTGAAGGATCCGTCCCAGCAGCACCATCCAGTAGGCCTGTGCGGCCAAGCCCGTGATGGAACCGACAAAGAAGAGAAGCAATCCGAAGGTGACCAGATTTTTGAGTTTATAGGTGTCGGCCAATTTTCCGTACAGGACGGAGCCTATGGCATAGATGAGCATGTAAATCGACGATACCCAGCTGACCTGGGCGAAGGAAAGTCGGAATTCCTGGCTGATTTCCGGAAGCACGATATTAAACATGGTTGCGCTCATCGACGAGAGAATCATCGTAAACGCCAGAATGCGTATTAATTTTTCAGCCGGCGGCTGTTGCGGTTGTTGATGTTCGTTCATGTGATTTCCCCCTTTCCTTTGGTTACGATTTATTCTACAATCGATAGTTAATAAATAAAAATATATATTATGACATGCATTCATATACTCAAGGATATCAATGAAGGAGGAAGAACCCCCATGGAACTGCTTCAGCTGCATTATTTTCAGACGGTGGCCCGAATGGAGCACATGACCAAGGCCGCGAAGGAACTTCGTATTGCCCAGCCTGCGCTCAGCAAGACGATTGCCCGCTTGGAGGAAGATTTGGGCGTGCCTCTGTTTGATCGGCAGAGCCGGCAAATTAAGCTCAATTCATTCGGGAAGGCTTTTCTGAAAAGCGTCGATACGGCGTTATCGGCCCTAGAGGAAGGCAGGAGGGAAGTGTCCGATTTGGCAGGCATGGAGCGGGGGAGCATCCGCATAGCAACGACGGCATTGCCCCGGCTGTCCAAAGCCCTGGGCGCTTTCCGCGCGCGATATCCTGACGTGAATTTTCGCATCATTCAGATTCCGCCCGACTCCACGATGGAGATGGTGCAGATGCTGGAAAACGGAGAAATCGATCTGTGCTTTACCGCGGCGGCCCTGGACGAAGACCACATTCGGGAGATTCCGGTCCTCCATGCGGAGGTGTTCCTGGCGGTGCCTCACGGCCATCGATTGGCGGGACGGTCCCGCATTTCCCTTCAGGAGGTGGCGGGGGAGGCCTTCATCGAGTACAAGGCAGGCCATCCGTTTCGTAAAATGAACGAAGAGTTTTGCCGATTGGCCGGGATCAGCCGGGAAGTCGTATGTGAAGTAGATGAGCCGGCGGCATTGTCCAGCCTCGTATCGGCCGGGCTTGGAGCCGCATTTGTACCCGGATGCAAAGGGGACGACATGCCCCCGTACGCGATGGTGCGCATCGAGAAGCCTTCCTGCTACCGCACCTTTACCATAGCTTGGCTGGAGCGGCGCTACTTGTCCAAGGCCGCAACGGAGTTCCAGTCATTCCTGGTAGACTATTTCGGCGAGTTTCAGGAGCCGATGAAGCATAAAGACGTGATCTGACAAATCACGTCTTTTTTCTGTCCCGGCCGCCTCCCTTCTACATAAGGGGAGCATCCCCTTCATATGGTTACTCTTTATGACAATGAGGTCTTCGCACACCCATGACGGTTGTTCTCAACAGGCTTAGGGAGAAGAAGGCTTTATTTCATGCCGGATTTTCGGCCCGATGTTCACCCGATGTTCCTTGCGAAAAAATCCTTGCCTGAAATGGAACGTTCTGGTATGCTATTGTCCTTCTCTCATTTTCGCCTTGTCTGAAGTGGATGGGTCCGCCATCTAAAATGCTTATCGGAGGTGCTTCATGCTTTATTTCACATTGGCTTCCAAAGCCTATGCCCGCAATTTGCAGTACCGCGGCGCCCACATGGTGCACAATGTCGCCAGTGCGATGTTCGGCTTCATGTATGCCTGTATCTGGCTCGGTCTCGGCGCCGATTACGCGCTCGGAGATTACGGAACGCAGGGAATGGTCGGCTACATCGCCTTTACGCAAGCCGCGCTCTGGGTTTCCAGTTTCGTCACGAATGGCCTCGGCATCCCCCAAGCCGTGCGAACCGGCCATATCTCCCTGGATTTGATGCGACCCGTTCATTTGTTCAGTCATTTGATGGCCAAGGAATGGGGGCAAATCGCCTACCAATTCGTTTACAAATCAATCCCGATCTACCTGGTGTATTATTTTGCCTTCTCACTGCAGCTGCCTGGAAAAGCAGTCACCTTCCTCTACGTTGCCATTGCGCTCGCAGGCGCCGCCTACTTATCGATTTGCATCAACTATCTCATCGGCGCATCGGCATTATGGACAACGGAATCGTCTTGGTTGTATTGGGGCAACCACGCGATGATCAATCTCCTAGCCGGTTTCTTCATTCCCATCGAATGGCTGCCGGGCTGGCTTCAGGCGATTGCCTGGTGGTCGCCGTATCCGTATCTGCTCTATGTGCCGACCCGGATCTATCTGGGCTTCGATGACGTTTCCCATCTGTGGGGCACGTTGTCATGGTGCGTGCTGCTGACGCTGGCAAGCCTGCTGGCTACCGGATTCCTAAGGCGGAAAGTGGAGGTGCAGGGAGGATGACCGCGAGATCCTGGCTATCCCTGTATGCGCTGCTGATCCGTACGAGCATCAAAAGCCGCATGCAGTACAAATTCAATTTCATCCTGGCTTCGTTTCTTGCCGCATTGATCCAAATTTCCGAGTTTCTCATGGTCGCCATCGTCCTCTACAAATTCGGAGCCATTCAGGGCTGGTCCATGCATGAAATCGGGTATTTGTTTGCCGTCATGACGCTGTCGAAGACGCTCTACCGGACGTTTGGGGATGAAGTGCATCATCTTGAGAGTTATCTGGTCAACGGGGAGCTTGACCAGCTGCTGACCCGTCCCATGCCGGTGCTGCTGGCGCTCATGCCGCAGAAATTCCGGATCATGCTGGGCGAAGTGCTGCAGGGCGGTTTTCTGCTCTGGTGGTCGCTGCATGGCATGATGGCGGCAGGTCAGGTGGGATGGAGCGCGGTGCCGCAATCGCTGTACATTATCGTCACGGGTGCCGTCATCCTGTTCTCGATCGGCCTTGCGACCGCAACCTTCGGTTTTTGGACGACCCGGATCACCGAGCTTCAGAACCTGACGGAGGATGCGGCCCGGACGGCGGCCCAGTATCCGCTCACGCTGTATCCCAAATGGATGTCGTCGATCCTGCTGATCGTGGTCCCGGTCGGTTTGGTCAATTATGTCCCATCGCTATACATACTGCGGGGCGAGCTCGGAGCCTGGGTGCTGCCTGCGTTGGCTGGAGCGGCCCTGTTATGTCTCGGTTTAAGCCTGAGGTTCTGGCAGTTTGGTTTGACGAAATATCAAAGTACAGGGAGCTAAAGGAGGATTGCGTCCATGATTGAAGTGAGCAACATACGCAAGGAGTTCAAAACGCCGGTCGTGAAGGAGGGGCGCTTCTCCGGTCTGCGAACCCTGTTTACGAGAGAATACCGGACGAAGGAAGCCGTGAGGGGGATCAGCTTTCAAGTGGAGCCGGGGGAATTCGTCGGTTACATCGGTCCGAACGGCGCCGGCAAATCCACAACGATCAAAATGCTGACCGGCATTCTCCACCCGACCTCGGGCAGCGTATTGATCGGAGGTTTGAATCCGCACAAGGAACGGCGCAGCGTGGTGAACAATCTGGGCGTCGTATTCGGTCAGCGCAGCCAGCTGTGGTGGGACTTGCCGGTGAAGGATTCCTACGATATTTTGGCGAAAATGTACTGCGTGGATCAGGCGGACAAGGAGCGCAGACTCGGACAGTTTGCCGAACTTCTGGATTTACGGGCGTTCTGGGAAACGCCTGTGCGCAAGCTGTCGCTCGGGCAGCGCATGCGCGCAGACCTCGCGGCCGCGATGCTGCATGATCCGGACGTGCTGTTCCTGGATGAGCCGACGATCGGCCTGGACGTGAACGCCAAGCGGAACATCCGCCATTTTCTCAAGCTGGTCAACGAGCAATTCGGCAAGACCATCCTGCTCACGACGCATGACATGGACGATATCGAACAGCTCTGCAATCGCGTAATGGTCATTAACAACGGCGAGCTTTCCTATGATGGAACGGTGAAGTCCCTGCGCGAGACGATCGGGCTGCCTACGGTCATCACCGTGACCTTCCGCGGACCTTTTGTTATCCCTGAGCAGTTTCAGGGGGAAGGCAATCTTTCCGTCCCGATCCGCGTGACAGGTTCTCTGGATAACACCGTCACGATTGAGGTGAACCGCCGCGAGATGAACACGCTTGATATTTTTAAAGAGCTGGGCCGCTGGGGCGAGCTGGACGATATCGATATGGAAGATCCCGATTTTGAAGACGTGATTCATAAGGTATACTGACTAAATCAAGAGAGGGCTTCAAATAGGAGCCCTCGTTTCACTCCAATATGCTAAACTACCAGTATATCCCTCATAAGGAGTCAAACACAGACGATGAGTTTTACTATTTTATACATAGAAGACGATAAGGAGATCGGCGCTTGGTCCAAAGATTTTTTAATCGAACTTGGCTATAAAGTGATCTGGAGGACTTCAGGCCATGATGCTATGGAATCTTTTGAAACGTGCAGCCTGGTCATACTGGACATCATGATCCCAGGATTGGATGGCTATACGATCGGACAGCGGTTCAAGCAGCGCCGTCCGGATGTACCGATCTTAATGCTGACTGCCAGAACGTCAATGGAGGATAAACTGCAAGGGCTATCCTTTGCCGACGATTATATGACCAAGCCGTTTCATCCCGACGAACTGGCTGCACGCATTCAGGTGCTGTTAAGACGTTCTGGTTCAATGGCTTCGGATAACCTCCAGGTGAAGCATTTAAATATTGACCGGAGAACGAACCGTATATTAAATACGGAAACGATGGATGAAATCGTTCTTACGGGCAAGCAATTTCACATTTTCATGTATTTAATCGATCATTTGAATCAGATATTAACCCAAAAGCAAATCTACGAGGCCGTATGGAGGGAACCGTATATTCATGGCGACAAATCGCTTATGGTGCATATTCGCCATTTACGGGAGAAGATCGAGATCGATTCAAGCTCTCCTCAAATTATAGAAACGATCCGGGGGGTCGGATACCGGGTGTGCTCATGAATGTGGGTCGCTCGCTTATTCAGACAAAGGAAATGAACTTGCAATGGGAAGTGAAGTCCATTCTTAGCCGCACCTCAGCTATGGTTTGGGCGGAAATTTAAACGAAACTTAAACTCCGAGTCAACTTAATGCTCTCTTTAGATAGGTATGATGAGCTTGAGGTGATGAAATGAATGAATCAAGAATGAAAAAAGCGGGGGTTGTTGCTTGCATTGCTGCTGTGCTGTATGCCCTTCCCCATTATTGGTGGGGGCTTGGCTTCGGGTTTGCATTCCCCGGGGATTTCCAGGAGACGCCGGATGATTTTTGGTCACATGCGATCGGCTACTGGGGAATGGGAACCATCGCTATGTTGGCTGCCGTCTTCGCGCTTGCTTTCGCCAGGCCTTGGGGGAGACGACTGCCGAAATGGATGTTAGTTGTTCCGGCAACAGCCGGTTCGGTGTTGTTGTCATTATGGGGATTTATCTATTTCGCCCTGCAGTATCTGTTAGCGGTTGGACGCGTTCAGTCGGCCCCGATGCACGCTGCTCAAGATGCAAGCCCCATGGCGGCGTGGGGATACTTCTGGTATGCGCTCTTTCTGGTCTGGGGAATTTCGCTAGGCATTGCTGCATACCATGCCGGAAAAACCCGATGGCGCAAAATGGAAGAGCATTTCACTAAATAATCGGAAGTAATATTTTGGATTGCACATTTTTGGTATCTTTATACAATATAATAGGATACACACCGAAAGAGGAGCCTGCAGGAGGTTCCTCTTTAATTTGGGTGCAAATGGACATAGAGGAAGTATAATATAGAGATAAGGCGAAAGCTGCCCCGGCTCTAATCATAGGAGCCCAAGAAACCCAAGAATAACATCTACATACAAAGGATGAGCCACCATGAAGTTGATGAAGCGGATCTGGTTCCGTATCGGGAACCATTACAGGAAGAAGCGGGATTTTGAGCAAGCCCTTAAATATATGAGAAAAGGCGAAAGCGCCATTACAAGTTTTAATGACAAGCTGCACTATGCGGAACTGCTGCACAACAGCGGCTATTCGGATGAGGCCGTGGCTTATCTGGGACGCGTGATCGAAACGAGCGGCAGCCATCGCGCGTACGAGCGGCGCGCCCATATTCTGCGGGAGCTGAACCGGGAGCGCGAGGCCATCGAGGATTTGGATGAAGCGATTCGATTGAATGCGGACAATTATATGAATTGGTATACCCGGGGCATTGCGCACAAGGATCTGAACCAGTACGACGAGGCGATCCGGGATCTGAAGGAAAGCATCAAGCGGGAGGACGACAGCACGGTAATTTCGACCTACTATGAACTGGGCATGGCTTATTACGAGAGCGGGAATCCGGCGGAAGCGGCGCGCTATTTTCGTTTAAGCATCCAGAAGCCGGAGCGCGCCATTCCGATGTATTACTACATGCTGTCGGTGTCGCTGGATCTGATGGATCATGTGCAGGAAGCCGTGGGCGTCCTGCAGGAGGGAATCCAGCTGGCTGACCGGTATGAAGCGGAAGCGGATGGCGGATATGCGCTGTTCGCGGGAAGCACCAACTACAGCTATGGCGCCTTCCAGACGTTTCAGCGGCAAGCGCGCGAGGCGTATTCCTTCCGGAAGCCCATGGCGGATCTGTACGTGCAGCTGGGGGATTTGGGGCAGGCCGAGCACTATCTGTCGGAGGCCATTGAACGGTATCCGGATACGTACGAACTTTACTTAAAGAGGGCGGAGGTCTTGAACCGGTCCGGCAGCAAAGCTGCGGCCAAAGCCGATTTGGAGTGGGCGATCGAGGCGGAACCGGACGATTACCGCGCATATTTCGATTTGGCCCGTATCTACCGCGAGGATGCCCGGGAAGAGGAAGCCTTCGAGCTGATTTCGAAGCTGTATGCGAGACAGCCGGATTCTCCGCTGGCTTGCTACTGGATGGCCGACTGCTACTACCGGCTGGGTCGCCAGGAGGAGGCGCTGGCAATCAATGACAAGCTGCTTAAGCTTGAGCATGATGACGCGCCCAATTATGTTCAGCGTGCCGATATTTATATGGAGATGAACGATCTGCCGTCTGCGGAGCAGGCTTTGAAGGAAGCGGCCGCGCTCCAGGACGGGACCGAGATCCGCAACAAGCTCAGCTACGTGCTCTATCTTCAAGGACGCAACGAGGAAGCGCTGCTGGAGCTGCAGGAAGCGGTTAAGCAGGAGGAAGCCTTCTCGGAGCACCCGACGTACCTGGCGGCCAGCGGTCATATTTACAAGGAGATGGGCATGTGGGACCTTGCCATCGATGCGTATTCCCAGGCGATTCAAGCGCATCCGTCCAATCCGCGATTCTATGAATTCCGCGCCGTTTGCTTCGTGGAGACCGGCCAGCTCGAGCGGGGACTGGCGGACTGCGCTCAGGGGCTCAGCTTGAACCCGGGGCAGGGAAGCCTGTACAGCCTGCGAAGCGGAATTTATTATTCGATGGGAGACTACGCGCGCGCGAAGGAGGATACGCTGCAAGTGCTGGAGCTTTCGCCGGGTCACCCCGGGGCATATTTCAGGCTGGGGCAGATTTATTACAAGGATCAGGACGAAGATGCGGCATTGGCTGCATTTGACGAGGTGCTGAAGGTGGTGCCGGAGCATGCCGAAAGCTATCTGTACAAAGCGCATATCTATTACGGCCAGTTTGAGCATGAAGATGCGGTGCAGGCGATCGTGAACTGGAGTTTGCATCTTCAGAAGGAGATGCCGGCTGCGGAGAAAATTCAAGCCATCGAAGGCCTTGAGGGTTTTGAGGAAGGTTTGCTGGATAAGGCGGTTGAACGCTTAACGGGCATGTATGGACATCAGCTTTATTTATCTTGAGAGCATGCACTTTCTGGCAGCGGGCAAGGGGTGTCACATTTTGTCTAAAATTATGGTATGATTCAATTGTTGTTGCAGCATCATGTGCTCGCAGGCGGTATCGCCACGCGGGCTTTCTTCATGTGGCAAGGAGGGGGATTTTAGGATGATCTCGCTGCAAGAGGTCAGTAAAAGCTATGGCAACGGCGCGGACCGTTACCTGGCAATCGATGCCGTCTCTCTCGATATTGAAGAGGGCAGCATACACGGCATCATCGGCGCCAGCGGAGCCGGTAAATCGACGCTGCTGCGCATCATGAACGTACTGGAGAGACCGGACGCCGGCATAGTCTCGGTGAATGGACGGGAGCTGACCGCCCTTGGCAGCAGGGAGCTTCGGGAGGCAAGAAGGTCCATCGGCATGATCTTTCAGCTGTTCCAACTGGTCAGCAACCGGACGGTATGGGGCAACGTGTCCCTGCCGCTTGAACTGGCAAAGGTACCGAAGTCTGCCCGTGCGGAGCGCGTTCAGGAGGTCCTGCGCTTTGTCGGGCTGGAGGATAAAGCGAAGTCATATCCTGCTCAGCTTAGCGGCGGCCAGAAGCAGCGGGTAGCGATTGCCAGAGCTTTGGCCAATTCGCCGACCGTCTTGCTGTGCGATGAGCCGACGTCTTCCCTGGATCCGCGGACGACGGCGGATATTCTGGATGTGTTAAGACATATTAACCGGACGCTGGGGGTTACGATCGTCATCGTCTCGCACGAAATGGACGTGGTGAACGGCATTTGCGACCATGTGTCCGTGATGGAGGACGGCCGCTTGACCCGAACGTACCGTAATCGCCAACAGGATGGAGAGGTGCCTCGAGGTACCGGAACTCCAACTAACGGTGCTGAAGAAACGGGGGGACTGGGCTTCTATGAATGACATCATTCAATACGTGAACGATTATTTGGCCTATGTCCTCCAGTATCAGCATGAAATATGGCGGGCGATCGGCGAGACGTTCATTATGGTGGGCATTTCGATTGCTGCCGCTATAATACTGGGTCTTCCGGTCGGAACACTGCTATTTCTGTGCCGAAAAGGACAGCAGTATGAGAACCGGCTATTGTTCTCCATTCTGAATGCTCTGGTCAACGTTATACGGTCATTTCCGTTTCTGCTGCTTGTCGTTGCCATGATTCCGGTCACAAGGTGGATTGTCGGTACATCGCTCGGCACGGTGGCCGCTGCCGTGCCGCTATCCGTCGTAGCGGTTGCCTACTACTCCAGATTGGTTGAGCAATCCCTGCTGGAGGTGCCGAAGGAAGTGATGGAGGCCGCCTCTTCCATGGGGGCCTCCACGATCCAGATGATATTCAAGTTCCTGTATGTGGAGGCCAGGTCGGGTCTTGCGCTCGGACTGACAACCTCCACGATCAGTTTTATTTCGTACTCCACGGTCATGGGGATCGTGGGCGGGGGCGGCGTCGGGGATTTCGCGATCCGCTACGGGTACCAGCGATTCGAGGAAGAGATCATGACGTTTACGATCATCATCATGATCATTCTGGTACAATCGATCCAGTTCGGCGGGAACCTGGCTTCCAGGCTGCTGGACAAAAGAAAAGTATAATTGCGGTTTTGAACATGCTTGCACAGATTATTTTTTACCTGGAGGTAACCTAAAATGAATAAGAAATTATCGCTGCTTCTGCTGACCCTCATGCTTGCGCTTGCGGGCTGCGGACAGCAGCCAGCCAAGGACGAAGCCCCGGAGAGCGCGGCGCCCGAAGCGAAAGAAGAAGTGACGCTGAAGGTCGCAACGCTCATTCCGCCGATGACGGAAGTGCTAGAGCTGGTGAAGCCGATGCTGAAGGAAGAAGGCATCAATCTGGACATCCGGATTCTGTCCGATAATGTGCAGCCGAACAATGCGCTTGCCCATAAAGAGGTGGATGCGAATTTCTTCCAGCATGTACCGTACATGGAAGAGTACAATGCGAACAACGGGTCGGAACTGGTTCCGGTCACGCCGATCTATAATGCCGTTTTCGGCGCGTACTCCAAAAAATACAAAACCATCGAAGAGCTTCCGGACGGCGCAACGATAGCGATTCCCAACGATCCTTCCAACATCGGCCGATCCCTGGTGATGTTTGAGAAGAACGGTCTGATCAAGCTGAAGGAAGGCGTCGGCATCCAAGCGACGCAGGCCGACATCGTCGAGAACCCGCATCAATACAAGTTCACCGAGGTGGATCTGCTGATGCTGGCCCGCACCCTCGACGACGTCGATATGGTGGCCATGACGCCTGCCTATGCCAAACCGTTGGGACTGACGCCTAAGAAGGACGCCCTGGTAACCGAGGGCAACGACTCCGATTTCACCATTACGCTGGTGGCCCGCAAGGATAACGTGGATTCCGAGCCGATTCAAAAGCTCGCCCAGGCGATGACCAGCCCCGAAGTGAAGAAATTCTTCGAGGAGAACTATTCCGAGATCGCGCTGCCGGCTTTTGAATAAATCAACGTTTCATTTTGGCCATAGCCTGACCGTTCCCCTGGTTTTCGGGGAGCGGTTATTTTTTTGAGCGCAGGCAAATATGGTATACTCTTGATGGATTTGAGAGGTGCACCTTACATACCATACGTATTGGAGTTGAGAATTTATGAAAAAAGAAGTAGTCGACAGACTCATTACCTATGCGCAGATGGATACGCAATCCGACGAGAACAGCCACACTTGCCCTTCTACCCCGGGGCAGCTGACGCTGGGCCGGCTGCTGGTGGACGAGCTGAAGGGCATCGGCATGCAGGAGGTCACCATGGATGAGAACGGCTATGTGATGGCCACGCTTCCGGCTAACACGGATAAACCCGTCCCGACCATCGGCTTTTTGGCACATATCGATACGGCGACCGATTTTACGGGTGCCGGCGTCAAACCGCGGATCGTCGAACAATATGACGGACAAGACATCGTTTTGAATCAAGCGCAGAACGTGATCCTCTCCCCGCGCGATTTTCCGGAGCTGAGCGGTTACAAAGGACATACGCTTGTGACAACGGACGGCACAACGCTGCTGGGCGCCGACGATAAAGCGGGCATTGCAGAGATCATGACGGCGATGAATTACCTGATCCAGCATCCGGAGCTGAAGCACGGCAAAATCCGCGTGGCCTTCACGCCCGACGAAGAGATCGGTCGAGGACCGCATAAATTCGACGTGGAGGCCTTTGGCGCCAAATACGCGTATACGATGGACGGGGGGCCGCTGGGAGAGCTGCAATACGAAAGCTTTAATGCGGCGGCCGCGCTCGTGACTTGCAAAGGCAAGAACGTCCATCCCGGAACGGCCAAGGGAAAAATGGTCAACGCGGCGAAAATCGCCATGGAGCTGAACGGCATGCTCCCTGCGGAAGAAGCGCCTGAACATACCGAGGGATATGAAGGCTTCTTTCATCTCACTTCCATCGAAGGCGATGTGGAGGTGACCGAGCTTCGTTATATTATCCGCGACCATGACCGGGAGCTGTTCGAAGGCAGGAAAGCCAAGCTGGCTTCCATCGTCGAAGAGCTTCAGGACAAGTATGGAGCCGAGCGGATCGTGCTTCAGATGAAAGACCAATATTACAATATGCGGGAGAAAATCGAGCCGGTCAAAGAAGTGGTCGACATCGCGCAGACCGCGATGGAGAAGCTGGGAATCAAGCCGATCATCGAACCGATCCGCGGGGGGACCGACGGTTCCCAACTGTCGTACATGGGCCTGCCGACACCGAACATTTTTACGGGCGGGGAAAACTATCACGGACGATATGAATACGTGTCCGCCGACAATATGGTACTGGCCGTCAAGACGATTATCGAGATTGTCCAGCTGTATGAGGCGCAGGCATAAGTTAAAAGGCAGTTGTGTTATTAATAGAAGAGCTCCCGGCATTCATGCCGGGAGCTCTTTTCATTTGCAGGATCATGTTTTATTCGAGCTTTTTTCCAGGCTGTACTTATATTCGCTGGGGGTCATGCCTGTCCATTTGCGGAACTGCTTGGAGAAATAGAGAGCGTCGTTGAAACCGACGGAGGAGGCAATTTCATGGATGGAGAAGGACGATCTCATGAGTGCTTTGGCCTTCTCGATGCGTACCTTCATGAGGTACTGCATGGGCGAAAGGCCCGTATGCTGTTTGAACATCTTGGACAGATGGGCCCGGTGATAGCCGAGTGCCTTCGCCATCTGATCTATGGACAGCTGCTGGTGATATTGGGTCGAAATCCAGCGCTCCGTCTGTCTCACGCCCCGCTCAATATCCGGCACGTCATTGGAGCTCGACGGAAGAAACTCGCGGTTTAACATCGCCAGCTTATGGAGCAGCAATCGGAGCCACCCGGATGCCTGAAGATCCTCCAGCCAAGGGTGATCCGATTGGTTAAACCCGAGACGCAGATGACGGTACATCTCAGCCAGGGCGTTCAGTTCGGTTTCTTCCGTGCAGCGGATAATCGGCCTGACGGGTGTAACGCCCATATCAGCCAGCAGCAGGTTGGTGCCTTTCTCCTGCAGAGCCACCCAGTTGTAGTGCCAGGGATTCCGGTCGTCCGCTTCATAGCTGAACAGAACGCCGGGAAGGATCACGAAGGTATCGCCTGCCCGGCAGTGATGCACCGTGCCAGCGCATTCGAACACGCCTTGGCCTGTCAGGACGGTGTGAATAAGGCAGTAATCATGGATGATGGGCCCGATTTTGTGGCGGGGTACGGGCATGCCTTCGCCGCTGAACAGAATGTTCAGGTCATGGCCCCCGGGCGAAGGGTTCATGCCAATCGTGTAAAGGGTATGGTCCGGCAAAATGGACATCTTTTTGGCTCCTCCTTAAACGTATGCGAAATCGATCGATGAGCGGATATGAGATAGAGTTAGATTACATAATCGCACGACAAATGTCCATATGGCACTTGTTTTGCTCCATATTCAAAAAAGGCCGATTATCTTATAGTTAGTCATGTGAAAGCGTATTAATTTATGGAGTTTAAGGAGGGCATTTATTGATGTCTAAGATTACATTCATCGGAGCAGGAAGTACCGTATTTGCCAAAAACGTCCTGGGTGATTGCATGCAGACGCCGGCTTTGCAGGGGTTTGAACTTGCTTTGTTTGATATTGACCCCGTTCGTTTGAAAGACTCGGAGAACATGCTGAATAACATAAAGAAAACCAGCGGCAGCACCTGTGTCGTAAAATCATACGGCGACCGCAAGGAAGCGCTTCGCGGAGCAAAATACGTCATTAACGCGATTCAGGTTGGAGGCTATGACCCGTGCACGATCACGGACTTCGAGGTTCCGAAGAAATACGGGCTAAGACAGACGATAGCGGACACCGTGGGAATCGGCGGAATATTCCGCAACCTCCGCACCATCCCGGTCATGCTGGATTTCGCGGCTGATATGCGGGAGGTTTGTCCGAACGCCTTGTTCCTCAACTATACGAATCCAATGGCAGTGCTGACCAATGCCATGAACACGCTGGGCGGCGTGCAAACCGTAGGATTGTGCCACAGCGTTCAGGCATGCATCCCGCATCTGTTCGATAATTTGGGAATAGACAAGGAAGGCGTGCAGGCCAAAATCGCCGGCATCAACCATATGGCATGGCTGCTTGAGGTAACGAAGGACGGCGTGGACCTGTATCCGGAAATCAAGAAGCGCGCGGCGGAGAAGCAGAAGGAGAAGCACCATGATATGGTCCGTCTCGAGATGATGCTGAACTTCGGTTACTACATTACCGAATCGTCCGAGCATAACGCCGAATATCATCCGTATTTCATCAAGCGCAACTATCCGGAGCTGATCGAACGCTTTAATATCCCGCTGGATGAATACCCGCGGCGCTGCGTGAACCAAATCGAGGGATGGAAGGCGATGCGCGAGGATTTGGTCAACAACCAGGATCTGAAGCACAACCGTTCCCATGAATATGCCTCCTACATTTTGGAAGCAATCGAGACCAATAAACCGTTCAAAATCGGCGGCAATGTGATGAATACGGGACTGATCACGAACCTTCCGAAGGAAGCCTGCGTCGAGGTTCCGTGTCTGGTCGATGCCAGCGGCGTGACGCCGACCTATGTTGGCGATCTGCCTCCGCAGTGTGCCGCGCTGAACCGCACCAATATCAACACCCAGCTGCTGACGCTGGAAGCCGCGGCAACCGGCAAGAAGGAGCATATCTATCATGCGGCGATGCTGGATCCGCATACGGCAGCAGAATTGTCCATGGATGACATCAAGAGCCTGTGCGACGACTTGATCGAAGCGCACGGAGACTGGCTTCCTAAATACCAGTAAGGAAGAATGGATGAACGAAAGTAACGCAAGGAGCAGGGGATCCTCCCCGCTCCTTGCTTTTTTTTGAAGCGCAATGGATGGGCCGATGTTACACTAAACCTAATGATGACTCGTTTTGCCTGTCACTCTATGTTAATGAAAACTGCTTATGCAGGTATATGGGGGTGCGGTATGAAGCTGAGGCTATTTATGTGCCTGCTGTTCCTGTTTACGGCAGGATGTGCCCGTGATGTAACGGTGTTCGAGTCCGCGGTTTATTCGCTGGAAGACGACAGGATTGCCGTGGACTGCTCCGACAAAGTGAATCGTAACCGGAAGAATCACACGGATGAGGGGTACCACTGTGAGGTGCTGGTCACCGAATCGACTTCCCTGAAGGCAAGTGGAGGAGGAGCTATCACGCTGGATGAGCTAAAGGAAGGCGATCTTATCCGCATCACGTTAAAAAAGCCGTTGAACATAAGCAAGAACAACAGAAGTTTTGAGGCCAAAGAAATTATGCTGCAAGCCCAATAAAAGAGAGACGCTCTTTCGCTGCGAAAGACGTCTCTCTTTTTCGTTAACGGACCTCGTGCGTCATCCCTTACGGGTTCAGTTTCGCGCGCGGGAGCGTGATGAGAAACACGGTTCCCGATCTTGGCGAGCTTCGAACCGAGACGCTTCCGTTCATGGCGCGGATGGCTTGATAGGAGAAGGTGAGCCCAAGCCCGGTCCCGCTCATTTTGGTGGAATAGTAGATCGAACCGAGACGGCTTAGCTGCTCGGGGGTCATGCCGATCCCGTTGTCCTTGATTTCCACGGCCACCTGGTCCGTTTCTTCATAGACGGTAATGTTGACCATGCCGTTGTCGACGTCTTTGCACGCCTCGATCGCATTCTTAATAAAGTTGACCAGCAGCTGCTTGAGCTCTGCGGGACTCCCCGAAATGTAGAGGTTCGACTGGGGAGAGTCCGTGCTGAGGGTGACGTTGCTCATATTGGCATATGAAGTCATAAGCTCAACGACGGACTTGATTTGGGCGGTAAGCTCGATTCGCTGCTGAAACGGCAAGTGAGGCTTGCTGATCGAGAGGTATTCGGACAAGATCTGTTCGGTTCGGCGAATTTCCTCCATGCTGATTTCTAGGAATCGTTCGGTCTTTTCCGGAGGGAACGTGCCGCTTTTGATCAATTGCAGGAACCCCAGCACGGTCGTCAGCGGATTGCGGACCTCATGGGCAAGGGAGGCGGCGACATGATTCACGGCTTCGGCTTTTTCATTCTGGATATACCGCAGATAAAGCTCCTTGTCGGATACGGACTTGTTAAACAGGGTCACGAGAAGCCATATCCCGAGCGAGTTATGAACCGGCATGGCTAAAATATTAAAAACAAAGTAATTCATGATGTAGTCAGGCTTGGTTATATAGAGTACCAGGAGCGGAAGGACCGAGAAGCTGATGCCGGCTATAAAAATGATCCATAATTTGTGTTTGCTTCGGTGATACAGGAATGACAGCAGAACGGACAGCGGGAACGTAAAGATCAAGATTATAATGGCGTCGATCGTGCCGGATCCGCCAATGTACAATCTGTAGATTAGAAATTCCACGAGCAGAATTGCCCCAGTCAGGAACCCTCCGAACAGCATGCCGAAGAACATAATGACATACCGTACGTCAAAGATCAGACCGCTTTGGACAGACGAAGCAAAGGTCATGGACAGCAGCATGCACAGCGAACAAATGACAATGATGAAATTACGGGAATAGTTGACAGTCAGTTTTCTGTAATAGATGTTGTATGCAACAAAAGGCATCAATGCAAACAACAGCTGCAGCAAAACATCTTTGATCACAGGCAGTAGGCCCACCCCTTTGAAGAGTATCGGATCGTCCGCTAGATTACCATGTCCATTCAAGTTCGACGTCAAATGGAAAAATCCTCGAGGCTTGAATAAAAATGACAAAAAAAATAATTCGTACTCAGATTGAACCGAGGTACATATAAATCCATCAAGAAAGCGCTTGCAGACAACCGATGTTCGACTCGGATACTCAGCACTTAAGTGAGAACACATTTCCATGAATGGGAGGGTTCACAAGTGAAGCTGAAAACCGTTCTGAGACCCATGTTCATTCTATTGTTGGCCGCGTCTTTTTTTGTCGCGGGGTGCCAAAGCGTAACGCCGCCGCCGACAGCATCAGAAACACCGCCGCCTAATGAAGAAGTTAAGACGCCCGGAGGAAGCGAAGAACCGGCACCGCAGGGCGATGCGAAAGCAACGCCGAGAAACGAAACGCTTTACGTGAACGGCTTGCAATGGGGAGCGCCCACGAATTTCAACCTGCTTAGCGGAAACCCGGCGTTTCCGATCAACTACGGAAATTCGAGGGAACTGGTGTATGAAACGTTGTTTATGGTCAACCAGCTCACAGGCGAGTTAGAGCCGCTGCTTGGGACCAAGTACGAATGGACCGACGATCTCAACTTGCGGATCGAGCTGAACCAGGATGCCAAATGGAGCGACGGCAAGCCGTTCACCTCCGACGATGTCGTCTATACCTACCAGCTTGGCAAAAAGTATGACATCAACTGGAGCAGCTTCTGGACGTACATCGAGGACGTAACGGCAGACGGACCGCAAACGGTGAACATCACACTCAACAAAGACAATCCGAACAAGTTGACGGTGCTCGACAGCATTGAGATCATGCCGATGCTGCCTAAACATGTCTGGGAAGAGATAGAGAAGAAAGCCAACAACGATCTTGCCACCATTCGGAAGGAAGTCAACGAGGACCCGATCGGAACGGGGCCTTATAAAATGTATTTTTACAATGACCAGAAAATCACGATTATACGGGACGATAACTACTGGGGCCAGGCGCTCTTCGGCAAGCTGCCGGCTCCAAAGTACATCACCCATGTCATCTATAAAGATAATGCCGCGGGCGATCTGGCGTTCAAGAGCGGCCAGGTCGACGTATCGCAGCAGTTTATTCCTCAGGTATGGAAAATGTGGGAAGGCGGGGCTCCGGTCAAAACCTATATCAAAGAGGTGCCTTATTATGTGCCGGGCTCCATGCCGTCGATTTTCTTCAACATGACAAAGGAAGGGCTCGACAATGCGGATGTCCGCAGAGCGATTGCCATGGCAATTGACTACGGCAAAATCTCGGAGCTGGCCATCAGCGGCTACTCCGCCCCGATGGAGCCGTCATTGACGCTCAATACGGAGGCCGAAGCGAAATATGTGGACCAGGCGGCCATCAAACCGCTCCAGTGGACAACGGACGTGGAGGCGGCCAATGCGCTGCTCGATTCCATCGGCGCCGCGAAAGGGAAAGACGGCATCCGCGTTCTGAACGGTACCCGACTCGGTCCGTTTGAGATTGAATGTCCGTACGGCTGGTCGGATTGGAACGCTGCGCTTGAGATCGTCGCCCAGAACGCGAAAGCGATCGGCATCGAGATTCGGACCAAATTCCCGGAAGCGCCGGTATGGACCAATGATCTTCAGACCGGCAAGTTCGACATTATCATGAACACGCCTGCGGGCGGAGTCAGCCCGAGCCAGCCGTGGAACCGCGCCATGACCATCATGTACTCCAAAGGCGTTGCGCCAATGGGCGAAATGGCATTCTACAACTGGGGCCGATACAAGAACGATCAGGCGGATGCCATCATCGAGAAGATTCCTACCATTTCGGACGAAGCCGAATTGAAAGCGCTCTACACCGAACTGACCCAAATCTGGTTGAAGGATATCCCGTCGATTCCGCTCATGTATCGTCCATGGGTATTCGATACGGTTAATGAATCGGTCTGGAAGGGCTTCCCGACCGAAGGGGACGGCAGCAACATCCCTCCTCAAATTTCGATGGATGGGGCCGGCATCAAGTCGCTGTATCAGATTCATAACTGAGGATATAACTCAATGAACGAAGACCTGTATTGGTGGATTAGCACCCCTGATATAGGTCTCTTTTCCACCAAATTCGAAGGTGCGATTCATGGGGGTGAGCTGCTTGAGTGTTTACGGAAAATATATCGTCAAGAAGTTCTTCTGGTATTTTCTGACGCTGGTAATCGCCGTTACGCTGAACTTTCTGTTGCCCCGGATGATTGAGGGGAATCCGGTCAGCATGATCGTGTCCGAGATGACGCAGGGGATGACCGACAGCGATACGATTAAGCGGGTCTATGAGACCTTTCTCGTGGAGTTCGGCATCGACAAGCCTTTATGGGAACAATTCTTCATCTATCTGAAAAATTTGGCGACCGGCAACCTGGGCACTTCGTTCGGGCTGTATCCGAAACCGGTCACGGAGATTTTGGCCTCGGCAGTGCCGTGGACGATCGGTCTCCAGCTTCCGGCCATCCTGGTTGGCTGGATCATCGGCAACGTGCTGGGCGCCGTTGCGGCATACCGCAAGGGCGTGTTCGATAAAGTGATTTTTCCGGTGGCTTTATTCGTGAATTCCATTCCGTTCTTCACGCTGGCCATCATCATGCTGTACGTGTTCGCACTGTCCCTGAACTGGTTTCCGCTGCATGGCGGCTACGACTATCAGATGGTGCCGACGCTCAGCTTTGAATTCTTCGCTTCGGTGCTTCGGCATCACACGCTTCCTTTCCTGTCGATCGTGCTGGTGACCATCGGGGGTCAAGCCATCGGCATGCGCGAGATGTCCATCTATGAGCTCAATTCGGATTATGTGCTGTACAGCAAGCTGCTCGGGATACGGGATTCCAAGATCGCGAAATATGTATTCCGGAATGCCATGCTGCCCCAGATAACGGGACTGGCGTTATCCATCGGCACGATGGTAGGCGGCTCTCTGATTTGCGAGATCGTGTTCAGTTATCCGGGGATCGGAACCTGGATGTTCACGGCGATCCGTCAGCTCGATTATCCGTTAATTTCTGGCTGCACCCTCTTGATCGCCCTGGCTGTGCTGCTGGCCAACTTTACGATCGACTTAATCTACGGCTGGATCGATCCGAGAATCAAGGCCGCTCAGATGGAGGATCAATAATATGAACAGTTCCTTTCGCATATTGATCAAATCGCCAAAGTTTATGTTCGGAGCCTGCATGCTGCTGGCCATGATCGGCATGGTGCTGATCTACCCGCTCTTTAACCGCAATGACCCGCTGGAAATGATCGCGCTGGCATATCAACCGCCGGACTCGAAGCTGCTGCTCGGGTCGGATAACTTCGGCAGGGATTTATTTCTTGAATTGATCTACGGCATTCGGACCTCCCTGCAGGTAGGGCTGATTGCCGGCGTATTTGCTACCGTTATCGGCCTTGTGATCGGTTTAGCCTCAGGTTATATCGGAGGCATGATCGATAATCTGCTGACCGCGATCACCAACATTTTCATCGTGATTCCTTCCTTTGTCATCCTGATTTTGATCTCGGTCAGCATCGATTCGCGCAGCTCGTTTGTCACGGCGGTCATCATCGGCATCACCAGCTGGCCCTGGACGGCCAGGGCCGTAAGGGCGCAAACCTCCTCATTGCGAAACCGGGATCACGTGAACATCGCCAAAATATCCGGGTACAGCACGCCGCGCATCATTGTCTCGGAGATTTTGCCGTACATCGCCTCCTATGTCGTGATGGCTTTCGTGCTGCAGACGGCATCGGGCATTCTCTCCGAGGCTTCCATCTCGATGCTGGGACTCGGCCCTTACAACACGATTTCCCTCGGCATCATCATGAATTGGGCGCTCGTCTTCGAAGCGCCGGTTGCCGGGGCCTGGTGGGCCTTTATCCCGGCGGCGATTTCCATCGCCATCATCACCTTCTCCTTGTACATGATGAACACCGGCATGGATGAAATATTCAATCCGAAGATTAGGAGCTGATGGGGCCTTGAGCACAAATATACTGGAAGTTAACGAATTGAAAACCTTTTACCGTACCCGGCTGAAGGAGCATGTATATGCCGTAGACGGCGTGAGCTTCTCGCTCGAGAAGGGGAAGACGCTTGGCATTGCCGGCGAATCCGGCTGCGGCAAATCGACCCTTGCCCTCAGCCTGATGGGATTCTATTTTCCGCCGCTGCATTTCGGCAGCGGCTCGATTGTCATCAACGGCACGGACATTATGAAGCTCGGCAAGGAACAGCTTCGTTCCCGGGTGTCGGGAAGAGAGATATCGTATATTCCGCAAGCGGCCATGAATGCCCTGAATCCAACGCTCAAAATCATTCGATTCATCGAGGATATCATGAAGGAGCACCGCCCCGAGCTGAACAAGAAGCAGGTGTGGGATATGGCGGCGGAGCGGTTCGAGACCTTGAATTTGTCGACCAAGGTGCTGAACTCCTATCCGAACGAACTGTCGGGGGGCATGAAGCAGAGAACGGTCATCGCGATTTCCACCATTCTGAATCCGAAAGTGCTGATTGCGGACGAACCGACCTCGGCTCTGGACGTAACCTCGCAGAAAGCGGTTATCAAGCTGCTGAAGAGCCTGCTGGACCGCGGCTTTATCCAATCCCTTGTCTTCATCACGCACGAGCTGCCGCTGCTCTATCATGTAACGGATGACATCATCGTCATGTACGCGGGGGAAATCGTGGAGCGGGGAACCGCGGAGCAAATGATATTTGACCCGATCCATCCTTATACGAAAAAGCTGATGGGCTCCATCATCGTGCCCGAGGAGGGCATGAAGGGCCATAAGCTTGCCGCCATTCCGGGGACCCCGCCCAATCTGAAGAACGTGCCGGAGGGCTGCCGGTTCGCCGACCGCTGCTCCTATGTGCAGGATGCCTGCCGGAAGGGCAAGATAACGAGCCGGACCGTGGGGGATCGAATCTATCGGTGCATCGTGGAGCCTGATGTACTTAAGGAGTGGTATGCGAATGAAGGGGAATGACGTACTGATTCGGGGAGAGCATCTCACGAAGGTGTTCGGTTACGGGAAGCAGAAGACAACCGCCGTGGAGGATGTCAGCTTTACCTTTCATGAAGGCGAAATCATATCGATTGTCGGCGAGAGCGGAAGCGGCAAAACGACGCTGGCAAAAATGATCATGGGCTTGCTGAAAGAGAGCAGCGGGACGATTGAATATATGGGCAAGCCGAGACGGCTGAAGCGGCATGGAGACCGCAAGCGCTATTGGAAGAACATTCAGGCGATTTTCCAGGACCCGTTCTCTTCGTTCAACCTGTTCTACAAAGTGGAGAAGCTGCTGCTCGACTGCATTAAGCTGCAGGGAGATAAACTGACGAAGGAGGAGCAATTCCGCAAGATGAAGGAAGCGTGTTCCTTCGTCAATCTAAAATTCGAAGAGCTGCACAATAAATATCCGTTCGAATTGTCCGGCGGGCAGATGCAGCGCCTGATGATCGCCCGGATTTTCATGCTTCATCCGAAGCTGCTTATTGCGGATGAACCGACCTCCATGGTCGATGCGTGCTCGCGGTCCACGATCCTTGACATGCTCTTGAAGCTGCGGGATGAGAATAACATGACGATTATTTTTATAACCCATGACGTAGGGCTTGCTTATTATGTAAGCGATACGCTGTATATTATGGAACAGGGGAAAGTCGTGGAGCGCGGACCGGCGGAAGAGGTTATCCTGAACCCGCAGCATCCGTATACGCAGCAGCTGATATCGGATGTGCCCAAGATCCATTCCGAGTGGGATTTGGCATAAGGCCGTTAGCTATGGAACGCTTATGGAAAGCTCGAAGCGAGAAACCGCTTCGAGCTTTTATTTTTGGCAAGAGACAAGGAACGGGAGTATCTCCACAGGTTTACCCTCCTGAACACGCAATAAAACTCCCTTTGATACGTAGTCTGTCATCTTGGCATGTACGTCGATCAACCATTTTGACTTAGGGCATGCACTTCATAGGACTGCTGGCGCTTCGTGTATTTTCGCAGATATGACACTCAGAAACGTGACATAAAATTTCTTAGTCCCTGATCTTCGCATTTGTGAAGGATCTGCCGATAAATGATATGGCTGCCATTGGGTTCGTCCCGCAGCCTGCATTCGGCATAACGCAAAGCCCCTGACGTGGCTTGCGTGTATGCTTCATAAGGAGACTATCAAACATCATGCACAGCTACTTCTTGGGGGCAACCGTTTTGGTGTTGGCCGCCATGACGATTCTTTTCTTGATTATCTTATACAGATGTGGTTATCAGCGGAAGTTAAGCCATCGGGCCTTGGACATGGCCGAGAGCAGGTTCCGCATGCTTGACGATATGCTGCTTACGCTGGATGTCGGGATTTGGTCATACGATGTCGGCACCAGGACCATACGAAATACATCCTTGGCTTTTCATAAAATCACGGGTTATTCGCATCGCGATTTCTCGGACGGGCTCTCCTGGGAAACGATGATTCATCCCGAGGATATGGCGCTGTTCCGAACCTTGGTTGACAAGCTTCGGCAAGGCGAGGCGGTCCATACCGAATACCGCATCCTCCACGCGGAGGGCGACGTACGCTGGGTTCAGGTGAAAATGATTCCGACGATGAATGAGTCCGGGCAAATCGTCCGTACCGATGGCATTGCCATTGACATCACCACCCGATTCCGCATGGAAGAGGCACTGTATGATATGGCGGAATGCAAGAAGATGGAGCAGGCGCTCAAGGAAAGCATGAACCGGTATCGCCGCCTCGTGGAATTATCGCCTATTGCCATCGCGGTGTGCAAAGAACGCAAGCTGATGTACGTGAATCCCGCCGGACTTCGGATCCTTGGAGCCGCTGGACCCGACAAGATCCTGGGCACCGATCCTTGGGACTGGGTGTTTGATCCCTATGAGGAGTGGGCACGCAAACGGCTTACGCAGCTGATTCGCAGCAGGCGGGTCGTTCCCGAGGAGTTATCCATAAAGCGGGTGGACGGAGAGCGGGTCGATGTCGTGGCGACGGCCCTGTATGACGAGGAATCGGACGCCATTGAAATTTTCTTCGAGGATATTACCGCCCGTAAATCAGCGGAAAGGGCTCTGATGGAGAGCGACCGTATCAACCGCCACATTCTGGATATCGCACCGGTCGCGATGTTCCTGCACTCCGATTTTTCTTACATTTATGCCAATCCCGCTGGCTTATCCTTATTGGGAATTACGGACATCGCGCAATTGGACGGCACCTCCTTCCAGGACGTGATTCCTTCCGACCAGCTCGAGTTCGTGACGTCTGAGGTTGAACATGTGTACGAAAGCGGGAATACCTCCGAGCTCGCGGGAAATAAGCTGGTCCGGCTGGATGGAATGATCATCGATATCGAGGCCATCACGACACCGATCCCTTATATAGGCGATAATACGGCACTTACCATTATTCGGGATGTCACGGAACAGAAGCAGGCCGAACGCGAGCGGATTGCGGCAGAGCGCCTTGTCCGGGAGAGCGAGGAACGGTATTTCAGGCTTCAGATGAGTCTGGATCAATTCTCCTCGGATCTGTTCGGGATGGTGAAGATCAGCGAATTGAACGCCCGGATCGTGCAGGAGATCAGGAAAGTGCTGGGAACGGACCGGGTGAGCCTGATTCGGATCAACCACCACAGCCTGCATATCAAGATTCAAGGCGGCAGCAAAGAGCTGCCGCAAAGGGTGCTTCACTCGATCCATAAATGCGGCCCCGAGCATATTCCGCTTTGCAAGCTGTTTGAGACGTGCGACGGATATTTCGTCAAGATCGGGGAGATGAACGGGGACAGCAGCATCGTCTGCATCGCAGGCGAGGCTCCGCTGCTCATGATTCAGGCCAAGAAAATATGGCTGGAGACGATTACCCGCTATGCAAGCGTCCTGTACGATAATTTTCGCGTGATCGAGGACTTGACGAGGGAGCTGGAGAAGCTGGGATCCTCACAGCAGATCATGCCCCTTTGGCTGCTGCGGCTGATGCTGCATCTCTCCGAGAATGAGCGGAAGCGACTGTCCCAAGATCTTCACGATGCCGCGCTCCAGGAACAGATTATCTGGTACAGGAAATTGAATCAGATTACATCGGATCTTGATCTGCCGGAACATCTGCGTCCACAGCTGGAGGAGATTGAGCAGGGGCTTTTGGATGTCATTTATCAGATCCGAATCACGTGCAATGAGCTTCGCCCACCGCTGCTGAAGGAAGAGGGGCTGGAACGTTCGCTTGAGGCATTGTTTGAATTCACCCAGCTCCGCACCAATTACTCCATACAGTTCGACTGCTCGAACTTCGTTGATGATATCAGTGACGACCATTTGATCGGGTTGTACAGGATCGTTCAGGAGCTGCTGGCGAATGCCACGAAGCATTCCAATGCGACGGAGGTAAAGCTTCGTTTGTCCACCCAGTCGGATGAGGTCAATCTGAGTTATGAAGATAACGGAGTCGGAATGGATCCCAGCCAAAAGCCGGATCAATTCAACAGTATGGGAATCGGCGGCATGAAGGAAAGGGTGAGAAGCATGAACGGCAAAATCCAGTTCGACTCATCGGAGAGCGGGGGGCTCGCTGTCTATATATCGATAACGGCAAAGTAAGCATGGATACCGGCAAAGCAGCAAACAAGATACCAGACTAAAGGAGTCATGAGGGTTATGAAGATCGATATTTTATTGGTGGATGACCATCCCTCGGTGATGGAGGGAACCAAGGTGCTGCTCGAACAGGAAAAGGATATGTTCGTCAAGCTTGCGAATACGCCGGAGCGCGCGCTGGAGCTGGTCCATACGGAGCGCTTTGACGTGATGCTGATCGATATGCATATGCCGGGGATGAACGGAATCGATTTGGCCAAGCAGATCCTCCGGATCGCCCCGAACGCGGTGATGCTGATCTATACGGGCTTTGAAGTCAGCAATCATTTTAACCTGATCATGGAGGCGGGACTGGCTGGTTTTGTCTCGAAAACGTCAGGCAAAGAGCAGCTGGTGACGGCTGTTCGATGTGCGCTGCGAGGCGAAGTGGTTCTACCGTTGACACTTGTGAAGCAGCTCCGCCGCGTGACCGCGAATGGCCCGGAACGGACGACGGGTGCGCCGGCAGCCCAGTCTATAACCGATAAAGAATACAGCATTCTTAAGGAGATCGCTCGAGGAAAGAGCAATAAGGAAATTGCGGGGACGGTTATTATGAGCCAGCGTTCACTGGAGTACTGCTTAACCAACCTGTTTCAAAAGTTGAATGTGAAGTCGCGCATAGAGGCTGCGCTGAAAGCGAAGCAAATGGGGATTCTGTCGGATTCCGATTTTGTTCAGATGAGCTGATAAACTCGGTCTTTTTTCTATATGCTCAGACGATATCCAAAGCATGTTTCGACATGATTCCGATCATAACGCAATCATTCGACAATAAACCGCAAGGCATCCCGCAAAATTCTTGCGTGAGCACGCAACAGAATTTCGGTTACGAACGGTAAGCAAGTGTATATGCTTATGTTACTGGATGGATATAGTCTGTAAGTAGGAAGGGTGGTAACTTGCGGCATGACAAAGGACCTATTTGAATATGGCGTCGATGATCTCTTGTCACGGGAAGAGATTGAGGAAGTTTTGGCGCAGCTTGAAGAAGAGTGGAATGAATTTAACAGCCGGAAGAAGCGAGGGTGACTCATAATGAAACGATGGAAATCTCTGTTTGCGATGAAACTTCAAAGTCGCATGCTGCTTATTATTTTGGGAGCAATCACGATATTTTTAGGCAGCATGATGACCTATATCAGCATGACGACAACGGAAGAAGCTCTCGATTCGGCCAAGACGCTTGCAGTGACAACGAGTGAGAAGATCGGCGCGCTGGTTCAGGCCGAGCTTGACGATGTCATGAACTCTGCACGTACTTTGGCCGTAAGCTTCGTTGGCATGAAAGAGACCGACACAACGAATCGTCAAGCCGTTAATGAAATATTGAGAAGAAACCTGGAGGATAATCCGTCCTGGAAAGGAATCTGGACGTTATGGGAGCCGGATGCTTTTGACGGCCGGGACAACGATTACCGAAACAAACTCGGCAGCGACCATTCGGGCCGCATGATGTCCTACTGGGCAAGGACAGAAGCGGGTCTGGAGCGTACGATTATAGAGGATTACGATCAGGAAGGGGAAGGCGACTTCTATCTTCTGGCGAAGAACAGCGGCAAAGAGATCATTATGGATCCGTACGAGTTCAAAGTAGGCAACGAGGATGTCATGATGACGTCGCTCGTCGTGCCGATTATCGATAACGGCAAGACCGTCGGCGTGGTGGGCGTCGATATATCCCTCGCACATCTGCAAAGCGTCATGGAGCAATTCCGGTTATTTGATACGGGGTATGCGCATATTTATTCGAATACCGGCGTGATCGTAACGTCGCCGGAGGACGGATTGATGGGACAGAAGCTGGAAGAAGCATATCCTGGCAAGACGGTTCCCCTTATACTGGATGCCATTCGGGAAGGGGATGTCTATACCGAGGAAGACTCCGCGCTGTACAAGCTGTATACGCCGATTAAGACCGGATTGACCGAAACGCCATGGTCGGCCGCCATCATTATCCCGATGGATGAGATTACGGCGAAATCGGATGCCTTGATCATCTCCATCATAGCGGCAGGCGTGATCACTTTGGCGGCCTTGGCGGTCATCGTGATCCTGTTAACGAGATCCATCGTGAAACCGCTGGGCGTTTCCGTAGCGATCGGCGAGTCCATGTCCAAGGGTGACTTCACGCAGGAGGTTCCCGCGGATTATCTTCGCAGGGCGGATGAGATCGGAACGTTGTCCCGGGTGTTCGCTCAGCTGCTGGAGAGCATGAGGGAAATGATCGGCAAAGTGAATATGAATGCATCCTCGGTTGCAGCCGCTTCGCAGCAGCTGTCGGCCGGTGCCGAGGAGCTTGCGGTGGGCAGCAGCAGCCAAGCTGAATCCGTGCAAACGGTCAGCGAATTGTTCCAGGAATGGTCCAATGCCATCAATTCCGTTGCAAGCGATGCATCGGCAGCGTCCGAGCTCGTGAACCAGACTTCCGGGATTGCAGCGGAAGGCAGCGGAATCGTCCAGCAGTCGGTGGAAGGCATGAATCGGATACGCGAGCATGTTGCCAAGCTTGAGACAGACTCCCAGCGGATCGGCGAAATCATCGAGGTTATCGACGATATCGCCAAGCAGACCAATCTGCTTGCGCTCAACGCCACGATCGAGGCTGCACGGGCAGGGGATCAAGGGAGAGGGTTCGCCGTGGTGGCGGATGAGGTGCGTAAACTTGCCGAACGAAGCGGAGGAGCCACGAAGCAGATTGCCGACATTATCAAAGGCATGCAGAAGAATACGGCCGATAGCGTGGAGGCGGTGCATCAGGGCGTCATCCATACGGAAAAAGCGGGCGAAGCCTTTGCTCATATTACAAGCATGGTGAATGAGTCGGCAGGCAAAGTCATGGATATTGCCGCCGCCAGCGAGGAGCAGGCGGCCCAGGCTGTAGAGGTGGCGACGGCTATCGAGACGATCTCTTCTTCCACGGAGGAAACGGCGGCTACAAGCGAGGAATCCGCTGCAACGGCACAATCGCTTGCCGAGCTTGCCGAAGAGTTGAACCATACCGTCTCCGCTTTCAAAATCTCGTAGCACCACTGCGATAATGATGATAAGCTTGGCCTAAGGGCCAGGCTTTTTTATATGCGCGTACCGTGGTCACCGAGTTCTGTAAGTTTGTGGCGTCGAGGGGCGTTTTTTATAAACCGAATGCTGTTCTGCTTATGACAAAGGGGAGGAGGAGTGGTTGTGAACGGCAGCTTGTTTCAGCAAATGCTGGAAGAGGGGGATTATGTCCCGCGCTTCTATGCCTATTATTATAAACAGTGGATGAATTATGAAATGCCCTACCATCAGCATGATTCAACCGAAATCATGTATATGATTTCCGGAGTATGCCGGATTGACGTGAAGGCAGGCGATACGGAGAAGAGCGTCATTTTGAAGAAAGGGGAGTTCATGGTGCTGGATGCCGGTGTTCCGCATCGGTTAATCGTGGATCAGGCCGCCTCATGCCGAATGCTGAACGTGGAATTCGGTTTTATGGAAAGTGAAGGGAAGGCGCCATCTTTAAGGCATATCGTCGGAGAAGAAGAAGAGGTATCTTTTCTCTTGAAGCGGCCGTTCCGCTATTTGGTGCTGGCTGATCAGGAGGAGGTATATCCGGTGCTGAAAAGCCTTGTGCTTGAGCTCGATCAGAGAGGTACTGACGGCAGGATGATGACGCATGCGCTGTTTATACAGCTGCTTGTATGCATCGCCCGTTTGTATGAAGAAAGAGAACGCAGCGACATGCAGCAGAGCGACTTCTATATTAAACGCAGCGTCGATTATTTACATCAGAATTATGACCGCCAGATTCAGGTGAAGGACGTAGCCGCGGAAGTGAATCTGCATCCCGGTTATTTGCACCGGGTATTCCGCAGAGGGACAGGCAGGACGATAACCGAGTACCTGACAACGATCCGAATGGAAAAGGCCAAGATGCTGCTGGAGCAGACGGACATCCCCATCCATGAAATATCGGATTATGTGGGTGTGGGCAGCAGGCAGTATTTTCATATGTTATTCAAGAAGTATACGGGCAGCACGCCGGTGGAATATCGTCTTCGGAAAGACCGGAATGCCTGGAACTACGGTGAAGACGATGTTGAAGATAAGAAGTGAGGATTTTTGACTCCGAAGGGTCCAAGAGGTCATGATTTTGATAACGCTTACCGTCCCTCCATTGCTACAATGGGTACAATCTAATTAGTAGCTTAGGAGAGGATGAAATGTCATTTAAGGTTGCTTTTATCGGAGCGGGAAGCATCGGCTTTACCCGGGGGATTCTGCGCGATTTGCTGACCGTACCGGAGTTCCGGGATATCGAGGTCGCTTTCACCGACATCAGCCAGCATAACCTGGAGATGGTCACGGAATTATGTCAGCGGGACATAAATGAGAACGGGCTGTCGATTGCGATCCAGTCCACCACGGATCGAAGGCAGGCACTGCAGGATGCCAAATACGTCATTTGCACCATCCGCGTGGGCGGTCTGGAGGCATTCCGCACGGATGTGGACATTCCGCTGAAATACGGCATCGATCAGTGCGTGGGCGACACGCTCTGCGCAGGAGGCATCATGTACGGCCAGCGGGGAATCCCCGAGATGCTGAACATCTGCCGGGATATTCGCGAGGTGTGCGCGCCCGATGTCCTGCTGCTGAATTACTCGAATCCGATGGCCATGCTGACATGGGCATGCAATCGGTATGGAGGCGTGCGGACGGTGGGTTTATGCCATGGCGTGCAGCATGGGCACCACCAGATTGCCGAGGTTTACGGTTTAAAGAAACAGGACGTCGATATTGTCTGTGCCGGCATCAATCATCAGACCTGGTATATTCAAGCTTCGCATCAAGGCAAGGACTTGACGGCCGGGCTGCTGGAGGCGTTCGAGCGCCATCCGGAGTACAGCAGAACGGAGAAGGTCCGCATCGATATGCTCCGGCGTTTCGGATATTACAGCACCGAATCCAACGGCCATCTAAGCGAATACGTGCCTTGGTACCGCAAACGGCCGGAGGAAATTACGGAGTGGATTGATCTCAGCAGCTGGATCAACGGAGAGACGGGCGGATATTTGCGAGTTTGCACCGAGGGGCGCAACTGGTTCGAGACCGATTTCCCGAACTGGATGAAGGATCCGGCAATGGAATTCAAGCCGGAGCACCGGGGAGAGGAGCACGGCTCCTACATCATTGAAGGCTTGGAGACCGGCAGGGTATACCGTGGACACTTTAATGTGGTGAATGAAGGCATCATCGCCAACCTGCCGGTGGATGCCGTCATCGAAGCGCCGGGATACGTTGACCGCAACGGCATTTCCATGCCGCTTGTCGGGAATTTGCCTCTTGGCCCGGCTGCCGTATGCAGCGTAAGCATATCCGTTCAACGGCTGGCGGTTGAAGCGGCGGTTCATGGAGACGACAAGCTGCTTCGGCAGGCGTTTATGATGGATCCGCTGGTCGGTGCGGTATGCAATCCGAAGGAAATCTGGCAGCTGGTTGATGAAATGCTGGTAGCCGGTGAAGCATGGCTTCCTCAGTATTCGGCTTCGATCGCCGAGGCGAAGGAACGCCTGGCGGCCGGCAATCTGATCCCGACCCGCTCGTATGAAGGCGCAGCCAGACTCAAGGTGA
Organism: Paenibacillus sp. CR_12; assembly: GCF_041953985.1. Taxonomy (NCBI): domain Bacteria; kingdom Bacillati; phylum Bacillota; class Bacilli; order Caryophanales; family Paenibacillaceae; genus Paenibacillus; species Paenibacillus sp. CR_12. Next base: position 217,693 of record NZ_JAVFHO010000003.1, on the reverse strand, counting down.
AAACGGTGGAGGAGATGCAGCTCGATCGGGAGAAAGCGAATAAAAACGCAGGTGAATCCGATAAAGGGAAAGATCGCGAAAAAGTGTAAGCCGATTGCACATCAGCGAAGGCAATCAGAGATTACAAGGCAAGTCTTTCATGTATACGCAAATATGGTATCACTTCTGGCAGAGGATGGTATAACGGACAAAAATCCGTTATAATCCGTCTGCCGGGAGTGATTTTTTTGCATGCCGTTCCTCTTGTACCGGCATATACTACGGATATATAGATAAAAATTCGGATGGACAATCCCTGACCTTAGACAGGTACACAGTTTGGGTAAAAATGGGTACAATGCAATTAGATAGGCAAAGCTGACCACGAAGGAGGCATGGGAATGATTATTGGGGTTCCCAAAGAAATCAAAAATAACGAAAACCGCGTAGGCATGACGCCGGGTACCGTTATCAGTTTCAAGAATGCCGGGCATGAAGTGCATGTCCAATCCGGAGCCGGTCTGGGGATCGGTTTTACCGATGAAGATTATGAGGCGGCCGGAGCCAAAGTGGTCGCAACGGCCGCGGAGGCTTGGAAAGCCGAGATGGTGGTGAAGGTAAAGGAACCCCTGCAGGAGGAATATGACTACTTCCAGGAGGAAATGATTCTATACACTTACCTGCACCTGGCCCCCGAACCGGAGCTGACCAAAGCGCTGGTGGACCGCAAGGTGAGCGCCGTTGCTTATGAAACGATACAGCTGGCGGACGGCAGCTTGCCGCTGCTGACCCCGATGAGCGAAGTGGCGGGAAGAATGTCCATTCAGATCGGGGCGCATTTCCTGGAGAAGGCGCATGGCGGCAAAGGCGTGCTGCTAAGCGGCGTCCCGGGGGTAGCTCCGGGCAAGGTCGCCGTCATCGGGGGCGGCATCGTCGGCACCAATGCGGCACGAATTGCGCTGGGACTCGGTGCGGACGTCAGCATTCTTGATATTAATCCCGTCCGGCTTCGACAGCTGGATGATCTCTTCCAAGGGCGGGTCAAAACGATCATGTCCGATCCGTATCACATTGCGGAAACGGTTAAGGCCGCCGATCTCGTCGTGGGTGCGGTGTTGATTCCCGGCGCCCGGGCTCCGCGCCTCGTCACGGAAGAGATGGTGAAAGAGATGAGCCCGGGATCGGTCATCGTGGACGTGGCAATTGATCAAGGAGGCTCGATCGAGACGATCGACCGGATCACCACCCATGATCATCCGACCTATGAAAAACATGGCGTCATCCACTATGCCGTTGCCAATATGCCGGGCGCCGTAGCCCGTACCTCCACCATGGCATTGACCAATGTAACGGCACCCTACGGGTTGAAAATAGCAAGCAACGGAATCCGGTCTGCCGCCCGCCATGACAAGGCGCTGGCCAAGGGCATCAATGTCATCGGAGGCAAAGTGACCTATGAAGCCGTGGCGGCAGCTCATGGTTATGCGCATACCAGCATTGACGACTATCTGCTGGCATAGAGAAAACATGAAAAGAGCCATTTTTCAAAAATTTGACACGATACCAAGGTTTATTGCGTAAATCTTGGGGGCGAACGATTTAGCCAGCGTGAGCAAAATTGAAAGATGGCTTTTTATGTTGGCCTGAATATCCGATATATATAGAAAGGTTTTTTGTTTGTAGCGAATGGGGGAGAAGGCTTGAAATGAAACGTATGCGATGGTTGATTGTTTTGCTGGTTCTGATCATAGGGACCGGCACATCGGTATGGGCTGCGGGTATTCCGTCCAAACTTGGGCTGGTGCGAGATACGGCCGGCCTGTTTGATTCGTCGCAGCGGCAGTATTTGAGTAAAATCGCCAAAGGGGAGCAGATCCGTGTCTTTGTTTTGACGGTTCCGAGTTTGGAAGGTCAAAGTCCGACGGATTATGCCAATGCAGCGTACGATGCATGGAATTTGGGCACGGCGGATGTTTTGCTGCTGATCTCTTCGGGAGACCGGAGCGTGGAATTCAATTTTAACAATCCGCGGCTGCAGCAAGCCATCGACGAATGGAGCAGCAATAAGGGGAAGGGTACCGGCAGTTCCGCCATAACCGCCATGCTGGACGCTTATTTCATACCGCATGCGAAGGAGGGAAGTTTCTCGAAGGCCAGCGCGAGCATGATCCACCAGGTCCATCGCCTGGCAGCTCTGCCCGTCGGTGAAGATCCTGTTCAGGGAGATGATCATAAGGCCGAGGCGGTATCACCGGCACCCGAGAACAAGGGGAGCGTCAAATCCACGGATGAAACAACCCGGTCAACGTCCACGGCAGATACCGCCGCTCCTCTGAAGATCGAGTTTCCGAAGCTCCCATGGATCGAAATGGTTGCTGGGGGATTGGGAATCACGCTGATCTTTATGTTGATCAGGGGTTACCTTAAAAAGCGCAAATTGTCCATGATTTCGGAGCAGTTCGCTGAATTGCTGGTCAAATGCAACGCAAGTCTCGAGAAGGTAGGCGCCTATCAGGGGATTGCTCAAGGCAAGACAGGCAGAGCGGTGCAGGAAATCGCAGATCGTTTGTCCGAGTTTATGGTGGCTGCCGCAGAGAGTAAAACCGAGCTGCAGGAGACCCGGATTTTCATCCTGCGTTATGCTTCCATGGATGAAGCCTTCCAGCGGTTTTCGAAAATCGCCGATCGGCTGGAGCATGGGATCAAGGCCGAAGATAACCGGATTACCGTCATCGAGCATGCCGATAAAACGGCGAAAGGGAGAACCACGGAGCTGCACGCGGATTACACGGTGCTTAAGCAAACCCTTGACCGGACGGCAGCCGATACGGGATATCCCTTCCCGATCTTGTATCAAGAGTTTGAAGGGCTGGAACAAGATATTCAGCGCGCCGTCGAGCTTCAGCTGTTTGACCCGCTGGAGGCGCAGGAGGTTCTAAAGGCAGCCGAGCAGAAGCACTCCATGAGCAAGAGCAACATCGAAGACGTGGCTGTTTATGTTAAGAAAGCTCATGAATTTTCGGATCAGTCGGCGGCTATTCGCGCCGAGATTGTTAAGATCATAGAAACCCACCAGTTGTATCGGATCAAGGTCCGGCCTTTTGAGCGGCTGGATGATGCCCGGGAGCAGATGAACCAACTGGAAAATTATCTCCGTCAAGGGAAAATGGGGGAAGTCCGCAAGTCTTCGGAACGTGCGCACGCTATGCTGAAAGAGGCGCTGGGCATGACTAGACGGCAGGCGGAGCTGAGAAGGCAGAATCGAAACGATCTGGATCGGTTGTATGGGCAAATACAACAATTTCATAACGAAAGCTCCGTGCTGCAATCGATGCTGAATCATTGCAGAAGCCAGTATGTACCGAGACATTGGCAAAGCTGGGAGCAGGCTTTGGCGAAGGAATCGCAGGAGGTCCGCATGGCGGACGGTAAACTTCCGGAGGCCGAACGCTTGACGCACGACGAGGTGCAGGAGTTCGAAGAGGCGAGCGAGATCATTGAGAACGAATCGATGACGATGGCCCGCGTGCTGCAATGGGTACGGGAAATGAAGGAAACGCTGGAAGGCCTGGATGATCGGCTGCAGGCTGTACGCCGTGAATTGGCAGCAGCTCAAGAAGTGTTTGTCAGTCAGCAGAAGACCCTGCAGATTCATAACGTCGTCACGAGCAACCACTCGCTTCTGTTAGGGCTGCCTGATTCATTTTGGAGAAATGTACAGACCGTGGGCGATGCGCTCTCATCCCCGTTGTATGATCTGGATTATCTGGAGAGCGCAGCGAGGAGCTGTACCCACGATGCCGAGCATTTTGCCTACGGGGTCCAAGACATTGTACGTCAGAAGGAGGAAGCCGAACGATTATCCGTTCAGATCGAGCAGCGTTTCAAACAAGTTTCGCGGAAGGCCAGCAGGGGATTCAAGAAAAATTACAAGTCTTATCGGCTTCGAGTCGAGCAGTTGTTTGAGCAGGGGATGTATGCGGAAGCCTCGCATGAACTGTTGAATACCGCGGAATATATCGATCGGGTAGAAAGGGAGATTCGCCATCAGGAAATGCTGGAGCAGCAGCGCAGGGCGGCCCAGCAGCTCCAAAGAGCGGCCGATCAAGCGAGAAGAGCCGCGGCGGACGCCCGCAAAGCGGCAGCGCAGAACAGCAGCCGGTCATCGGGCTCCAGCTGGGGAAGCTCCTCCGGTTCCTCGCATTCCTCGGGTGGTTCCGGCTGGGGGGATTCGTCATCCGGAAATTCGTCCGGCGGATCAAGCTGGGACAATAACAATTCCTCCGGTGGATCGAAGTGGTAACCGGAGGGCAGTCGACCTAGTAATCATCCTGCGACATGCTCTCTTCGTCGGCAACCGCTTGTATTTCCTCGGAACCGATGCTGATGAAGCGGTAGCCGTCCGCGGCCTGCCTCTTCAGCGCGCGTTCTTTGATGAACCTGGGACTGGCTTCCCCGCCGTCTTCGTCATACACGAGCAGAATGCCATCGGTTTTGCGGAGGAGCAAATCGTCTCTGGCCGTGAACTGCCATGGCCCCTGGTATGGACCCTTGCTGACCGGCGCATAGAAGTCTACCCCCTTCATGACTTCCTGAAAATAAGCTTTTTTATCATCGTTCCATTGTTCTTCGGGATTCTGGTACGCCGTCAAAATGGAGCATTTCAGGTGAGGGTAATGGGACTTTAGTTCTATTGCCACCTCAATGGCCCACAGGTCCACGCCGTATTGGCCGGGGGTGATTACCCACTGGAGGCCTTCTTCCAGAAGGGGAACCAGACGATTGGCGATCGCTTTGCGTATATAAGGAATGCCTTGATGTTTGTTATTGTAAATACCGAGCTCATGGGCTCGATATCCGGTAATCAGAATGTTTTCCAATCGAGCACGCCTCCTGAACAGAATTAGGTCTAGTGTACCTTTTTCGGAAATTTTGATCAACGGATGTTACAAATCGTATAGAATGGGTAAGTAATCCGGAATACATATTTTAGGAGGAAATTGGATTGAAGAAGTGGACAGCAGTATTACTAGGGGCAATTTTGGTAATGAGCATGACGGCATGCGGCAAAGACAACAAAGCAGCAGATGATGCCGCAGCAACACCGCCTGCAGCGGAACAAGGGACGACGACTCCGGCAGAGACGCCGCCGGCTAAAGAAGAGCCGAAGGAGGAGGCTTTGCCGACCGCTGACGAGCTTCTTCAAAAATCGGCCGAAGCTTCGAAAAACTTGAAGAGCTTTGCCATGAAAGCCGATGTCAAGCAGCACATCGTTGTTGAAGGCGCAGAGAAACAGGAGCAAAACGTTGATATGTCGCTCGATTCGGAGCTTACGCTCGAGCCGGTGGAGATGATGCAGAACGTCGTGATGGATTCGCCGGAAGGCAAGGTCGAGATGAAGCAGTATATAACGGAAGACGGCATTTACATGCTTATGGATGGTCAATGGATGCAGGTTCCGAAGGAATCGGAGCAGGAGATCCGCGACAGCCTGGATCCGAGCAGCGCGAGTCCTGAGCAGCAGGTAGAGCAATTCAAGACCCTCGCTAAGGACTTCAAAGTAACGGAGGACGGAGACGCATACGTCCTGACGGCGGATGTCTCCGGCGACAATCTGAAGGAGCTTGCCAAGTCTATGATGAGCCAAGCGGGCAACGATCCGCAGATGGAAGCCATGATGGACCAAATGGATATCAAGAGCATTCATATTACTTATGGCGTGCAGAAGGAATCTTACCTGCCTGTAACAACGGATTTGGACATGGTGATGGCAATGGAAGCCGAGGGTCAGAAGGTATCCTTGGATATGAAAATGAAGAGCGCATACTCCAAGCATAACGAAATCAGCAAAATCGAAGTGCCGAAGGAAGCATTGGAAGCGAAATAATGCATCTCGGCTGATGGAACAAGAGGAATATGAACCGTCATATTCCTCTTGAAAAAGGCTGCCCCGGTTCTCCGTAGATGTTCTACGGACCGGGGCAGCCTTATTTAATGAAATTCGTTTCATCTCAACGGCAGGGTCAAGGCAGCGGTTTCCTCCATGATTGCAAGAGGCTTGCCATGATGCGTGCTTGTGTTAACGGTCTGCGGCTCATATATCTTGCGGCATCGCCAAATTTAAGGTTTAGCAACTTCGACGATGACGCTGCCGAACAATTGACCGTCGATCGAGACCATAATGCGCCAAAGTCCAGGCGAAGGAAGTGACATCGTTGTCGGCAATGAGGCATCGGCACCGTTATGAGGATAAGGAGCGACGCGAGATTTAAATACATCGATGATTTCGGACGAATTTTGTTTCACGGCAGTGATGACCAGATCCCCCGTTAATTCTTCCTTGCTTCCCCAAAAGTGCCACATGTATTTATTGGGATGACCTGCGATAAACCCAGGATCAATAAAGCCGAGATGTCCCTTAATGCCGGTCATTTCAGTGGGAGGAAACTGGGAGGACAGCATCGCCTGGTCTTCAGAAGCAGCCGAAACGAAGTTCGGGCTCGGCTCCCAGCTGCTATCCGGCACATCAATAACGATATCGCCGTATTTCTCATGATCCACCATCACGTCGAAACGCCATAAACCGGAAAGCGGCAGAGCGAAGCGGGAAGAAACTCGCGTTAATTCATTGTAAGCCATATCGGAGGTAATCTTGGTCTCGGCAAGCTCCTCGATGATAGTTCCCGTATCTCGGTGAACGGCGGATATGCTGATCGTTTTCCCTTCAAGCTCTTGGATCGGGGTTAATAAATTCCACCAGGCTCCGGCCGGAGAGCCCGCGGCAGCTTCCCCGCCCGGAAAAACCTGAAGTTTATCCACGCCATCCACCGTGTATACGCTTCGGGGAGTCCACTTGGCAGCGTATCCCCAGCCCTGGATGGGGATCATCCGTTGAAGCGCAGGGGACTCGCGCCATCCCCATACCGCCGCTATGAGAAGCAGCGCCAATACGCCCGCGGTCATGCTGATAAGACGCGCTGGAGCTCTTCGTCGTTTACGGCTTATGACGCCGTTTGCGGCGCTCTGCGATACATCGGATTTCATCTTCGCGGTGAACATCGGCTCGTTGAACGGAGGGGAAGCAAGCTCCTGCATCCAATCCGGCTGCGGCTCTTGTTCGGTTTTCATGGGATATCCGCTCCTTTCAACATCGTTTCCATCCGGGCGCGCGCCCGGTGCAGTCTGGACTTGATCGTTCCTTCGGATAGGCCGAGCAGCTGGGCCATTTCTTTTCGCGGCAGCTGATAGTGGAATTCCAGGATCAGCACTTCCCGGTATTTGGGCGGCAGCTCCATCACGCATTTCCAGATCTGCGAGACGGCCGCAGCATCCATGAACTCTTTTTCCGCGGAAGGCTCGGTCTGCTTGGAGGTGATCCAGCCGGTTAAAGACACCCTTGTCATGAAGGAGGATTTGAGATAGTTCAGGGAAAGATTGCGGGTGATGGTTAACAGCCACGTTCTGACCGAGCTTCGGCCCTCAAAATCATTCCAGTGCTTATAAGCCCTAAGGAACACGTCCTGACTGATATCGTCCGCCGCATCTTTGCGTTTCGTTAAGAAGAACGCATAGTTCCACACGTCCTGGCCGAAGGACTCCATCCAGCCGCTCAGCAGCGTGCTTGGATCATTCACGGCTACCATAGATTTAAGGGTCTCCAATAGCATCACCTCGAATATTAGACAATCGAAACATGGATCGGTTCCCGAATTTCCCGCAAAAATTTGAAACAATTTAACCTGCAAATCGTTGTATGAATAACAGGGATGCAGGAAATCGAGGAAGGGGAGCAGGGGCATGCATTTGTATTTTAAGGATAACTTTTTTAGCTCGGGGATAACAGATATTATGGATAGGGAAGGCCGTGTAATAGGAAGCTTGGACTTGAAGAGCGCTTTCGGCTCCTCGCTGGACGTGTATAACGCCGGGGGAGAGACCGTATGCAGCGGCTCGTTCCGATTCTTCTCGAACAAATGGAATATCACGGGCGGCAATGGGGAAGAACTGGGTCTGCTGCGCATGCGGATGAGTTTCTTTACGAAAAAATTCGAATACGATGCGGGGGCGCGTGGCGTGTATGAGATCACTTCGCCTGCCTTTTCCAATGAATATGAAATAACGGATGAGACCGGAAGGATCATCGCGCAATTTTCCCGCATTAGCGGCTGGCTCCAAGCCGGAGCCTATCAGCTGCAGAATGAGAGCGATGTTCTCGATGACTGGGAGCTCGTTGCCGTCGTGATGGGCATTCACCAAATACGCAAACGCAACAACAGCGCCGCCGCATCGAGCTCTCATTAAACTTAAGGGAACCCAGATTAGATGATGAGGAGGAATCAAGCTTGGACGAAGTCAGCGATCATCTGGATTATGGATTAACCCTTGTATTTATCGGCTTTAACCCGAGTCTGCGATCGGGCGAAGTGGGGCACCATTATGCAAACCCGCGCAACAATTTTTGGAGGATCCTGCATAAGTCCGGTTTGACTCCACGTTTATATGAAGCCGCAGAGGACGGGGAATTGCTTAAACTGGGTTATGGATTCACCAATATTGTAGCCAGGCCCACCCGGGGCGCGGAAGACATTACCCGCGAAGAGTATAGGCTCGGAAGAGAGACGCTGCGGAAGAAGCTGGAGGAATACAGACCGGAGGTTGCCTGTTTTGTCGGCAAGGGCGTGTATACCGAATACAGCGGCAAGGCCAAGGCGGACTGGGGAATCCAGCCGGACTCCGTCGTAGACGGCGTCCATGAGTTTGTAGCTCCATCGTCCAGCGGGCTGGTGAGGATGCCCATGGATGAAATTATCGGAATTTACAGGCAGCTGCATGATTGGATATCGAGGAACGAGTTCTGACTTGGAAAGTTCGGATGAAACGATTCGCAGGCAGGAAAAAGAGGAACGCCAAAAGAGAAGCCGGACACGGTTGACCGGGCTCAGGGGCGTTCCTCTATTTTTAGAGAAATATAGTATTGACTTCGGAGGGAGCCCCTCCTACTCTCGCTGGAAAGACTTCCGCTGCCATGCAGTCGGTCTTTCAAGAGAAGATGTCGTTAGATGGTTATCTTCCGGCTATTCCGGACGTTTCAGCAGCGCGGGATCGATCCGCGGCACGAGCCCTTCATCGGCTGCGCGGTTCAGCAGGGCGGAAATTGCTGCATAGCCGTCTTCGCCCAGCTCTGCGGTAAATGGATTGACATATAAGTCAATGTGGGCATCGGCGACGTCCGGGTCCATTTCCTGTGCGTGCCGGAGGACATAATCCCGGGATTCCCCGGGATGTTCCCAGGCGTATTCGACCGAGGAGCGGATCCAGTTCGAGATGCTGGCCAGATCCAGCGACCTGCGGGCCACGATCGCTCCCAGCGGGATCGGCAGATTCGTATCGGATTCCCACCAGCTGCCGAGATCGGTCATCAGCTTCAATCCGTAGGACGGGTACGTGAATCGCGCTTCGTGAATGACCAGCCCGGCATCGATGGCACCGTCGCGAACAGCCGGCATGATCTGGTCAAACGGCATCACCACGATTTCGCCGAGTCCCCCGGGTACGTTTTGGGCGGCCCACAGGCGAAACAACAGATAAGCCGTGGAGCGCTCGCTCGGAACGGCTACTCGCCGGCCGGACAGCGCTGCCGGACTGTCCGGGGTCTTTCCGTCGGTCAGCTTGTCCGCCGTCAGAACGAGAGGCCCGCAACCGCGGCCGAGCGCTCCCCCGCAGGGCAGCAGGGCGTATTCATCCAGCACCCAGGGCAGTGCGGCATAGGATATTTTCAAGATGTCATGTTCCCGATCCTCGGCCGCCCAATGATTGGTGATATCGATATCCGCATAGGATACATCAAGCTCGGGAGCACCGGGAATAAGACCGTGAACCCAGGCATGAAATACAAATGTGTCGTTGGGGCAAGGGGAAAAAGCGATTTTCATCGTAGCACCTCCGGTAGTAATGAACTTGCTGTCTCAAGCGCCTGCAGCGCCTCCTTGATCTTCCATGCGCCGCGGTCCCGCGGACCGACCTGATTGGATATGGTACGGATCTCAAGCACGGGTACCCCGGCTGCAGCGGCAGCGGTGGCTACGCCGAACCCTTCCATCGCTTCGGCGCAGGCGTTCGGCACCCGGCGGAGAAGGCTGGCGGCCGTCGCCGCCGTTCCCGTCGTGGTGGATACGGTCAGCACGGGGCCATGGGTCACGGCGGCGCCGGCATCCTCCAAGGCCTCGACGAGCTTGCCGGCCGCGGCAGCATCGACCGGAATCCGATCCGTTCCGAAGCCGAGCTCCTGAACGCTGCTGAAGCCGTCTTCGGTTTCGGATCCGAGATCCGCCGCAAGGATGAGGTCCGCAATGACGATGGAGCCAACCTCAGCTTGACCGGCAAAACCTCCGGCGATGCCTGCGCTGACAACGAAATCGTAGGAGGTTTGCATCAACCGGCGGGCAGTCGCGGCCGCCGTTGCCGCCGGACCGACTCCTCCCGCGATAACCTCGAATCCGGACGCATTCTTTAGGCCGCGCAACACGGCATCTTTTTCGGCATCAACCGCCGTGACGATAAGCACGCGCTTGGAGGAATGCGGGGCCGAGCTATATGACTCGATTGTATCTACCGAGTTGGATTGGGTATGTTCCTGCATGTGAGTAATCTCCTTTTTGGCTGAAACGTTAAGCATCTCATCCCTTTTACGTTATAACGTTCCGGGGGCGATGTAAAGTCCTCGGTTCAGGCGGGACACTTTATGTGTAGCAGCAACTTTCCGATATAGAGTATAATGAAGGGTAACTAGCATACATACATCATGGGGTAGATTCGGAGGTTGGATAGCTTTGCGGAAGAAGGGTGCGAACGGACAAGAAAGCCGGGCAAGACTACTGGTTGTTGCCGCCAATGAATTTGCGAAGTCAGGATACCATCAGACCAAGATCAGCACCATCGTTTCCCGGGCAGGATTGACGCAGCCGTCATTCTATTTGTATTTTGAGAGCAAAGAGGCGATTTTCAGGGAGCTGATGGAGAAATTTCGTTCGGAGCTTAAAGGCCTGATCGAGGGAAGCCGGTTGGAGAGCGGAATCGATGAGGCTCATGTGAGCGGGCGTTTGCTTGGCGTGCTTACGGGGTTGTTCACGTTTCTTGGCAAGGACCCGGATTTGACGCAAATCGGTTTTTTTATCGGGAATGATTCCGTCATCGTAAAGGCTGAAATGGCAGCCATGATCGAGCAAAATCTGAAGGGAGAGCAGCAGGACGGGTACTTTGACCGTGATTCCGACATGCACATCGTTGCGGAGTGCCTGGTCGGCGTCATCGAAAGGCTGACCTCCCAGCAGCTGCTGACAGGCAAGCGGACTCCTGAGGATCTTGCGCGTCACGTGGTGAGTTTATTTATGCACGGCATTAGCATCTATCCGGCTAAGTGAGCTGTACGGGCAATCCAAGCCTCGTTCATGCAGGAACGAAATGCAGATGCTTGAAATCATAGAAACAGGCTGTGAACATGGTTAAGGGGAACCTGGAACAGCCTGTTTTTTGCTGCTGAACGCTGCCAAATTCTAGCAAACGTTTGATCTTTTTCAGAGAATTGCAGTATATTCATTATACGATATGTAACCGGTTGCAACTGGTGGATGGCACACGAAGGATCAAGAATCGGGGGACTCATTCATGAAGAAGATGATGCTGGTTTACGGCGCTCTTATATTGGCTTTTCTCACCTATGTGTTCATGTACAGGCTGGAAGACAAGCGCTCCTCGGCCTGGGAGGAAGGCGGGCTGCACGGCAGCATTGGCGAGAATTACGTCATGGTCACATTTCAATCGGGGATGGAATATTGGAAAAATATATTGAAGGGCTTCGAGGATGGAGGGGACGCGCTCGGCGTAACCGTCGATTATCGCGGGTCCACGCAATATGACGTGGAGGAACAGATTACCGTCCTGGAGCAGGTCATCGCGAAGCGTCCGGCCGGCATCGCCTTGTCGGCCATCGATTCGAAGGCGCTGACGTCCACGATCAATAAGGCCGTGGATGCCGGGATTCCGGTCGTCCTGTTCGATGCGGATGCACCTGACAGCAAAGCGTATTCTTTTCTTGCAACCAACAATTACAATGCAGGGGTTGCGGCCGCGGACAAGATGGCGCAGCTTCTCGGCAGGGAAGGCGAAATCGGAATTGTGACCCAGCCCGGGCAGCAGAACCATGACGACCGCTCGGAGGGCTTCCGGGACACGTTGGCGCAGAGATATCCTTCCATGTCCGTGGTGGAGATCAGGGAAGGAAAAGGGGATACCCTCGTTGCCAAAGAGGCTGCGGCTGACATGCTGGGCAAGCACCCGGATCTCAAAGGGATCTTCGTGACGGAGGCCAGCGGCGGAATGGGCGCGGCGGATGCCGTTATCGGCGCGGGTAAGGCGGGCCGGGTGACCATCATTGGATTCGATACGAACAAGGGGACGCTGGACCGGATTTCCGACGGAACCATCGCGGCTACGATCGCCCAGGGTACTTGGAACATGGGCTACTGGTCCTTGCAGTATTTATTTCACCTGCATCACGGACTTACCGTACCGGCCCCGACGCTCGGGAATGACGTGTCGCCGCTTCCCGTGCGGGTGGACACCGGAATCTCGATTGTGACCCGAGAGAATGTGAATGATTATTATGCGAAATAACAGAGTGGAATCCTGGCGCAAAGGCATTTCCCGTTGGCTGCGGTTCGGGGATTTGCCGCTGAGATACAAGCTGGTCATCCTGTTCCTCATGGTTGGGATCCTGCCTTCAATCGCCCTTGGCGTTCTTGTCAATTGGACGGTAAACCGCATTGTGGACCAGCAGGTAACCTCGAATACCATTCAACTGATCGGAAAGGTCAACCAGACCCTGGACAATGATATGGAGAATTTGCAGAACATTACGTATTTGATCGGCTTCGACCCTCGCACGGAACGGTTTCTGCAAGGGGACATTCAAGGGGATAAGCCGGCGGCAGGAGCCGATGTTCCTTCGGGAACCTATCGCCCGCAAACGTCCCCGGTCAAGCAGGATAATGAGGAAAATTACGAGATTAAGCGATACCTTCAAGGCTTCACGACGCTGTATCCGGAAATCGCCTCCATTCTTCTGGTCAATCGCGAAGGAGCCTATATCAGTAACGAAATGTACGCGCGCAGTCCGGCGAATTTGACGGAGGAAGAATGGTACCGCGAGGCCGTTTTAAACGAAGGGATTTTTACCGTGCTCGGCCATCCGGCAGACCGTAACGTCACCACCCACGTTCATTACGCCAACGAGGAGCTGGTGTCGGTCGTACGCTCGTTTGTGGATCCGGATACGAGGGAAGTGACCGGTGCGGTATTGATCGACTTGAAGCTGCGGGCGGTCGCCGGGGCGGTCCGGGATGTCACGCTCGGGAAAAGCGGATATTTGATGGTGGCAGAGGCCGGCGGCTCGAGCATTTATACCCCGGAGGATTCCATCATCCCGTCCATTCCGCCATCGTGGTTTCCGGAAGAGGAGAGCGGCGCTTTGATCCGCGAGGTGAACGGGGAACGGCTGCAACTGATATACGGCACGTCCTCCTTTACCGGCTGGCGGACGATCGGCGTATTTCCAACCAGCGAATCGGTGTATGAAGTGCGGGAGATTCGTTTTTATATGATCTGTTTCTTGTTTATAGTGTGCTTGTTTGGGGTTACGGCGTCCTACACGCTTTCGCAGTCCATATCCAGGCCGATCTGGCAGCTTATGTCCTTCATGCAAAAAGCCGAATCCGGGGATTTGACGATCCGCTACTGGGGAAACCGGCAGGATGAGGTGGGCATGCTCGGCCGCAGCTTTAACCGCATGCTCCTGCAGATCCGCAAGCTGATGAAGCTGAGCGAGCTGCGGGAGAGGCAGAAGCGCGAAGCGGAGCTGCGCAGCCTGCAGGCGCATATTAAGCCGCATTTTCTGTACAACACGCTGGATACGATCCATTGGATGGCCCGCAAGAAAGGGGCGGATGACGTATCGGATCTGGTAGAATCCTTGTCGCGGTTGTTTCGGATCGGGCTCAGCAAAGGCGATGATATCATTCCCATGTCCGACGAATGGACGCATATCAGCAGTTACCTGCAGATCCAGAAGACGCGTTACCGCGACCGGCTGCAGGTTGAGATGGAGCTATCCCCTGAAGCCGAGAGACTGCACGTCTTGAAACTTATCCTCCAGCCGATGGTGGAGAACGCGATATACCACGGCATTAAGGCCCGGAGAGGCCCGGGGCGAATCTGGATCCAAGCACAAGTTGAGGATAATGCGCTGGTGCTTGCCGTACGTGATGACGGGGCAGGTATGCCTGCGGAGCGGCTGGAGGCACTTCGCAGGCAGCTTGCCGATCCGGTAACGGCCATGGAGGCGCCTCCCGAAGAAGGGCCGGGTGCAAGCCGAAGCTACGGTATGCTGAATGTACAGGCCCGTATCAAGTTAACGTTCGGGGAGACGTACGGAATTATGATTGACAGTATAGAGAACGAGGGAACCACGGTACGGATTACGCATCCGCTGCTGCATGCCGTTCCTTCGTCCTCCGATCATGATGGGAGAGACTCACGATGAAGAAAGCGTATCAAGTCTTGATTGCCGACGATGAGCCGATTATCCGCGAAGGGATTCGGGATGCGGTCGACTGGGGGGCACTCGGCATGGAAGTGGCTGCCGAAGCGGAGGATGGCGAGGAAGCGCTGGAGCTTGCGCTCAGCCAGCCGATTGACATTATGCTGGTCGATATGAATATGCCGTTCCTGGACGGCATCGGGCTCATGAAGCGAATGAAGGAAGAACGCCCCGCATGCCGGTTCGTCATTATTACCGGCCATGACGAATTTGCTTATGCGCAGGAAGCGATCCGGCTCGGGGTAAAGGATTATATTTTGAAGCCGGTGAATGCGGAGCATCTGATCCAGGTGCTCCGCAGCGTTCGGGATGAGCTGAACGACCATCAAATCCAGGAAAGCTACCTGAAGAAGGCGTCGGAGCAAATCGAGAAGAACATTCCGCTGCTTCGGGAACGATTCTGCCTCGAATGGATGCATGGCTTGCTGGATGAGGAGGAGGCGATCGAGCAGCTGGAGTTCCTGGGACTGCCGCCTTACCGTCCCACCCGGATCGGCATCGCCAGATGGCCGGAGATGACGGCTCCGCAGCCGTTGATGAAGGAAAGCGACCGCCAGCTGTATCTGTTCGCGATGGAAAATATAATCGCCGAGCTGTTTCATCCCGCACCCTGCGTTTTGTTCCGGGACCATACCGGCTGGATCGGCATTTGCTGCTGGGGAGAAGCGGGTACGGAGATTGCGGCCGATGCCGAGCAGTTGATCCAGAAGTACTTGAAGCTGGCCGTGAACGTACATCTGGAGCCGGTTTCTGAAGGAGCGGACGGCGCGGTTGCGGCCGCCTACGAGGCTTGCCGGGAAGGGGTATTCAAGGAGGCGCAGCTGTCTCCGCTGGTACGGCGTGCCCGTCAGCTCATCCAGGAACAGTATGCCGTTCGGGAGCTGACGCTGGAATCTTTCGCCCAGGCCCTGCAGGTATCGCCGGTCTATCTGAGCCGGACGCTAAAGAAAGAGCTGGGCACGTCCTTTATCACGCTCATGACCCAGACGAGGATTCAGAAAGCGATCCAGCTGCTCAACGCCACCGAGCTGAGCATCCTGGACATCGCGGAGCGGGTGGGGTATGACAGCCAGCATTATTTCAGCACGGCCTTTAAGAAGGTGATGGGGGTGTCGCCGAACCGGTACCGCAAAGGGGCGGCGGTTCTGGAAGAATAGACGAAACGAAGAGCGGAGCCCACGGTAGGTAGCGATAAGAAGCGTTAGAAGCGGTGATTGCGTTCCATGGCAATCCCCGCTTTTTTTTCTTGCAATCCGAGGGGGGACTCATTCGAGATAAATTTTTTGTCGAATCGTTAACGTTTGTTAATTATTATTGACATCCTTTTTTGCTAGAATGGCGGTCAGGACCGTGGAATCATGGACAACATGCACCAGAGTCTCTATTCCTTGCTATTTACTTACTATTTATTTCAAGAAGGGGGGATTCCATTGCGCAGATTGAAAAAAATCGCGATGCTTCTGCTCGCATTCCTGATGATCATGCCGAATCTGCCGCAGCCGGCGCATGCCGCATCCGTGGCCCCCGCCGGCATCAAAGGAATCGGAGCGGGATACCTTCATTCCTTGCTGATTGCCGGAGACGGCACGGTTTGGACGATGGGGGACAACAGTGCGGGAGCACTGGGCAACGGCACAACGGATAATGCATTCCGACCCGTACCGGTGACCAAATTCGACGGTACGCCGCTGGGAAACGCGAAGTTCGTGACGGGCGGAGGCTATTTCTCGGTCGCGCTGCTGAATGACGGCACCGTATGGGCCTGGGGCAGGGGAGTCTATGGGACGCTCGGCAACGGTGCATCGGATAATCAGCATCGTGCCGTGCAGGTAACGGAGTCCGGCGGCGGGCCGCTAACGAATGTACGCAGCATCGCCGCGGCTTACAACCATGTTCTGGCCATCAAGGAAGACGGATCGGCTTGGGGGTGGGGATCCAATTCCAGCAGTACGCTTACCGATTATTATGACGTCATCAATCCCCGGGCCGTACGCATCAAGGCGTCAAGCGGATCTTATCTTAACGACGTGAAGGCCATAGGGGCGGGCGAATATCATTCCGTTGCGCTGCTGAACGACGGAACGGTATGGGCCTGGGGCTACGGAGGCTTCGGAGCGCTGGGCAACGGATCAACGGCCGACTCCGACTATCCGGTACAGGTGATCGATTCTGCCGGACAGCCTTTAACCGGCATTACCGATATCCAAGGCAATCGATTGGGCGGCATGGCTCTGAAGGGAGACGGAACCGTCTGGGCTTGGGGATACAATGAGAATTTTAACCTGGGCAACCCGGGACTGACCTCTTCCAACACGGCGATTCAGGTTCAGCAGGCAGGTTCCTTGCCGCTTACGAATGTAGTCCGGATATCCGGCGGCGGCCGCATGAGCATGGCTCTGAAAAGCGACGGAACCCTGTGGTGGTGGGGCATGCAGAACCGGAACCTCCAAGTCGCAACAAAGCTGCTCGGCGACGCAGATCTATTCGCTGCCGGCGACAATCATGCCCTTGCGATTAAAGCGGACGGTACCGTATGGGGCGCAGGCTGGACCAGCAGGGGAGAACTGGGCATATCGGATGCCAGCCCTTTGGTATATTACACGTCTGCGCTGCAAGTATATCCGGCCCGGACGCAAATCAGCGCCAGTCCCGCTTCCATCGACGCGGACGGGACCAGCAAGACGACGGTCACCGTAACGCTCAAGGAAGGAAGCAACTATAACATCGGCAGGAGCGAAGGGACCGTTCAGCTTAACACGACAGCGGGCACGCTCGGTCCGGTCACCGATCACGGGGACGGGACGTATACGGCTGAACTGACGTCGTCCAAGACGACCGGAACCGCAACGATTACGGGCATCATTAACGGTTATCCCATGAGCGCAAGCGGCACGGTGAAGTTCAATCCGCTTGGCGCTTCGACCGTCACTTCAACGGTCACCGCGAGCCCGGCATCGATTCCGGCGGACGGCAGCAGTATCTCCACCGTGACGGTGCAGCTGAAGGATAGCAACGGAAATCCGTTGACGACGAGCGGCGGTGCCGTGCAAATGAAGACGACCGCCGGTACGCTGTCCGGCGTGACGGACCGGAAGAACGGGACGTACACGGCACAGCTGAAAGCGCCCGTTTCCGTCGGTACGGCAACCGTAACGGCGGAGCTGGGCGGAACGCCGATCGCGCAGAAGGCAGCGGTCACGTTCGTCCCGGGAGCCGCATCGGCTTCGGCATCCACGATCAGCCTGGGGCAGAACACGCTCACGGCCGGAAGCGGAAGCACGGCGGTGACCGTCCGCTTAAAGGATGCGCACGGCAATCCGCTGGTGTCCGGAGGCGACGCGGTAACGATCCAGTCCTCGCACGGCACGGTCGGGAGGGTAACCGACCATGGGGACGGGACCTATACGGCTGTGCTGACGGCAGGCACGGCCGCCGGCAGCGGGACCGTCAGTGCCGCGGTGAACGGGGCGGCGATGCAGCAGAAGGCCGCGATTCAGATTCTTCCCGCGGGAGCGTCCACGCAAACCTCGGAACTGTCAGCGGCTCCCGTCTCGATCGTTGCCGACGGCAGCAGTAAAACGATGCTGACGGTACGGCTCCGGGATGCCTACGGCAACGCGTTGACGGCTTCAGCAGGTACCGTGTCCATGAGCACAAGCGGCGGCACCATCGGGGCCGTGTCCGACAAAGGCAACGGCACCTATACCGCGACGCTGACCTCGGCCTCTATGACCGGAACCGCTGAAGTATCGGCCATTTTGAACGGTTCTATGATCAAACAAACGGCCGTGGTCTCGTTCGTCCCGGGGGCCGCCTCCGCGGACAAGTCCAGCCTTGCCTCTGCTTCAGGCAGTCTCCAGGCCGGATCGGGGACCACGACGTTAACCGTAAAATTGAAGGATGCGCGAGGCAATGATCTCGTGACAGGCGGCGATGCCGTGACGATACAGGCCAGCATCGGCTCCATCGGTTCCGTTGCGGATCAAGGCAACGGAACGTATACCGCGACGCTGACGGCGCCGACGGCAACGGGCATGTCGGTCGTATCTGCATCGGTTAATGGCGTGAGGCTTGCGCAAACGACGAACGTAAGCATCGTGCCCGGCCCCGTGTCTCTGTCGGCATCCACGATCAGCGCCGCGAACGCAAGCGTACCGGCTAACGGAACCGGCACGACCAGGGTTACCGTGGAGCTGAAGGATACGCATGGCAATCGTTTGACTGCTTCGGGCGGTACCGTAACCTTGTCGGCTACGGCAGGCAGCCTGAGTGCGGTAACGGATCACGGCGACGGGACGTACAGCGCGACCTGGACGGCGCCCACGACCGCCGGAACCGCAACGGTGTCGGGTTTTGTCAACGGCTCGGCACTTGCCGGCAAGGCAAGCTTGAACTTCGTTGCCGGAGCGGCATCGCCGTCAGCGACGAGCCTGTCGATCGACCCGGCCTCGATTACGGCAGACGGAGTCAGTACGGCCGTCATTACGGTCCAAGCGAAGGATGCCTACGGCAACCCGGTGACGCAAGGAGGCGACGCGGTATCCGTCGAAACAAGCGGAGGCACGCTCTCCGCCGTCACGGACCGCGGTAACGGCACTTATACGGCTACCGTTAAGGCGCCGACGACCGCCGGCAAGGCCGTCGTCCGGGCCGAGCTGAACGGCAAGACCGTCACGCAGACGGCGGACATCGCGTATGTTCCGGGCGCCGCTTCCCCGGCAACATCGCTCCTCACAGCGGGGGCGTCCGCGCTCCCGGCTGACGGGTCAAGCACAACGGCGCTGACCGTGCAGCTGAAGGACGTCTACGGCAACAACCTGACGTCCGGCGGCGACAGGGTGAGCCTGAGCGCGACCGCCGGCTCGATCGGAGCGGTAACGGATCATGGGGACGGCACATACTCGGCCGTGTTTACGGCACCGACGGTTGCCGGTCCGGCAACGATCACCGCGACGGTGAACGGTGCGAAGCTATTGCAGACCGCTTCCGCTGATTTTGAGCCCGGAGCGGCTTCGGCGCGCGAATCGCTGCTGACGGCAGCATCCCCGGCGATGCCGGCTGACGGCGCCAGCACAACAACCGTGACGCTGCAGCTAAAGGATGCCTTCGGCAACGAATTGAAGACGGGCGGTGATACGGTCGTGTTAACCACGACGGCCGGAACGTTGGGCAGCGTTCAAGACCATGGCGACGGCACGTATTCAGCCATGCTGACGGCCGGTACGGTTTCCGGTTCAGCCGTCGTATCGGGTGCCGTAAACGGCGTGCCGTTGGAGCACCCCGTATCGGTGGATCTTCTCGCCGGGGCGGCATCCGCGGCCGAATCGATCATCGAGACTGACAGCAAAGCAATCACCGTGGGCGGCAGCACGTCAACGGTTGTCACGATTCGGCTGAAGGATGCCTTCGGCAATGCGTTGACCGCAGGAGGCGACAAGGTCCTGCTGGAGACGACGGCCGGAACGCTGGGAATGATGACGGATCATCATGACGGTACGTACACGTCCATATTGACGGCCGGCACGGCGGCAGGCGAGGCCGTCATCACGGGAAGTGTCAACGATGTGCCGCTGGCGCACACGGCGTCGGTGCAGTTCATGCCTGGCCCGGCTTCGGCGGACCAAACGATATTGTCAGCCGACCGGGCAGTCGTCACCGCTGACGGGCTAAGCCGTTCAATCGTGACGGTACAGCTGAAGGACGCTTACGGAAACGAGCTCCGCTCCGATGCCGGATCGCTCCAGCTTAAGCTGGCGTCGACGCTTGGCCTGCTGACGGAGCCGAAGTACGAAGCGGATGGCCGTTACACGGCCGGCGTTTCATCGAATAGGGCCGGAACAGCCGTCATTACCGGAACCTTGGACGGCATTCGGATCGCCTCGGCAGTGACGGTATCCTTCGAGCCGGGCGAGCCTTCGGCGCTTCGCTCGACGGTGGATGCGGACCGGACCGGGCTGACGGCCGACGGCAAGCAATCCGCGCGGATTACGGTGCAGCTGAAGGACGCCGCGGGCAATTCGGTTCCGGATGACGGCGGGCCCGCGGACATTCGGATTCATTCCTCGATCGGCACCGTTTCCGCGGCTGTATACGAGGCCGAGGGGCGGTACACGGCATCGCTGATCTCAACCGAGGCCGGCATTGCCGTCATTACGGCATCCGTGGACGATAGCGAGCTCGCAGACACGGCGGAGGTCGAATTTCTGCCGGGTCCCGCTTTGGCCGCAGCATCGGAGCTGTCCGCCGACAGCGGGGCAATCCCGGCTAACGGCTCTGCTGCCTCGACGATTACCATCTCGGTGAGGGATGCCTTTGGCAACAACACGGGGAGCGGGGCCGATATCCGGCTTGAAACAACGCTTGGCACCGTGACGGAAGCCACGTACCGCGAGAACGGCGTGTATACGGCGGAAGTCCGTTCAACCGAGCCGGGAGTGGCCGACATTCGCGCCTGGATCGGCGGCGAGCCGATTCGGGATGGCGTGCAGGTGACCTTTGCCGACGGCATATGGTTTACGCCGCCCTCGTACCGACTTCAAATCGGCGAATCGGTGCGCACGGTCGTCGAGGTGACTTACGGGGATGCTACCTCGGACGTAACCGCAGATGCCCGCTTTCAATATGATGATGGGCTGATTCTGGTGGCTCGGGCCGAGGACGGTTCCTGGTATGTCACAGGTCTTCGTACCGGGCGTACCGTCATGCAGGCCGTTTATGAGGCTGATGCCGGAAGGCTGACAGCCGCCGCCCCCGTCACGGTTTATGCCGTGCCGACCGGATTGACCCTGGATGCTTCCCGGTATGAAGTGAGGGAGGGCGAATATCGCCAGATCCGGGTAACTGCACATTACTCGGACGGCACGTCCTCTGATGTGACCGCGGAAGCCGCATACCGTCTTGCAGACAGAGGCTATGCATCCCTGAATGCAGCGGGCCGGCTGCACGGCATCCGGTCAGGGAAATCGTCCATGACCGTGACCTACGAAGGTTTAAGCACCACGGCTGAGGTTGCCGTTTTGCCGCCGGCTCACTCAGGCGGTGATCCTGGTTCCGGCGGAAGCCCGGGCAACGCCGTCGGCCTGCCGGGCAATGCCGGCGGGGTGAAACCGCCCGCAGGGGAAGATCGCGGTCTCACCGTCGATCTGGTGCTCGACGGGGAAGCCGGCCGGACGATCACGCTCGAGCACGAACAGCTGAGTTCAGGCCGCATCGTGATTGAAACGAGGGGCGGAACGAAGGAATGGTCGCTGCTCATGAAGCCTGCCGTCGTGGAGCGGCTGCAGGAGCTTGTCAGCGGCGCGGTGTTGGAGTGGCGCACGCCGCAGGGCGTATTAGTCTTCTCACTGGCTGAACTTGGCGAGCTGCCATCGGATTTATCTGCGGCTTTCATCGGGCTCACGATCAGAACGGCCGATGACGAGACGGAGACGAGACTCGTGGAGTTCTCGCGAAAAACGGGAGCGAGTATGCGGCTTAAGCCGTTCTCCGTGTCGCTGAGCGCGTGGAAGCCGGACGGAACGGCGCAGCCGCTGGCAGATGGCCGATTATCCGCAACCTTCGCGCCTTCAGAGCGAATGCTGGCCGACGGCCGGTATTTGACGGCAGCTTACCTCGATGAAGCCGACGGACAATGGAAACACGTTCCGGCCCGTTTCGCTTCGGCCGAGAATGCCCTTCTCACTTTGAAGGCATCGGGAACCTATACCGTTCTGGAGAGCCGCCGCGCATTCACCGACATGAGCGGGCATTGGGCTAAAGCCGACGCCGAACTGCTCGCGAACAAACTCATCGTGCAGGGGACGGAGGGCGGCCGTTTTGAGCCGGGCCGCTCCATCACGCGGGCGGAGCTTGCCGCCATGCTGGTCAGGATGCTGGGGATCCATCCGAGCGGAGCGGCCGCGGTTCCTGCTTCGTTCAACGACGTGGCGGGCCGATGGTTTGCAGCCGACGTTCAAGCCGCCTATAAGGCGGAATTGATCCAAGGGTATGCGGACGGCAGCTTCCGTCCGGATGCGGCCGTGACCCGTCAGGAAATGATCGTCATGATCGCAAGGGCGATGGAAGCGACGGGACTTGGCAAGGAGGCCGAGGGAGCGCCGCTGCAATATGCCGACGATGTCAAGCTTGCAGCATGGGCTCGCGGGGCAGTCGACCGGCTTTCGCAGGCAGGACTGTTGACGGGCGACCAAGCGAACATGCTGGCGCCGGAGCGGGCGGCTACGCGAGCGGAAACGGCGGCCATCCTGGCAAGAATGCTGCAATCGGGCATGTGATCGCAGTATGGTCGGCGGGCGTTAGTGCCCGCCGGCCTTTTTAATTCCATGGATGCATGGAAAGAGAACATCTGGTTGCGTGCGGATATACGCTGCAGCATGGAGAGAGCCTCCGGTTCGTTGGCAAACAACAAACCGGGGGCTCTTTTTGACGACGATAAAGTCATTCGGGCCGGTTCCCATGGAGCATATTGTGCACATCTCGCAAGAATGCCGAACAACAAAAGTATGAAAATTATAAAAAAGGTTGTTTTCGTGGAAAGACCCCTCCACCCGAACGGAGGTATCCTTTTTAGTACAGAGAGGCTTTTCGAACCTTCGGTTGTAAGCGCTCTCGATTTCATTTTTCGGAAAGGGGAACTACCGATGAAGAGAGGATTGCCAGGATTGCTGATCGCGGTGCTGCTCTTGGCCCTGACGGCCTGCAACCTCGCCGAAAGCCAAACCGGCGATGCTGAGAAGGGTTACGTCGGCCTTGCGATGC
The DNA here is from genome assembly GCF_041953985.1 of Paenibacillus sp. CR_12. Classification (NCBI taxonomy): domain Bacteria; kingdom Bacillati; phylum Bacillota; class Bacilli; order Caryophanales; family Paenibacillaceae; genus Paenibacillus; species Paenibacillus sp. CR_12. The sequence goes on along the minus strand of NZ_JAVFHO010000003.1, from coordinate 194,304 downwards.
CCACCAAATCATCCGAACGCTGGGTGGCTGACGGGAAGAACATGGAGCGGCTGTTTCAGGAAAAAGGGTATAAAACCGACCTTCAATTCGCCGAGGACGTGATTGAAAACCAGATTTCCCAAATCGAGAACATGATTACGAAAGGGGTCGACGTGATCGTCATCGCTTCGATCGACGGCAATACGCTGACCGACGTGATCAAGAAGGCCCATGATCAGGGAATCAAGGTCATCGCCTACGACCGGTTGATCCGCAACACCGAGCATTTGAGTTATTATGCCACCTTCGACAATTTCCAGGTCGGCGTTCAGCAAGCCTCCTATATTGAAGAGAAGCTTGGCCTGAAGGAAGGGAAGGGGCCGTTCAATATCGAGCTGTTCGGCGGATCGCCGGACGATAACAATGCTTACTTCTTCTATGACGGCGCGATGTCCGTGCTCAAGCCTTACATGGATTCGGGCAAGCTTGTCGTTCGGAGCAAACAGACCACGATGGCCCAGATTGCGACCCTGCGCTGGGACGGCGCCCTGGCGCAGTCGCGGATGGATAACCTGATCAGCGCCAACTATTCCAGCGAGAATCTGGACGCGGTGCTGTCGCCCTACGACGGGATCAGCATCGGCATCATCTCCTCGCTCAAGGGCGTAGGCTACGGGACGGCCGGCAAGCCGCTGCCAATCATCACGGGTCAGGATGCGGAGCTTGCTTCCATTAAGTCGATCGTGGCCGGTGAGCAAACCCAGACGGTGTTCAAGGACACGCGCCAGCTCGCCGAGCAGGCGGTGAAGATGGCGGAGAGCGTGCTGAAGGGAGAAGAGGCCGAGGTGAACGATACGGAATCGTACGACAACGGCATCAAAGTCGTGCCTGCCTATTTGCTTCCCCCTGTATCCGTTGATGCTTCCAACGTGGAGAAAGAGGTTGTGGAGACGGGCTACTATTCCAAGGAAGAAATCGGATTGAAATAGTCTTTAGGCATGCGAACACGAAAGGATAGGAAGGTGAAGCCAGATGTCAGAGTACATTCTTGAAATGCGGAACATTACGAAAGCGTTTCCCGGGGTAAAGGCGCTGGACCAGGTGAATCTGAAGGTTCGCGAAGGCGAGATCCACTCCCTGTGCGGGGAGAACGGAGCAGGCAAATCCACGCTGATGAAAGTGCTGAGCGGCGTGTATCCTTACGGCAGCTATGAGGGAGATATTCTGTTCAAAGGCAGCGTCTGTGAATTTAAAAACATCAAGCAAAGCGAAGACCTGGGCATCGTCATCATCCATCAGGAGCTTGCGCTGATTCCTTATTTGTCGATTGCCGAGAACATCTACTTGGGGAACGAGCGCGCCGAGAAGGGCATCATGAACTGGAATGAGACGATGACGGGGGCCAAAGAGCTGCTGGATAAGGTGGGGCTCAGCGAGAACCCGAATACGCAGGTGGGCAGCATCGGCGTCGGCAAGCAGCAGTTGGTCGAAATTGCGAAGGCTTTATCCAAGAAGGTGAAGCTGCTTATTCTGGACGAGCCGACGGCGGCGCTCAACGAGGACGACAGCGAGAATTTGCTTGCGCTGATGCTGGAATTCAAGAAGCAGGGAATTTCCTGCATCCTGATCTCCCATAAATTGAACGAGGTGTCGAAGGTATCGGATTCCATTACGATTCTGCGAGACGGCCAGACCATTGAAACGCTGGATATGAGAGGCGGCGAGGTGAACGAGGACCGGATCATCCGCGGCATGGTCGGGCGGGATTTGACGAACCGCTATCCGGAGCGGAGCCCGAAGATCGGGGAGGTCATCCTGGAGGTTAAGGATTGGACGGTATATCACGAGCTGCAAGCAGGCCGAAAAGTGATTGACAATGTGAGCATGAATATCCGCCGGGGGGAGGTCGTGGGCATTGCCGGGCTGATGGGATCCGGCCGGACCGAGCTTGCGATGAGTATTTTCGGCAGGGCTTACGGCCGGAACATCACGGGTACGCTTCGGAAAGACGGCAAGGAAATCCGCAATCAGTCCATCAACGAGGCGATTGAAAACGGATTTGCTTACGTGACCGAGGACCGGAAGGAATACGGGCTGATCCTCATGGACGATATCAAACGCAACATCTCGCTGACCGGACTGTCCAAGCTGGCAAAGAACATGGTCATTGATGATCGGGAAGAAATCCTCGTGGCGGAAGACATGCGGAAGAAGCTCAAGATCAAAACGCCGAACATTCTCCAGAAGACGGGGAACCTCAGCGGGGGGAATCAACAGAAGGTTGTGCTGAGTAAATGGATCTATGCCGGGCCCGACATCCTGATTCTGGATGAGCCGACGCGGGGGATTGACGTCGGAGCCAAATACGAAATCTACGCGATCATCAACCAGCTGGCGGATGAGGGGAAGGCGGTGCTTGTCATTTCCTCGGAGCTGCCTGAAATTTTAGGGATCTGCGACCGGATTTATGTCATGAGCGCGGGACGGATAACCGGAGAAGTTGGCAGAGAACAGGCTTCGCAGGAAACCTTGATGAGATACATGACCAAGAATGGAGGGGCTTAAGCATGGAGACGCTCAAAAAAATGTTTAAAAACAACATCCGCCAATACGGGATGATCATCGCCCTTGTTGTCATTATGATTTTTTTCCAAATCATTACGGGAGGGCTGCTGCTGGAGCCGATCAACATCACGAACCTGATTCTCCAGAACAGCTATATTCTCGTACTGGCCATCGGCATGGTGCTTGTCATCATTACGGGTCATATTGATTTGTCGGTCGGTTCGGTAGCCGCCTTCGTCGGCGCCGTTGCTGCGATCATGATGGTCGATATGCAGCTGCATCCGGTCATTGCCGTCATCGTATCCTTGATCGTCGGCGGTCTGATCGGAGCATGGCAGGGATTCTGGGTGGCTTACGTGAGGATACCGGCCTTTATCGTAACCCTGGCCGGCATGCTCCTGTTCCGCGGCCTGACGATGATTGTGCTGGAGGGCCAATCCATTGCGCCGTTTCCGGGCGGCTTCCAGAAGCTAAGCTCCGGCTTCATTCCGGACTTCGGCAACACCGGCACCAACCTGATCGCGATTCTGGCCGGCATCATCTTTACGGTTATTTTCCTGATCAATGAGCTGCGGGAGCGAAAGGCCCACAAAAAATACAACTTCGACGTTCTGCCAAGCGGCTTGTTCCTCCTGAAGCTGGTGCTCATTGCGGCCGTGATCAATGCCTTTACGTTCATGCTGGCTAGTTACGCCGGCCTGCCGAACATTCTGATTCTGCTGCTGGTGCTCATTATCATCTATTCCTTCGTGATGAACAAAACCGTGATGGGCCGTCATATTTACGCGCTTGGCGGCAACGAAAAAGCGGCGGCGCTGTCCGGCGTGAAAACCAAGAAGGTCACGTTCTGGGTATTCGTCAATATGGGCGTCATGGCCGCCATCTCCGGTTTGATTTTTGCCGCCCGCTTGAACGCGGCGACGCCGAGAGCCGGTACGAACTTCGAGCTGGATGCCATCGCGGCGAGCTTCATCGGCGGCGCTTCGGCCACCGGCGGGATCGGGACGGTCTTCGGCGCGATCATTGGGGGGCTCGTCATGGGCGTCCTCAATAACGGGATGTCGCTCGTAGGTCTCGGCATCGACTGGCAGCAAGGCATTAAGGGCCTGGTTCTCCTCGCGGCGGTAGCCTTCGACATTTATAATAAGAAGAAGAGCAGTGCCGCTTAATCTATACGGTGGCGTTATATCATAAAATGGCTGATTCCGGGGTAGAAGGTGCTACCCTGGATCAGCCATTTATTTTGGGTATTGGTTACATTTTGATCGTAACTCTTCGGGTGATCAGCCGAATCAGAATCATTGCAATCAGGATGACGGCCAGGGAGCCTGCGAGCGAAACCGGCAGCGTGACGGAAAAGTCTGTCGTGACCGGCAACCACTGTTCCCATATGGAAGCCAGCTCGAACTGCCACAATGCATCCATGAAGCCGATCAACACGAGGGCAACGGCGATCCATCCCAAGCCGCGAATCCAGCCAAACCGGTAAAATCCGGATCCGATCATCCACCCCATCAAATAATAGATGAAGATTTGGATACCGTAGGAAACGAGCGTCAGCAGCCAGCTGTTGTCGAACTCCTGCAGCAGTCGGGTGCTTCCCGCATCTTGTGATGCAAACAGCGAGACAATCCACTGGATCAGTGCCGCGGCAACCGGAAATGCCAGGGACAGATAGACGGCCGCTAAAGCGGAACCACCAAAGAAATCCCGGCGCGTAATGCCGTGTCTTACATAATAGCTCAGAAAACCGTAAGCTGAAATGATGCCGATGACAAGCATAAATCCTTTGGTGGAGCGGTATGCGATGGAGAAGAAGTCCTCATCTGATATTCCTTCCCGAACATTGATGCCAATGCTGCTGCCGATGCCGGCTCCAATATAGATCAGCAGCACAATCGTTAGAAAACCCAAAGCCCAGCTGCCTTGTTGAATAAACATTTCCGTCGATACTTTGCTTACGGGCGATGACGTCTTTTTCATGCGGAATACTCCTCCCCCGTCAGATGGATAAACAAGTCCTGGAGCGAGATCGGCCCGATCTCAAGTCCTGCCTTCAATGCGGCTGATTGAGATGCCTCGCCCAGATCCCCGTAGACCATGACGGCCTTGGTGGAACCGAGCTGCTGCACGTTGAGCACCTTCATGCCCTGGATGAATTCGTCCACCTTGGCCGCGGGACCCGTAATGGATACACCCCTGGACGTAAGGCTTTCATAATCGTCTTGAAGAATGAACCGGCCTTTGTGGATGATAATGACTTCCTCAAACAAATAATCCATCTCCGATACCAAGTGGGTGGAAAGAATGAACGTACGCGGATGGCGTTCCTGGTCCTTCAGCAGTTCCCTGTAAAAAATTTCGCGCGAAGGCGCATCCATGCCGAGATAAGCTTCATCCAGAATGGTAACCGGCGACCGGCTGGCGAGGCCGATGCATACGTTAAAAGCGGACTGCATGCCTTTGGAGAGCTGCTTGAGCTGTTTATCCAGGGGCAAATTGAATTTGCGGGCAAGCTCCAGGGCATAAGCCGTATCAAAATGGGGGCGGTACCTGGCAACGGATTCAATCGCGGCCTTGACCTTGTCCGTCTCCTCTTTATAGTCGACATCGTAGATGAAGGAAACTTCCCTCATGATTTTGGCATTTTCGAAGGGCTGCTCGCCGCCAATCGTAACCGATCCCGACGATGGTTCGCGAAATGAAGCCAGGATCGACAGGAGCGAGGTTTTGCCTGCGCCGTTGCGACCGAGGAGACCGTAAATTTTGCCGGCCGGGAGGCGGAGGGAAATATCGCGGACGGCTTCGACGCTGCCGTATGTCACCGATACCCTATCTAACTGTACATCAAGATTCATGGGGGTCACTTCCTTTTAACTGGGTTATGATTTGAACAAGCTCATCCGTGGACAAACCGAGTTTGTCCGCTTCCTGTACCATTGGCACCACATAATGTTCCGCAAATGCACTCTTTCGGGTCCGGAGCAGCATTTCCTTGGCCCCCTCAGCAACAAACATGCCGACACCTCGCTTTTTATAGATGAGTCCGGAATCAACCAGCAGGTTGATTCCCTTCAACACCGTAATGTGATTGATTTTGTAAAATTGGGACAGCTGCGTCGTGGAAGGAACCTGTTCACCTTCAAGCAATTGGTCATTGACGATCTGGTCCTCGATCTTTTCCTTGATCTGGATGAACAGGGGCCTATTATCTGGATGCACGGTACCGCTCAATAAGAATCACCACCTTGCCTTCGTTGTCCTGTTAAGGTTATATGCTTATATATATGACTATATAACCAAAACGTGAACGGCATGTCAAGCATTTGGTTGAATATCATGCCTCCATCGGGACGCTTTAACAGCGAACAACGTCAAAAAAGGCCGGCCAGAAGGATCTGGTTGGCCTTGATTTATTTACCTGATGCGTTAGTCATATTGGAGTATAGCTAACGTATGCTATGCGAACCTCGATGCTCAATTAAAACAAATAGCAATATCATTTCATTTGGCTTCCGAATACTCGGAAGCGTCCATAGGAGGGAGCTTTCCCCGTTTCAAATCACGGATCGATAATCCAAAATCGATTTGCAGATGCGGATAATCCGGAAAGTTGGCCCAATCTCCGCCCCACTGGAAGCCTAAATCCTTTGCAATCTCCACGACTTCCATCCAGTCGGCCTTGCCGTTTCCGTTCCCGTCGTATTCCATATCCCAGATGACGCTGCCATCCTTCAGCCTCAGCGCAAAATCAATGGCGAGCCCGTAGTTGTGAAGAGATTCCCCGGCCTTGGCGTTTGTCACGATGCTGCCCTCGGTGCTGCGGCCCTGATTGTAGATGCGGGTCTGCTCTTCGTGGCTCCGGTAACCGTCCGTTATGACAATCGTGATCCCTTTTTTCTTGGTGAGACGGACAAGCTCATTCTTCTGTTGCAGTACATAAGGGTGGAGCTGGGTGATTTCAGGGGATTCTTTGCTATTAAAATCAAAATCGAGATCGTTGATAAATCCCGGTATGGCGGTTTGCAGCTGCATGTAGAATATGGCGAGCAATAAGGCAACAACAAGGAAAAGCGTCGTTTTTTTGCGTTTGATCATGCGGACTCTTTAATCTACCTACTTTCATATGATGGCTTACTCTATTATATCGGCATCCCGCCCCGCATTCCAGCAGACCGTTAATCACGCCCAGATACCGGAATGAATAGCAATCCATGGTTTATCGCATCCTAGTTCATAAAAAGGACTTGGTCCGGAAATGGGGAATAACGAATGAGCAATATTCAAAACATGTCGATGAGACTCAATCAGCTATCCAGCCAATTGGCTGCTGCAGGACAGCACGGCCGCATGGACGAAGTCGGGATGATCGTGAACGAGCTCGGCGGGATCCACGCCGAGCTTCGGAATGCGCAGGCTGCGGTCACGCCTGAAACTTCTTCCGCCGTGCGCCAGGAGCTGGTGAACTGCAGGATGGTGCTGCATGGGATGATGGGGGCGGCGCAGGATATCCGAACCGCTGCGGCGGAGCAGTACCGACAGGTGCTGGGCGAGAATAAAACGATGTTCGAGCAGCTGGACGAGGCCGCGCAGCAGAGCGACTATGCGCAAGCCTATCAGTATCGCCAGCTGTTCAAACAGATGGATCAAGTCAGCCAGCAGCTGCATCAGCTGGATGGCTCGATGCTGGACGCAGGATACCAAATGGAGCGGGCGCAAACGGCCGGCGGCGGCCTGAACGGGGCAGTGGCTATCGAGGAACTGACTTCAAGCACGGACGACAGCGGAACGATGATGTAAGCATGCCTGGAAGGATGCGCGGGTCAGAATTTTTCTTAATGCAACGAAATCATGATGGAAGCTGCAGTATCCGTTCCATAAGGATGCTGACAGCTTCTTTTTTGTTATTGAAAGAAAACTCTTTTTTAATATATAATTAAGGAGAAAATATTCTTTTTTGTCCAGATAGAGAGAAATGAGGGATGTGGAATGGCAAGAGTAGGCCCAAGACTGAATCAATCCAATACGCTGCTGATGATATCAAGCATTTATTCTTCCCTGACCAAGACGGAGAAAAAAGTAGCTGATTACGTAAAAGGTTTCCCCGAGGAAACGGTCCTTGCCACCGTTACGGATTTGTCCGAGAAAGCAGGGGTCGGAGAGACCTCCGTCATTCGATTCTGCCGCAAGCTGGGGTTCCGGGGATTTCATGAGTTCAAGCTGTCGGTTGCACAGGACTTGGTGGATCGTCCCCCATCCGTAGTCGATACCTCTATCGATGAGCAGGACGATTTGATGACGGTGGCTCGCAAGCTGACGATGCAGCATGAAATTTTACTGAAGAATACGCTGGATCTGGTGAATGCCGACAATCTGAGGATGGCGGTTGATAAACTGCTGGCCGCAAACAAAGTGTATGTCTATGGCGTAGGCTCTTCAGGCATAACCGCCCTGGATTTGCATTATCAGCTGATGAGGCTGGGACTCAATGTGGAAGCGCACCGGGATTCTCATATTATTGCCATGTCCGCTTCATTGGTCAAGAAGGGCGATCTCGTATTCGCCATATCCACTTCCGGAAGCACGCGCGACCTGGTGGATCCGGTGAAGGAAGCGAAGAAGAATGGAGCGGACGTCATCTGCTTGACCGGGCACCTGCGCTCCCCGATTGCCACATACGCAGATACGGTGCTGCTCGTGTCTTCCCGGGAAATGCCGACCGAGGGCGGGGCACTGGCGACAAAATTCATGCAGACGTATATGCTGAACATTCTTACAACGCTCTTAACGATGAAAAAAGAGGATGCCTCGGAATCGTTGAAAAAAACCGCAAGTTCCGTTGCGGATAAGCTGTACTAGTGAATCGATTCCTTGAATCGATTCACATATTCATCATCGGCGAAAGCGGGGTGATCTTTCGTTCGTTTTTTAAGGATCACAGAAGGGAGTGTTACCTTATTATGGGTTACGCCATCGGCGTTGATATTGGGGGGACGAAAGTCCAATTTGCGGTCATCGATCGAGGGGGGGAGATCATAAACCGGCATCGGGTGCCAACCGAGGCCCATAAAGGTCCAGAGCAGCTTATGCACAAAGTGCTGCTTGGCATCGACATGATGATGAAATCGGCCGGCGCTGAGGGAGAGGTGCAAGGGATCGGCATCGGCAGCGCAGGCCAGATCGATTTTCGGGAAGGGACCGTTCTTTACGCGGGAGATACGCTTCCCGACTGGACGGGGACGGCAATTAAACGGCTGGTAACACAGCGTTATAACACTCGCGTGTATGTGGACAATGATGTCAATGTCATTGCGATGGCGGAGAAGATGTACGGGGTTGGCAAACACTGCGATAATTTTGTGTGCTTGGCTCTTGGCACCGGCATCGGCGGTGCCGTCATGGAATCAGGACGCCTTCTGCGAGGCGTCTTTGGCGGGGCGGCGGAGCTCGGCCATGTTAGTGTTGACATTAACGGCCCTCGCTGCAGCTGCGGAAATAACGGATGCATCGAGCTGTATGCCTCCGGAAGCGGGATTGCCAGAATAGGCCTTGAAATGCAAAGAAATGAAAGCGTTTCATATGCATGGAGGCCTAATTCCCGGGATATTATTCGGGCTTGGCAGCAGAATGATCCATCCGCCACGGCGGTCATGCGGGTGGTCATCCGGGCGCTGGGAGCTGCTGTTGCCGGGTATATTCATGCCTTTAATCCGGAGGTCGTTGTGATCGGAGGCGGGGTTGCGGAATCCGGTCCCGTTTTTTGCAGGAGCTCGATCAGGAAATCGATGCCCGAACGTCTTCGTATATGAGAAGCTGCTGCCGGATTATGGCTGCGAGTTTTGGCAATGACGCCGGCGTCATAGGAGCGGCGGCCCAAGTATGGTTTTACGGTGAGATGGAATGTATGCAATACGTCATATAGGTGGATCATTTCTCCAAAACGATTCAAATAACTAAAAAATATTTTTAATGTTGATCAGGCATAATTATCATGAAATATCCTAGATGCAGCAAGGATTATGATTATAATCCTTGCTTTTTTTATGCCCGGATAAAAACAAAAACAAGAAAATTAAGGATTGACGAAAGAGTAATTATCCATTAATTTCTGTTTAGAAGGAATTTTTCTTCAGTTATGAAATTATAAAACCATGAAATGTTGGAGGGTGAGTCATTTTGAAGAAGCACTATAGAAAGAAGTCGTTTCACGTTTTGCTTATGCTGCTCTTAGCCTTCTCCACCGTATTAAGCGCATGCTCCGGAGCGGGCGGCACTGGCGGCAAGGCCGGCCAGGACGGCAAGGTTGAAATTCAATTATGGAGTTCTGCCACAGCAGAAAACGCGAAGCCGATTGAGGATGCTGTAGCGAAATTCAATGAAAGCCAGGACGACATCGTAGTCAAGACACTCAGCAATCAGGATCATCAGAAACAACTAACCGCGATTTCGGGGGGCAGCGCTCCGGATCTCATCGTAACGCAGTGGAATAACATCGGACCTTGGTCTGCTGCCGGTGCGGTGCAGTCGCTGGAGGAATTCATCAAACGGGACGGATTCGACACAAGCCAGATCATTCCTGCGGCGCTGGATCGCATGAAGGTCAACAATGATATCTTCGGGTTCCCGATTTCCATGAGCATGGCCAATAAATTGTTTTACAACAAAAAGGCGTTCGAGGAAGCAGGACTCACGGCTCCGCCGGAGACGCTCGAAGATCTGCTCGAATATTCGAAGAAGCTGACCAAGAAGGACGATAAAGGAAATATAACGCAGATGGGCTTTATACCGGATTACCCTTGGATCGATAACGTGTTTTGGCCGATCATCTTCAACGGCTCATGGGACGACGGCAACGGGAAGCTGACCGCGAACCAGGAAGCGAATGTAAAGGCCATTGATTATCAAGTGAATTATTATAAGGAATTCGGGCAGGAGAGCATCGATAAATTCAAATCGGGCATGGGCGGTCTCGAAACTCCGCAGGATCCGATCCTGACCGGCAAGCTGGCCATGATTATCGGCTGGGAGAACTGGTATGTCAAGCATCGCGGCGAAGGCAAGGAAGTCGGCGTAGCGCCATTCCCTTACCCAGCAGCCAACCCTGATCTTAAAGGCTCCGGCATGGTTAGTCCGATCGCCATGTTCATTCCATCCAAGGCGAAGCATCAGGAAGAGGCGTGGAAGGTGATGCAGTACCTGCTCGGTGAGGACGTTCAGATTGAATACAGCATCCAGAGCGGCTCTATCCCCGTTCTAATGAAAGCGCTTGATAATCCGAAGCTGACGGAGAACCAAGAGGTGAAGGAACTTTGGGACTATTATGAAAGTGCGAAAAATCCGAATTTGAAGGGCTTCCCGAACAGCATTTACATTAACGAATACTTGCAGACCTTGAATGAAGAAACGGAGAAGGCGCTCAAAGGACAGATAAGCGCTCAGGAAGCGATGGATAATGTCGTGAGCAAGATGCAGCCGATCGCGGACAAAAAATAATCTTGATGATGCAGGAGCGGCGAGTACGATAGGCAGGCTGGCCGCTCCCTGCAGGTGTTGTTTTTTACTTGGAGGTGAAAAGATCACATGGAACGTTTGGAACCCCGGAGCGGAATGAAGAGCAGGGAAAGAAAACGGCTGATCATCGGACTTTTGTTTTTAAGTCCATGGATATTCGGCTTCCTGGTCTTCCAGCTCTATCCGATTATCACGTCATTGTATTACAGCTTCACGGAGTATAACCTGTTTACCTCGCCCCAATGGGTCGGCCTGGACAATTATGTGGAGATGACCCAAGACGGCAAAATGTTCTCATCCCTGTACAACACCGCATTCATGGCTTTGTTCGGATTTTTCCCCCAACTTGCGTACGCCCTGGGCATTGCCCTGCTGCTAAACCAGAGCGTCAAGGGACTGTCCCTGTACCGGACGATTTATTTCCTGCCAACGCTGGTCCCGGCCGTAGCGGGATCCTTGCTGTGGATTTGGCTGTTGAACGCGCAATATGGTTTGGTGAACCAGATGCTGGGCGCGATCGGCCTGCCCGAACCGAATTGGCTGATGGACGAGAACTGGACCAAACCGTCGCTGATTATGATGGGTTTCTGGGGGACCGGGACAATCACCATCATGTATTTGGCGGCGCTGCAGGAAGTGCCCAAAATGTATTATGAGGCCGCTTCCATTGACGGTGCGAACAAGTGGCATAAGTTCTGGCATATCACGTTGCCGGCCATCTCGCCCATGACCTTCTTCCAGCTCATTATGGGGCTGATCGGCTCCTTTCAATATTTTTCCCAAGGCTACGTGTTTGCGGAATCAAGCAATCAGGCCATTGGCGGGCCGGGGAACTCGATTTTGTTCTATGCGATTTATTTGTTCCAGAACGCCTTCATGTTCCTGAAGATGGGATACGCCTCGGCGATGGCTTGGATTTTGTTTATCATCGTGCTGCTGCTGACCCTGTTAATCTTCAAAACATCCAGCAAGTGGGTCTTCTATGGAGGTGAAAAATAATGAACGAAGCATTTATCGGCCGAAAGATCATTCCTCATATGCTGTTAATCCTCGTGGGCCTGCTGTTTCTGGCGCCCTTCGCTTGGCTGCTGCTGACCACCTTTAAGACCGAGGAGGAAATCTTCGTCATTCCCATCCAATGGATTCCGACGGAATGGATATGGGATAACTACGTAAACGCGGTCAACATGATTCCGTTCATCAAATACACTTGGAACACCGTCGTGATTGCCTTGATGAGCGTTGCAGGCGTCGTGATTTTATCGCCGCTGGTCGCGTACGGCTTTTCGAGAATTCAATTTAAAGGCCGAAACATGCTGTTTATCCTGATGCTCAGCACGCTGATGCTCCCCATGCAGGTAACGATGATTCCGCTGTATGTCGTATTCAACAAGGTCAACCTGCTGAATTCCAACTGGCCGCTGGTGCTGTCGGCGTGGTTCGGGACGGGGATGGCGTACAATGTGTTCCTGATCCGGCAGTTTTTTAACGGAATTCCGATGGAGCTCACCGAATCAGCCAAAATCGACGGCGCGTCGGAGTTTCGCATCTACGCCCAAATCGTGCTGCCGCTTGCCAAACCGGCCCTTCTGACGATCGGCCTGTTTACGTTTCTGGGCGCATGGGGCGATTTCCAGGGAGCGTTGATTTACTTGAACGATCAGGAAACATGGACCCTGTCCATCGGCCTGAAGCAATTTATTCGGGAGAATGGGGTGGCGTGGGGGCCTTTAATGGCAGCCGCTACGCTGTTTACGATTCCCATCATCGTTCTATACTTCTTCGTCCAGAAGAAGTTTATCGAAGGCATCACGATTACGGGCTTGAAGTAAACGAAGGATGACGCAAGTTTATACTAAACCAGATGTAGGAGCTAAATATGAGGCGGATGATTACAGATAGAGGATTAGTGGTGTCTTGTCAGGCGTATGAGGGAGAGCCGCTGTTTGGACCGCAGCATATGGTTGAAATGGCGAAAGCGGCCGTGTTGGGAGGAGCCATCGGGATCCGGGCCAATGGAACGGCTGATATTGCGGCAATTAAAGCGGCGGTGAGCGTGCCGGTCATCGGGCTGCTGAAACGGCAGATCGAAGGTTATCCCGTTTACATTACGCCGACCCTTGAGGATGCCTTAGCCGTCCATGAGGCCGGCGCCGATATTGTAGCAATGGACGGGACGCTGAGGCCGAGACCGGATGGGAACAAACTGAAAGAGGTAGTCGATGAGCTGATTCGTCGGGGAATCCATGTGATGGCGGATGTTTCCACCTTGGAGGAAGGACTGTATGCGGCCGATTTGGGCGTTCATTATATTTCCACAACGCTGTCCGGGTATACAGCCTATAGTCCGGAAACGACAAAGCCCGATATCGGGCTGGTCGCAAGGCTGGTTCAGGAAACGCGGCTGCCGGTTATAGCCGAGGGCAGGTTTGCCAGCGCGGACGACATGATTCAGGCTCTGAATGCCGGCGCCCGGTTTGTCGTGGTAGGCAGCGCAATTACGCGTCCCCAGGATATAACCGAACGATATCGGAAATCGATTGAAGCGCAGGTGGATCTGAACGAAGGAAAGGGCAGGGGGGTTCGAATATAGGATTGGAGGCATGAAGGCAGATCATGACTGGAAGGGGGTGAGATGACGAAACCATGGCAGTGGCGCGAGTTACGGCGCCGGCCCACGATTGCTGGAGCTCGTAAGGCTGAAGTCCGGTGAAAACCGGCGAAGATCAGGAAGCATGATAAGAGGAGGTTAATTTATATGCGTTCTATGAAACAACGGGTATCGTTAGCCATGATTGTGGCCATGATGTTCTCGATCATTCCTTTCGCTTATGCTGATGAGGCTCAATCGGAAGTGCGAAACCTGGCAAGAAATGCAACCTACTCGTGGTCGGAGGCCCCGGAAGCCAATTATCCCGACCCTGGCCATAAACTGAACGACGGAATACATGGAACGCGGAATGTACTGGATTCCGCATGGGTCGGTCATATACGCAAGAAGACGCGTGAGGTCGTATTTGATCTTGGCGAGGCCAAATCCATCTCGGGCATCAACGCGCGTTTTCTGCAGGATTGGCCTGGCTCGGCGATTCTGTTTCCGCTAACGGTTTCGATGTATGTCTCGGACGACAATGTTCATTGGGCGAACTTGACGAATAAAGCGACCCAGACGTTATGGGTGGACGGTCCGCCTGTAGACGAAACGTACGCTTGGGATAGCCAGACCGATGGCGTGCCGGGCTTCGAAGATGGGAAGTTCGCTTACGCGCGTTATGTGAAGGTAAGCTTCACCATGCATACAAGGGCCTGGACCTTCATCGACGAAATCGAGATCATGGGGACTGATGGCAAAGCCGCTGGGGCGGTGCAGCTTCCGCCGCAAGAATTTAAATATTTGCAGCCGGGAGAGGCTACGGCCGGCATTCATGATTTGTCCCTTCTATACAATGGTCATTATGCCAATGGGGATGGAGACTGGAGCAAAGAGGAGATCATTCCTCAGATCAGCTACGTGGACCAGAACGGGGAGCCGGTGGATTGGTTTTTTGACGGCGTGCTTACGCTTGGGTTGATATCGGCGGATGGACGCGACTTTGGCGGCGGCGCGAACCTGCAGGACTGGAAGTGGTACCTCGACAAGACTTTTGATGCGGACGGCGAGATGCACCAGCTCAATGAAGCCACCAAGGAGGTGGGAGCCAAGCTGGGGCAGCCTGACCATAAAACCAAGGTGGTCGTGATGATCCCGGATACGGGCGAGTATCTAACCGACTTCGGCGACGTGGACGGAGATGGAATCTCCGAAAATTTTAACGCCGGGGCCATTGGCGAGGAGTCGGCCATGGCGAACAGGCAAAAGGCGATCCGCTGGTGGATGGACGAAGTGCTGCAGCGGTGGGAGGCTAACCATTATTCCAATCTGGAGCTTGCCGGTTTATACTGGCTGTCCGAACAGGTAAGCACAAGCGCTTCCGGTCCGGATATGCTGAAATACGTGAACGGCCAAATTCACGGCGAAGGCTTAAAGTCCTTCTGGATTCCTCATTTCTTGGCCTATAAGAGTTATATGTGGGAAGAGGTCGGATTCGACGCGGTCGCGTTCCAGCCGAACTATTTCTTTGAAGACATGAGCAGCGAGCGCCTGGACGATGCCGCATACACGGCCAAACGATTCGGGATGGGCGTCGAGATCGAGTTTGACGGACGGATGCTGACCGACGAAGTATTCCGCAACCGGTATAAGGAATACCTGGATGGCGGCGTGAAGTATGGCTATATGAACGATACCTTCAAAGCGTATTACAAAGGCTCGGGGCCTGTGTTAAGAGATGCAGCGGCAAGCCAGGATCCGGATATCCGGATAATGTATGACTGGTTGTATCAGTTTGTTAGAGGAACGTACCAGCTGGAGAATACAAGCTCCCTGCACCTGAAAGGTCTGGTCGATCAGCTGGAGCAAGCAGGCGGGTTTGCGAACCATGGGGCTGCCCGCTCGCTTACGGCGCACCTGGATTCGGTCATCCGCTTCGAAGAGAAGGGGAACAAGCAGCAGGCGGCCCACCATTTGGACGGCTTCATGGAGTTGCTGGAAAGCCATAAGCAGAGCGGGACGGTATCCGGCAAAGCCTATCCCTTGCTGAAGGCAAACGGCGAGTATTTGGCGAAGCATATGCAGTAGCATTCAGACGGATAAGAGTTCGCTCAACAGCTATTTTCGTTTGGCGAAGCGACTAACGGCTGTGGAAGAGGAAGAGTTGCATAAGAAGGGTGAGCCAAAGGAGAGACCTTGGCTCACCCTTCTTTTTCCTTATGCGGAGAGGATAAATCCCATACCGGGCATGCAAGGACGACTGCTCATTCCTGCTGCAATAAGCTGGATCGCAGCTGTTCCAGGTAAGTCTCGACAGCCGTCCGATTCATTCGGTAGTAGATTCGGTTTGCCCGCTTTTCCATCATGACGAATCCCTGGTGTATGAGTGCGTTCATATGATGCGAGATGGTAGCCGTGGTTAGATTCAGCCGGTCTGCCAGTTCCGAACCGTATGCCGGCTCACGGTAAATTGACTTCAGAATTGCAAATTTGCTGGCATCGCTCAGCATTTTCAACGTTTTGCATATCTTCTCGTCCGAGATGACCCGGCTGACCGCTTCTTGAAGAGCTTCAAAGAGAATGCCGATATACAGCGTCTCTATTGAAATCTCGCTTTTTTGAGGATGGAGCGTGACCATATTGAAACCCATGATTTGCGGAACGATTCGGATTTCCTTATCGTCCAAGAGATTGATTTGGAATCGGTTATTGATGTACTCCAGCGGTTCGGTTTGAACCACCTGATGGTATCTTGCCGCAAAGCGGTCCAGCAGAGGCTCAAGCAAGGGCAATTGTTCCTCATACAGGGTCATGGCCTGTTCAAGGATGCTCCGCAATTCCTGCATGTACAAATCAAAGTTCTGATATAAGAGATGTAGTGTCCATTTCTCCTGAACGTCCAGTTCGAGTCCGTCAATCATGTTGGTCAGATCGGCATCGTTATGAGTCGCTAGGCATTCGTGGCTTTCGGCATCCCCCATAAATAATCGGAAGAGAGACTCCGCGTACTTGCGCCGCCGTTCATCCTGCATGACAGGGGACAGCCGAAGAATATTCGCATTCGTACCCGCTGAGCGGAGATATTCATCCAATAGCAGCTTGGCGCAGCACCACCCCGCTTGTCCCCGGCTTTCGAAGAAAAAAGCCATGCGATCAGGCGCTGCTTCCAGTTGGCCGTAAACCAGCTCTCCTATCTCGATGATGGGGTCGAAGGTTTGCAATAGGTCCGGCGAGTCCAGATTATATTTCATCGTGAGTTCATTCTTCACGGACCGGGTGTCTTCATGATTCGTATACCGATAGAGCAATTCGATGCATTCACGGAGAATATCCGGCCTTGCCAATACCGTTATGTTCATGGGATTACTCCTTTACAGCTGGCGTAATGTGTTTATGAAGAGCATACCAACAAACAATATAATTGTAAAAATACCAGTAGCGACAAATAGCTGTTCAAGGGTTATAAACGTCATCGCGGTGGCGATGATCAGCGAACCGAGCGGAATAGTTGAGCTTGCGATCGCGTTAAAAATGGCACCGGCGCGAGACAAGTAGGATTCCTCAATGTGTTCCATGAAGGCTACCCCGATCACCGTTTCCACGAAGGAAGCAAAAAAACCGAATATCAGCATGGTAGAAGCCAACATGACATAGGTCAGCATGACTTGTCCGGAATAGTGCGATATCCAGAACCATACCAGATAACAGATTCCAATGAACGTCCCGCCAGTGATGAACAGAATGCGTGCAGAGAAATGTTTTCTTAAGTAAGGGAACAAGAAGGCACCGATGCCAAGACCGATCGTTGAGGAAATGCCGGCAACGGACAACCCCTTGGCGGACAGTCCTAACACTCCCGTCGTGTATGGAGCCATCATGGAGTTAATGGGAATCAGGAAGATGCCCATGATGCCGCCTAATATGCAGACGGCGAATACGACTTTTGCCTTTCTTAGATAGATGAATCCCTCGGCCAGCGCATGGAGATAGCCTTTCAAATCCAGCCGAATCGGGCTCCGCTGCCATGTTTCCTTGTTGTTGATGCCCAGAATGAAGAGGGCGGACAGTAAAAAGGTGACGGCGTCGATCAAAATAGCCACCCCAAGGCCGAATAATCCGATGATGGCTGCGGCAGCGCCAAGACCGGCTAACTCCACGATTTTCTTGATGGTTGAATTTAAGGATATGCCATGGGTATATAAGGCTTTATCAAGCACTTGGGGAATGATGGCTAACCCGGCGGGAATGCGAAGGGATTCCAGCGTGGAATTCATGAACGTAAGCACAAGCAGAATCCAGGGTTGAAGCAGATCAAGCAGAAGCAGGACGGCAGTGGCGCCTACAATCACTCCTCGTCCGATATCCGCAAGGATCATGATGGTTTTCTTGTGAAGTCTTTCAACGATGGCGCCTGCAAAGGGCTGAAACAGGATGGAAGGGAGTGCATTGATGCCGAAAATAACGGCTACCCATGAGGCGGAACCGGTAAGCTGGTATACCATCAAGGAAAAAGCAATCATGTCGATGGAATCGCCGAACCGGT
Source organism: Paenibacillus sp. CR_12 (assembly GCF_041953985.1). Taxonomy (NCBI): domain Bacteria; kingdom Bacillati; phylum Bacillota; class Bacilli; order Caryophanales; family Paenibacillaceae; genus Paenibacillus; species Paenibacillus sp. CR_12. The sequence continues at coordinate 176,116 of NZ_JAVFHO010000003.1, read as the reverse complement.
TCACGGCATTGGCCATCATTAACTTCAGATACTCCTTTTGGGATGACAGATCCCGATAACGAATCTCTCGAGCGTTTTCTTGTATCACCATCATCTAACCACCTTTCTAGATAGAAGTAAAACATAACTGTTAGATGATGGTCAATAATAATTTTAGATCATTATCTAATAAAAGATCCGTTATCGTAAAATAAAAAAATAAACGGAGTCAGCCATGGGCTTGACTCCGTTTGTCATTTCATTCCGGGATCTTGTATGTTTTTAAGCCTTCCGCCATTCCCCGACAGCTTTGTTCAGGCGGGACAACGCCTCCTGAACGGTGGCGCGCGTGCAGGCCAGGTTCATGCGCATGAAGCCTTCGCCTTCCTTGCCGAAGGCCGCGCCGCTGTTCAATCCGAGCTTCGCCTCTTGAACGAGGAAGCGGTTTAGCTCTTCGTGGGACATGCCCATGCCGCGGAAATCAATCCACAACAGGTAGGTGGCTTCCGGCATAACCACCTTCAGCTCGGGCAGATGTTCCTGTGCATATTGGGCTACCAGCTCCATGTTCCCGCGGATGTAAACCAGAAGCTCATCCAGCCACGGTTCGCCCTCACGGTAAGCAGCCTCGGTGGCGGCCGCACCCATCGGCGTAATGGAGCCGATGGCGTAACGGTTCAATATTTTGCGGAACTTGCTGCGCAGCTGCGCATTCGGGATGATGATGTTCGCCGTGTTCAGGCCGGCGATATTAAACGTCTTGCTAGGCGCGGTACAGATGATGGAACGCTCTGCGGCATCCTCGGACAGCGCGGCGAACGGCGTATGCGCGCCGGGTTCAAACACCAGATCCGCATGGATTTCATCCGATACGACAAGCACGTCGTATTGCTGGCAGAGGGAAGCCAGACGATCCAGCTCGGCTCGGCTCCACACCCGGCCCACCGGGTTGTGCGGACTGCACAGAATGATCATTTTGACATGGCCGGTAGAAAAGCTCTTCTCCAGGTCCTCGAAATCCATCGTGTAATCCCCCTCTTCGCTAAGAAGAAGCGGATTATGCACCAGCTCACGGCCATGGTCCTGAACGACGCTGTAGAACGGCGGATAGACCGGCGTCTGGATGACGACTTGATCGCCCGGCTCGGTGAACGCATCCACGATAAGGCTGAGAGCCGGGACGACGCCCGGACAGAACTGAATCCACTCCTGCTGAATGCTCCAGCTGTGGCGTTTCTTCATCCAATCGCTAATCGCTTCGCGGTAAGAGTCGGACGGGAACGTATAGCCGAACACGCCATGCTCCACCCGTTTATGAAGCGCCTCTACAACGGCGGATGGCGCGGCAAAATCCATGTCGGCCACCCACATCGGAAGCGCGTCCGGCACGCCGAAGACGGTGGGGACATTGTCCCATTTCTGACAGTTGGTACAGGTGCGGTCAATCGCAAGATCAAAATTCATATGTAATTCCTCCTAGCTGAGTTGAGTTAGTCTTTAGGCTATGAATTTGGCCAGCGTGATCAGGCCGGTAATCGTAATTACGTTTAGTATGGTCGATATAAGGACAGTTTGTGCAGCAAAATCAGGCTCATTCTGATATTCTTCCGCCAGGATGGACGAATTGACGCCGACGGGCATGCCGGAAGCGATGATGAGCGCTTGCGCCGGAACGCCTTTTAGCCCGAGCAGCAGCACGATCAGAATGCCGATAGCCGGCGCGACCAAAAGACGCAGCAGGACGCTGAGGTAAACATCGAGCCGGCGCAGGCGCAGCGGATATTTAATGATCTGTGCTCCGAGCGTCAGCAGGGCGATCGCCACCATGGACTGGTCCGCATAGGTCAGCGGCTGCGAGATAAAGACCGGAAGCGGCAAGGCCAGGGAATGCAGCACAATGCCGATGACGAGGGCATAGGGGACGGGCATTTTCAGAAATCCGATAATGGCCTGTTTGTATAATCCCTCCGTCTTGGCTCCCTGAATGGAAATAACTCCGTACGTAAACGTAAGGAGGCTTTGAAATGACATGATCAGCGCTTGCACCGAGCCGGCCATCGGATCTCCCTTGAAGGCCAGATCATTGATCGGAAGGCCGTAGTTTCCCGAATTATCCAGCAGGAGGCTGTTGGTAAATGCGGCTCTCATCCCCCGGTTGAACTTGCGCTGTCTGGCAACCAGCATGCTGATCAAGTAGAGGACGCCGATATAAAGCGCATAAAATAACGCCACCATGCCCAGAAGCTGCGGTGACATCTTGGATTCGTACATACTCATAAATACGGCTGCAGGCGTAATGTAGTAAAAGTTGATTTTGGCGAGTGTGTACAAATCGAGCTTAAAGGCATATTGCATAATAATGCCAAAGCCTATCAGGACAAAGATGGGAAGTACCACTTCAAGTAAAATGTCGGCGATCATGCTGTTGTCATCTTCTTTCCATGAGTATAGCTTGGTAATGGTCTGGCTGTGCGTATGACGCCATGTCATTATATCATGACAACGGATGGTTGACACTTGATTCCGCATGGAAAAAAGAACAAAGCACGCGCATCTTGCGGGCCTTTAAGCGAAACGTTCTTGACTTCAACGGAACCTAACCTTGGAGGAAGAGGTGCGCAGGATTAGCTGGCGCAGACCATCGCGATACACGCCGGCTGCACGCAAAAAGGATGTTCCTTGGCCCCTGACCAAAGAACACCCTTGAATTTGGTTATTGCAATGGGAGCGTCTGTCGGCGCGTCCTTATTGCGGGTTGGTAGTCCAAATCCCGGCGGATTTGACGAATACGCGCTGCGGCAGCTTGAGCGCAGCCAGTACAAGCTCGGCTACGTCTTCCGGCTGCATCATCCGGTCCTCGTCCCCGATCTTCAAGCCGGCATTGACGGCGAGATCCGTGTTCACGGTGCTCGGGGTCAGCGCCGTCACGCGGATGTTGTGCTTGCGGACCTCCTGCAGCACGGCTTCGGTCAGTCCCATAACCGCAAATTTCGAAGCGTTATAGGCTGAGCCCGTGGCGAAGCCGCGTTCTCCGGCCGTAGAAGAGATATTGACGATGTCTCCTTGGTTGTGCTCGATCATGCCGGGCAGCGCTGCGCGGGTCATATAGTAAGTCCCCATCAGATTCACGTCGACGATACGCTTCCAGGCTTCGGGTTCCATCTCCAGCAGGTTGCCGAACTGGGCGATGCCCGCGTTGTTGATCAGAATGTCCACCGAGCCCAGCTCCATGTTTACCGCCGCGAAAGCAGCCTCTGCCTCGCTCTGCACGGAAACGTCGGCCACCGCCGCGACGGCTCTGACACCATATTGCTCGGCAACCAGGGCGCTCAGCGGCTCCAGGTCTGCTGCCGTACGGGCGACGAGTCCAACGTGCACGCCTTCCTTGGCAAGTGCGATGGCCAGGGCGCGTCCAATCCCTTTGCCTGCACCCGTGATGAGGGCTGTTTTGTTTTTCAGGCTCATGTACATTCACTCCTTCACATTGATAAAAAAATATGGTTTCGTTGACCAGTATACCCTGTACCATCCGCAACTACCAAATGCCCGCGATCCACCCTAAACAATTTGTTATAATCGTAGCAGCGAAACCAAGATAACCTTTGTTCATTTTTAACAGGAAGTGGAGGAACAACCTATGCTGCAAGCGCTGAATATCATAACCGCGTTTCGTCAGGGGGATGAATCGGCTGCGGGAACGCATCCATGGCTATTGAAGCTGATATCGGCCGAGGAACGAATCGTCAATCTGGAACGGATCACGTCCATCGGGCAATTGACACATGCCAACCCCGTGCTGGATTATGTAGAACGCACATTGAAGATACTGGATTCGCTGCCTGTTTCCTATTGGATCAAAGAGCTGCTGGAAGAAGTCCTGGTGTGGGCGGAAACGGCCAAGGGCGGAACGATGAGGGATCGCCTTCGCTGGCAGCAGTCGGGCATCCAATTGTTCCTGCATAATATCGGGTCCGCGCAGCTGTATGAAAGGCATATCCGGCAAGGCAGGGGAACCCTGTCACCGCACGAAGAGATGGTACATACTCTCATACTTACCCATGGACTGCTCGGGCAACACATCCGGGGGGAAGTCGCCTTCGAGGAAAACCTGCCGCTGATGAAGCTTACGGAGGAAGGACGGCTGACCGAAGATGAGCTGATCAGGCTGCTGATCCCTTTGAATCACTGCATCATTGCTGCCGTATCGGAGGAGCTATGGCATTCCGTTGAGGAGGAAATCAAACAGCTGATTCGCAAGCTTGCCCAAGGGAGCGTCCCGGATCGGTGGACTTATGAAGAAAGGCTGCGCCGCCTTCGGACCGCTTCCATTGCCCGGGGAGAAGATTTCGACAGGCAGTTTCAGGAGATTCGGAGGCAGACGGATCTGCCAGCTGCCCTGCATGGGTTTCAAGACATGACGCTTTGGTATGTGGAAGCGGCCCTGCAGGATTTCTCGTTGGAAGAGTTCGTGAAGGTATTGCTGCTGGCTCTCCATCCGGAGAAACAGAGCCCGGAGGATCAATGGTCTTCGGATTCGGTGAGCCACCTGAGCTTTGAGCCGCTGATGAACGATATGTATTACGATTACAAGGGCGTCAAGAAGCTGAACGTGTACAAGAAAAGAATGATCGAGCAATATTTGCGCCAGACGGATTGGGAGGCCTGCCTTCAAGGTCAGGCGAGTGCCAACCCGCATCTGCGCCACCGCATCGAACGAAAGCCGGAGCTGCCGGATACGGTATTCTTTACCTTCGAATTCTCGCAGGCCGCGGAGAGATTAATCGATTTTTGCATCGAGGCGGAGAAATCCCCGCTTTACGAGAAGGCAGTGCTGCTGTTGTTTGATCTGTTTGGCCTGAGGCGGGATGCTTATGACCGGTTTCATAACGAAGAGAGTTATTTAAACGATATGAACAGCACGGGAGATTACAAGAAAGTGATTCTGGATTATATCACGGGAACGGCGGTACTGGATATCGGTCCCGGTGGAGGCGTGCTGCTTGACCTGATCGAGGAACGGCTGCCGCACGCGCGCCCCGTCGGGATCGATATCTCCTCGAACGTGATTGAAGCGCTGGAAAAACGCAAACGTATGGAGAACAAAACATGGGAGGTCCTGAAGGGGGACGCGCTGAATCTCAGGAACTATGTGAAACCCGGGAGCGTCGATACGGTCATCTTCTCCTCGATACTGCATGAGTTGTACTCGTACATTGAAACAGACGGTGCGCGCTTCAATACGGCGACCGTGGAGGCAGCCTTGCTCAGTGCCTATGAGGTGCTTGCACCCGGGGGCCGCATTATTATCCGTGACGGGATCATGACCGAGCCCGAGGATACCTGGAGAAGGATCCGTTTCCTTGAGGACGACGGCATGGAATGGCTGATCCGGTATGCCTCGGATTTCAAAGGCCGGGTCATATCCTACGAGCAGCTGGCAGACGCGGAGGTGCGCATGCCTGTCAACGATGCGATGGAGTTTCTGTATACCTATACTTGGGGTGCCGAAGCGTATGTTCATGAAGTGCAGGAGCAGTTCGGATATTTCACGCCTACGCAGTATGCGGAGTGCATCCGCCGAACGCTGGGCCCCGAAGCGCTGATCCGCGTGCAGCAGCATTATCTTCAGGAAGGATATGCCGAGGCATTGGCTGACCGCATCGAATTCATGGATGAGGATGGGAAGGCGGTAACTTTGCCGGACAGCACCTGCCTTTACGTGATCGAGAAGCCGACTCGTCCGTAAAGGCCATACCCTGCTGTAATCTATAAAAAAAGAGGACCGGAACGCAGCTATATTTCAAGCGTGCTTCGGTCCTCTTTCGCATGTTGTTTGGTAAGCCGTCCGGATTCTGTGCTCATTCACAAGCGAGGAAGGAAAATGGTTCGCTGACAGCGCTTGAGCCGCAGCGCTTATACCAAAAAAGCTATTCCTGCTTTTCGGGATCCGGATAATCCTTCCCGAGCGTATCGACCGTCACTTTCTTCATGACGGGCACTTCAAGCGGCTTGTCCATCTGATCCCGCTCCAAGCCCACGATTTCCTCAGCCGTTTCCATGCCTTCGATGACCTTACCGAAGGAGGCGTACTGGGCATCCAGCGAAGGCGCATCCGCGACCATAATGAAGAATTGCGACCCGGCGGAGTTTGGATCCGGCGCGCGCGCCATGGATAGTACGCCTGTCGTATGCTTCAGGTCATTCTGAAACCCGTTGGACGTAAATTCTCCGGCGATCGCGTAGCCGGGTCCCCCCGTGCCGTTTCCGTCAGGATCGCCACCTTGAATCATGAAGCCGGGGATGACGCGGTGAAAGCCTGTGCCATCGTAAAACCCTTGTTCCACCAGAGAGATGAAATTGTTCACCGTATTCGGCGCAACCTCCGGGTAAAGCTCAAGCTTTATCGTTTTGCCGTTCTCCATTTCAATCGTGACGATGGGGTGGCTGGCGTTCGGGTCGGGCACGTTCTGCTTGACCTCGGTTTCCTTCGGCGGTTCCGCTCCGGGCGCCGCGGCGCCGTTCGTCGAACCTGTTCCGCCGCCTGCGCCGCTTTCGGTTTCCTTGTCATTCTGGCCGCATGCCGTCATCACGAACAACAGCCCAAGAATGACGAGCAGGGCCGGCATCCAGCGTGTTCTGCGTATCAACATCATTGACTCCTCCTGTGCTTTGCCTTATCAGGTCTTAAGCATGTAATCTGTATCATATTTTATCACAGGTTGGACAAGTACTGAAAATCGAAATAGCGGAGTATACATTAAGGAAACCGTTATCAACGTTATGTCACAGAAGACCGACCGCGTATAGAGGATGTTTTCCTTGCGATTAACGAATCAAGGCCAGCGGCTCAGAATGCAAAAAATAAGCTCCCGAACCTGTACAAGTCCGGAAGCTTCAGGAAATGGGGAGCATTGTACGTCTTTACTTGGCAGGAAATATGCCCTCCACTTTGTTTAAAGGGAGCAGAATCCGCGAACGGTTCTTGTCCTTGGCAAGCAATTCGATGAAATCGGCTCCGATTCTGACAAGCCGGATCCGGTCGAAGGCGCCGCGGGTCGGGAAGGTGGTCCGAACCCCAACCCGCACCGTTTTGCCCGGCGGCTTGACATCGAATACCCGAACCGAGTTGAGACTGGACGGCACAAAAAGCTCGCCCTGCACCTTGATGAAATTTTTCGGGAATACCCGCTGCAGCCGTCCGGGTTCCAACCCGGTGTTCGGCGCGTTGATTTCCACCAGATGTCCGGTCAACGAGGCCAGTCGCTGCTGCAGGGTGATCTTATGTCTGCAGGGATGGATCGGCAATCCTTTCATATGAGGCATCATCCTTCCAGGGTCGTATGGTGTAGTGTATGTTGGAAGGTATGGCATGGGTGAAAGAAGAGGATCACGATTCCTGCCCGGTGTTGTTTAGGATGACGGAGGATTTCCGCGGTTACTCGTACCGCTGCCATCCGGCTTCTCGTGTTTGATGCTGTCGGGTATCGGAATGCTGTCCGGATAGGAATCCTCGACAAACAGGCCGAATTCCTCATCGATGTCGCGTTCGGTCACTAAACGGTGCTTCTCGTCAGGTTGTTTCTTCATCGGCTGTTCCTCCTATGAAATCGAATCTTTGAAATGAACGGCTGGTATAAGAACTGATAGCTTGACCCATACTGTTTTACTATAAAGACGGTTGTATGGGAGGCGTAGGCATGGAAAGAAAGGGCAACATATTAACGGCACTCATATGGGGTACCCTGATCGGCATCCTGTTGTGGATGTCATTTCTCGGCTGGCTGGATATCATATTCGGAAAATAGAGGGATCATACAGTGCTAGTATAAGACCCGCCTTCCTATAAGGAGAGGCGGGTCTTGCAGGTTTTAGTCGTCCTCGCCATTGCTGCCGTTCAGCAGATCGGTTCCGTGCATCTGTTCCGTCGGAGGCGCGGCGGGATCCACCGGGCTGTTGGCCGCAATCGCGTCCGCGTCGGGCACGTCCTCCAGCGGCGTATACTCCTCTTCACCCGAAGGGTAATTCATAAAAATGTCCTGATTCAGAAAGGCGGTACCGCTGCCTGAAAACGCGGCGTCGGCTGCGACTCTCTGCTCCGCATCGCCGGTGTACTCGGCGATGACCTCGTCACCCGGACGAGTTGGGGGCTCACCCTCGATGGCCCGCCATTCCCGGTCCGTCTCGTCGTCCGCGACATCGCGAATAACCGTTTCGTCGGCGGTGCGGTCCAGCCGAACCTCGTCGGCTTCTCCGGCATCGGATGACAAGGATAACCGCTCATCGGCAATGGTCCGTTGATCCGGATCGGCACCTGTAGCTTCCCATGCATCGATGGCGCTGTGATCGGGGTTCATCCGCTCCTCCGGTTTTGCATCCGCAGGAGCCGCTTCATTCTGATCGTACGCGATATGATCCGCGTCTTCGCTGCTTAGGCTTTGCTCCGTATAGGTGTTGACGTCTCTCAGATCGTCTTGCGGAATCCAATCCGTATCCTCGACTTTCCGTTTGGCCTCGAATTCCAAATATGTCAAATCTGCCAGCGTATTCCGATTGTTTTCGTCTCGCATCGTGTCCATCTCCTTCCTTGTTTTCAATTACAATAGGTTTCTATACTTCGACTTTACCCGCTGAATCAAGAATGAATCCCGAAACATTCAGGTTATGGCAAACCAAGCAAGCTCTATCTTTCCCTGTCGGTTGACGTATTATGAAAATTTTCAAATAAGGAAAATGGACCAAACACAAGATAAATGAGAGAAAATGAATGATTTCGTGGATTATTTCCCTTAAATTGAACAATGAAATTTTAAAATGATCCCGTTATAATCGAAAAAGCGACTAACGGACCGGGACAATACTGAGAGTGGATTGTCAACAACCAACAACAGAACAGGAAGTGATCAGGACTTTGTTTCAATGGATTAGACAAGGCTTCTTTGGCAACTCGCGCAAAGATATTTTATCGGGTCTGACGGTAGCGTTCGCTCTCATCCCGGAAGCGATCGCCTTCTCCATCATGGCAGGCGTTGATCCGATGGTGGGACTCTATGCGTCCTTCGTGATTGCCGTCAGCATTTCGTTTTTCGGCGGCCGTCCCGGCATGATCTCAGCGGCGACAGGGGCCATGGCGTCATTGATGGGACCGCTTGTGGCTATGCACGGGATCGAGTATTTGTATGCGGCAACGATTCTGACGGGAATCTTGCAATGGTCGATGGGAGCGCTCAAGTTCGGACGTTTTATCACGTTTGTTCCCCAGCCGGTCATCACCGGCTTCGTGAATTCCCTGGCCATCATCATTTTTCTGGCCCAGCTTCCGAATTTCAAGGGCGAATCGTGGCCGATGTACTTGATGGTGATCGGCACGCTGCTGATCATTTACTTATTGCCGCTGATAACCAGAGCGGTTCCATCGGCACTCGTTGCGATCATCGTGATGACGATCGTTGCGGTTTGGTTCAAAGCCCCGGTGCAAACGGTCGGGGACATGGGCAACATTACCCAGGCACTGCCGTTCTTCCATATTCCGAATGTAACCGTGAGCCTGGACATGATCATGACGATATTGCCTATTTCCCTGGCTCTTGCTGTCGTCGGGATGACGGAATCGCTGCTTACCGCGTCGCTCGTGGATGAGATGACCGAGACGGGCAGCGACAAGAACCGGGAAATCCGCGGTCAGGGCGTTTCCAACGTGATCACCGGATTCTTTGGCGGCATGGCGGGCTGCGCCATGATCGGACAGACGGTGATTAATGTGAAATCGGGAGGGCGCACCCGGTTATCCACCTTGGTTTCCGGCGTGTTTCTGCTGTTCCTCATCATTGTGCTCGGGGATGTCGTGAAACAGATTCCGATGGCGGCGCTTGTCGGGGTCATGTTCATGGTTTCGATCGGCACGTTTGAATGGGGATCGCTTCGCACGCTTCACCGCGTGCCGTTAGGGGATGCCATCGTCATGCTGGCAACGGTCATCATTGTGGTAGCGACTCATAATCTGGCCATCGGGGTCATGATCGGGATTATCTTAAGCGCCCTGAATTTCGGGTGGAAGATGGCCAAAATTCACGCCGTGCCCCATATGCAGCCGAACGGCACCAAGGTATACGAAATCCGGGGACAGCTGTTTTTCGGAACGATGATGTATTTTGTAAATCTGTTTGACGTGAACGATGATCCGGAACATGTCGTGATTGATTTTTCCAAATCCCATGTATGGGATCAGTCAGCCACGAATGCCATTTCGAAGGTATGGCATAAGTACAAGGAAGCGGGGAAAGACCTCACGCTCATAGGGTTGAACGACGAAAGCCAGCGGATGGTCGATAAAATCGGCCTTGCTTCAAACTCTACGCATTAGAAGCATTAGTCATTCTGTAAGCAGGTGTGCTCAATAGAGGTAAGGTTTGTCAGATGAAAAACATGCCAAATGAAGAAATGGCGGTGCTCAAGGATATGATCCTTGCACCGCCATTCTTGCTTTTCGGCCGGTTGTCGCTATGAACGTAAATAAAATTTTACAAACGATACCTGGCATTTCATGTTATATTGATTGTAAATGAACACGAAGTTTGTCGAATCGATGCAAAGGATGGAGAAGAAGACGGATTTATATTGACAATAACGGTTAGAGGTGCTGACTAGATGAAGGATATGCCCAAATCCATATTCCTGCTTCTGCTGGTCGTGCCGCTGCTGCTGATTATATCGATTTTATCACCGGGACAATCGGATGCTGAGCGTGCTCATACCGTGATACCTGATTGGCAGTTTATGTGGGATAACGAACAACAGGAGGTTGTTTCGCCGGCCGGCATTCGGAATTCAAGCGGTTGGCTGACAGGGACACCAGAGAACAAAGAACCCCCAAAGTCAGATGGGGTATCTTCAGCATGGAATCGTTTTACCCTGCCCGACCTTCCTTGGAAACAATCGGCCATTATGATTGACCGGATCAAGGGGCAGGATGTTCTGGCTTTCTTGAACGACGAACCGGTGTATGAAGCCAAGCGGGACTATATGTATACGAATCATTCGCTGCTGCTTCCTTTTCATCCGGATGATGCCGGCAAAACCGTTTATATATGGACAAACGGTTCTAGCGATATGACGTTAGGCATCGATAGCGAGATCATGCTCGGCGAGTATGATGATCTGCGTAGAGGTTTTATCAAGAAGGATTTGGAGGATTTTATATTAGGCAGCTCCTTTTTGTTTATCGCGGTGGTCATGTTCTTCTGCTGCTTGTTCCTTCCGAAGCATACGGTATCCAGCTGGCTGTCCCTGAGCGTGATCATTCTGGCAAGCGGAGCCTTGCTAATTACGTACTCGCCGTTCCTGTACACCTTTTATGGCGAACTCGGCAGCGTATGGGTCTCGGTATTTGATATTTCGCTTTTCACCGTTTTGCCGGCGCTGTATTTCTATTTCGAGAAAATCTACGGACCCGGTCCCTACCGGATCATTCGCTACGGCCGAAGAATTCAGATGGCCTACTCCGGGATCTGCCTGGTTTTCCTTGCGGTACATGTTCTGAGCCATCATTCGTTTTATGATATGTACTATTTCTTCTCCGTGAAGATTCTCGGCATCCTGATTATCCTGCAGATGGTGCTGCTGATCGGTACCACGATTCTGTACGCTGCCAAGCGCAACAAGGACGCTTATATTTTTACCGCAGGCTTCGGCACGATGGCGATAGCGACGCTCGGAGATATGCTGGCCTTCTATTACCATGACGGGCATTATGAGCTCTTTCTGTGGAAATGGGGCGTTATCGGCCTGATCGTCTCCCTGATCATATTGCTGGGGCGTAAATTCGCCCGAAGCCATGAGCAAGTGCTGCAATATTCCCGGGAGCTGGAGATGTTTAATCACGAACTTCAGCGATCGGAGAAAATGGAGATCATCAGCGAGCTCGCCGCTTCGGTTGCGCACGAGGTTCGAAATCCGCTGCAAGTGACGCGCGGCTTCATGCAGCTTCTGGCCGAGAACTCCAAGCAGACGGAAAAGGAGTATTTTGGCTTGGCGCTGAAAGAACTGGACCGGGCTTCCGGGATCATCACGGATTTCCTCACGTTTGCCAAGCCTGAATTGGAGCATGAGACCAGGCTGAACGTGTATGAGGAGCTGAAGCATGTGAAAGGCATTCTGCTGCCGCTTGCGAATCTGAGCGGGGGCACGATCGAACTGGATGACGCCAAGGAATTATACATCACCGGTAATTCATCCAAACTGAAGCAAGCGATGATTAATATCGTCAAGAACAGCATCGAGGCACTGGATGGAGAAGGCATTATTCGCATCTGGGCCTATGCCGAATCAGGTGAAGTCGTGATTCACATCCAAGATGACGGCATTGGAATAGAGGCTGGAGATCTGGAGAGGCTTGGCGAGGCGTATTTCTCGAATAAGTCGAAAGGGACGGGGCTTGGCCTGATGGTCACCTTCCGGATCATCGAAGCGATGCGAGGAACCATTCATTTTATCAGTGAAAAAGGAAGCGGCACCGAGGCGATCATTCGCTTTCCGTCCGTTCCTGATTCAGTGGAGGTTTAGATTTCCAATCGAGAGAGATGCCGCGCTGCATCTCTCTTTGTTATATCAATAATAGAAAATTTTATCATTTTTCCGAAAATTAGAAGGTGGAAGGTTTTGTCGCAGCGAATAACACAGTAAGAGAATCACCCATTATAATGTTTGAGGTGCGTCCATGAGGTCTGGATGGAGAATCGCTGTGTTCCTGATCATCGTTATAGCTTTTAGCCAGGGGTTACCTGGGCTTGTCTTTGCCACCGAAGAAACGGCAGCTCGGGCAGCGATTAAGGAGTGGAGAATCCTTTGGTCCGAAACCCGAGGGGTACCGGACAGCGTACCGGCCCACAGGGATGACTGGCTGGTAACTTCGACCGGAGCTTCGACGCCTTCCAAGCCGCATGCCAAGGCATCCGCATGGATTCAAATGAAGATTCCCGAAATATCATCGGCATCCCCCGGCATTTTGATTGACAAGCTGCACGGACAGCAGGTTGCGGTATATGCGGACCATGAGAAGATTTACGAATCAACTCGTACGTACAATTATGAGCTGAACTACATTTTGCTTCCCCTTCATCAGGACTTACTCGGGAAGGATCTGTACATCTGGCTGGAAACCGCGCGAGATCATGTGACGATGGAAGGGAAAATACTGGTCGGCAATTATCATGATCTGTTGAACCAATTCGTGAAGTCGAATCTGGTGGATATCATCCTCGGGAGCGCCTTTGTTTTTATTGCATTGGTGATGCTGATCTGCGCCGTGTTTCTGAACAGAAAATATTTGCTTACCGTCCTGTCCTTATCGTTTATTATTTTATCCGTTGGCATACTGGTATTTACATACTCCCCGTTTCTTTATACGATTTTTGATGAATATGGAAATTTATATACTCAGTTATATGACATCTCATTATTTATTTTACTTCCTTCGTTCAGTCTCTTTTTTGAAAAAATCTTCGGCCCCGGCTGGAGGGGCGTGCTGCGCAAACTTCGGAAGTTCCAGGTGTTCTATTCGCTGTTCTGCGGCCTGTTCCTGATCTTCAATCAATGGGCCTTTAATCAATGGTTCGACCTGTATTATTTTTTCTCCGTTCAGGTCCTGGGTTTTGTCATGATTGTTCAATTCGTACTGCTGGTCGGAAGCTCGATGTACTATGCCGTTAAGGGAAATAAGGACGCCATTATTTTCAACGCCGGCTTTGCGGTGTTTGCCATTGTGGGTTTGGGCGAGCTGCTGCAGTTTTTCCTGACCCGGGGCAGCTACAATCTGTTCCTCTGGAAATGGGGCATCGTCAGCTTCATCATTGCGCTCATCGTTATTCTCGGACGGCATTTTGCCAAAAATCACGAACAGATGCTTCAATACTCCAAAGAGCTTGAGATGTTCAACAATGAGCTGCAGCGTTCGGAGAAGATGGAGATCATCAGTGAGCTTGCGGCATCGGTCGCGCATGAGGTTCGCAACCCGCTGCAAGTGACGCGGGGATTCCTGCAGCTCCTCACCGGAAAAGCCCAGTCCACCGAACGGGAGTATCTGGATCTGGCCTTGGTCGAGCTGGACCGTGCCTCGGGCATCATTACGGATTTCTTAACCTTTGCCAAGCCGGAATTCGGGAAAGACACGGTGCTGCGGATATCCGAGGAGTTCAAGCATATCGAAGGCATACTCGGCCCGCTGGCTCATCTGCAAGGAGGCAGAATTACCGTCGATATTCCGGAGGATATTACGATTCGGGGCAATTCCTCGAAATTCAAGCAGGCCTTCATTAACATCGTGAAGAACAGCATTGAGGCGCTGGGCGACGAAGGGCTGGTTCATATCCGCTGCTATCGCCAGCAAGGCCAGGTGTTTATTCATGTGGTGGATAATGGAGAGGGGATGGGGCCGGATGTGCTGGCACGTCTGGGAGAGCCCTATTTCTCTAACAAAACGAAGGGTACGGGCCTTGGCCTGATGGTGACCTTCCGAATTATCGAGGCCATGGATGGGGACATTTATTTTACGAGTAAACAAGGAGTGGGGACCGATGCCGTCATTACGCTTCCCGCAGCTTGCGAATGATTCGCTAAGCTGCGGCAGCGATGGCGGTTACCGTCCCCACTCTTTTTACCTATTCATCTATTTATGAAATGTCCAGGCTGTTATGTAGTCTTTACCAGATGGCTCTTTCCTTGGCTTCCGATTTGATCACGCTAGTCGGATTCGGAGGGATGACCAGATACAGCTCGCCCGGATTCTCTTCAAGCGTTCGAATCTCGATGTGGTCGGGAATCCGTACACCAAGAACTTCCTTGATTGCGGACTTTGGATCGCTCAGCAGTCTTGCCTTAAAGCTAGGATCCTCCCAGGCTTTTTGAATCAATTGTGTTTGAAAGATGGCTTCTGTCGTCATAAGAATCACCCTTTCAAATAAATTGGTTATTTTTTACTCTTAAAGAATACCATGGAACAAATATAAAATCTATTATTTTTTGTTTAGAATAGACAAATGGTAATTTAACCCGCCAAAAGACAAGGTTTTTTTACTGTTTTCGATATGATTCGCTTCGTTCTGAAGTTCATCCACCATGGTTTGATGGAAGGAAATCAGGTGCGGAGCCTCGATATCAACCGATAAGAGATGGGCATGGGTGGCAGCGGCAATCTCTGCATAAGGCTTCAGCATGTTGTTGATAAAGATGGCTTCCTGTACTTCGGATATCGTTAGAACAGCGTCCTGCGGTTGCCCCCGTTCCGATTTAATGAGGGAGAGCAGGCAGTTGTAGCTGCCATCTGCAAGATCCTGCTTCCAATCGGTCCAATCGTCCATCATCTGCAAGGTAAGCAGCACATGATTCATCACATCGTTCGTTCGTGGAATAAGGTCTGCTTGATCCGATAGAAGCAGTGCGGCGGTGCTTCCCAGCTTTACGGGAGCCGCCTTTTTGGCAACCATGGCCCTGTCGTGCTTGAAGTAATCCTCCCGGGTTTCATGGATGACGCCTTCCGACCATTCGTGCGTATAGTGTTTGAGATAAGACCAGAATTCTGAATTTGCTGGGAAGTAGGGTTGATAGGATGTGAGAAATTCGTAATACAGCAGGTTGGCAAGCGCGAGATGGTGTTTCGGATCGATAGAGGACTGGCCGTCATGAGGCGAGTCCATGATGTCGTCTTGAATGAAGTAGTATAACATGCCGATAATGTTGGCCGTGGAGAGATCACGGTATATCTCGGCAGGGAGTGCGGTCCGTTCTTTCATCCAGAAGGGAAGCAGATAGCAGATGTAATTTTTGGAACTGTCCTGCTCAAAGACGTCAAACTTTCTGAGGTATGAAAGACCGATTTGGTTCAGGGGAGCAGGGAATTCGGACAGCCTTGCTTCGCAGGCCGAGAAAGCGGCGGCAAGATCGTCCTCGAAAGGCTTGAACCAGTTCATGGAATCACCAACCTATTCAATTTTTAAGGTACAAGTGCTTACTTGCTATATTAACATGAATGCTTATGGAGTTAAATATTACCAGTCCCATTCCATGGCGATATGTGGAAGTTTCGGCTCTGCGACGGGGTTCTTTACAAGCGGTTATTCGGTTTCCTTGTTTGATTATGGCGGCTGGCGTTTAATTTAGGGATGTACAGCGATAACCGAAAATGACCAAATAGGAGGAATTCATATGACTCAGAAAATTGTAGGAGCTTTTCGGACGGAGCAGGAAGCAACCCGAGCCATTGAGGAACTAAAGCAGCAAGGATTCAGAGCCGATGAAATCTCTGTCATTGCCAAGGATCGCGGCGAATCTTCCCATATTCAGGACGAGACCGGGACCAAAGCGCCCGAGGGATTGGCCTCCGGAGCGGCTACCGGCGGCGTGCTGGGCGGCGTCACCGGATTGCTCGCAGGTCTTGGCGCATTGGCCATTCCGGGCATCGGTCCGATCATTGCCGCTGGACCGATCGCGGCAACGCTGACGGGCGCCGCCGTGGGTGCCGGTGCAGGCGGGTTGGTAGGAGGCCTGATCGGCCTTGGCATTCCGGAAGATCAAGCGGAGGAATATGGGGGCTACGTCGATGAAGGGCATATTCTGGTCATGGTGGATGCCGATGAGTCGAACGGTGGCCAGGTATATGATATATTCCGCAGCAACAGCGCGCTCAATGAACATCATTACCGTGAAGAAGGTACCTACAGCGGTACAGGAGCACCGGTAGATTCGCGTTCTGAAGCGGCTGCTGCCACCGAGGATGCCGTGCCGGACCCTAACCTGTATCAAGGCTATGGCGATGGCAATGGCGGCGCCGTGAGTCCTAACATTGTTAGCCCGGATCGTGAAGAAACCACGAAGAGACGATAAGGGTTATTCTCATATGCATCATGAACGATGAACAAACCGCCCGGATTCTTCCGGGCGGTTTGTTTGCGGCGACAATCCGGCTTCACGGGGCTTGCTTGAAGTCGTGTTTAACGCTTGTTGCGCTGCATTCTCGCACCCCTCGGCCCGTACCCGGGACCGCCGGGGCCGTGCCCATGTCCAGGACCGCCTGGTCCACCGGGGCCGTGTCCAGGTCCGCCCGGATGCCACGGTCCTGGGCCATGTCCCGGATGCCAAGGACCGTGCCCGTGCCCATGCCCATGTCCGGGAAATCCGGGATATCCCGGGTAATACGGAGGAAACGGATAGACCGGCGGATAAAACGGTGGATAGTATGGATAAGGATAGTAAGGGTATCCAGGGATGAGACCCGGGATACCGAGGCTTGTTTGGGATTGAAGCCCTCTTTTCGGTTGATGACTCAAGGCCTTGCACCTCTTTCTATCAGATCGGTTATCACATCCTATGTGGAAGCGGAGAGGAAGGGCACTTATCCTGGGAAAAATAGGCGGACGGCTGCAGTATCGACGCTGGTTCTGTTTGGGATGAACAGGTTCCAGGTTACTCAATCTCAAGCGAAAGTAAAAAAGGCGCATATGACCTCTCCTGCTTAGGGAAGGGATCAGATGCACCTTTCGTTCTTCCATTATATATATTGAAGTCCGGTTGTGTAAGGGAGAGGGACAGGATCGAAGGTTACGCTCCCGTTAGCCCGATACGGGGATTCCGGATCGAACAGGATGGAAAGCAAACCTTCGTCATCCAGCTCCAACGTTTCATGGCTCAGGGTAAGACGGTACGGACCATGTTCGCCGTCCGCCTGGATCAACCCTTCCGGAAGCAGGGGAGCCAGCTGACGAAGCAGCTGCGGGCCGCTTACCAAATAAATGGTTCCCTCGTTGCGAATATACTCAGGCAGGTTACCGGCAGATTGGATTAAAGCGGCAAGCTCCTTATCCTGCCAAGGCAGCGGAACCGTAAGCTCCGAAAGGCTGAAGGACGCGACGGCATCGGCTATAATCAGTGCGGCTGCTTCAGGGCTTCCTCCCCACTCGACGAGGGTAGACTCCCTGGAAGGCGTCATCGTGTCTCCGGGTACGGCGATGATGGCAAAAGCGGTCAGCGCCCCGTCTTCTTCGGCGACAAGCACCTGCTGCTTAAGGCGGATCACGTTGGAGTATGCGCTTGCATCCAGCAGCTTGTTAAGCTCCGAAGCCGTCGTAACATATCCAGCCTCCCGCTGTTCCATCAGTCTTTGGATCTGGAACAAATCGTGCGGCTGCATGGCCCGGATATTCACTTTTTTTCCCGTTGCAGCACGCAGCGGCTCCACGACGGCCGGAGATAGACGGAACCGGAGCGCCCGGCCGAATAAACGGCTGCCTGCCCGGGTATACAGGGATCTGCCGCCGGAAATAAGGATAAGGGATGCACCGGAAGCCTCTCCATGCCGCATGCACTGTTCCAGGAGATTGCCTGCAAGTCGCTGTCCCCGGTAATCCGGGTCCGTGCAGACGGAGCCGATGGAGAAAATATTTAATCGGGCACCGCGAGTCTGGATGGTGAACGGCACGAATCCCATGAAAGACACCAGTTTGTCCTGATCCCAGGCACCGTAGGAATGGCAGATACCCGGCGAGAATATCGGAGGGAAGGATACCCCCATTGAAGGCTGCTCCGGCTGCTTAAGAAAAATACGGTCGGACAGCTCGACGGCTTGTTGCAATTGATCGCTTTTCATCATAGAAATTTTCACTCGATTGACGCCTCCCCTATGTATGTCGCTTGTTATTACCAGTATAAAGTCATTGGGCGGGGAATTTCCAGTAAACGTTTTCTAAGGTTATTCGGAATTGTCCGGTTGGCGGTGTTAGCCAGCCCTGCAGCGAAGCGTTTTACGGTTTAGGCGTATGCGAAAAGGCGGTGTTTTTCGGGTAATAATAAATGAACGAATCTGACGCCGGAGGGATGAGCTTGCCAAGTTTTGTCGATTCCATGATTTTGCTGTGCGGCGCCTTGCTTCTGACAGGCGTATTGACCACCAAGTTCTCTTCCCGTTTCGGCATGCCCGCTCTGGTGCTGTTTATCGCGATCGGGATGATTCTCAGCCGGTTCATTTATTACGATAATGCGGAGCTCACGCAGCTGGTCGGCATATTCGCACTGATCGTCATTTTATTTCAGGGCGGGATGCAGACCGATTTCAAAGAAATCAAGCCGGTTCTGGGTCCGGCCATTTCGCTTGCCACGATAGGCGTCCTGCTGACAACCGTTGTAATCGGACTATGCGCCTCTTTCGTGCTTGATATTTCTTTGAAAGAAGGGCTGTTAATCGGCGCTATCGTCGGCTCGACGGATGCGGCAGCCGTATTCTCGGTTCTTGGCGGAACGAATCTGAAGAAAAGGCTTCGAATGACGCTCGAGGCCGAATCCGGAAGCAATGACCCGATGGCGGTGTTTCTAACCGTGTCCTTAATCGAATGGATAGAACATCCGGGCTTAAATTTGTTCGGGCTTATTTTTTCCTTTGTCATGGAAATGGGATTGGGACTGGTTGTCGGCATTCTTGTCGGCATGCTGGCTGTGTATGTGATCAATCGGATCAACTTCGATTCTTCGGGGCTATACCCCGTGACCGCTTTAGGATTTGCCGTGCTTACGTATGCAGCCGCCGCATGGCTTGGAGCCAGCGGTTTGCTTGCCGTATACGTTATGGCCTTGCTGCTCGGCAATACCGAGCTGACGTACCGTAAGACGATTCAAGCATTCAACCAAGGTTTTGCGTGGATGATGCAGATCGTGATGTTTGTGCTGCTCGGGCTTCTTGTCTTCCCGAACGAGCTGTCGAAGGTCGTATGGCAAGGACTCCTGTTGTCCTTGATTCTCATCTTCATCGCCAGGCCGATCGGCGTGTTCAGCAGTCTGCTGTTCGCCAAATTTGCCGTCCGCGAGAAAATTTTGATTTCATGGGCCGGCCTCCGCGGGGCCGTACCGATCGTATTGGCTACATATCCCGTACTGGCGGGAATCAGGCAGGGGGAATTGTTTTTTAATGTCGTGTTCTTTGTTGTTTTGACTTCAGCGGTGATCCAGGGCACCACCATCTCCCCCCTCACGCAAAGGCTTGCGCTGGTGGAGAAGGATAAAGCA
Source organism: Paenibacillus sp. CR_12 (assembly GCF_041953985.1). Lineage (NCBI taxonomy): Bacteria > Bacillati > Bacillota > Bacilli > Caryophanales > Paenibacillaceae > Paenibacillus > Paenibacillus sp. CR_12. The sequence goes on along the minus strand of NZ_JAVFHO010000003.1, from coordinate 156,097 downwards.
AAGGCCCCGTCCTTATTGGAGCTGATGGCACTAGGAAAAACGGATTCCGAGATCAACCACGTGCTGGTGGATGGGGATATGCCCATCGTCGGCAAGGAGATTCAGCAGCTGAATCTGCCGGACGATATTCTCTTTACGGCCATCATTCGGGAGAAGCGCATCATCACGCCGAGAGGAAACACCGTCATTGAGGCAGGGGACACGTTGTACGTGATGAATCCGAAGCAAAAACGGAAGGAAATGAAATCGATTCTGGGGTTATCCTAGGGATTTCGCAGCTGAAGCTATATGATCCCCATCACAGCAGACGGTCTTAAAAATAATTTAGGATAGGTATAAATCGGAGGTAATTTCTTCATCCTATCTTCATCCGAGAAGTTTCGATTTCCTTTGCAAAAGAGACAAGAATCTGTTATGATTAATTCAAGGATTTAGAATAAGTCTAAATACAATATCAAAGGAGACGATATAGATGAGTAACCTAACCCAACAAGCACAAGGAAATACAACCGATGAACTTCAACAAATTCTGAATACGCAGGTAGCCAACTGGAGTGTGCTTGGCGTGAAGCTGCACCATTATCATTGGTATGTGAAAGGTCCTCAGTTCTACGTGCTGCACGAGAAATTCGAGGAGCTGTACAACACGGCCGCTGGTTATGTGGATGAGCTGGCAGAGCGAATGCTGGCCATCGGCGGCAAACCGGCCGCCAGCATGGCTCAATATTTGAAGCTGACGACGCTGCAGGAGGTTTCGAATGAAAACACGGCCGAGCAGATGGTCGGACAGTTGGTTGCGGATTTCGAGAAAGTGGCCGGAGAGCTCAAGTCCGGTATCGAGGCAGCAAACCAAGAGGGCGACGATGCGACAGCCGATCTGTTGACCGGCATGGCGAGCGCTGTGCAGAAGCATTCGTGGATGCTGAACGCATTTTTGGGCAAATAAAGTTCATATCCGTTGCTGCCGTTTCATGACGGCTAACATAAGCAAAGGGAGATCGACCTGATAAGGGTCGTTCTCTTTTTTTGTTCGCCTTGCGAATGCTGTTGCAAGATTCAATTTGAAATTTATTGCGCCTTTCTTCAATTTTGTGCGTATAACCTTCATAGATCGTTTTAATTCGGATAGAGGAGTAGTGAGGATGGCAGAGATGGAATCACGACAACAGCTGGAGTCGCAGCTTCAAGAGATTTTGAAATGGGAGAAGGAGCAGAAGGACGTCATGTTCTGGGAGAAGCTCGGAAGAATTCCCTTTATGCTGCTGGATCGCCTCACGCCCAAGGCTGTTCAAGAGAAAATCGGAAGCGCCTTGAACGAGGTAGGCGGATTTATTCAAAGCGGCGGGAAGCATCTGGTTCGCGAGAAGTCGGTCATGAACGTACTGGCTCAGACCGCTGGATTGGAAGGTTCAGCCGCGGTGAACGACCCTTCCGCGAAATCCGGCGAGGCGGGCGCTGGGAACGGAGAGGAGCAGGCGGTGGCTTCCGGACTTACGCTGGCAGCAGCCGCGAAATTGCCGCTCCAGGTCATGGATGCGGCAGCGGATACGCTGACGGTAAAGCGGGTCAAATTCGCGGCGGCCCAAGGGGCGGCAACGGGAATCGGAGGCGTATTTACGATAGCGGCCGATCTGCCCATGGTGCTCGGTCAATCGCTCAAGGTGCTTCAGGAGATGGCCCTTTGTTACGGGTATGATCCGAACGATCCCCGGGAGCGGGTGTTTATCGTGAAATGCCTGCAGTTTGCATCCGCCGACATCGTCGGAAAGAAAGCGGTGCTTGAGGAGCTTGCCAGTTTTGACGACGTCCAGGCGACGGAGCAGGTCTTCTCGCAGCTGCAGGGCTGGCGTGAAGTCGTCCAGTCGTATACCGATAACTTCGGGATGAAAAAACTGTTTCAGCTGATTCCGATCGCCGGGATCGTATTCGGTTCGATCAGCAACAAAGGCACCATAAGCGATGTGGCCGAAGCCGGGAAAATGCTGTACAAGAAGCGGCGTGTTCATTACCGTCTTCGGAATATGGAATATCCGCTGTAATCAAGGCTGATATACGGATCGACACGACAAAAAGGGATGCCCGCCATACGCGGACATCCCTTTACTTAATCAACATCGGAAAATATCATGACGCAACCCATAAAGGTGGTTTCTTACCGATTATCCACCTTTTCGGGGTACAGGTCATGGTTCATCAGACGATTCGCGGCGATCTCCTCGTATTTGGTGCCCGGGCGACCGTAATTGCAGTACGGATCGATGGAAATGCCGCCGCGCGGGGTGAATTTGCCCCATACCTCGATATATCTCGGATCCATCAGCTTGATCAGGTCATTCATGATGATATTGACGCAGTCCTCATGAAAGTCCCCGTGATTGCGGAAGCTGAACAGGTACAGCTTCAAGGACTTGCTCTCCACCATCTTGATATCCGGAATGTAACTGATGTAGATGGTCGCAAAGTCCGGCTGGCCTGTGATCGGGCATAAGCTTGTAAATTCGGGACAGTTGAACTTGACGAAATAGTCGCGGTAGGGATGCTTGTTGTCAAAGCTCTCCAGAATGCCGGGATCATACTCGAAGGTGTATTTCGTGCCTTGGTTGCCGAGAAGGGTAACGTCTTCCATTTCTTCTTTTTGTCTTCCAGCCATATATGATAACTCCTTCATTTATATGAATTCAAACTCAATCCAATCATCGGTAAATTCTTGATGCCGTGCTATACGCCGCGTTTATTCCCCCAGACGAGCGTATGCAATTGCGGCAAGACGCGCACATCGTTTAACCGGTCTGATTGCATGACCGCATCAACAAGCGACTCGTACCGGTCCAGCAGATGGGAGACAAGCGAAGTCGTATCGCCTGTGCCTACATCGGGATTGCCGGTCTGCAAGTAAAATGGCACGTTCGGGTATCGTTCATGTACCGTTTCCGCGTAGGTCAAGTCCTTATCGTCAAAGACCACAACCTTCAAGCTGAAGGTTCTGCCGGGCGGACGGGCGGATAAACGCGAGACGATATCGTCGAGCTTGCCCCAGTCCGTATCCATGCCCGAGCTTGGCGGCTTAGGGGAGATGGTGACTTCATCGATATGATTCAACCAGTCCTGCCAGCGTGAGCCCTGGGTCTCCACGGCAACGGTAATTCCGTGCCGATGCAGCTCATCCACAAGCGCTCCAAGCTGGGAAAGAAGAGCGGGATTGCCGCCGGACAGGGTGACGTGATCGAAGCGTTCTCCGCCCAGACGGTACAGTTCTTGCCAGATCTCATCGGCGCTCAACAGCGAGATGGAGTCCTTTGCGGAACCGTCCCATGTGAATGCGGAGTCGCACCAGGAACAGCGATAGTCGCAGCCCGCCGTCCGAACGAACATCGTCTTGCGGCCAACGACCATGCCTTCGCCTTGAACGGTAGGACCGAAAATTTCCATCACGGGAATCGGACGGTCCACCGTCATGGCAGGGGAGGAGCCCCCGTTTGAATCCGTAACAGGCGTTTCATGCACATTATTCATGGATCATCCACTCCCGTCTGACCTCGGCATAGCTGGTCGGCGTCTCGAACAGGCGAACGAATTCCGTTCGCATGCCTTGTTCCTCGTAGGATTCTCTGCTGCGGAGGGCCTCCTCCATTTTCTCAAACAACCAGACCACCATGTTCTCTGCTGTCGTATTCATCGGCGGCAAGGTCTCGTTCAGGTAACGGTGATCCAGGTAAGGTTCGATACTCGTTTTCCAGCAATCCTTGATGTCTCCAAAATCCACGGTAATGCCGACCTCGTTTGGAGTTCCGCTGATACCAAAAACCACTTTATACGTGTGGCCATGCAGGTTTTTGCATTTTCCCTCATAGCAATGCAGGTGGTGCGCAGCATCGAAGGTAAACTCTTTGGAAACAAGCACCCGCTTCCGATGGTAACGCAGGCTTCCGGCATCGATGTCTTCGCCAAGCTTCTGCAGATGCTCTACAATGCGGAAAGCCCCGGGCTCGCGGCTCATACTAGGCGCCCCCTCTCGGAGATGCTGCTGCGGCGCTGCATATACTTGTCGAGCCCCGCTTTTCTCAGCTTGCAAGCAGGACATTCCCCGCAGCCGTCTCCCTTGATGCCGTTATAACAGGTTAACGTATGGTCGCGAACATATTCGAGCGCATTCATCTGGTCGGCAAGCTCCCAGGTTTCGGATTTGTCGAGCCACATGAGCGGAGTATGAATGACGAATGGGTAATCCATGGCCAGGTTCAGCGTAACGTTGAGCGATTTGATGAAGCTGTCCCGACAATCGGGATAACCGCTGAAATCCGTCTCGCATACGCCCGTGATCAGATGCTTCGCTCCGACGCCCTTGGCCAGCACGGCGGCAAAGCTGAGGAACAGCAGGTTTCGGCCATCCACAAACGTCGTAGGCAAGCCGTCGCCTTCGGCGATCTCGATATCGCTGCGCGTTAATGCATTCGGTGCCAGCTGATTAAGCAGGCTCATATCAAGCACTGTCTGCTTCACGCCTTGCTCCTTGGCAATCTGTGCCGCGCATTCTATTTCAAGCTTATGGCGTTGGCCATAATCGAATGTTACGGTTTCCACCTCGGCGAAGCGTTCCTTCGCCCAGAACAGGCAGGTGGTGCTGTCTTGCCCCCCGCTGAAAACAACGACTGCTTTTTCATTTTTAAGCATAAAAAAACCTCTCATCCTTCATAATTTAAGAGCAGCCCCAGAGGGCCGATCCCGTAGAAGAAAGAGAAGTTCATTGAACTGAATCCGTAAAAAAACAAGCCTTATTCTTAGGGTGTAACACCGAATAAGACACGATAGTTTTTTATAGAGGGAGTTCACGAACCTCTCCCACGCACCGATGCAGGCGCATGGATTGTCTTCTGTTGTCCTTGTGACCGCATGGAGAGCCGTGACCGGCATGCAGTCCGATTACGCCCTCCATTATAACACGGCCGGATTATTTGATAAACACTCCGCCGAAGGGAATTGCTTCCCGGAGGAATCGCTTGATGATGCCTTCGTCGTTTAATTCGTTCACGAGCCGCTGATTCTGGCGTCCCGCTTGAAACAGCACATAACCGTCGCCGGTGAGCTTCCAGTGATAGTTCATGTGCTGGCTGGCCAGATGATTGCCGTATACGGTCAGATCCAGCTTAGCGGCTTCGGGGTAGGCAATGATGCTTCCGGCGTCCACATACAGCGGCTCGGTAGGATGCAGCTTGACTTTGCATACCGGGCCTTGGGTCAGAATGCCGATGCTGCCATTCCCGGAAAACTTCATCTTAATGGCATCTCGCGTGACCAGCATGTTTTTGATTTTCAGTATTCTTGTCTGCATCGTAACAAACCGGGTGTAAAAGAAAACATGACGAAAATCATAGAGCATGTCCTGTTCGCCTTCCAGCTGAATTTCATGCATGTTGAAGCCCGGGGGAAGCGCAGCCGTAAACTGGCTGGGTCCCGTAATGTCGGCACGGATCAGCTTTTTTTTGCGGTAGATGCCCTTCACGTTCATGAGTCGATCGCTGCGCCCGGAGGAGGGTCCCCGATAGGCAACGATCTGCTCGGGATGAAGGACATGCGCCGTGTCCCCCTCCGTCAAGGAGAACGTAACCGCTTGACCTGCTCCGCTGCCGGCCGCATCTTCCATTCGGATAATCATCGCCGCGCCTCCTTTTGCCTGGTTGAATGGGATGGATCTGGATAAGAGCTTGTCCTATCTCGAACGGTTCGTTCGGCGCATGCCGAATCGCAGGACGCGAATGATGACAAAGTATCCGGCAGCCAACGCCACGGCGGTGATCGCTACCGTTTTTAAACGTTCCGCCCCGCGCTTTCGTGCGGCTTCAGCCTCCTGTAACTGGCTTACCATTTGGGTTAATTGCTGGTTCTGCTCTGCAAGATTGGAGTTCTGCTCCGCCAGGGTCAGATTTTGCTGCTGCAGCCGTTCGGAAGCGATCTTGGCTTTATCAAGCTCTTGCAGGGCTTGGTTATAGTTGCTCTTAAGCTGGTTTATTTCATCGGGGAGTCCCGTGAACTGCTGGATATTATCGTACATATTATTGAAATAATTGGCGCTGGCGGTCCGTCCTCCGGCCGGCAGCGCGATTCCTGCCACCAGCAGAATAAAAGAAAGTTGGATGAGCCTGGATTTTGACGGCTTAAACATGCGGGGTCACCACCATTCGATTATTTATAGTAAATACGAATCAGATTTCGACAGGTTTCTATTAATATACATTACCCACATTCGCATGGGAAGTGAATCCATTCGCAGCTAAGTTGTTTAACTTGCCGATGCGGCGGGTAATGTATTCAAGCAAGCGCATAGAGGCCATCCCATACGAAATGAACATAAAATGAACTAGCAGATAAAAGGAGATTGCGATTATGATGAAAGATAACAACGTGAAGAAAATTATGATAACGGTGAATGGAAAGCCCGTAGGCAACGGCTTATTAATCGATAAAGTCACTTACGCGCCCATTCAACGCACCGAAAGATTTATGGGAGATACGAAGTCCGCTTCGGCAGCGGTAATAGGTTAGTAGATCCCGTATATTCAATTAAGCAGCCTTTAAAACCCGGAGAACGCTCCGGGCTTTTTTGCGTTGGCTGGCGTTAATCTATCGAAGTCGTTTTCATTCTGCTACGGGAGGGGAGTATCCTAAACAAACAGAAAATATCGTCTGAATATGACGTTTTATGGCAGAAGCAGTTACAAAATAATACAGTTATCCTTTATACTAGGTTGTATCTTGAATCAGTATACATAATCCATAACAGGAGAAAAGGAGTTTTGAAGAAAATGGGCTTTTGCATTCATTGCGGTAAAGAATTAACGGATGGCGTCGCACATCAATGCGCTAACGACATCTCGGCGAAATACACCGCGGCAGCGGCGGAGCCGGAACATGGGCGTCAAGATTCCGCATCGGCCGGAGGCTCGCATGCCAAAACTTCCTCGGCCGTTCAAGTCGATGGTCAGGTACTGCTGAATCTATTGAAAAATCCGATGAGCGCCCTGAATATGCGGGGGGATCAAACAGGCATGATCTATGGCCTGATCGGGATGGCCTCCAGCATCCTCGGCTTTTGGTTGTTCGGCCTTGGAGTCAAGCGGATGTTCTATTCCGGACTGGGCATGATGTCCGCCTTGTTAAGCGATTTCGGCATGGGGAGCCGTTTTCTTTTGCTGGGATTGTTCTCAACCGTCATCCTGCTGGGTTCGTTCTGGCTTGCCGGGAACATGATGACCAAACAAAAGCTCGACATGAAGGATTACATCGCCAAAATGGGCTCGTTCCAGCTGCCGTTCGGTGCGGTGCTTATCGTTAGTGGACTGCTCAGCTTCTTGTTGGTAAAGCCGGCTTTCTTCCTTCTTGTCTTTGCTCTAATGACCGGATTGGCAGCAAACAGCGCCGCCGCAATCGAGTTGTACCGGATCGGCTCAACCCAGCTGGTCAAATTCATTGGGATCGCTTTAGGGATATATGTTGTGCTGCTTGCCGTCGTCAACACCATTTTATTGTAAAGGAAGGGCATTCTGAGGTTAGCCGCAGATTTCCTTGTACGCGAACTGCCGTAAAGCATATCCACGAAAGACCGCAGCTCAAAGGGCTGTGGTCTTTTTTTGTCGAAATTGGAATGGAAACATATGTTCCGTGACAGTAAGATGTCCCTCTCTATTGGTACATTATTAGAAGAAGAGGAAAGAGGTGGATGTATTGCAGTCAGGCTTGTATTCGGATTATACATGGAGCCACAGCCATGTGTTCGCTGGCGGCACTAGTCAAGTCTTTCTGCTGATCGAGTGGAGGGCTGGTGTCCAGAAGCAGAAAACGCAGTCCAATGGCCTTCGTCGGCGCATAGCCGAAGAAGTCCAGCTGCACCTTCAATTAGGAGAAGGCGTTCAAGTGGAACAGATGTATGGCTGCCAAGGAGAGATTCTGAATGATCGCAACATCTCGTTGTCTTTAGGCTCTTTGTCGGAAGGGAGAACCAAGCAATTGGTTCTGGAGCTGAGTGTCGGTGCTCGTCAATCGGGGGTGTATCCGATCGTTACTGCTTTATGGACCTATATGGATGTTCTAAAGCAGAAGGTGGTTTTGCAGCCGTCCCGAACGATACCGCTTCAATTCAGCAATCATACGACATTGAGATACCGAAAAGCAGATTACCGGGTAGAGAAAGTACTGAAATTATACCAGAATGCTTTCATCCTGGAGCAGGCAAGAGAAGAGCTGGAACAGGGGAATTTGACTCAAGGTGAAGATCTGATTCGTAGACAGGCAGATGAGATGCTTTTATACGCAACCCGATTTCGAGATCCGGAATATTTAAAGGAGGCCGAAGTCCTTTATAAACTTAGTGTTCTATATAAGAATACATATCAGCAGTTTTATTCTGAAAATGCGAACTGGAAAAGGGACTTTAGACTTAAGTCATAACCAGGAAACAAGAATCCCTATATAAAAAAGGAAAAATGATATCAGGGTCGAATGTACTATTTAGCAGTCAACAAAAATATGTCTAATTTACTAGAAAGATAGGGAGAATGCCATATGACAGACCGACTGATCCGACTAATGAGAATCATTACCCTTGTACAAGCAAGACCAGGAATACTTGCTCGGGAGCTTGCCGAACGCTGTGGAACCAGTGAAAGAACCATTTATCGGGATATGGATGCCCTCAGTGCCATGCATATCCCCATCACTCACCAAGGCCGCGGCCGCGGCTATACCTTCATTGGACATTTTGCAATGTACCCCCTTGGTTTAACGGAAGAGGAGGTACAGGCACTATTTAAACTGCTGAATGTAATGGACAAAATCAAGCCGATCCTGCCGGATGAATTTGAAAGCGCTTATGAAAAGGTGTTGGCTGCTGTATATAAGCAAAGCGCGGAGAAGGCTGAGATTCAAGCCGGGGACCGGGAAGAATCCACTACCGGTTTATAACACTTTCACTACATGTAACAATTAAACCTCGAACGAATGGACACAAATTCATGTGACTATCGTCGAGGTTTTGTCATGTTTAGGGTGCAACTGCGGTCGTGAATAGAGATGATGAATCAACTAGTCAACTAGAATCAGGTTAGGAATATTATACCAAAATAGAGGATTATATGATAAAATGACTACAATTTCTCTCATCCATACAAAACTGTAAGCGTTGTGTAATTGTGAGAGTTGGCGGTAGATGTCCCTAAGCAAGGGCGTAGGAAGGAGATATGAAGCAATGACATAGGGTTTATCTATAACGATTTTCAGGAGGATATGCATGAAGAAGAAGATTAGTAGCAAATTGGAAAAATGGTCTGTAAAGCTATTGGTAATGGCATTATTAAGTATAGTATGGATTGGATTTTATGATTTTATTCCTGTTGAAGCAGATAGTGCTGTTGGAAGTCCTAAATTAGCTGTCTTGGTGGACGGAAGAAAGGTAAGGTTTCAAGGCGGAGAGCCTGTCTCTGAAAATGGCCGGGTGCAAGTACCACTCAGAGGTATTGGTGAAGCTTTAAAGGCTGAAATCGGTTTTAGTGGTAAAACAGTTACTTATAGGAAAGATGGAAAATTGATTGCCCTTACCTTAGGGAGTAAAGAGGCGGTTGTAAACGGTAAAAATGTCACTATGGATACGGCTGCTAAAGCTGTTAAAGGGCGCACTTATGTACCATTAAGATTTGTAAGCGAGAATCTTGGAGTTCCTGTAAATTGGGATGGAGTCGGTAATTGGGTTTGGATCGGTTCAAAGTACGTTCCAGATATAACAGAAGTAGAAAGTGTGAAAAAATTAAGTCTTAATAATAACTTTATCAATATGTTTGGAACAAAATTACACTTGTTAGATGGGAAAAAGGATGTTCGAATTTTCACCATTGATGATCTGCCATTAAGAATAGATCATTTTATTGTTTACGATATATGGCCTGTCATGTTCGGTGACTATCAATCAATAAGAATTCGATTTAGTGCAGGACTTGGACCAATCTACTATTTACAACAAGGAGAACTTCCTCGTTATCGGAATTCTGCGGATCCGATTAAACAATCAGATAAAACGATTATCCGAACTTACAAGACTACAAGCGAATATGATCAAATTGTTAATAATGATGTGCAATATATGCAATTCAAACTAAATAAAGCTGAATATATTGGCTTCCAGATGGGGACGGAATCATTAACTTTGCTGCAGAATCCATTTAAGTGAATGGTAACAAAATGAAAAAAAAGAGGATTCTTTATATACTAATAATTATGTTGTCTATATACGTTCTCATAATTCAAAGTGTATATGCTGCCCTGCCTACAACACCAAAGCCAAGTAATCGTAATATACATTATTTTGTTGGAATGTTTACTTACGAGATCTGGCGTTACTCAGACGGGCAAAGTTGGACGCCGGAAGGATACGAGAATCAACCAAATAAATCTATGGATTTTCCGTATTCATTCGATATTCCTAACCGTAAGATAAAAAGTGTGTCAGTAGAAAAATTCAACCCTGATATGACGGATCCAGATGGTAGAGATTTATATTTTCGTTCTCGTTATCAACAAGAAACATGGGATCAGAGGATCCCAAACGTCAGTAAAAAATATACTCCTACTATTAGAGGAAATATTCAAGGACTAGGAACGGAAAGCGTATCTTTTAATGTACATGTCATAGGAGATTTAAGAGCAGATGATCCTCTCGAGACAACTAAAGAAGATCAAAATGTGAATGTCAAAGGACTCCGTTATTACTTTCCGATACTTTTTACAATTGAACTAGAACCCGAAGTTGGTAACGCAATTATAAAACATTACACGACTACTGGTCGTTCTCTGAACGGCACCCCGGGTTTTACTGATCGTGAAGAAGTATTAGAAAAAAACGTTCCATACTCTTTTACTCATACCCTTGGGAATGCAGACTACAAATATATTGGACATAAGAAAAGCACTGTCTCTGCCCCAAGTGGTGGATCAATAACACCTGGTGACCCTGGCCGGTTTACTTATGATGGCTCATTTCCGACATATTACCTGTTTTTTTACTATGAGACCGATACACCGCCTCCTCCCGACCCTGACCCACCTGAGGTATCCTGTACGAGACCTTCTCCAGGGACGAAAATGAATGGTCGTTACATGGATCCAGTGGTTACAGCTAAGATTCTTGCCGATCAGCGGGGAAGTGAACTTTTTGATGTTTTGCAAGGAATACCGACGTCTGAAAGTCTATATGGTAATATCTTGGCTCGTAATTACCTTTATCAGAATACATTTGTAAACATGACAGGTGTCTGTTCCTTTAAAGTCAACGTTGAGAAAACATGGACGTTGCATTGGGATCCAGGAAAACCAGGTCCAAATGACCCGAGTGGAAATCCTACAACGGTACCTGATCCACAACAAGCTGAAGAGAAAGTCACCGAACGATATACAGTGGAACGGCCATATTCTTATTGGGTGATTGATAACCTTGAGGTTTATAAAATCGATCAGGGGATTCTAAAGAATTACGCACTACCAGGTGAACAGATTACAATTTATCCACAAGGGTATCAACCACCCCAGTTTACAACTAGTGCATCTGGAATGTTTTATCCTCCATCCCCACCTAATCCCATTGTAGCCCCATCAGATTCTTACGGAGGAAATTCATATAAAACAAAGCCCTCACCGCCAAATGAAAATCTGCAAAGTGTAGCTGAGGATGCTGTGGAAAAAGTTGAGGTCACTAATGACTCTTTGGTTTTTAACGGATTTATCATAATGAATTCGAATCGAACATCGGAAAAAGGGCCTACTCCGGGCAGTATCCCAGCTCCTACACATATTAGTGACAATGTGCTGTACAAGCCCAATAATGTGATCAGCAAGGATAAGGTTAACAGAGCTAATACAACGAGTGCAGGTACAATCCATTATGGTTTATTACCAGGGAATATTAACGGTGGGAGCAATAAGGAGTTTCTAATTCATTCCATAAACACCGTCACGGTCCACACCCCGGTCGTCAACTATTCCTCCGTAACGGATGATCAGGCCCACAACCAGAAGACGACCCCCAATCCGAATCGGTCCGCCTTCATCTTGGATCGGCCGTTTACGGTACGCATCCCTACCTCAGGCCAGCATCGGAACATTCAGGGATACGGAAACCGGGACTATGCGAAGTATGTAAGATCGAAGCAGGTTTATTTTCCGTTCGATGTGTACAGCAGCGACAAGCGCACCTTCTATCCAAAAGACACCTGGATCACGATCCCGACGGCACAGCTGGACACGGAGTTTTTTCTGCCGGTGTGGGTAGACGAGGGCGATTACCAGGTGTACTTCCGTACGATTGCGGAGAACGCGCCGCCCGACTATACGACGCAGCCCGATGCCAACACGAATTTATCCCACCATGTGGCTACGGATATAGAACCTGTGGAAGTGATCGGGCGCGTGTATGATTTTCATATCACGGATATTGCCGATTATAACTGGGAGACGGTCTTCCGCAAACAAAAAGGGAATGCGTCACCAAGCGGGGCGTCCTATTGGACAGGACTCCGCGGCATTGACGGCGAGGCCCGGGGGAACGCGCTGCCTTATACGCTTCCCATCGCTCCGGGCAAGCATCCGGCACAGGGGTATAAGAATGCGGCCGTGAAGACAGGATACCACTTCAAATTCGATTTGAAGACTAAGGGCAATATGTTCGGGGCGCAGGACGGCATTTCGGTTACGCCGAGCTTTTATTTCGTGAATAAAGACGGCAGCGGACGTCAGCCTGTCGATCTGTATTACCACAGTGGAAACCGGAAGTTCATTCGAATCGGTTCCCCGCAGGATACGGAGAAGCGTTACGTCATTCTGAATGAAAGGCTGCGCAATGTACCCCAAGTGGAACTGCAGGATACCGCTTCGTATCTATACAACCACGGTGGGGCACCGGCGGGAATGTCCCCGGCGGCCTACGCGAAGCAGTATATGGAGAAGATCAGCAAGAGCAAGACCTGGGTAGGCCGGCTCGACTGGATGCTGCTGCCATCCGGCATTCGAACATTGATTGGGCCAAAGTCGGGGCTGCCAACCTCCGTTGACGGAGAGCGGGCCAACGCCGCTGTTCAGCGCTGGTACGGTGAATACAGCCTTCCCGCCGACGTCTACGTGGTGAAGAAAGGAACGGATCTGGCGGCTTATGGGCGGAGTAACCGATTGGACGAGAAGTCCTCTGTATTTCTGAAGAAGGGGTATATCGTGGTCAATTTCAACATCGAGACGATCCGGGAGGGCAATACGGCCAAGCCCCATCTGCAATACATTCATGCACCGCTCATGAATCAGTGGCAGCTTGAAGGGTACAGCCGAACCTATACCGATCCGTATGGCAAAAGATTTACCCTGCTGGATGGGGATGTCGTATTTTACCATGCGGATCAATCCAGTAAAGGGGATTTCAACTCCCAGGTTCCCCATTAAAATCGTCATGAACCAGCCTCTCCCGTTCTCAGGGAGAGGCTGGTTTTTTCCATTCAATAATGCGGCCAGACCCCGTTATCATAAAGATACCGGGCAAAAGCCATCGGATTGTAGTATGAGTATTTCCAAACTTCCTCCATTCCGGCTTCCCGAAATCCATAACGTTGGTCGCAGCCATTGCATTCAATGAAATAGATCTTTCCATTCTCGGTAATGCCGACATCCATTCCAAAATCAGCTGCGTACGGAATATACAAGGACAGCGTCTTGGCGACATGGAGGGAAAACTCAGCGATTCGTTCGATGGTAAGTCCTACAGGCAAGTCAGGCATGCAGCGGGCGAGTATGTCCGGGACCCGATAGGCTGAGCCGCCTTGAGCAATGTTGGAGACAAACGTTCGTGGAGCCGATGTTTTGGCGAACATGCCGGCGACTTCCCAGCGCCCGCTTCCCCCGCGCTGAACGGTAACTCGGATATCAAAGGGGCGGTCATCATATTCGGCAAGCGGTATGCGCTGCTGTACAACGAATGGAGCTTGCCTAATCCGCTGATAGATCAGAGGATGGAGCTTTCCAGGCGGCAAGGTAACCGTTCTCCAACCTTTGGCCGATGGGGATGAGCGGGAGTAAGTGAATTGACTGCGTAAAGAGTTACCTTTTAAGCGCATGATACCAACCCCGATGCTTCCATTGCATGGTTTTAGAACGAGATCCCCGTGCTGGCTCAGCATGGAGCGAATCGAGGCAGGGGTAGCTTCTACCGTATGAGGCAGGGATGGTAATATCCCCTGGTCCTGTTCCAGCATATGATGTATAACGTTTTTACCGTAACGCGTACGCCCGTTATAAACGAATACCCCGCGCTTGATCAGTTGATCAATCAGTGCCTGCTCCTGTTTTTTATGATAAATAGCCCGCATATGAATAACGCGTGGGATGGGAATATGCACTTGCGAATATCCAGCTGGAGCCGGAACAAAACCAGTCACCTTTCCAGTCTCTAGTGAAATATGATGGATTGCAAAAAAACAAGGAACCAACCCATTCATGGCAGCAGCTTCTTCGTAGTTGGCCAGTGATTCAGTGCCGATTCTCCCGCTGGAAATTCTGCGATACGTATTGTTGTTGAGCAGAATGCCGACATATTCCAGATGCATGGTCACCCTCCTTGTCACCATAATCCTGTAGTCTTTGTACCATATCGTATGCGTGAGGATGATTGTCCCGGATGGACGGGTGTCGCCCGTGGTTGGCCTATTCTTTGTCGGGAATTAGTCACCAACAGGCCCTGATTCGGTATATGTTAAGGTATCTAACCATACAAATGAACAGGTATGCGCATTTTGGATATGGCAACGAAACACTACGTGTCAAGGGGGAACCTTTGATATATCAGTAGGTGTTTTTCATATAGATAAGATGTGAGAAGGATGTGGAGTTATGGGTTTGCGGAAGGTGGCGGTTGTGACGCCGGGATCGTTTGTTATTCCATCGGGGAGGAGCAGCTCCGTCGAGCGGGTAGTAGAGCAGACCATTCCATTAGCGCAGGGTGCCATGGATGTGCGCATATTCGGAGTACTGGGAAAAGGGCTCCCTTCAAAAGACACGATCAACGGCGTTCCGTGCTACCGCCTGCCATCTGGAACGAATTATTATCCTTCCTTGCTGCGGAGGCTTCAGAAGTGGAGACCGGATATTATCGAAGTTCACAATCGGCCGCTGCTGGCGCAGCGCCTCAAAATGCATCTGCCGGATGTGAAAATCGTATTGAATCTTCACTCCAATACATTTATTTCACCTCCGTATATGAGCGAGCAGCGTTTTGGGGCCATTGCTCGCTGGATGGACGGCATTGTGGTGAACAGCCGTTTCCTGCTGGAGGATATCACTTCAAAACATGCTGGGCTTCTGGAGAAGATCACGATTAATCATCTTGGTGTGAGTCTTGATCATTTTACTCCTGCTTTCAGTCCTGCTGCCAAGGCACTAAGAGAGGCAAAGCTTGCTCATTACGGATGGAGCGGACGGCGAATCATTCTGTTTGCGGGACGGCTCATCCCTGACAAAGGGGTTCACCATCTGATTGCCGCATTGCCTCATATCATTGACAAGCATCCGGATGTTCTTTTGCTTATTATCGGGAGTGCAGCCTACGGATCCGATCGGGAAACCGCATATGTACGGGAACTGAAAAGAACGGCCGGACCTTATACCCAATGGGTATTTTTCCGCCCCTTTATCCCTTATCCCGCAATTGCAGACTGGTACTCGCTTGCCGATATTGTGGTTGTTCCCTCAGCGCCGAGGGAAGCCTTTGGGCTCGTGAACGTGGAAGCCATGGCTGCAGGAGTTCCCGTCATCGCTGCGAATGCAGGCGGTATCCCGGAGATCGTGGAGAACGGCGTGACGGGCTACCTGGTTCAAAGGGATGATTTTCCTGGCGGGCTTGCCGAACGGATTAACGGATTGCTTCAGGACGAGAATCTGCGTACCCGAATCGGGATGGCTGGTCGTGAAACGGTGCGTCAGCGTTTCAGATGGGATCATACGGCAGAACGATGGGCTAACCTGATGCAAACCATCTAACCGACTGTGGCAGTAGCCCCTTCTCTTGAATAGGATGAAGGTAACGATTAGAAGCAGAGGAGAGAGCTGACAGTGAACAAAGCCAGAAGGATCACCAGGATAAGAAGGGGAAGGCCCTTTCGGCGGTACGATGGCTTTAATAAGAAGATAGCCATCAGAGGAACTTCCGGCAAGTGGTCAGATTTAGAGAATGATGTGATGGATCACGCGTTGGCTGATGATGTAATCAGTGCTTCCCATCTGCAGCATCGCAGCGTAAGAAGTGAAGCGATTGAGGATTATGCCGTACACAGTATTCATCTGTCATCCGAATCCATTATTTCTTCCAAACTGGCACTCGAATCGGTTCAACCGAGTCATCTTTCCTTTAATCCGGTTCAAGGGATTCCTGATATGCCTTTACTTCAGCAGTTTGGATATTTCCCCTTCATCTTTTCTGATGAACAAGAAACGATCGAAATTACAATACCGCTTCAGACCTCCTATCAAGATGAACATTATGTAGTGGTGGCATCGTGCAGTGATCCGGTGTTTCAAGCTGGCATTCGAAAACGGCAGCATGCGGAGGTGGCCATCGGAATTACGCGGCCGGCAGGCACCGTGATCTCGGAAGGCTGGCTGTACTGGATCTCAATAGGCCGGATGGCGACATAATGGAGGAGAAGGATGGGGGAAGCGAGATTCCACCCATCCTTTTTGTAACCAGGGGGATCCCATTCGTCAACATGATGAAGATGCCGTTCCGGAAGAGCCTTAGTGCGATCATCCGCAGGAGTGAATACTAAGGAGTTCTCCGAATGACGCTCATTTACGAACATGTTACTCCAATCAAGTGTTGTTTACATATGGAAGATGATCATACGTTTAGAGAATGGAATGGTCCCTGTGGATGCCGTCACGAAGCGAGAAAGTCAACATACAATAGAAATGAATTGCCAAATGATTATTCGGTCCTCACGCAGTGATGAGAAACGGGAGGCGGAATGTATATGAAGGACTTTTTACGATGAAGAGACGCGGCACTCGCTTACGGACATCTTTATCGGCGACTCTTCCCAAAGCTGATCCGGTTGAAGGACGGAAGGATGGATTTATCGTTGGCTATTCTTATGGCGTTCAACACGGACAAATAAACGGAGCATCCTCATTTGAGGGCATCAGCATCATCATCCCCATTCATGATCCAAACGAAGATGCCATTGGCAAGATTAGAAGAATCGAAGCCTTAACGCCGCATCCATATGAGCTGCTCATAGCGGATGCCGGCTCCTCAGAAGGAACCAGGCAATATGTGCGCGGCCGGATCGGAGCGGTACGACACATTACGGGGAGAAGTGGTCAAGGCATAGCGGTTGTTCTTAATAAGGCACTTCGTGCTTCACACGGGAAGAAGTTAGTTATTCTATATGGCTGTACACCTGTTATGGATAACTGGATCGGCGGTCTGATGGATGAGCTGGAACATGCACCCGCTATCAAAACGGTTTGCGTTAGTTTTGCACAGTCAGGAACCCCCGTACTTCCCGGGAACGAAGCGGATATCCATAACCGGTTAAATGCGTGCTGTGCTCTGTTCCGCCCCGAGCTGTTAACGGAGGTTGGAGGACTAGATGAGGGGCTTCCATCATTACAGGAAAGCATAAGCGAATGGTTAGGGCGAGTTCCGCAGCAATATAGAACGATGCTGCCAGCTAAGGATCTATTCACCTGATTCGAAAGACGGCATTATTCATGGCACCAGGAAGCTTGTCGAAGCATATGTTGAAAAATATGATGAGCGAAGGAGAGTTATGTCGTGGAGAAAAAAATTGATGACATGGTCGAATACCTATCGCAGTCCCAGCAGCAAATAGCGCGCATTCTAGAAGCTCAGCGTCATGCAGCAGTCCGCATGGCTCAAATTATACATTCCTTACCGAATCATGAAATCCAAGCCTCCGAAGAACCGAATTCACGAGGAGGATCATCATTAGGGGGACAATTATTAGGAGGCCGGTCGTCAGGATCCCAGGTGGAACAAGTCAATGGCAGCATTGCTGCTTATTTGAACGCCATGGCCGACCTGCAACAAACATCGGCAGACAGTTTGGAAATCGTAATGAAAGAGCTTAGAGCGAACGAGCAAGGCGAAGAATAATGGGATCCGACTTCGTTGGTTAAGGGGGAATGTATGTGAGTAAAGAGGAATCGTTCATGCGGATTCTCGATGCATCCGTGACTATTCAATATAATACCTATCTCATTCTTCAAGGGAAAGCGGTAGAAGCCGAAAAGGTTTGTCAATGGGTCTTGACTCAATATCCTCGTTCCAAGGGAGAGTTGAAGGATTCGTTATCCATTCACGAGCAAATTGTCGAGCAAATCGAGGGCTTGACGAAAATAGGCTCCGGTCTGTGCCGGAATCTGCGGATTATTCTCGGAACGGACGCTGAACAAGATGATGCCATGGGATTTGATGCATTCGATTTCGGAGATACGGACTCATGATCGCGCGCATACAACGGGAACACGAGGCCAAGATTGCTATGGTATCATCCATTGCTAGAAGTCAGCAAGCGCTGGCAAGTATTTTGGAAAGTATCGCAGAGGTTACGGCACATTCTGAAACAACCGCGCGCACGCTTGCGGAGAATATTCGGCTGCTTGTCGGCTATCAATCCGTGATGGCTGAAATGTTGACAGGCATTCCGTTAAATCGGTACAAATTAGGCAGTCCGGCATCGCCCTGGATAACATCCGAGTGCCAGCTATTTTACAATGAGGCCGGGTTAGAAGCTACGAATTGACCCTTGCAGGAGGATTCGGCATGAACACGGCATTAACGGTTAGGAATCATCGTAAGGCTTCACCCATGGCACGGAAGAAGTCATTCGCAAAAGGGCTGAGAAGCCTGAAGTCATCAGGTATTAAACGCCGCCATGGCAAGCCAATCAAGCGCCATCGAGCCGGTGGCCGATACAGCTCCAGGTCTGAGGCCGGCAGATCCCGGCCTTTATCCCATCAAATCCATGACAAAGGGTATGATCATTCCTACATGGAAGATTTTAAAGCCGGATTTGCGAAAGGTTATGAAGATGGGAATATTGTCGCTACAGCTCCATGATTACAGATAGGGCGATCTTCGCGTGCATAATCACACATATTGCTAAGAGGACCGCTCTTTGTTATTCACTTTTATAATCTTTCAAACAATATAGATCGTGATACTTTCTGTTGGTAGGCGTATGAAAGTGACAAGTATCTATTTTCGACATAGTATGGTTAAAAATGAAAATGGAGTGAGGGCAAGTGGGTCAAACGCATAACATAGACAAGCGATACATTCGAAGAACATGGCGTAAGATGGGATTTGCCGAATCATTCAAACCATATTTTGGCAAGAGAGTAACGCTTAATCATCGGAAAATGGAATGCCTAAAAGATTCATACAAAAGCAGCATATGGAAGCTGGAAATCGAACATGAACAAAAGCGCTTTCCCATCATTCTTAAAATTTCGAAACCGCTCAAAAGAGACCGACCGGAAAGCACGGTCGAGAAAAATATATACCGTAAAGCAAAAAAAGTACTTCAGCCGTTCATGCCACAAGTTTATAAGTGCAAAAGAAATGTGAATGGACGAGAGTTATGGGTGTTCATGGAATATGTTGAACCTCTTGAAGGGCGGGTGCGGTATAATCCGGATCACTTTGACAAAATCATTCCGACATTGGCGAAGCTTCACTCGTCTACGATGAATGAACGCTTTAAACAACATGAGCGACTATTCGATGATTGGCTGCCTCAATTTAACTCTTTTGTTATGAGAGAAGAAAGAAAAAACATAAATAAGTTAACCTTGTTTTATTTAGATGAAGCGATGAAAAACAACAATCTGAAAGAAATGATTAATCCATATTACTCACTCGTGAAGGACCTGCTGCAGATAGGGCCAGAGTATTTCCCGGAGGTAACTCATGAAGGCTGCAGCATTATCCACGGAGATCTTCACACTGCAAACATAGCGACCAACAATGTTAAGGACAAGTCGTGGAACATCAAGTTTATCGATTGGGAAGGCGCAAAATATGCCCCGTGCTGGTTTGATCTCGTCAATTTGATCGGAGTTTTCTTGGCATACCGCCGAGATTGGGCAGACCAGGAAGAGGCTATAACTCGCCGTTGCATTCAATTATATTCAAATGAGATGAGAAAGCACGGAGTTATCTTTAAAACGGATCCTTTAAAACTGTATCAGATGGCATTTCTAAAACGAGTACTCGAGAAGGGGCTGTATCTGCAGCTGAATTGGGCTGTTACCGGAAAAAAAGAGGCGAAGCTGCTGCCAGTGTATTTAGAAAAAATTAAAGTTTTAGGAAAAAAGTTGGAGCTTTATTAGTGTCAGGAGCGTTCGCTCATCGGGTGTTTTCGCTAATCTTCATGTGCCTGCTCAGATGCCGTTACAAAAGCATTTGCAGTTCATATACTGTTTATAGTCAAGCGTAATTATCTCAAACCATAGGAGGAGAAATGTTGAGTAAAGGACTTCATGTTGGGGTATTCCTCGGTCAAAATCTACCTTCGTATCAGGCCCATAGCATTAATGTGATGAAAATGGCACAGGGGTTTAAAAATATGGGCTGCAAAGTGGAAGTCATCACAGCGGACAGTGAGAATGTCACCAAGTTCAAATTAAATATGGACAATATATATTCGCATTATGGCGTAGATCGTGATTTAAAAATTAAGTATCTTTCTCCTTCTCCTGAAGCTTATAAGAGCGGCAAAACACGCAATGATCCAACATTCGTGCAGAGAGCTTATAAACATGCAAAGCGGATGAAGTACGATTTCGTCTATTGCCGCAATCTGATTATTCCTTATTATACGGCGAGAGAAGGAATCCCCACCTTCGTAGAATCACACGACTGGAAGTACGATCTGCCCAAACTGCAACAGTTATACAAAATCGCCCATCTCAAAGCATTCAAAGGGATGGTTACCATTCATAAAGAAATTAAAAAAGAACATCTGAAGAGGGGGTTCCCAGCAGATAAAATATTTGTTATGGAGGATGGTACGGACTTAAAAAACTTCGACATTTCTAATAATCAATTGAAATGGAGAAAGGAATTGGGATTCGATTCGAATAAGCAATATGCGGTATATTGCGGAAATCTTTACCCTGATCGAGGGATTGATCAGATCTTAAAGGCAGCTGAGAGAATGCAGCATATGAAGAATTTGGTCTTCTTACTTGTTGGCGGGTACGAACGGGATCGTCTACACTGGGAGAAATATTGTGAGGAAAGAAAAATCAGGAACGTGCAGTTCACGGGGTTTGTCTCCAATATTCATGTCCCGAAGTACTTGAAGGTAGCTGATTGTCTGCTTCTGCCTTACTCTCTAGAGGATGTGCGATATCGCATCGCTTCACCGTTAAAACTATTTGATTACATGGCGTCCCGAAGACCCATCGTGGCGACTGATATTCCGGCTGTCAGTAGAATTCTAAAGCATCAGCACGATGCTCTGCTTGTTAAGAGAGATGATATATCAGGCTTCTGCAATCATATCCGACGTTTATTATCGGACAAGGAACTGGGCGTGCAGTTATCCAAGCATGCGTTCAGGAAAGTGCAGAAGTATACGTGGGATAATCGCTGCAAAGAAGTCTTGAAAATTTATGAACAAAACCCAAATTAAAATAAAGCAGGGCATATGCCCTGCTTTATATGTGCGACGGACGTCTAAGGGGGAGCCATGAGAGTGGCTCCCCTATCTTATTATTACGGGCTCATGAAGAATTGTTCCCAAACTTTTGCACAATCTGTCTTTCCAACGCTTTAGAACAGACTGACGAACGTTGGCGCCCATCGCTTTTCGTTCTTAAGCAGAAGCGACTTCGCATAAATAAGATCAAATCGGTTGCTATCGCTTAGTGTGACCTGCTCCATAGGCACATTCATCATATCTTTAGCCCTGTGATCGAAAGCCCAGAAAGGGCGTACGCCACCAACAATACGGATCGTACTTTATTTTTACCCAACGTCCGCCCTCCATTCGGAATGGTTATAAGAGACCTGCGTCCTTCGTGAGAATCGTATTCATTCTAGCAATGATGAATGCACGAAATCCTAGCACATTGATGTTCATATGGTGCCGGATTTTGTTGGGGCGGGGGGCCATTTCCTTATCCAGCAAGTTCTTTAATGAATTCGGCAGCACTTTCGAATGTCGGATTTCTTTCTTGAGAAAAGCGATCGTTTCGTTCTGGTTCAGAAGATCTTTGGTTCTTGCTGTAGCGCGGTATTGTGCATAATCGATCCCAGGATTGACGTTATTGGCAATATCCTTATACAATTTCTTGCTTGTTCGCAGGTGGTCGGGTAATTTCCTTGCTTCTAAAATGATTCTTCTAGACAGAAAAGGATTAGCAATTTCTACATGAGAAAGTTTAAGGTCGTTCAGAGCTGCGAGAATCGAAGGAATTCTGTATTGATGGTACAACCGATCACGCCATAAGGGGATCGATTCCGTCTTCTTTCTATTCAAATGAGGCGGTAGCGAATTCGGTGCTATTCCGATTTGATGTAGAGGGTCCGTCAGATTGACAAAGTCAGTGAGAAGCGGCATACCCACCCTGAATCGAACATCTTGTTCGTCTTTGCAGGACACCCAACCAAATCCTTCATCCCCTCTAATGACTCCGGACACACCATGGGCGTGTAGTTTGTTCCAAATATAAAAACCATCCGCATAACCTGAAAAGTGATCAATTCTCCCTTCTCCAATAGAAAGAAAACGGTCGAACAACGTTCTGAGGGACAGATGAGCAGATAAGTCCGTTGGATAATATTGATGCGGACAGCCAATGTAATCGGCGATTTTTTTGGCGATGTAGGCATCTGAATTTTTCTCCTTGATCGAATGTTTCAGCCCCCAAGTAAGGGTGTTGATCTTTTTGGGGTTCGGAAGATGCAACAAGATCGTCCTGCTATCATAGCCTCCGGATAGGGTAAGTACCCACTCTGCATAATCGATCCGCATTAAACTCATAGTGACCTCAATCGCCTTTTTCAGTCGTTCATAATGATCCTGATAACTAAGATTGGATTCTTGGAATCGAACGGTTCTCTGCACCAGTCTTGCTGTCCATGATTCTCTGTTTAATATAAACCTGCTATTCCCCGGTAAGCATTTAATTCTCTTATCCCATGATAATCCTGGCCCCAGAGAACCTGTCGATAATATCCAAGAGTAGACATTTCTGTCAGGATGGTAACTCCCCAAGTAAGCAATAATCATTCGTTGAGAGGTGGATGCGATAAACAAATCTTTGGTGTGTACATACCATATCGTACGTGATCCAACATAATCGGCAATGGCTTCAATTTCATTTGAATTGCCACGAATTAATGCGTAAGTGCCATCGGGGATTTTGCTCCTGGGTTGATGCCACTCTGATGGCGATCCAAGAAGATTGCCCAAGCAGACACTAGATGCTTTGAGCATAATCGTGGGGACTGGATTGAATATTCCGATGATCACGTTATCCTTAGCCGTCACGATGGCAGGGTGGGGGTCAAGGTTATCTGGAGTGAGGTTGTCACAGACGCGCTTGACTCGATCCTTCTCTACCGCCATCGACGATGGGTTTCTTAAACAAACGTATATTATTTTGGACAATCATGGTACCTCCTCAATAGTCGGTGTAATACTTTGATCTCTATATATGTGGGCTGTATTCTCTGACTTATCAAGCGAAGTTCCGAAGAGAGCAAAAAAAGCAAAAGAACGCGGACAAGAGTACTACGCTCCCGACCGCGTTGAAAGATGCATATTACACAACGTTTAGCGACGTATTGATTATAAAGTGAATCACGTTGGTGAGTCGTATGCCTTAGTAGGGCACGTGCGGTTCGATAAAGGGAGCCATTAGAGTGGTTCCCCTATCTTATTATTACGGGTTAGTTTCTGTTCTCTTACTCCTTCTCCATTAGACTCATGAAGAATTGTTCCCAAACTTTTGCACAATCTGTCCATTTCCAACACTTTAGAACAGACTGACGAACGTTGGCGCCCATCGCTTTTCGTTCATCAGGATGGTCAATCATATACTGTACAGCCTTCCGTATGGCTGAACGTCTGCGTTTAACGATAATACCGTTACGATGAGATTTAATTAATTCGGGTACAATTCCAACCTTAGTTGTAATAATCGGAATACCGGAAGAAGCAGCTTCAAGAATCGGCATGGGGATATGCTCCGAACGACTGGAACAGATGAATAGGTCTAAACTCTGATAGAACTCCACCATTTTATCTCGGGGTGCATAGTTATCAAACAGAGAACGAACTTCCAATTGAACAGGTAATCCCTTGAGAGCTGAGATGACCATGTCATATCCTTTGAGCTCTCGATTGTCAATCCGATCAATTCGACCGACCCAGCCAACTTTAAGCAGTTGGGGAGTATGGTTGTTCTTCTTCATTGGGGTAAATAGCTTCTCATTCACACCTACGGGGGTTTTATGAACGGTGCGAATGTGTTGGAATTCATGTATAAATTCTGAAGATGCCGAGTTTACCCCCCGCAACTCTCTGATGAAGGTGATGAATTCGGGTTTGAACTTTTTTTGATCGGTCATGTGTTTTTCGAATATTCGTCTTGAGGTAATCCCTGCAGCTATTTTATTTAAAGGGACACCCAGTTTATGAATTTTGAGGGCGATATCAAGCGACATCGCATAAATAAGATCAAATCGGTTGCTATCGCTTAGTGTGACCTGAGGGAAATATTTTAATTGAAATTGAATTTGCTCCATAGGCACATTCATCATATCTTTAGCCCTGTGATCGAAAGCCCAGAAGGGGCGGTCCGCCACCAACAATACGGATCGTACTTTATTTTTACCCAACGTCCGCCCTCCATTCGTCAATGGTTATAAGAGACTTGCGTCCTTTGTGAGAATCGTATTCATTCTAGCAATGATGAATGCACGAAATCCTAGCACATTGATGTTCATATGGTGCCGGATTTTGTTGGGGTGGGGGGCCATTTCCTTATCCAGCAAGTTCTTTAATGAATTCGGCAGCACTTTCGAATGTCGGATTTCTTTCTTGAGAAAAGCGATCGTTTCGTTCTGGTTCAGAAGATCTTTGGTTCTTGCTGTAGAGCGGTATTGTGCATAATCAATCCCTGGATTGACGGCATTGGCAATATCCTTAAACAATTTCTTGCTTGTTCGCAGGTGGTCGGGTAATTTCCTTGCTTCTAAAATGATTCTTCTAGACAGATAAGGGTTAGCAATTTCTACATGAGACAGTTTAAGGTCATTCAGAGCTGCGTGTATCGAAGGAATTCTGTATTGATGGAACAACCGATCACGCCATAAGGGGATCGATTCCGTCTTCTTTCTATTTAAATGGTGCGGTAGCAAATTCGGTGCTATTCCGATTTGATGCAAACGGTCGGTCAGATTGACAAAGTCAGTGAGAAGCGGCATACCCACCCTGAATCGAACATCTTGTTCGTCTTTGCAGGGCACATAACCAAATCCTCCATCTCCTCTGATGACTCCTGACACCCCTTGGGCGTGTAGTTTGTTCCAAAGATTAAAACCATCCGCATAACCTGAAAAGTGATCAATTCTCCCTTCTCCAATGGAAAGAAAACGGTCGAACAACGTTCTGAGGGACAGATGAGCTGATATGTCTGTCGGATAATATTGATGCGGACAGCCAATGTAATCGGCGATTTTTTTGGCGATATAGGCATCTGAATTTTTCACCTTGATCGAACTTTTCAGCCCCCAAGTAAGGGTATTGATTTTCTTAGGGTTCGGTAGATGCAACAAGATCGTCCTGCTATCCTGTCCTCCGGACAGGAGGAGTGCCCACTGGGCATAATCGATCCGCATCGAATTCATGGTGACCTCTATCGCCTTTTTCAGCCGTTCATAATGATCCTGATAACGAAGATTGGATTCTTGGAATCGAACGGTTCCCTGCTCCAGTCTTGCTGTCCATGATTCTCTGTTTAATATAAACCTGCTATTCCCCGGTAAGCATTTAATTCTCTTATCCCATGATAATCCTGGCCCCAGAGAACCTGTCGATAATATCCAAGAGTAGACATTTCTGTCGGGACGGTAACTACCCAAGTAAGCAATAATCATTCGTTGAGAGGTGGATGCGATAAACAAATCTTTGGTGTGTACATACCATATTGTACGTGATCCAACATAATCGGCAATGGCTTCAATTTCATTTGAATTGCCACGAATTAACGCGTAAGTGCCATCGGGAATTTTGCTCCCGAGTTGATGCCACTCTGATGGCGATCCAAGAAGATTGCCCAAGCAGACACTAGATGCTTTGAGCATAATCGAGGGGACTGGATTGAATATTCCGATGATCACGTTATCATTAGCCGTCACGATGGCAGGGTGGGGATCAAGGTTATCTGGAGTGAGATTGTCACAGACGCGCTTGACCCGATCCTTCTCTACCGCCATCGACGATGGGTTTCTTAAACAAACGTAAATTACTTTGGACAATCCTTGTACCTCCTCAATAGTCGGTGTAATACTTTAAGTTCCATAATAGGATTGTATTCTCGGATCTTTCGGAACAAGGGGTCCGAATAGAAGTCTAGCAATTGATTTCTTAATAGGGGATACGGTGGTGTTTCTACAATTTGCTCCGTGCTTCCCCTTTTTAGATATATGTTGAATTTTTTCTCGTGATCGCCAGTTCGGAAAATACCCAAGTGGAAGCCATGATGCGGTCTATAGGGGTGATCCTCTATTTTCCCGAAACCGAAACCATCCTTCATTAATTGATACAGGAACTCTTCGTTCGTTCCCATCGGTTGAAGCACTTTATTTAAAATTTCTTTTTCTTTTCGGTAATATTTGATCATCGACTGCATGGTCTTATAATATGGTTTCACTCGGAAGAAATGTAATCCTGTTAACCTCTTGGAATTGGGTCTAATTTGGTTGCTGAAAGGCAAGTTGATCTTATCACAATGCGCTAGATGTCCTTCTAATAGTGTGGGTGATTCTTTGACAATTAAAAAATCGACATCGCCAATATACGCATTTTCATAATCCTTGTATTCACTACGAGGAATCAAAAATCTCATCGCTTTCCCGACTTTGGCATCCGTTATATGATGATCGCTAAAATAATGTTCCTTTATTTCAAAATGGTCGGACAAATTTCTTCTAATGAGGTGAAGACACTTATTTTCATTGCGGGAGAGAGGTTTATTGGTAAATACTTTCACATAATACTCGGGGTAACTCTTGAGTACGCTATATACATAATAAGGTATGAATCTTGTGTAGCTCCCAAATACGAATACGGAGACGCAGAGCGGTTTTTTCAAAGCTGAACCTCCTATTCACATCGTTTATACATTTAATGCTGCTCATGATGAAATGGAAACGGCTTAAACCCAAAAATGAATAGGAGTGACTCAAAACGAAAGAGCAGGATTATCCTGATTCTGTCATTAAGTCAAAAACGGAATTATGAGAATGCTCAAATAAATAGTTCATATATACCCTTCAAACCTTAACAACACTGCATAACATATATCAAACTTTACTAGATTTAAGGAGGGTGACACTCTATGAAAATACTTCTTACAACAATATATGCCTATCCGCCGAGAGGCGGACTCGGGAAATACATGCACGAGTTAAAGGCGGGACTTGAAAAAAACGGCCATGAAGTAGAGATATTAGCTAGGCATCATGGTGAATACTATCTCACAACATCGAACGGGCGTTATCTTATAAAAAGAAAAAAGTCCAGCGGTAGAAGCCATCCATTATTGTCTTCAGGTTGGGTAGGCAAAAGAGTATGGAAGTTTCTTGATAAAATTCAGGATGAGGCTAAGAAATATTTCGATGCAGTTCGATCCATAGATTTGGAACAATACCAGGTTATTCATGCTCAGGAAATCATCTCTGCCAGCGTACTGGATGTCTACAACCCCCGCTCAACTCCAGTAATACTCACTTTGCACGGCTGCGTTACGGCCGAATACTATTATTACGGACTCATAAAACCCGGCTCTACGGGATGGAATCTATTATCCTCCTTCGAATCAGAGGTTATTCAGCGAAGCGATAAAACCATTGTACCTTCGAGATGGCTATTGAATGTGTGCCTAAGATGCGGGATCCCTACAGAGAATATCCAGGTCATTTCCAATGGAATCGATATTCCGGCCTTTAAGCGTCAGATGAACAAAAATACTGGACTCAGCAGTCCATCAAATAAAAAGATTATTATATGTACCGGACGGCTTGAAAAAGTCAAAGGTCAGCATGTATTGCTTGATTCCTTGGCACAGTTGAAAAAGAAACGGAGCGATTGGGTCTGCTGGATTGTCGGAAAAGGAGGCATGGAAAAAGCGCTTAAGAAAAAATCCAAACGGCATGGTCTGGGGAAATATGTTAAATTTTTGGGACGGCGCGACGATATTCCCGCCCTATTAAAACAGGCAGATATTTTTGTAATTCCTAGCCTCGAAGATAACTATCCTTACTCATTAATCGAAGCTCAAGTAGCCGGTAAAGCGATAATAGGCTCCAAGGCTGGGGGGATCACTGAAATGGTGGATCACTCAGAGAACGGACTCTTGGTCCCTCCAGGCAACAGTCAAGCGCTTTATCGAGAAATGAAGAAGCTGCTTGAGAATCGGGGAGTGCGTAAACGACTAAGCAGCAATTCCGAATCATGGAGCTTGAAACATTGTTCGCTAAGCACGATGACCAAGCGGGTATTAAATGTGTATACCCGTGCCATGAGTATGAAGTCGGCGACAAGGAGTGGGCAATGATATGCTGGACAAAGGACTTTCTATCGTAAAGCTGGATAGGAACAATATGCAACATTATTTATCAGACTTAATTGAAGTGGAGCATCTGGTTTATTTAAAGCGAGGACACTTATACTCAACCGAAGAATGGGGAGAACGTCAATTCCTTGCTGATCTGCCGGGGAAATATGATTTAAGCTATAGCGTTGTGAAGAGTGATATCGATAAACTCACGGCCTTCCTGATTTGCTCCGAACCGATTCCAGGCGTTTCTCACGTACATCGGGTCGCTGTGCATCCCCAGCATGCCGGTCATAATATAGGCAGGAAGCTCATGTATAGAGCTTATCAGGATTGGAAGATAATGCCCCAATATAAGACGTTTACGGCCATTATTCGAACGGATCATAAAATATCGTTACCCTTTGCCAAGCTGCTGGGGGCAAAAATTGCCGACAAAGCCTATATGACCTGCCATTTTAGCGAAATGGGGAGGTCGAATGTCCACATATTTGATGATCATTTTCAGGATGATTACGGGATCAAGTATGCATTGATTTATTTAGACAAGTAAGATCATCATGATGGGAGGAGGACGAGATGTCAAAGAGGATATGCGTTTATCAACCCAATGTCTTTCCCCCCCTTCACTACTTCAATAGAATCATGAACAGTGACATCTGGGTTATGCTGGATGATGTCCAGCTTAATAAGAAGGTGGGGCAGACTCGGTTTTCTTTGAAAATAAACGGATGCGAGCATTTGTTTACGATACCGATACCTGGCGGAAATCGGGTGAAAATCAATGCAGCCTCCATTGCATACCACCATGATTGGATCCAGAGGCTGCAAACGACACTTCACCATGCTTATCGCAAAAGCCCATATTTTGAGATGCTCTGGTCAGCTGCCATTGAATATATTCATCATCATCAAAGACTAAATTCCAGTTTTCAGATGTTCTGCGAACAATTCACGGTGGATATGCTGCGAAAATTGGGGTGGCATGGGGAGATCATTGGCTCTGCAGGCCTAGCAACTGAGTTTAAAGCTTCCGAGCGCATCGCGGAGATTGTTTCTAAACTGGAAGGGAGTCAGTATATTGGTGGTGGGATCGGTTTTGAGCTATACGTTGACCTCAATCATTTTCGGAGTCGTAATCTGAGCGTTATCGTACAAGACTGGAAATGCCCTGAGTATCCTCAGGGCAAAGGGAACTTTGTAGGGAATCTATCCATTTTGGATCTCATTTCCAATGTGAGTCTGGATGACGCGAAAGAACTGCTTCTGGCTGGGGGAACAACCGGCTGGAAGAGGTATGAATAAATGCGCTAGAAATCACGAGATCGATGCTCGTGATTTTTTTTTAGAATCAGATAGTAGAAGGCCAATCTACGGAGATCAGCTAAAATGGTTGTCAATCGTGATTCATTTATTCGCAGAATGTTAAATCGTGTATACGGAATGTTAAATCGCGTTTTTTTAATGTCATGTCGGAGGTCCTCCACATAGGATATAAAAGGAATACGGAGTGGAGGATCGCGGATATGGTGAAAACAGGAAATTCGGAAGGGTTCGAGCAAGGTCGTACGGATGGATTTAAAAAGGGAAAAGAAGATGGATATAATAAAGGGCTTGAGGATGCACAAGCCTTATTGGCAAACCCGCCTCTTAACGATATAAGTCTGAAGTGGCGGGAGCTTGGATGCGCTGATCAGATTGCAAGCCATTTCGGTTCTTCCGTTGTTTTGAACGACGGAAATATGGAGTGTTTGAAAGAAACATTCAAGAGTGCAATCTGGAAACTCGAAATTACGGCAAACGGACAAAAATATCCAATGATTTTAAAGATATTCAAAGCACCCGTGAACGAACAGAAACTTATCGAGTTAAACATGTACCGAAAAGCAACCCATATTTTATCGGATCTGATACCTAACATATATCTGATCGTGGAAGGTATGAATGGTGATGATGTATGGGTATTCATGGAGTTCGTCCCTCAAGTAAAGGGTCAGGTTATCTTTACACCTGATTATTTCGACCGGATTATCCCTTCCTTGGCGAAACTTCACGCGTTAACCTATAACGACAATTTTTATAGTCATTGGGAAACATTCGAGGAATGGCTCCCGCTTTACGATTCCCCCGCCTCAACGCAAGAACGCCAGAAAACGCATCAAAGAACTATAGAATATCTGGATAAGGCAATGGAACGTCCCGAATTAAAGGCGAGGCTGGAGTCTAGCTACGTTAATGTCCGTACCATGTTACAAAAGGGACCTATTTATTTTCCCGAGCTTCTGCAGGCAGGTAAAAGCATCATTCACAATGATCTGCAAACACCGAATATCGGCTGCCACAATGTAGCCGAAGAGAACTGGAACATTAAGTTTATCGATTGGGAAGGTGCACGTTTCTCACCTTGCTGGTTCGATATGTTTAATTTAATGGGTGTGTTTTTTGCATACCGCAAGGACTGGAGAGGCGACGAATATGCCGTAATTGAACGCTGTGCGCCTTTATATGCCGCAGAAATGCTCAAATATGGAATTCGGTTCGATACCGACCCGGTTACGTTGTACAAAATGGCTTATTTGCAGCGCGTTTTGGAACGCAGCTTGTTCCAGCAGCTTTTTTGGGGCGTGGAGGATCTGAAGACGGTTCATTTATTGGATCATTATCTAGAAAGAATCAATGTGTGGGGTAAGGAGCTCGGGTTATATTAATGCCAATGGTTTTAGCGGGATAGGGATCAGGGAGTATCAGAAACATTGGCATGATGGCCAGGTCAAAGCTCTGAAAACAGGAGGGAGGTATAGGAATGAATCATGTGTTAACCCGTTTAGATTTAGCGGATTCTCTACTGTGCTCCCTTCCCTCCAGGAGTCGGATTGCAGGAAGCCCGAAGCTTCCAAGCATTCGAACCTTCCGAATACGAGTTGACAGAACGATGCCCTTTGAGTTTGTTGCCAATTTGATGTCTCCGTTTTGCGGATTATGGGAGGCTGATGTCTGTTTTGATTACTCGGATTATGATAGCGCTCTGTCCGGTATTGGAGGGGAAGCTCAGGCGGATGTATATATCATCTGGTTAGATTGGCGGATTTACGCCCGCTCTATGAGTGCACAAGAAGCTGGACAATGGCTGAATGAACGGATCGTTAAACTGCGAATGGTAACGGATAAACCGATCTGGATAAATAACTGGCCGGAGTCCTTGGAAGATG
This sequence comes from Paenibacillus sp. CR_12, assembly GCF_041953985.1. Lineage (NCBI taxonomy): Bacteria > Bacillati > Bacillota > Bacilli > Caryophanales > Paenibacillaceae > Paenibacillus > Paenibacillus sp. CR_12. Next base: position 123,998 of record NZ_JAVFHO010000003.1, on the reverse strand, counting down.
CCGATAGGGTGCTCAGCTTCCGTGCCAGCGACCGTGGATGGTTCCGGAAGTTAAATTCGTTTTTGTTGGAGGCGGTTGAGAACAACACGGGCTGTGTTCTGATCGATTTAGCCCAATTGGCCCATGAAGGCACCGAATCCTTCTATGATTATCGGAACGAAGAAATCAGCAACTACCCATTTTCCAATCAGGCAACAACGATGATTTCCCGTCACCTTGGCGTCCAACTCTTGCCCGCTTCCTTGGTTCCAAGGCTTAAAGCGATTGCACTGGATCTAGATGATACGCTATATCACGGAGTCCTGGGAGAAGAAGGAGCTGAAGGGGTAACGTTAACGGAAGGCCATCATCGGTTGCAAAGGCTGCTGCTTCAACTAAAACAATCAGGAATTATGCTTACCTTATGCAGCCGAAATGAGGAGGAAGATGTTAAAGCACTGTTCGATGCGCGCACCGATTTTCCGCTGAGATGGGACGATTTTGCCGCTGTTCGTGCAAATTGGCAGACAAAAGCAGAAAATCTGAATCGGCTCTCTCAAATACTGAATATCGATCCGTCTGCCTTCTTGTTTGTGGATGACAATCCGGCGGAATTGGTGAAGATGGCTGCAGAATTACCGGAGGTGCGCCTTCTCCGTGCCAAACGAAACGGTGAAGAAACGATGCTGGGTTTATGTCATTTTCCCGGATTGTATCAACTTCACCGGGATGACATTGCCGTATCCCGAACAACGGATATCCAGGCCAATCAGGCAAGAGAGAAGATCAGGCAAACAGCATCGGATTACCATTCCTATTTAGACAGCTTGAACATGGTCATTACCATTTATGAGAATGAAGCTTCCCATGTCAAGCGGCTGTATGATCTAAGTCATAAAACAAATCAGTTTAACCTGGCTCTAAGGCGTATGACAGAAAATGAAGCAAATGACGTTATGGACGCCTCCAAATACGTTACGATTACGGTTGGCCTATCGGATATACTGTCAGACAGCGGAATTATCGGCACCTTTGTATGCAGGTTGGATGGCGAACAAGCGCATCTAATCGAGACGCTTTTTAGCTGCAGGGCGCTTGGACGTGACATTGAAACGGTAACCTTTGCCTGGACCTTGGAGAAATTGATGGATCGCGGAGTGCAGCGTATCCACATTGAGATGTCCCAGGGGCCGCGGAATGCCCCCGCCTTGGACTGGATAAAGCGTTTTGTTGAGGGCTCGCCGGAACAGCTGCCGCTTAGGGATCTCTATGCACGTGTAAAAGCTGCTTGCGGGAACCATCCTGCCAGAGTGGAGGTAAATCGATGACGGAAATACGCAAACAAATTGGGTCGATCTTATCCGAGGTGTTGAACACCCCGATACCGCCTCATGGTAATCCAAAGCGGGAAGAATTGCCGAATTGGGATTCTTTAAAGCATATGGAGCTCATTCTTCGCCTTGAAGAGCAGTTCGATGTTCGCTTTTCCATCAGGGAAGTAGCGGGTATTCAAAGCTTGGATGACATCGCCAGGATCATTGAGGTGAAGTCGTGAACCACAACATCACCGTTGAACGTTTCGGCATTCGATTAAGACCGATTACGATGGACGACGCCGAATTTATTTTCAAGCTAAGAAGGTCCCCTGAGTTATCGAAGTACATCGGAGAAATCGACTCCCGTTATGCTGTGCATGAAGCATGGTTGAAAGAATATTTTCATAGAGAGGGCGATTATTACTTCTGCATTGAGCTTCTCTCGGGAGTGCCGATCGGAACCATCGCGATCTATGATATTGATGGTCAAGCCGGCAATTGGGGAAGATGGATCATTTCCGATTCGATCCCAGCCGCTCCTGCCAGCGTATGGCTTATTTTTCACGTTGCGTTCGATATTCTGGGTTTGTCCAGTGTGTTTTCCAATACGGTTATCGAGAATGCGAGCGTCGTTTCTTTTCATGATCACTGCGGGCTGCCGCGAACCGGAATCGAACGCAATGGCCTGACGATCAGGGGGGTCCCTTACGATATGGTTATTCATACGGCTACGAAGGAGAACTGGCCAACGGTACAACAACGTTTAGAGAAGCCCGCCATTTTAGCGGAGCGTCTGCTCGGGGAGAATTCGGAAGGATAACGTTCGTTACGAAAAAAATCGCATAATACCAGTTGATGACAGCGATACACTCGCTGTCATTTCGTTGTTGATCAGTCCTTTTTTAGATTCGGATGGCGGGTATTTAGCATAATCTTTCTAAAGTCCAAGAACATTTTTTAAGAGTTTCATATAAATATTAATAGGAAGTGAAAGGACAGGCTTTCCGCTAACATCTAGTTAAAGGGAGGGTGAGATTATGCTCGAATCAGGAAATGAGAGAATTCTCATATTTGTACCACATGCTGATGATGAAGTATTGGGATGCGGTGGATTGATAGAAAAGGCTTGCCGATATAATAACACTGTCAAGGTTGTTTTGGCATCGGTTGGAAACACATTTTTTTGGCACAGAGAGAAGCCAGTGAGTAAAAATTCACGTAAGAAGGAGTTTTTTGCAGCGTTGAAATACCTAGGATGCCATGACTGGGACATCATGTATGATGATAAAGAGAGTATTCTGGATACAGTTCCTAAAAAAGAAATTGTAACAAAAATTGATAAATATTTAACAGGATTTAATCCTACTATGGTATTCCTGCCTTATCCCAGCTTCAATCAAGATCACAAGGTACTATCTGAAGCTTGTCTGACAGGCCTGCGGCCGATTCCTGATCGGCACTATAAAGTTATTGCCATGTACGAATACCCTCTTATTGTTTGGCAGTATCCAAAGTTAGCTGACGTTGGAGAATTGTACTTGGATATAAGTGATACGATAGACAAGAAGATAGAAGCATTACGTAAACACAAATCACAGCTGCGGGAACCCCGTCATTTGATTTCTCCGGAATCTGTACGGGAATGGGCAGCTAAACGAGGAATGGAAGTAGGATTTGATTACGCAGAGAAATACCATTTGATAAGAGCTTTGTTATTTTAATTCTAGGGAAGGAAATGATCAAGGTAAATAGCTTGAACCGTACCCATGGTTCAGGCTCTTGGTCGTGTGCCCCACTACATATGCTAGCCACATTGAAAAGGTTTTTTATAAATGCAAGCAAAATGAATCATAGTTGCATAGATATTATGTGAATGATCTAATGCATTCGCCGTTCACCACTTAAGATATGATTCATAATCTAACAATAAGAGGAAAGCCGACACGACAAAGGGGTGAGTCCGATAGTTTCAATCATAGTTAGTACCATGAGACCTGATTTTATGAATAATATATTCCAAAATTATGTACGCCAGAAAGTAAAAAACAAAGAAATGATTATCATTTTAAATCGAGATGATATGGATATTAAATATTGGAGGAAGATGGCTGGTAAACATAAGAGCGTAACCGTTTATAAGGTGTCAGAGAAGTATAACTTAGGTGCCTGCTTGAATTATGGTATCAAGAAAGCAAAATACAATGTCATTGCAAAATTTGATGATGATGATTATTATGCTCCGTGCTATTTAAAGGAATCACTTGATGCTCTTGCTCGCAGTAAAGCGTCTATTGTCGGGAAGCATACGGCTTTTATTTATTTTGAGGAGAAAAAAGCCCTAATGCTATTTAGAGATGGAGGCGAAAGGAAGTACCGAAGAAAGGTTAAGGGAGGAACTCTTGTATTTAAGAAGGATGTATGGAATAAGATTAAATTCGATGAGAAGCAAGTAAATGGGAGCGATTCGGATTTTTTAAGAAGGTGTAAGAGAAAGGGGTATAAAATTTACTCGGTGTCTAAACACAATTATGTGTGTATAAGGAGAAAAGATATTCATTCGCATACGCAAAAAACGAGTACGGGGAACTACATGGCCAGATGTAAATTAGTCAGGTATACCAACAATTTTATCCCGAGAATTACCCGTGATGATGTCGTTTAGCTAGGGTATCGCTACGAAAGATGGTCTAAGGTAAGGTGATATATGAAAATTGCGGTGATAGGTACAGGATATGTCGGGATCACTACAATCGCTTCGCTTGGAGAATTAGGCTATCAGCTCATAGGTGTGGATCAGGATGATAAAAAAATAGATCAATTGAAAAAAGGTAGGCTTCCAATCTATGAACCCGGTGTGGAATCTGTTATACAGTCGTTATTAAAACAGCAAACCCTTGAATTCACTAATAGGGTGGAAGAAGCTGTGGATAAAGCGGAGGTATTATTCATTACGGTTGGCACTCCTTCCGTGACAGATGGCCGTACGAATATGAAATACATTGATGCCGTAGCTATGGAGATTGGCCGACATATTAAAGAACATAGAGTCATAGTCAATAAAAGCACTGCGCCAGTCGGCACTACGGGCCGCATAGAATCCATCATTAACGATCAATTAATTACGAGAGATTATACAGTAACGTTTGATGTGGTATCTAATCCCGAGTTTTTACAGGAAGGAATGGCTTTACAGGGTGCGAGGAATCCGTATCGAATTATTCTCGGCTGCCAGTCGCTTAAGGCTACCGAGGTTATGCTAAAGCTGTATCAAAAAATCGATGTGCCTAAGCAAATTACGAGTCCGCGAGAAGCGGAAATGATAAAGTATGCTTCGAATGGGTTTCTAGCCACGAAAATTACGTTTATCAATGAAATAGCTAGGTTATGCGATCGTCTGGAGGTAGATGTAACCGAAGTAGCCAAAGGGGTTGGTGCGGACAAAAGGATAGGGGACTATTTTTTGTCGGCGGGACTTGGTTATGGAGGATCCTGTTTCCCTAAAGATATCTCCTCCCTTATCATGATGGGGCGCGAGGCCGGTGTGGAAATGAATCTCTTAAAAATCGTCCAAGAGATCAATCAAACGCAAACGGACTGGTTTATGAACAAGATTAAAGAAACGATGATGGATTTGAAAGGAAAACGGATTGCGTTACTGGGTTTAGCCTTTAAACCCGACACCGATGATATCAGGGAGGCGCCTTCGTTAAGGTTATGTCGAAGGTTGCTAGAAGAAGAGGCGATAGTAGTTGGATTTGATCCTGTCGCCAACCATAAAGTAGAAGAGCAGGTTCTCGATATTTCTATCGCGAATGATGCTTATCAAGCAGTCGAGGATGCAGATGCAGTTGCGATTTGTACGGAATGGAAGGAGTTTTTACATCTGGATTGGCGGAAAATAAAGTCTTTAATGAAAGGAACCCTGATTTATGACGGCCGTAACGCTCTAGATAGAGAAATGCTGAAGAGTGTTGGTTTTCAATATTGGGGTGTAGGAAGAAATTGAATGATAGTGGAGTCAAGATAGACCTTTCTGAGGAGTCAGGAAGGTCTATTTGTTTGAGTGAAAATTACAACAAGACTTTACTATAAATCAGCATCGGGCAATAGATTTCGAGCAATATATCGGATTCTTTTGAACTATGCTTATAATGGGGATTATATCCAAAATATAGACTTTAAATAAGAGAGTCTTTAAGATAAAAAGACCGCTCGCATTCTATACGAGCGGTCATATTCTAGATTGGCTGACATTTAAATGGCAACTATGTTATTCAATTCCCGCCTCCCCCTAAGCGGATGATTTTACCTCTTCCGGTAAGGCCTCTTGTAATATTTCGTGCATCATAGATTAGTGATGCATGTTTCACAATAAACTCCACCGGCAGCTGGGAATGATCGGTCGCGATGATAACGCAATCCGCGTTTGCGAGATTTCCCTCGGTGAGATCGATGCTTTGATAGGTTACACCATCCAATGTCATGCGTGATATTAGAGGATCATGATATTCCAGATAACATCCTTCCTGAGTTAATAGACGCATGATTTCAATTGCCGCGGATTCGCGTATATCATTGACATCCTTCTTGTAGGTAATGCCGATAACAAGAATCCTGGCTTCCTTCCAATTGGAATGAATTTGCGCTTTAACTTGATTCACAATATAAGCAGGCATTTTCTGATTTATTACTGCGGACGATTCGATGAAGGAACTATGCAGCCCTGCTTCCTTCACCTTCCATTGAAGATACAATGGATCTACGGGGATACAGTGGCCTCCTGCTCCAGGACTCGGAAAAAACTTCGTAAAACCGTAGGGCTTCGTACCGGCAGCATCGATAACTTCCCATGCATCAATTTTTAGATGATCACATAGCGTCGCAAATTCGTTAATAAACGATATATTAACATAACGATATGTGTTTTCTAATAACTTTGTCAGCTCTGCCGCTTCTGTCGAAGATACTTTTATGACTTGGTCAAAGACCAAGCTATACAGTCCATAAACTTTTTGCGCACACATTTCCGTGATGCCGCTGATCAGCTTTGGTATGGCCTGGAACGTAAATTGCTGGTTGCCGGGATCAATGCGTTCAGGGGAGTAGCCAAGATAAAAATCTATGCCTGCCTTAAGGCCTTTTTTCTCCAGCAATGGTTTCAATACATCTTTTGTAGTGCCCGGATAAGTAGAGCTCTCCAGAATGATCGTTTGTCCTTTTTGAATGTGCTCATTTAACATATTCCCGGCACTTATTAAGAAACTAAGATCAGGAACGTGTTCTTCATTTAATGGTGTCGGTACGCAAATGATGATGGCATCAACATCGGCAACAACACTGAAATCATTCGTGGCGGATAAATTTCCCGAGATCACCTCGGAATGAAGGATATCGTCTGATATATCAAGCAAATAGCTCTTGCCTATCTTTATTGAATGAATCTTATTGAGGTCAAGATCGATTCCGCTCACTTGGTAGCCTTCCCTCGAGAACGTCAGCGCGAGAGGAAGTCCTACATATCCAAGGCCGATTACGGCAATTTTACGATTCAAGTTTATCCCACCTTCACTGTTCGAATAATGCTATAGTATGCGGTGTTAAATATACTTGATATGGGATATATATCACTATTTACCAATGAGTGGATAAATAAAAGTGATTTAATCGTTTACAAATTCATATAAATTTGTTTTAGATCCTTTGCCAGCGAACGAGAGTCGTAATAATCCTCTATATACTCCCTGCTAGCCAATCCAATGAGATGACGCAACCGTGGTTTCAGGATAAGCTGCTCAAGCACACGATAAAGGTTGTTCGGATCCACATTGACAATGGGCAGCAGAGGCGGGTATTTATCCCTCAGCTCTTCGCGAATATAGCACAGCACAGGTTTACCAAGCGCCATTCCTTCTAGTCCAAACACGCCGAACGAGCCTTGAAGAAGCTGATCGATGATAATATCTGCCTTGCGGTAGCATTGAATCGCATTGTCATGTGTCATATTCTCTACCAATTGAAAGTCGAACTGTATGTTATTTCTTCGAAGACGTTCAACGGCTTCTAAAACATATTCAGTGCCCTTCAAATAGGGGTTTGTCGGTGCATGTATAATTAACGGACTTTCGCTATCTTTGGATGGATAAACGGGGATGAATTTATCCAGCGTGATGAACTGTCGGAGAACGTGGACATATTTGTAATATTTTTCGATATAAGGATAAAGTTCATAATCAGCAACAACTGCGTGGTCGATGTACTCCGACAACTCCTCTAGTTTATGTCTAATTTTGTTCTCCTCCCTGCGCCGCCCACCTTTCACACGTACAAACGGATTGCCGAAGCTGCTGGCGACGGAGAACATGCGTACGTCTGAGCCCCGGTGCTGAACCACTAATTTCTTGCCGTGGTTTTTAAGAATGGCTAAGTCCGACCTGTCCTTGAAGAACGTCTCACCAAAATGAAAATGAAACACATCGTATTGCTCAATTGCTTCAGTCAGAAACTCTTCCCGTTGCTTTTTTCTTTCGGCACCGCTTAACCGTTCCAAGTGCAGGCATTGATCAGGCTGTTGAAGAATACTTCGCTCCCTGAAATGGCAAGAAGTAGCATCGACACCGATATCACGCAATGCAGCGCACATCTCGATCATCTGCCTGCCAACCGGCAGGTGAAGCACTTTCACCCGGATTCCTCCTCTTCATATTGATAAATGCCATTAAGGCTAATTGCTTCAATAGTTTATGTTTATTAACGAATACACGATTGGGCAAGCGTTAAATCGGCGATATATATACATACGCCGTTTCACTAGGAACGCGGGGACATATATTATCCTATGATTTGTCATGGGGAGGTGAAAATATGTCTATCCTTGTCACGGGTTGTGCCGGCTTTATTGGTTCACATGTGACTGCTAGGCTTCTGAAAGAAGGACATCTAGTTATCGGACTGGATAATTTGAATGACTACTATGATGTTACCTTGAAGAAAAGCAGGCTCGAGTTATTAAAACGTCCGAACTTTATTTTTCAGAAGGGGAATTTAGAGGATCGTGACGGGATTGAGCGACTGTTTAAGCAATGGGAGCCTAAGATCGTAATAAACCTGGCTGCACAGGCAGGTGTTCGGTATAGTTTGGAAAACCCGCATACCTATATCGATTCAAACATCGTCGGATTTACGAACATTTTAGAAGCTTGTCGCCATCATAAAATTGAACATTTGATCTATGCTTCGTCCAGCTCGGTTTATGGGTTAAATACATCCTTGCCTTATTCGACGGCAGATACGGTTGATCGTCCCATTAGCCTATATGCCGCAACTAAGAAAGCAAACGAGCTTCTCGCGCATACGTATAGCCACCTTTTCGGTTTGCCTACGACGGGATTACGATTTTTTACAGTGTACGGTCCGTGGGGTAGACCCGACATGGCCCTGTTTATTTTCACGAAAGCGATCCTTGAAGGTTCGCCGATCCACATCTACAATAACGGGAAGATGAAACGGGATTTTACCTACATTGATGATATTGTCGAAGGGATCGTTCGTTTGATTCCCTTGAATCCTAAACCGAATCCGACTCCTTATAAGGTTTACAATATCGGTAACCATAGCCCTGTCGACTTGATCGCATTCATAGAAATCATCGAAAAGAAGCTGGGCAAAGTGGGAGACAAGCGTTTCATGCCGCTTCAACCCGGGGATGTCCCGGTAACTTATGCAGATGTTTCGGACCTAATGAAGGATACCGGTTTTAAACCGGATACGCCAATTGAGATTGGCATCGGAAATTTTATAGATTGGTATAAGGCATATTACCCTATTTAAGTGAGCGTGACGAGAATGAAAATACTTTTGGTGCCTAATGATCCTGGATGGGCTTTCGATAACCGGGCGAAGGATCTAATGGCGCTCAAGTGGAAGGGGATTCGATTTGATTTAAAGTATCAATGCGAAATCAAGTCCATTGATCACAAAAATTATGATCTGATCTATCCGCTCTCTTTGACGATTGCCCGAAAGTTGAATCGTGGAGGCGTCCCGTTTAACAAGATGGCAACAGGGATAACGTCAATTAGAGTTTATGAAAAGCAATTGATTGACAAGGGAATGTTCAAACCGGAATTTTTGCAATTTATAAACAAAATGCGTGGGATTAATGCCTGGTCAGACGAGATCGTTCGAACATTTAAACCTCATACCCCCATATACAAAACTCGGATAGGTATTGATACAAATTTATTTAAACCAAGGCGTAGAAGAAAAAAGGATTCCGATACGTTCAAGGTAGGCTGGGTAGGCCGGATAGATGAAGCCAAGCATCGAGAACTGAAAGGATATGACCTCGTGCTTAAGGCACTGAAAGGATTGGATGCAAAGCTTGAAATAAGATCCTATAAAGAGCATTACGTGCCGCGGGTCAAGATGGTAGACTTCTATCAGGATATTGATTGTTTCATATGTTCAAGCCGATCTGAAGGTCTTCCGAATCCCGTTCTGGAAGCAGCCGCTTGCGGTGTGCCTATCATCACGACAAAGGTAGGAATTGTTCCTGAATTGATTGAACACAAAAAGAATGGGATTATTATTCCGAGAACAGCTGAAGCAATGAGAAAGCAAATTAAATATTTGATGAAACATCCAGAGGAGTGTAAAAAGTTCGGGACAAATATCAGGGAAACGATCGTTAATAACTGGACATGGGACATTTGTAAAAAAGACTGGGAGGCATTCTTTAAGTCAGTCGTTTAGTGAAAAAGAAAGGAGGGATAGAAGCCGAATTTCAAACAAGGAAGCGGGCATAGCTTCCTTGTTTCTATCGAGAAGTGCTAGATAGGGGAATAAAATCCGAACGTTTCAGGAACACAGAATCGATACAACTAGGGGTGAGATCAAATTAGAGTACTATATCTTGTACCAAGGCCAAATGTAGGAGGATTGCAGACAACGCTGCGAAACCGAATTCTCGCACTCCAAAAATATGGCGTCAAATCGGAGGTCGCTTTTTTTGCTCGAGGTGATGGTGAATATATCTTCAACGATATCCCCCATTGCTTCATAGAATCCGTGGATCACTTTAAACGAAAGATTAATGACGGGAACTACAATTATTTGTCATTTATCTACTCCCTAGAATATCTTCCGCATGTACCTGATCGTTTTGCCGGAAAAATTATATATGAAGTGCGCGGATGGAATACACGCATTGCTCAGTACATCAGCAATCTCAATCAATACGGAAGAGTGGACGGCATTCTATGTATCGCCGAGTATTTGAAACCGATGGTTAGGCGGTTAGCGCCGAATATTCCGGTCTTTGTGGATGGCAATACGGTACATCCGATGTTTCATTATCGCAAGCCATCGGACAGAAGTTGGAAGGAATGCCCTGCTCCTCAAAAAGACCATAAAGTTATCGCATATGTTGGAAGGATTGAACGCAGTAAAAACTGGCGGGAATTTGTACGAATTTGTGCAAAGTTGAGAAAAACAGAAATTATAGAGCCTTGGATCATTTGCAATAGAGATACAACTAGAGAATATCCGAGATTACTCAGAAAAAGCTCTCGGAAAGGACTGGAGAATGTTCTTAAAGTAATTAGCCATGTACCAAATCATTATATGCCGGAAGTTTACTCTGTGATAAGAGATACAGGAGGTTGCATACTATCGACATCTACTAGAGAAGGATTAGGTAATCACATACTTGAGCCAATGGCGTGTGCGCTTCCAATTGTAAGCTCCAATGTACCCGGGAAAAATGAGATCATTACGCATAGACAAAATGGTTTGCTTTACCAACTTGGAGATATTGACAATTCTGTTCGGTATGTCAAAGAAGTAATAACTGACCAACGTTTACGTGATACGCTCCAAAAAAATGGTCTACGAAAAATAAGAAAGGAATTTAATGAAGAGAAATATGCAAATCGTTACTTGAAGATATTATCCAAACTTTCATAAGTTTCATAAACCAAGCCGGGCAGTTAAACTGCTCGGCCTGTTATTATACCACATGAATATGCTTGGCTTGTGAATTACATGTTTCATAATGGAGCTGTTGTTCACAGGGCAATACTCTTACACTATTAACCTATCGGCGGACTTGCCCGCGAATTTCACCATCCGGATTTTGGATCGTATGAACATTCACATAGGCATTGCCACGCTCGAATTCACGGATCAGATCTCGAATCGTTCTGCCTTGCAGAGGACCGATCAAATCCTGATTCGTCAATATTCCCTGGACGACTCCCCGTCTTACGGTGATACCGAATTTTGATGGCCCGAACAAAAAGGCGACAATGGGACCGTTTTCTCCGACTCTTCCGAGATGAATATGAGCTTGGGTAACACGGCTAATATTATTGACCACAAGTCTGAACCGAAGTTGGGTACCCGTTCTGTTGACCCGAAAAACCGTATTTCCAAAGGCTATCGTTCTAACAGGTGGTACCTCGTTTCTACCTAATAATGATGCCCTGAATGTTCTGATAGGTCTTCACTTCCTTCCTTTTTGATGCTCTAGTTTATTCAATTTCGATAGAGTTGTATGTTTATTGGTCCATTAGCTCAACCCAATTTTATTTCGGTGTAAGGTACGAACGCCGTTACAGTAAATAAACCTATACATAAAATGAGGAGGAAGTGTTCTTAATCCCAACTTGGCAGGTGAGAAACATGTCGAAACGAAGTCCTGCGAGTCCCTTTAACAGAAAAAAGAGGAGAGGATCCTTGTCCCCGATCATAAATGCCGAGTTTCCTAAGGTATCCGTCATCATTCCTGCCATGAACGAAGCGAAGACCATTGCGGCAGTCATTCGGCAAGCCAGCCAAGTGCACGCCAACACAGAGGTTATCGTTGTTGCCAATGGTTCAACGGACGGTACGGCAGAAATTGCTCAGAGCACCGGAGCGAGGGTGATCCACCTGCCGTTTCCGCTCGGTCATGACGTGGGACGAAGTATCGGCGCTGCAGCGGCTAGAGGAGACATCTTGCTGTTTACCGATGCAGACATCGTAATCAAAGCAAGTGATATGACCCCTTTGACAAAAGCCGTAGAAGAGGGGGTGGACGTGGCTTTGAACAAGTATTTGGGTCCGACCGATAAACATCACGTTCACAGCGTTATCCTTGCTAAGCATACGTTAAACATTTTGGTATCCAATCCCGATTTGAAAGGAGCTTCACTTACAACCATTCCACATGCAATGAGCCGAAAAGCGGTAAATCTGATTGGTATCGACAATTTGGCCGTTCCTCCGAAAGCTCAAGCCATGGCCATTTATAATGGCTTGAAGGTACGGGGGATTCATTACGTGGATGTAGGAAAAAGAAATCCCAGGAGGGGTAGAACCAGAGGGAATGATCCCCTTGAAACCCTGATTGTGGGGGACCATTTGGAGGCAATAAATTGGTTAATCTCTCAATCCGGCATGCGGGGGAATCGATCAGATCTCGCACGAAAAAGAGAAAGCGTGTGGTGATGAGATGGTGCGAAGAAAGCGGAGACGAGGTATGATACCCGCCTCAAGTTCTTTAAGGAGAGCAATGAAACCCATAAATAAAAGAGCTAGGACCAAGAGAAAACGGAGCGGTCATAAATTGGGGGCTCTTATTTTCAAGAATCGCCGGATTTCAAACGAAGCGGTCGACAATTGGAAAGAGAGAGCTTATGCTGCCGGTTATCAGCAAGCGGCCCATGAAGCTTCAACAACGGCGGATACCCCCCCCCATATCAAAGTGAACGAGAGCTGGAATCGCTGGTACCATTCAGTCAAACCGCTGCCATGGACGGTTTACCACGCAGCGGCGTCCAAATTTGTGGAAGGACACAGTAAGCATTCCGGAATATTTCTAGGAAATGCCGTTCTCCTGCCGACGGACAAAAGGGTAGCGGCGATCGTCTTGGTGATGAACGAGAAAGACACGATTATAAAATTGCTGGAGCAGCTTCATCGGCTGCCGCTTCATGAAATCATTTTTGTGGTGAACGGATCCACCGATGAAAGCTTTGAAATGATCCGAAACCAATCGAAAGCCATCATTGTACACTACCAACAAGCTTTGGGACACGATGTTGGCAGAGCGGTCGGGGCGAAGTTAGCCGATTCTGAAATTCTGCTGTTCCTTGATGGAGATGTTCCGATATTAGCAGAGCATCTCGTACCTTTCATTGATGCCATTGAACAGGGTAGCGATATTGCCTTAAATGATATTTCTCCATTGATCGGAATGTTTACCAACAGAGACTACGTAACCATAGTGAAGGAGTTTATTAACCGATCCATGGGCAGGGCGGATCTCGAAGCCAATTCGCTTACCGCGGTACCTCACGCGATGAGGAAGGAGGCTGCCCAAATCATCGGATACGCCAATTTATCTGTCCCACCGAAAGCGCAAGTCATTGCCCTTGAAAAGGGTTTGAAAATAAATGCACCGGCCAGCGTAGACGTCATTACGAAAAATCGGCTCCGAGCTCGAAATGTCGGACAACAAAATGCAGTTGCCGATTTGATCATCGGAGACCACATCGAAGCTCTCAAAACGGTATTCGACATAAAGGGGCCGCGGCTATCTTTTATGGATCAGATTAGACAAAGGCAGCTAACCAAGGTTTAGAAGGTGGTAGCTATGAAAAAAACAAGCATCATTATTCCGACTTTCAATGGCAGGGAGCTGCTAAAGGATTGCATTTATTCGATTAAACGCCATACGAATGAGCCTTACGAGATCATCGTTGTTGATAATGGTTCCTCCGACGGTACCGTTGACATCTGCCGTCAGGAGGGGATTACCTTCATTTCATTGGCAAACAACATTGGCTTTCCAGCTGCATGCAACAAGGGTTTGAAAATTGCAACCGGCGATACGCTGCTCCTGCTGAATAATGATGTCATCGTCACCCGCAACTGGTTGCAGAATATGTTGAATTGTTTGAACAGCGAAACCAAGATCGGAATCGTCGGGCCGCTTACCAACTATGCAAGCGGAAAACAACAGATCGATATGCCTTATACCAGCTTAGAAGAGATGTCGAACCAGCTGAATGAGCCGGATGCCAGTAAGTGGCTTCAAGTGGATCGAATCGTAGGCTTATGTTTCCTGTTTAAACGGGAATTGATGGATCGCATCGGACTGCTGGACGAACGATATTCACCAGGTCATTTTGAAGACGATGACTATTGTTACCGGGCCAGGAATGCGGGATATACGTTCAGGATCGCGGGCGATGTTTTCGTTTTTCATCATGGGAGTGCCAGTTTTGCCAAGCAGGACATGAGTCAAGTGAAGCATCTTATCGATACAAACAAACAAAAATTCATGGATAAATGGGGCGTCGATCCAACGATCTATGTATAATCATCTATTTTGCGAAAGGAAGGATTATATGAAGGGCGTCATTCTGGCAGGAGGTACGGGTACCCGGCTTTATCCATTGACCAAAGTCATAAATAAACATCTGCTGCCTGTCGGGAAGGTTCCGATGATATGTCATGGAATCGAGAAATTCAAAAAAGCGGGCATCGAGGAAATTCTCATCGTGATCGGCAAGCAATCGGCAGGTTTATATATAGACCTGATCGGCAGCGGAAAAGAATGGGGAGTCAGCGTCACATTTAAAGTCCAGGAAGAAGCCGGGGGAATTGCCCAAGCATTGTACCTTGCCGAACCGTTCATAACACCTGGCGAAAAGTTCGTTGTGCTTCTTGGCGATAATCTGTTTGAGGATCAACTAATCACCTTTGTGCAAGCTTTTGAAAAACAGGCCACTGGGGCGCGCGTGCTTCTGAAGAAAGTTCATGATCCGAAGAGATACGGTGTTCCCGTCTTGGAGAAAGACAACATCGTCATGATCGAAGAGAAGCCGGAGGAGCCTAAATCCGATTATTGCGTAACCGGTATTTATATGTATGATTCGACGGTGTTTGAAACGATCCGAACCATAAAACCATCGGCACGAGGCGAATTGGAAATCACCGACGTGAACAATGTGTATGCATCGAAGGGGCAGCTTACCTATGACATATTAGACGGATGGTGGACGGACGCCGGAACCTTCCAGTCCCTGTACCAAGCCAGTGGGCGATTGTGGTGAACCCTATTTCGGGAATGAATAAATCCGGAGGCCTGACCGCATGAGAACAATGAATGAGCATTTGCTGCTTCAGGGGGGAGAGCAATCCGCCCAGCTGGAAGGATACAGAAAAGGTTATTCCGTGGGACGGAGAGAGGGATACAGGCTCGGTTTTTCCGATGCGGTAATAAGGTCCTTACCCAAGGAAGAGGAGCAGGTCCGCGATCTCCGTATTCTTTATGTCACTGCAGGCATTGGCGTTCCTTATCCTGCGCTGGATCAGGCGGTGACTGACGCATTAAAGGGACTGGTTCGAAGTCTCTCGGTTGCGAGCCCTTCAGAAGATATCGTCCTTTTGGCTAAGAAATTCCAGCCGGACCTAGTACTTGCTTTAAACGGTGTCGTTTTGGAAGCCGATACGCTCAAATCGCTCCGGGATAGCGGATTTAAAACGGCCATTTGGTTTACGGATGACCCGTACTATACGGACTGGACGGTTTCGATCGCTCTCCGTTACGATTATATCTTTACGCTTGAATCCAACTGCGTATCATTTTATCGCGATTTAGGTTGTCAGCATGTGTATTACTTGCCTTTTGCAGTCAATCCGAACGTATTTTATCCGAAGCATGTGCCGACCTCCAATCAGACCGATATTTGTTTTATCGGAACGGCCTATTGGAACAGAGTGGAGTTAATGGATCATCTGGCCCCGATATTGAATAATAAAAAAGTCGTCATTTCCGGATGGTGGTGGGACCGGATGAAACATTACGCCCAGCTGTCCGACAAGATTAAGCTCGGCGATTGGATGACGCCGGAGGACACGGCAACGTA
Source organism: Paenibacillus sp. CR_12 (assembly GCF_041953985.1). Taxonomy (NCBI): domain Bacteria; kingdom Bacillati; phylum Bacillota; class Bacilli; order Caryophanales; family Paenibacillaceae; genus Paenibacillus; species Paenibacillus sp. CR_12. The sequence continues at coordinate 107,788 of NZ_JAVFHO010000003.1, read as the reverse complement.
CTACAATGGAGCCAAGATCGTCATCAACCATCACCGTTCTTCCGATGACGATACAATCAACGCCAACAGCAGAAAGGTAAAGGCGCTTTCCGTCAATCCCCGCACGTTTGAAATATCCGGCTGCGGCACGCTTCAGTTATCGGATATCCGCCACGATATGGATCAGTTATATTCCCCTGGTACGGAAATAGAAACCTACGGCTCTTATGATGAACTGATGGATAAAATCGACTATTACTTGCGTCATGAGGAAGAGCGACAGCGAATTGCTTTAAACGGCTTGATGAGAACGAGAAAGGATCATACCTACCATAAACGATTGAGCACGATGCTTCGTATCATTTTTCCTTGAGTCAAGCCAAATTGGATTGTTATACCCGTTTCCTAATGAGTTCCAAAGAATATATTGTGCGTAAGACGGGGTGATCATCATACGGCAGCACTTAGAGAAAAGAAGACACAGGCCGGTAAAGAGGCGACATAAGCGAAAAGTTATTCTTCAGAGAACAAAAGGCCAAACGCCAAGCGACTGTACCCAGAAATTGCTGGAGCAAGCGGCAGCTTCGTTTAATGAAGGCTTTGATACCGGCTACGACCAGGCGATGATGAGGTCGCAGCATTCGGAACCCGAAACGATGGTTAAACCCAGCTCGGGAGAGGACTACTCGAAGGGATTATATGAAGGAGGAGAAGGGATCGTGGACTCGATACTCCCGGAGCTAGAGATTCTTCCTGAAATTTCGGTTCGCCAGATTATCGAAGCTGGTATGGAGCAAATGAGTTCTCGGTATTATCGTCTTCTAAGCGCGGCGGAGGTCGCAAGGAGGCTTAACGAAGCTTTGGATTCAAGCTCCCCGTTGTCCGTTATCCGCTTAGGGGATGGGGAACTGCTTACGCTTGCGCAGGAGTTGGTTTTGAACATGGACGAAGTGCGCAAAGAAGGACATTTTTTAAGTTATGCCGGTGTTCGTTTACCTGATCTAAAAGCAAGAGATATGTTGGCAGCCTCCGTGAGAAAGGCCGATATCGTTGGCATTCCCAAACTAAGATTGCCGAACTTTCAACCACTGGGCTTTTCTGTTTTTAGAGCCCATGGCATTGATTATCGAAAGTTGCAACTAACGTTATCGACGGTCAACTATGCATTGCATTTGGAAGGTTTACTGGGAGGGATCCTTGCAGGACGTCGAGTTCTCGTGGTGGGCAATTCCGCTCCCGGTCTTTCACGGGTGCTGTCAGGCCGCGGAATCAAGGTGGCGGGCACGGTCGCCCCCGTGGAAGGAATCCACGATATTCCCAGAATCATGGATGAAATTCGAGGGCATCCATTCGACATCGCGCTGGTGGGTGCCGGCATTCCGGCTGTTATCATTACAGAGCGAATTGCCTCCGAGCTCGGAAAGGTCGCTATCGATTTCGGGCATCTGGCTGATTCCTTAGCAAGCGGGGAAGCAACCTTATGAACCGCATCAGCCATCATAAAACGGACGGTTACAACGACGGGTTTAACAAAGGCTTCCATTCCGGCTACAAGGATGGATACAGCCGGGGGCGGCATATGGGAATATCCCAATTCAGGAATGTTTTTGAGGGTACAAGTATCATTATACCGACCTATAATCAGCTTCCTTATTTAAAAGAATGCATTGAAAGTATCGCTCAATATACCGGCACCCCGTATGAACTCATTATTATTGATAATGCATCCGATGACGGAACTGCGGAATTCCTCAAATCTTCCCAAGGGCTCCGCTATCGAATCAATGAAGAAAATTTAGGCTTTGCAGGGGCTGTAAATCAGGGACTGATGATGGCAAAAGGAACAACGTTGATGATCTTAAATAATGATTCCGTTGTAACGACCAACTGGCTCTCGAATTTGCTCGTCTGTCTGCACAGCGACCCGCAGTTCGGGATTGTCGGTCCGGTGACAAATTATATCAGCGGAGAGCAACTTATTCATGTCAGCTACCACGATATCGCCGAGATGCAGCAATTCTCCAAATCATACAATCACTCTAATGCGCACAGCTGGACCGTTACAGAACGCTTGACAGGTTTTTGCATGTTGATCCGGCGTGATGATTTTTACCGATTGGGTTTTTTTGACGAGGGCTTTGAGATCGGCAACTGTGAAGATGACGATTATGGGCTGCGTGCCCGTCTTCTTGGAATGCAGCTCATTATCGCCAAGGATACGTTTATTCACCATTATGGCAGCGTCAGCATGAAGACGTTAAATTCCAGATTCGAACAAGTGTATGCGAATAATCTTACTTTCTACTCCAGCAAGTGGGAAGATCCTCAAGAGATGTTGTCCCTGAAGTGGCAGCGGAGCTTGAACCGGGACATGAAGCTGCGGACCGTTGATATGTATCCGACGTGTGTCTTCGTGACAGGGGCAGACTCGGTAATCTATTGGATTGAGAACGGAATCAGGCACCCGGTTCATGGAGCCGTCGGCATTCAGGCAGTACGGGTTTCACAGGTTGATCTCCGCTGCTGGCCGCTTGGGGATCCCATGGCTGCGGAGGAAGCCGTTGGGCGTATGAGGACTGTGTATTTTCCATCCACGGAATCTTGGGAGCAAGAAGGCAAACTGATCAAGCATAAGAACGGCAGCGTTTATCAGTACAAGGGGAATCGGCTGCAGCGATTCCTGAATCGGCTCGTCTTAGCGGCTTGGCGCCTTGATTTTTACGAGCCGCTGCTAGTGAACGAGCACGAAATCCAGCAACATGGGGAGGAAATTCCAATCATTTCTCCTCCGGTGATCAAGGCGGATAACATTTAATTAAGAGAAAAGGGTGAGACGGATGAGAGCAAGGAAAAAAAATGGCGGTGCTGCGTTGAAGAGAAAAGGAATCCGTGGAAGAGGCTTAAGAGGGAAGGGGGCGAATCGAGTTTTTGGGGGAAAGAGAAGAAAAGGTCCAGGAAGAATAGCTCCTCGACAAACGGCTGCCGAATACAATCAATCCTATGATGCGGGGTTTGATAAAGCGTATAACGAAGGATTTAACGTTGGTTATGCGGAGGGTATGGAGGCCGGTCATCAAGAAGCTTATAAAGGAGAAGGATAAGATGGCTTTAAGAAAAAAAATAAGGCCTCGAAAGCGAGCTGGAAAACGAAAACACCATCCTGTTCGTCTTAGCGCATATCAAAAGGGCAGTTTAGACGGTTTCCAGCGGGGAAAAGAGGAAGGGCTCGCTCAAGGGCGCGCCGATGCCCAGAAAAGGTCCCAACACGCTGTTGCCGTCATCGAGACGGCCCTGCCCAAGATGGACGTTCTGGTTATCGCGGCAGGCATGATACCGTCGCTTGAAATCGGCGTTATCCAGCCCCTCCAAACGCTGAATAAACAAGAGAACCTGCAATTCGACGTGAAACTGGAAACCGACGTGACCCACGAAATGATTGCGGCCGCGAACACGATTGTATTCGTTCGTAATGTGGAACCGGCGGCCTATGCATTACTAGAGCTGGCTCATCAGCTGAATAAAAGGACGGTCTATGTTATTGACGATAATTTCCTGGAGATTCAGCCAACCACTCCGGTGGGCGAATATTATAACGATCCGATCCGTCGAGAGACGTTTATTAAGTTTTTGAAAAACACGCAAATCATTAAAGTCGATGCACCTGATCTCGGCACCTATATTCATGAGCGGTACAATAGACACGTGATTTACTTCCCTGCCAGCATCGATTTCGAGTGGCTGGACCAGAACGAGAAGTCGGTTAAGGATCAGGGGCAAGTGGTTATCGGTTATGCAGGAGGGGACAAAGAGGAAGATTTCGTTCCCGTCATTTCAGCGTTGAACAAAATTTTGGATTATTACGGGGGATTCGTGAGATTGGAATTTTACGGCTACCTTCCGCCTTCGCTGGCTGATCATCCAAGCGTCAAATATGAAGGCGGGGGGATGGAATACAAGGAGTTTATGAAAAAGCTTAATAAGAGCAACTGGAACATCGGGATAGCGCCGCTTGCCAACAATTCATTTAACAAGGGGAAAACGAATACCAAATTCCGTGAATACGGTGCCTGCGGCATCCCGGGCATATACTCGAAGTCTCCTGTTTATACGCATTGGGTCGAGCAGGGCGAAACCGGCTACTTGGTTGAGCATACCGAGCAGCATTGGTATGAGGGAATCAAGGCCATGATTGAAGATCCGACGATGCGGCAGAGAATCAAGGAGAATGCGCATAGGGCAGCCCGGCAGCATTTTTCGCTACAGACATGCATCGATAATTGGAAGAAATTTATATTCAAAACGTAAAATCGGGGGAGAGAGCGGGAACATGGGGAAAAGAGGGAAAAGAGGGGATATAAACGTACTCATCGTCGGATCGGAAAAAATCGCTTCCTATAAAATCGGCATTGAGCAGCCCCTCCGCCATCTGGAGAAGATGGGAGTTTGCGACTTTGACGTCAGATCCGATGATGAGATGGACAGATCAAGGCTGGCTGAAGCGGATATCGTCCTCTTCTTCCGAACGGTTCAGCCCGAAGCTTATAAGTATCTGGAGATGGCCCGGGAGATGGGAAAAAGAACGGTGTACGTGATCGACGACCATTTTATCGCGATGTCTCCGGGCTCGGATATGGGACGATATTACCATGATTCTTCACGAAGAAAGACGTATGTTAAATTTCTGAAAAACGCCCAAAGCGTAAAGGTTGCTTCCAGTTTTTTTGCCAAACATCTTGAAACGCATTTTAGTCCCCAAAAAATAATCTATTTTCCGGGAAGCGTTGATTTCTCCGTTTTTTCCGGTTTGAAAAAGAACCGGAAAGAAGAAGGGAAAGTCGTAATCGGGTATGAAGGCGGAAAAAAACAAGTGGCTTTTGAACCTGTTATCGGGGCATTGCATAAAATCATTGGGAAGTACGGGGATAAACTCAGAATCGAGTTCTGCGGGTATGTTCCCGATGAACTCAGGGAGAAGCCGCAGGTGTTTACGGAATCCTACGATGAGAACTATAAAAACTTTCTGAAGCGCCTTTACCGTTCCAACTGGGATATCGGGTTAGCGCCGTTGGAGCGAACGCTGCTGCATGATTGCAAAAGCAACAATAAATTTCGCGAATATTCCGCTTGCAGGATTCCGGGCATCTATACATCTTCTCCGGCCTACGATGAATGGGTTGCCGGAAAGGAAAACGGCCTGATTGTATCCGGTGAGAGCGATGATTGGTACGAAGCCATGGTCCAACTGATCGAACAGCCGGAACTACGGCAGAGCATCGCGGAGCGTGCGGAACAAGTAGCATGGGCGAATTTTTCAGTGGAAGCTTGCGCCGAACGATGGCGTTCACAAATTCTAATGTCGGAATAACGTGGGATTATGAAAGGAGAGGTTCACTTGGACCATAAGCTGATACCCGTTCTTCAACCGAGTATAGGTCAAGAGGAGATCGACGCGGTGGCAGATGTTTTACGGTCAGGATGGCTTGGACTTGGCCCCAAAACGGAACAGTTCGAGCAGGAATTTGCCAAGTATGTCGGCAGCCGTTTCGCGGTTGCGCTCAATTCTGGTACGGCCGCGCTCCATCTGGCCATGGACATTTTGGGTATTGGGCCGGGTGACGAGGTCATCGTGCCTTCCATCACGTTCATATCCACTGTCCATGCGGTTAGCTATGTGGGAGCAACGCCGGTTTTTGCGGATATTGAACCCGATACGATGAACATATCGCCGGAAGATATCAAGCGGAAGATAACAGATAAAACCAAGGCAATTATCGTCGTTCACATGGGCGGGCATCCCTGCGATATGGATACCATCCATGAGTTGGCGCATGCCAATGGAATCAAGGTAGTAGAAGATGCTGCGCATGCATGCGGCGCGGAATATAAAGGCAAAAAGATCGGCTCCATCAGCGATATTACCTGCTTCAGCTTTCATGCCGTCAAAAATTTGACGAGTGGTGAAGGCGGCGCAATCACCTGCAATACCGAGTGGATGAACCGTAAGCTGCGTGAGAAGAGGTGGGTAGGCATTTCCCGCGATACGTGGATACGATCGTCACATGAGAAGGTGTATGCATGGCAGTATTTCGTTGATGACGTAGGATACAAATATCATATGAACGACATGCAGGCTGCCATCGGGCTCGTTCAGTTAAATAAGCTAAGCCAATTGAACGGGAGACGAAAAGAAATAGCGGCCCGTTACCAATCCGAACTGAAGGATTTGGAATGGCTGGAACTTCCTCATGAACAGCCGTATGCTCAAAGCTCCTGGCATTTGTTCCAGGTTAAATTCAGCAAGGAAAGCCAGAGGGACCGTATGATTGGACACTTGCAGGAACACAATATCGCGACGGGCGTCCATTATTATCCGTGCCATCTGCATCCGAGCTACCTGCATCTCAAAGCGATCGTGCCGCTCTCCTCGGAGATCTGGAAAAGAATTCTGACCCTTCCTATTCATCCGAACATTACGGAGGAGGACTTGGATCGGATCATAACCCGTATAAGGGAGTTTAAGCCATGAGAAAACTGTTGGTTCTAGGTGCGGGAATCTCCCAGCTCCCATTAATTGAAACCGCGAAAAGAATGGGATTATACGTTATTGTGGTGAGCCGTCAAGGAAACTATCCCGGGTTTGCCAAGGCAGACAAGGTTTACTACGAGGATACGACCCATATGGATAGGATTGTCGAAATCGCCCGGCATGAAGGAATTCATGGAATCTGTACAACGGGTACGGACGTGGCCGTCAAGTCGATCGGCAGAGTCGTGGATGAATTGGGAGTAAGCGGATTGAGTTATGAATCCGCTCTACTCTCCTCCAATAAATGGAAGATGAAACAGGCTTTTATGAAACATGGCGTACGAACGGCACGATTTCTGAAAGTCCAAACCTTGCAGGAAGCTTACAGCGCTTTCGAAGTATTGTCGCCGCCGCTTATCTTTAAGGCAGTGGACGGGGGAGCAAGCAAGGGCATTGTGAAGGTTGCCGATATGGCCCATGTGGAATACGCATTTGAAACCGTGCGCAAGGATACGAAACTGGATTTTTTCATCGTTGAAGAGTTTATTGAAGGAACCGAGTTTGGCGCACAGGCATTCGTCTACGATAACCAAATTCAATTCATCATGCCGCACGGGGATTTCGTCTTTTATGGGGATACCGGTGTTCCCATCGGTCATTATGTCCCATATGAATTGCCCGAAGAAGTGCAGCAAGATCTGTTTTCCCAGTTGAAACAAAGTATCGAAGCGCTGGAATTAAATCATTGCGCAATCAATGCGGATTTTATTTTGAAAGACGGGCATGTGTATGTACTTGAAATCGGAGGCAGAGCAGGAGCTACATGTTTGCCCGAACTGGTGTCCACTTTCTATGGATTCGATTACTATGAGCAGATCATCAAGGCTGCTCTTCGCATGAATCCGTCATTTCCCTCTCATACTTCACAGCCTTGTGCGTGTGAATTACTGATCTCCGATAAAGATGGGGATATTACTGGACTTGAGAACGGAAATGAACTGCATGAGAATATTATTCAAATATCATTTGATTATCATATAGGTGAGAAGGTAAATAAATTCAGGGTTGGCACTGACCGAATCGGCCAGATCATCGTGAAAGGGGACCGTTTGGAAGAAGTGCTGAGCCTGCTGGAAGAAGTTAAAGAGAAGATAAGAATCGATTTAGGTTAGATCTTATATATATCATTGCGAAATCTCGATCTGCAGCGGCGATCGGGATTTTTGCATTGGGGAGCGTTATTGCCTATAACCTAATTGGGGATTAGACATATAAATAATCGAGAGAGCGGCAACCGATCTTTTCGGTAAAGCTCTCTCAAATCCATGTACCGGAGGCAGCAGATGAAAATCACGGATACAAAGCTCCAAGGCGTGAAACGGATTGAACCGACCGTTCACCAAGACCATCGGGGATTTTTTATGGAAAGTTTCAATGATCGAGTTCTTAAAGGATGCGGCATTAACGACCATTTTATTCAGGACAATCACTCGATGTCACGTGAGGCAGGTGTTATTAGAGGGCTGCATTACCAACTGTCTCCCGAGGGACAGACGAAATTGATCCGCGTTGTAAGCGGGGCGATCTATGATGTGGTCGTTGATATTCGGTCGGGCTCCCCTACCTATGGACAATGGCAAGGTTTTATCTTATCCGCAGCCAATTTCATTCAACTTCTCGTTCCCAAAGGATTTGCTCATGGTTTTTGTACCCTTGTTCACGATACGGAGGTCATATACAAGGTCGATGCCTATTATTCGCCAGAGCATGATCGAGGAATAGCCTGGAACGATCCGGATCTCAATATCGATTGGCCTGTGAACAAACCTGTTCTCTCAGACAAAGATTCAAAGCATCCTCGATTGGATTTGGCAGAAAATAACTATATATACGAGGGGTGAGATCGCATGAAGATCGTTGTCACAGGCGGTGCGGGATTTATAGGCAGTAACTTTATACGATATATGCTGTCTCAACATCCGAATGACGAATTTATTAATGTGGATAAACTAACGTATGCCGGCAATTCAGGAAATCTGAGCGAAGTACGGACGAATCCTAAATATCGTTTTGTGAAAGCGGATATCAGAGACCGTGCAGCTTTAGAACCTCTCTTTAAGGAGGGGGTTGATGCGGTCGTTAATTTTGCGGCTGAATCCCATGTCGACCGCAGCATTTTGCAGCCTGAATTGTTTGTCTTGACGAATGTGGCAGGAACTCAGACGCTCCTCGACCTGTCGAGGCAGTATGGAGTCGGCAAGTTTGTCCAGGTCTCTACTGATGAAGTCTATGGAACGCTGGGAGCCACTGGCCTATTTACCGAAGAATCAACGCTTCAACCGAACAGTCCGTATTCTGCAAGCAAAGCAGGCGCCGATTTGATGGTTCGAGCTTATTATGAGACGTTTGGATTGCCGATCAATATCACGCGCTGTTCAAACAATTACGGCCCATATCAGTATCCTGAAAAGCTAATACCGCTAATCATTTACAATGCTTTGCATAACAAGCCCCTTCCGGTATACGGCGACGGTTTGAACGTTCGCGATTGGCTGTACGTGGAAGATCATTGTCGAGCTGTTGATCTGGTATTGCGTCATGGAGCCGCCGGCGAAATATATAATATCGGAGGACATAATGAACGGAATAATTTGCAGGTTATTCGAACGATCCTGTCTGAACTGAACAAACCCGAAACCTTGATTCGGCATATCCAAGATCGTCCCGGACATGATCGCCGCTATGCGATAAATGCAGATAAGATAAGGAAGGAACTCGGTTGGACTCCGCAATATCATTACGAAAGCGGCATTCGTGAGACGATTCGATGGTATCAGAAGAACCTGGCTTGGGTGGAACAAGTGCTTGAAAAGTCAGCAGATAGCGGTCATTAAGAAGGACTTCTTTAATTGAATGGATTAGTTAAAATGATCGCCGATGATTCCATCGGCGTTTTTTGTGCATAAATGGCCTGTAGCGCATTTTTCTCCATGTTAAAACCTTTCAGCATACCGCCTTTGTCCCGAGGTCATCCTATACGATGTTATTACATTCATTATAGAGATGGAGGATGAATCATGATTAAATCCAAAGCCCTCAACCTGACCGTCTCCACGGCACTGCTGCTCAGTATGGCTGCAGTAGCAGGGTGCGGTAACGCCAACGACGGCAACACGACTCGTACGAACAATGTGGACGGTGGCCGTATCGGCGTGAATTCCGTACGTAACAACCAGAACGTCGGCAGCACGCAGCAGCATGACTTGTCCAACCTGAAATACAGCAAGGCGCTGTCGAAAAAAGTCTCGGATATCAGCGGCGTAGGATCTGCCCATGTATTCGTAACGAACCGCAATGCCTATGTTTCGCTGTCCAGGGACGGCATGAACACCAACAACATCAACGGTCGCGTGACAGGCATGAGCACTGGGGCGAATCGTTCCGCTGACGGCATGATGAACGGTACGAACCGCACGATGAACGGCACAAATACAACGAATGTCAGAAACCGTACCTTCGGCACTTCGAGCACGGGCAGCGTCGGTCTTCTCCGTGGTATGGCCAATGACACCAGACGTGCGGTAGACAATACGACAGGCCTCGGCCGCAATGCCGATAACCGCGGCTTCGGGGTGAACGGAACGACAACCAATGGCGGCTTTGGCGGAAGCAATTATAATACGTTAAACGGCACGCGCACGAACGGTCTTATGGGAACGAACGGCACGCGTACCAATACCTTTACCGGAACAAACGGCGCAACCAACGACACGTACATGGGAACAGGCATCAATGGCGTTCCTTATGGGACCTACAATAATAATATGGGCATCATGAGCAACAATCGTGAAGAAGTGCCTCAGCACCTTCGTCAGGAAATTACGAGCAAAATTCGCAAGACCGCTCCGCATATCAGCCAAGTTTATGTTTCCTCCGATGAGGAATTTTATCAGCATGCCAATCGATTTGGAACGGACGGGAATGCGGCGAACACGGTTGGAACGCTTTCGCGCGATTTCGGCTCTTGGATCAACCGCGTTTTCCCGTTGAATCTCGGCGGTCGCGACGGCATGAACGATACCCGCGGCAACTTGATGAAGAACGATACGGACGACGGCTGGTTTGGCGGCAATCGTAACAGCCGGTAAAACCCTTATACCAAAAGGAGCTGCCCATTAGGATTGAAGTCATCCTAACTAAGGCAGCTCCTTTGCTTATTTGAAATGCGTGTTAAGGTAGCGGATTAATGCTTGCGTACTCCTTGAATCCAAACGCCTTGCAGCTCCAGGTCGCTGGAGAGCACCAGGACGTCGGCAAGTTTGCCGGACTCAAGGGATCCGATGCAGTCATCGATGCCGATTTTTCTGGCAGGATTCAGGCTTCCGACCCGGGAGGCCTGCTCAATGCTCAAACCGACCTCTCGGACCAGCAGCTGGAATCCTTTGATCATCGTCAGCGTACTCCCAGCCAGGCTATCCCTGTTGCTCTTAAGCGTGGCGATGCCGTTCTCGACAACGACCGGCAAATCGCCAAGCGTATATTCGCCGTCAGCCATTCCGGTAGCGGACATCGCATCGGTGATCAGAATCAGGTTGCCGTCCTGTTTCATGCGGGCCAGAATCCGAATGGCAGCCGGGTGAACATGGATGCCGTCGGCGATGATTTCGCAGCTTAGGCGATCATCGCCCAGCATCGCACCCACCACGCCAGGCTTGCGGTGATGCAGTCCTGTCATCGCATTAAACGTATGCACGCCATGGCTCAGTCCTGCCTCAACGGCCGCCTCCACTTCCTCGTAGGTGGCATCCGTATGACCCAGTGCGGCCACGATCCCGTGGCTGCTGAGCCAGGAGATGGCCTCCAGCGCTCCTTCGCGTTCCGGTGCCAGGGTCACCTGGCGGATCAGATCCGGGTATGTGGACACCCATTCTTCCAGCCAGTCGATATTGGCATGGACGATATGCTCCGGATTTTGTGCGCCTGGCCATTTCGGACTGATGAAAGGGCCTTCCAGATGTGCGCCTACCAGTTTGGTATAAGGCATGCCTTGGCTGCGGTAGTCGTTAACTTCCCGAAGAACGTGGTCGATGGCTGCCTTCGGCGCCGTCATCGTGGTGGCGAGCATGGACGTGGTTCCCTGGGAGCTGTGGAACGACGTGATTTTATCCAGGACATCCTTACTTGCATCCATGAAATCTTCGCCGTTGCCGCCGTGCACGTGGATATCAATAAATCCGGGAATAATGTAGCCGTCGGGTTGTTTGATCACTTCCGCTGCAGCCTGTTTAAGCTCGGCGGGAAGCCCGGAAACATCGCCGGCGTAAGCAATGTCCTCACCTTGGATCGCCAGCACGCCGTCTGAACAGAAGCCGTCTGGCGTCAAGACTTGACCGTACAACAATTGGACCGAATCTTTGCGTTCGCTGCTCATACCAGCAGTCTCCCTGCGCCTTGATCCAGAAGGACGACAACGTTCGGATGACATTGAAGCAGCGATGCCGGACACTCTGTGGTAATCGGCCCCGTCAATGCGCGGTGTACGATTTCCGCTTTATCCTCTCCTCGAACGAGCAGGAGAATTTGGCGGGCCTTCATGATGGTAGCAACGCCCATGGTAATCGCGTGCGTCGGGACATCGTCCAGGGTTGGGAAGAATCTTGCATTCGCGTTGCGTGTTTTTTCTTGCAGCTCAACCACATGGGTACCGCCGCTTAAGGATTCGCCAGGCTCGTTGAAACCGATATGTCCGTTATGTCCAAGGCCGAGGAGCTGAAGATCAACCGGGCCGTATTCTTCGAGCATTTTGTCGTAATTCAGACATTCTGCTTCCGGATCGGCAGCATTGCCGTTCGGCACATGGGTGCGATCCAACTGGATGTCGACATGATTGAAGAACTTCTCATTCATGAAAGTGCGGTAGCTCTCGGGATGATTCTCCGGAAGGCCAACATATTCGTCCAGATTATATGTCGTGGTTTGGGCGAAGCTGACCAGCCCCTGACGGTTCATTTCAATCAGCTTGGCATAGAGCCCAACCGGCGTGCTTCCCGTAGCCAGTCCCAGCGTTGCGCGCGGATTGGTGTGCAGCAGGCTGGAAATCAGGTTAGCGCCTGTTTGCACGAATTGTTCTTCGTCGCGGAATGTGTAAATATTCATTGGTTATTGTCCTCCTCGGCTTTTGCGATAATTTTGAACATTAAGATATGATTGCTCCAGTCGGGGGACATACGTGGAGAAGTCCCGGCTGGCCATTCCCATGAACAGGATGTCTATAATGTGAAGCTGAGCGATACGCGAAGCCATATCACCCCGGCGCATTCCTTCCTCGAGCGACGATGAATACAGCGTAATATCCGCGAGGGCGGAGATCGCGCTGCTCCGGTAAGAGGTGATGCTGATCGTGAAGGCGCCGGCGTCTTTGGCACAGGCCAATGCATCGATGGTCTCCGGCGTTTCGCCGGAGTAAGAAACGGCAACGGCCACATCGCTTGAGGTCAGTGTGGAGGCTGACGTGATCTGCATATGGGAATCCGCAAAAGCGGTGCAGTTTTTTCCGATCCGGATCAGCTTCTGGTAAAAGTCCTGCGCCACGATGGAAGAGGTCGCCACGCCGTACAGATCGATGCGTTTCGCGCGGCACAGGGCATCCACGGCGCGCTCCAGCTGACCCAGATCAAGCAGCTCCGTCGTATCCCGGATGGAAGTCAGATGATTGGATTCGATCGCCTCGACGATCCCTGCCAGCGGGTTGCCCGCCACGATGTCCTGATAGCGAGTGTTTCCCGTGCGCGAGGCCATTTCGGCATGAGCGATCTCGGCCGCAAGCTTGAGCTTAAAATCAGGATACCCCTTACACTGAAAATTCTTACAAAAACGGGTTACGGTGGCAGCGCTGACCTCGCACTGATCGGCAAGATCCTTAATGCCCATATGCACAATCTCGGATGGGGCTGTCAAAATGAATTCCGCGAGCCGTCGTTCCTGACGGGGCAGACCTTCCTTTTCGACAGAAATAATATGCAAGATTGGTGTCATCACAAGCCTCCTTCAAGGTTCCCGGTGAGCTTATTGCCTGGGCATAACGAATGGGATTCCGTTCTGAAAATTATTTTTAAAAATATGAAAAAATGAAGAAAATAATTTTTGCACCCCCATCATAGACCAACAAGCGGTGGGAAGCAAGGATAAAAATCGCTGATACGGGCCAAACGCCCAATTTATTCGCCTCTTTCGCACCTTCCCCCCTGATCTGACATAAGATGAGTTGACTGTATCCCTTAACCTTGTTAGACCACACATACCCGGGCAAGGAGGGGTGACACCATTGAAGGGGACCGACCATAACAGCAAGTTCTTGTTAACCCACCGTGAACGCGAAGTGTTTGAATTGCTTGTGCAGGACAAAACGACTCGCGATATCGCCGGGCAGTTGTTTATTAGCGAAAAGACGGTGCGTAACCACATCTCCAATGTCATGCAGAAATTAAACGTCAAGGGCCGTTCGCAAGCTGTCGTTGAGTTGATAAAACTCGGTGAGTTGAAGATCTGACACCATGCCGGTTGCATGAACGAAAGCACAGCGAAAGCCTTCCTTCCCGTTAGCTCGGGAGTGAGAAGGCTTTTTTGTGTTTTGGCTCCAAGAATCCGGTTATCGATGGTGACGGATAATGAGCAGGAACCTCTATTAACAATGAAGATATGGTAAAATGTTCGCAGTTGGTATTGGAGGCAGTACGATCGTTTGGGTCGAGCTTGGAATGCAAACCTGCATTTCGTTTTGTAGCTGTTTTGTACAAATAGCCTGCACATGTCGGAGGTGGAATAAACATGGGGTGGATGATCGGGATTACGGCCGGGGCCGTTTTGGTCCTCTTGGTATTGATTGGGTTTGGACGCAAGCGAAGGAGCGGAAGAAAGGGCAATGTCATCCAGCTGAAATCCAAAACGCGAACGAGCAGCGGGCAGCGTGGACAAGCATGCAGCAAGTGCCGCCGCAAGCGCCCGTTGACCTTTTATGCGGATGATTCCGGTGCCGTAAGAGGGCTGTGCACCGATTGCAAAAAGGAGCTGGGTCGTCATCAGGAATTGTATCCCGTATAGCGGAAGTTTCAGCGGTATATAAGAGGAAGTGCGAGGGAAAAATAACCTGCCCGCACTTCCTCTTTTTATAGTAATAAAGTACATATGGCTTCCGCCCCTGCAGATGAGCGAGGACTCCCTAACTTCTTCAAGATTGTGTATAGTGAATTACAGTTCCAAGCGAAAGGGAGGGTAAGAACGTGAACAGGTTTGGCAGGCTGAATACGCTGCGGAATCAAATCTTCCTCGGGTTTATGCTGGTGATGATCATCGTGTTGGCATTAGTCGGGGTTTTTGTATATGACCAGGTTTCCGCCCTTCTGCGCAACAGCGCCGAAAAGCATATCCAGCAGACGGCCGTGCAGGCCACGGGCAAGTTGGATGCGCTGCTTAAGCAGGTGGATACGCTGACGGCCCAAGTGTCCACGAACGCAACGGTTCAGCGTTATCTCGCGCAGGAGACCGCAGGTCATCCGATTACGTTCGGAGAACGGCAGTCCCTGCAGCAGGAAGTGCGCAAGTATGAGGCATACGCTACGGGCATCCGGTCGCTTGAATTGTATACAACGGATTATCGGCGGCTGTTCCCGCTCGACGAAGGCAGTTTGACCAGCCGGGTCGGGGTCGATTGGATTATAGCGGCTGACAAGGGCATGGGGAAGCTGGTATGGTTCGGCCAAGATCCCCGGGATCCGGACGTGGTGGTAGCGGTACGCCGAATCCGGCTGATCGACCATTCTTTTGTGCATGGCGGGTACCTCCTCGTGAAGCTGGAGAAGGACTATTTTGCGCTGACGGATTCTGCCGGCGGCATGGGCGGCGATTCGCGTGAAACGATGGGGCTGTTTGATCAGGCGGGCCATGAAATCTCGTCGGATTTTGCGACGGCGGTGGATTCGAAGGCGGTTCTGCACCGCGAAGGAGAGACCGTTACGGTCGGCGACGAGGACTATATCGCCGTACAGAGGCAGTCTGCGGCAACGGGCTGGAATTTGGTCATCCTGACGCCAGTAGACTATACGACCGAAGGGATATCGGTGCTGCGGACCGCGATTATCGTATCCGGAGCCGTCGGTGCGCTGCTGTTTCTGATCTTGAGCTTTATTCTGACGACGATGATCATCCGGCCGATTCTGAATTTGATCAAAGCCATGCGCGGCGTGAGGCTGGGAACGCTGAAGCCCATTGCCGTCACCTCGAAGACGATGGAGATCAATGAGCTTAACAATTCGTATAACCAGATGGTGGATTCCCTGAACGAATTAATCGAGGTCGTGTACCAGAAGGAGATCATACAGAGCCGGACGGAGCTTAAAGCGCTGCAGGCTCAGATCAATCCGCACTTTCTTTTTAACACCTTGGAAGCGTTTTACTGGGCGCTCGACGATCAAGGCGAAGAAGAGCTGGCCCAGATCGTGGTCGCCATGTCGGGATTATTCCGCTACGTCATCAACCGCAAAGACGAGGATGAATGGGTATCGGTGCGGGACGAGCTGGATCATGCCGAACGTTATTTGATGATTATGAAAATGCGGATGCTCGACCGGTTATCCTGGAGAATCGAGGCGGACGAAGCCAGCAAGAACGTGCCGATTCCGAAGCTGCTGATCCAGCCGATCGTGGAAAATGCGATCCTGCACGGCGTTGAGCAGCGACTGGGGCCAGGCACCGTCATTGTGCGCGCGCAAGCCTCCGATCAACCGGGCTACACGGTTGTTTCGATTGCCGATGACGGGCCCGGGATGGACGAGGAGACCGTAGCCTCGTTATATTCCTCCATGGAAAAAGGGTATGCGGAATCCGCTAAAAAAAGCGGCGTCGGCCTAGCCAATGTCGAGCAGAGAATCCGGCTGTATTACGCTTCCGAGCAGGCCGGCCTGCGCATTCACAGCGTGGTCGGTCAGGGGACGACCATTTCATTTCAAATACCGAACGATTTCCCGGCTATCGACGGGGAGGGGGAAAAGCATGAAAACGATACTGATCGTGGATGATGAACCAAGAACGAGGGAAGGGGTAAGAAAGACCCTGGAGGCGTGGTCGTCCGGCCGATGCAAAATCGTGACGGCTGCAAGCGGCGTAGACGCGCTGGAGTGGCTGCAGGAGCAGGTGGCGCATCTGGTGGTAACGGATATCCGCATGCCGGAAATCGGGGGGCTGGAGCTGATTGAGCGATTGCATGAACTGGAGCATCCGCCAGTCATTATCGTCATATCCGGCTACTCGGAGTTCGACTATGCCCGCAAAGCGCTGCAATACGGGGTCGTGGATTATCTGCTGAAGCCGCTGGATAAGCGGAAGCTGGTAACCGCGGTTGAATCGGCGCTGGAACGGCGGGAAAAGATCGATCGGATTGAGCGGATGGAGAAACTGGTCGACCCCAAGCTGCTGGAGGCGGCGCAGCAGGATAAGGGATACAGCGTCCAGGTGCAGGAAGCTCTGAAGTACGTGGATCAGCATCTTCAGGAACCGGTATCGCTGAAGGAAGTGGCGGAGGTGCTTCATCTGAATTCCAGTTATTTCAGCGTGCTGTTCAAAGAGCAGACCGGGCTCACGTTCAGCGAGTATCTGACGCGCCGCAGGGTGCAGCGGGCCAAGGAACTGCTGGCGGGGACGCCGCTGCCGATCTCGGAAATTGCGGAGAAGGTCGGATACCAGACGGCGAAATATTTCGTGAAAGTGTTCCGGGACCTTGAGGAAGTAAGCCCGAGCCAATATCGCCAAAGCGTATCCGATAACGGAGAGGAAATCCAATAAAAGTGGAATTAGTCCCAATCATTATGACCTTATACAATCTTCCCCTCACTGATAAAATTTGATTAAAGCGGTTTCATAACGCGAATAGCATACTAGAAAAGGGGTTGTAAACGTGTTCAATAAAAAATGGACGGTTCTGCTTTTGACATTGTGTCTCGCTTTGGTTGCAGCCGGCTGCGGATCGAACAGCAGCAGCACGGGAGAATCGGGCAGCGGCGCTAGCGAAGGCGATAAAGTTACGGTAAACTTCATGCACTTGTGGCCGGCGGGCGTCTCCGCGGGACAGAACAAAATCGTGAATCAGATCATCGAAGAATATCAAAAAGAGAATCCGAACGTGACGATCAAACAGGAAGTTCTGGATAATGAGCAATACAAAAACAAACTGAAGGTGCTTTCCGCATCGAACGAGCTTCCGGACGTAGGCGTGACCTGGGCAGCCGGATTCCTGAAGCCGTACGTGGAAGGCAACCTGTTTGCACCGGTCGACGATTTGCTGGACGGTCAGCTGGGCGACAAGTTCGTGGCGGGCACGACCGAGGCTTATGCGATTGACGGCAAAACGTATGCGCTTCCACTCGAGTTCAATATCGCTCCGGTTTACTACAACAAGGCGATATTCGAACAACACAACCTGGAGATTCCGCAAACCTACGAAGAATTCAAGACGGTCGTGAAAACGCTGTCCGATAACGGAATTGCTCCGATCGCGCTCGGCAACAAGGATCGCTGGACCGGTTCGCTCTGGTACATGTACCTGGCAGACCGGATCGGCGGACAAGAAACGCTGGCCGGTGCAATCAGCGGCTCTGGCTCGTTTAAGGACGAATCGCTCGTCAAGGCAGCCGCCGAAGTTCAATCGCTGGTCGATGGCAACGCGTTTGTCAAAGGCTTCAACGGCTTGTCCAACGAGGAAGCGAAGTCGGAATTCCTGAACGGCAAAGCGGCCATGTACATGATGGGTACCTGGGAGCTGCCGAACTTCACGACGAATGAAGAGATTCCGCAAGAATTCCGCGACAGCGTCGGATTCTTCAAATTCCCGACCGTCGAAGGCGGCAAGGGCGATATTAACAGCTGGGTAGGCGGACCGGGCGTCGGCTTGTTCATCGGCGAAAACTCGAAGGTGAAGGAAGAGTCCAAGAAATTCGTGGAGTATTTCGTGACCAAGTGGGGCGAGCAGTCGGTAACGGGTGCCGGCGTCATCCCGGCAACCAAGGTGGATACCTCGGCGCTTGAGCTTCCACAGTTGTACATCGATCTGTTCGATGAAATGAACAAAGCTAGCAGCATTACCTTGTTCGCGGATGTGCAAATGCAGGCGAATGCCGCCGAAACGCATCTGAACATGATCCAGGCGCTCTTCGGCAAAGCCGTCACACCTGAGAAATTCTCCGAAGAGCATGACGCAGCGATTTCCAAAGGGAACTAAGACTCGGGACAACGATGAAACAGGATGCGATTTATCCGGCAGCGATGCCGGATAAATCTTTCCTCAAGACCATAGGAAGAAAGGAGTCGGACACTTTGGATAAAGTGATGTCCAACAAAAAAATCATCGCGCTGTATGTTCTGCCTGCACTGCTTGTGATCATGGCTGTCGTGTATATTCCGATCATGCTAACCGCCTATTACGGACTGAACGAATGGAACGGAATCGGTGCGATGACCTTTATCGGGCTGGATAATTACCAGGCCCTGCTCTCGGACGGCAAGTTCTGGGACAGTGCATGGCACTCCCTGCTGTTAGCCGTATTCTCGGCTGCAAGCCTGATGATTTACCTGGCCGTGGCGATGGTGCTGGCCTCCAAGATCAAAGGCGCCAACCTGTTCCGCAAAATCTATCTCATTCCGATGCTGCTGTCCTCCGTTGCCATCGCGCAGCTTTGGCTGCGCATCTATCACCCGACGAACGGGATCGTGAACAGCTTCCTGGAGTCCATCGGGATCACGAACCCGCCCGCATGGCTTGCCGAACCGTCGCTTGTATTATTTGCATTGTTTATTCCGATTTTGTGGCAGTATGCCGGTTTTTATATCTTGATCTATTATGCAGCCTTGAAGAATATCCCGGCCTCGCTGGTTGAAGCAGCTAAAATCGATGGGGCAACCTCCTTCCAAATAGCGTTCCGAATCAAGCTTCCGCTCATCATGGAAGTGATCAAGGTGACGATCGTGCTGGCGGTGGTAGGTTCCTTGAAATACTTCGACCTCATCTTCGTCATGACGGACGGGGGGCCTAACGGCGCGAGTGAAGTCATGGCGTCCTACATGTATCATACGGCTTTCCGCGCTTATGATTTCGGTTACGGCAGCGCGATCGGGTTCTTCCTGCTTGTGATCTGTCTGATCGTAACGTGGGTCATTCGGAAATTAACGGCATCGAAAGAAACGATCCAATATTCATAAGGAGGGATGCTTCATGATATCCGGAGCCACTGGACAGCTCCAAGAAGGGCGCGCCCGTTCCGGAAACGGAGCTGGAGGCAGGATTGGATACGCGCTGTTGTACATCGTGCTGATCGGCGTAGCCGTATTCCAGCTGTTCCCGCTCGTATGGCTGCTGCTGTTCTCTTTGAAAAACAATCAGGAAGTATTCGATCTTCCGCCTCTGTCCCTTCCGATGAATCCGCGCTGGGAGAATTACGAGAAGGTATGGAGCGCCGGCAACATCAGCGTTTATTTTCTGAACAGCGTGTGGATCACCGTTGTCGCGACTGCGCTTACGGTCATTCTGGGAAGTCTCGTCACCTTCGCGATTACGAGAATGAAATGGAAGGGCAGCTCATTCGTGCTCGGGTTGTTTATGGTGGCCATGATGATTCCGGTTCACTCCACCTTGATTCCGCTGTTCAGCATTTTTAACAAGGCCGGTTTGACCGATCATCCGGTTTCTTTGATATTGTCGTACGTGGCTTTCAATATGCCGATCACGATCATGATTCTGCTCGGATTCTATTACACGCTGCCGAAGGAAGTGGAAGAGGCGGCGGTCATGGACGGCTGTTCGGTTCACCGGGTCTTCTTCCGGATCGTGCTTCCGATGACGGGCTCGGTGCTGGCGACGACTGCCATCATTAACATGATTTATAACTGGAACGAATTTATCTTCGTGAACACGTTCATCAGCTCGGATATGTTCAAGACGCTGACCGTCGGCGTCCAGAACTTTATCGGTCAGTACACGACCGATTGGGGCGCTATCGGCGCAACCCTGATGATCAGCATTTTGCCGATCCTGCTGATGTTCCTTTTCCTCAGCGATCGTATCGTGGAGGGCATTGCGGCGGGTTCTGTTAAAGGTTAAGTTTCTTCGAACTCATTAATATTCGGATAAAAAAAACAAGCCGTTTCAAGGGATTTCTTGGAGCGGCTCGTTTTCTATTGCATAATGTTTGGCTTGCAGGGCCGCTTGCCATAAAAAAAGCATCCCAAGGTTGGATTAACCTTGCGGATGCCCCGTACATGATGAAACTAACTTTTGCCTGCCGAAGCCTGTCGTTTAAACCCATCCCAATGCCCGCGCCGCCTTGGCGACCAGGAAGGTCACGCCGATGGCGATGGCCGTCGGAATGGCAAAGGACAGGAACGTCCACTTCGCGCTTTTCGTTTCCTTCCAGATGTTGACGAGCGTGGTTCCGCAGGGGTAATGGAGCAGCGAGAACAGCATCATGTTCAGCGCGGTCAGCCAGGTCCAGCCTTGGTCCAGGAAGATTTGCTTGAGGGCAAACATATCCTCCACCTCCGTCAGGGAGCCTGTTGCCAAATATCCCATCAGCAGGATCGGCAGCACGATCTCATTCGCGGGAAGCCCGATGATAAAGGCCATCAGAATGAAGCCGTCAAGTCCGAGCGCGCGTGCAAACGGGTCAAGGAAGCTTACAAAGTGAATCAGGATGCTGGAATCCCCGACGTAGATATTGGCCAAAATCCAGGTCAGCACGCCTGCGGGCGCTGCGACGATGATGGCTCTGCGCAGGACATAAATCGTTTTGTCGAGCGTAGACCGGAGTATGGTATTCAGGATTTTCGGTTTGCGGTATGGCGGCAGCTCCAGCGTGTAGTGGGAAGGAACGCCTTTCAATGCCGTCTTCGATAATCCCCATGACACCGTAAGCGTGACAACGACGCCGATCAACACCATGCCCATGACAACGGAGGCGGTCACGAGCGTCTGGGCTCCTCCCGAAAAGCCGGCCGCCATGAACAAGGAAGCCAGCAGGATCAAAGTCGGCCAACGACCGTTGCAGGGCACGAAGTTGTTGGTCAGAATGGCGAGCATCCGCTCCCGCGGCGATTCGATAATCCGTGTCGACATAATGGCGGCCGCATTACAGCCGAATCCCATCGCCATGGTGAGGGACTGCTTGCCGTGCGCTCCCGTTTTTTTGAACAGTCGGTCCAGGTTAAAGGCTACCCGCGGCAAATAGCCGTAGTTCTCGAGAAGCGCGAAGGCCGGGAAGAAGATGGCCATGGGTGGCAGCATCACGCTGACAACCCAAGCGGTCCCCCGGAACAACCCGAGTATCAGCACGCCATGGAGCCAGTCGGGAGCATGGATGGCCTGAAAAGCCAGGGTCAGGTATCCTTCAACCCAGCCAAAGAAACTGGCCAGCATGGAAGAGGGCACGTTTGCCCCGGCGATCGTCAAGTAAAAAATAACGCCGAGCATGGCCAGCATGATCGGGAATCCCCACAGCTTGGAGGTGAAGATGCGGTCCAGCCGCTCGGAACGGTACAGCAGCTCCCGGTTGGTTACGGTGACGGCGTCGCTGCACAGCTCCCGGGATTTTTTGAATAACTCGCCCACGATGTCTTCCCGGACATCCTCAACCTGATCAGAAGGAATGGCCGCTGTTAGAGCTTCCAAGCGCTTTAGCTGTTCCAAGTGAAATCCCCCCTTTATCCGCGGCCTTTAATCTCTCTTTCAACGTCGCAATCAGCTTGCGGTCTCCGTCGAGAAAGCGGATGGCCAGCCATCTGGCCGGATATTCGTCTCCGACAACGTCTCGTAATTGGGACTCTAATCCCGAAATTTGCGCCTCCAGCTGTTCGTTGTATTTCATCCGGTAGGGCTTAGTCGGAGTCTGTCCCGAGGACATCAGCAGCAGCTGTTCGGACAATACGTCCAGCCCCTCGTTGTTTCTGGCCGATATGGGAATGACGGGAACGCCGAGCTGATCCGCCAGCTTGCGCGCGTTAACCTGGATTCCTTTTTTCTTCGCTTCGTCCATCAGATTCAGGCAAACGATGACGCGGTCGGTCATTTCCAGCACTTGAAGGGCCAGGTTAAGGCTGCGCTCCAGCGCGGTTGCATCCAGGACCAGGAGGGTAACGTCCGGTTTCTCGAAAATAATATAATCGCGCGCCACTTCTTCATCGGCCGAGTTGGAGAACAAGGAGTACGTCCCGGGCAGATCGATGAACTGGAAGCGGGCGTCTTTGTATTCGTAATGGCCGCTCGCGAGACTGACCGTTTTGCCGGACCAGTTGCCGGTATGCTGCTTCAAGCCGGTGAGCGCATTGAAAAGCGTGCTTTTTCCCGTGTTCGGGTTGCCCGCCAGCGCGACGGTATACGTTCTCATGATGATATCACCTTACCCCATATTAACTGGCTCTCTTCTTTTCTTAACGCAATGACGGTGCCTGCTACTCTATAAGAGGTAGGATCTCCGAGCGGGCTGGCCTTCAGCACTTCGATGACGGAACCCGGAACGAAACCGAGGTCCAGAAGCCGCCGTTTATGTTCGCCGCGGATATCCACCTGTTCAATCAAAAATCGCTCTCCGAGAGCTGCCTGATGCAGATGCTGCCGATGTTTTGTCTCATCCATAAAGTTTAACCTCTCCCTAATAAATTGGGCCGAGCATATATTGTTTCCTTGAAGCAACTTTATGCCTATAGTATGACCGAATGCGTGTATTGTCAACTGGATTCATCCGATATTTATTCCGGTTTCATGCGGATGGTCCCCATGCAGCTTCCCTTGGAACTTCCATTTTATGCTTGAAAGGGAAGCAAGATGCGTGTAATATTTATATATGAGCAACTATTCATATAAATAAGGGGGATTCCTATATGGTTTGGGATGTTATCGTAATCGGAGCGGGACAGGCGGGATTGGCATCCGGCTATTGGCTGCAGCAGGCGGGGATGAAGTTTCTGATGCTGGATCGGGGATCGGAGGCGGGGGAGGTTTGGAAGACGCGGTATGATTCCCTGAAATTGTTCACGCCCAGAACGCATAGCGCGCTATATGGGATGGATATAGAGGGGGATCCGCACGGGTTCCCGGATAAAGATGAAGTGGCTTCCTATTTGAAATCCTATGCGGCACGGTTCAGGCTGCCCATTCAGTTCGCGACGAATGTAACATCGGTCCGCAAGGAAGGTGGAATGTTTATCGTCGATACCGATCGCAAAAGCTTCCATACCAAGGCGCTTATTATCGCAACCGGACCGTTTCAGCAGCCTAGAATCCCTGCGTTTGCAGCCTCTGTTCCGGGGGATGTTCTCCAGCTGCACTCGTCCGAGTACAAGAGGCCTTCCCAGCTTCAAGAGGGCGATGTGCTTGTCGTTGGCGGCGGAAACAGCGGGGCGCAGATCGCGGTGGAATTGTCCGGGGACCGGGAGACGTATTTGGCGCTTGGGCAGCCGCCGCGGTATTTGCCAATGGCTCTTTGGGGGAAGGGGATGTTCTGGTGGCTGGACAGGCTCGGCGTTCTCTCAGCCAGCAGTTCCTCCTGGGTGGGACGCAAGCTGAGGGGCATGGGGGACCCGATTTTCGGATATGAATTGAAACAAGCGGTCAAGTGCGGTAAAGTGGTGTTGAAAACGAGAGCCGTTGGTGCCGGCGCTTCCGGCATGCGATTCGAGGATGGGACGGCGCTCAAGGTCCGGAACATCGTCTGGGCTACCGGCTTTGCTGCCGGCTATGATTGGCTTTATATAGAGCAAGCGTTGGATCGCAAGAAGGCACTTATTCATACACGCGGCATCAGTCCGGTGAAGGGGCTGTATTATGTAGGCTTGCCTTGGCAGACGCATCGGGGCTCCGCGCTGCTGGCAGGAGTTTCACGGGATGCCCGCGAAATCGTTCAAGCCATTATGGAGAAGAGGGGATAAGTTTATGGAAAAAGAACACCATGAGCTGCTGCACGAAGACCAGGCCATGGAAGCGTCACGACTCCTGAAGGCCATTTCGGATCCGACGCGGATCCGGATTCTTCATTTGCTCTCACAGGAAGAATGCCCTGTCGGTCATATTGCCGAGGTGCTTGGCATGAGTCAGTCGGCGGTATCCCATCAGCTTGGCTATCTGCGAAGTTTGAGACTGGTCAAATACCGAAGGGACGGAAATATATATTATTACACGTATGAAGATGAGCATGTTATCGGGATTTTGCAGCAGGTGTTGGACCATATCTCTCATTAGAACATCCCGTCCTATTGAGGCTTGACATTCCGGCCGCACGGCTGTAATGTATTGGAAAATGAAATTCTGTGAATAACCATCATCAAGGACATGAGAATGCAAGATTCGGCGAGACAGAGAGGAAGCCCACGGCTGAAAGGCTTCTCCCCGCCAGGCTGCATTCTTCCTACCTTGTAGTTGCCCGCCGTAACCAAGCGGCGCCGGTTTGGCCCGTTACCGCCGCATGAAGCATCTTGCTAGAAGCGTCCAGACGGTCTGCAAGATGGAATCAGGGTGGTACCACGAGCACATTCGTCCCTAGGAGGCGAATGTGCTTTTTTTGCGTGCGGCTGGTGCTTATTCATGGATAGTAGAAGAAGGAGTATGAGGAAGATGCGGCAAAGCCAATTATTGATGACCACGATGCGCGATGTGCCGTCCGAGGCGGAAGCACTGAGCCATCAATGGATGCTCCGCGGCGGATATATCCGTCAAACGGCGGCAGGGATCTATTCGTACCTGCCGCTGGGCTGGCGGGTCTTGCGGAAGATCGAAGCGATCATCCGGCAGGAAATGGACGCAGCAGGCGGGCAGGAGCTTCTCATGCCCGCTGTCCAGCCCGCCGAGCTGTGGAAGGAATCGGGCAGATACGACGTATACGGCGCGGAGCTGATCAGGCTCTATGACCGCCATGACCGTGAATTCGTGCTTGGACCAACCCATGAAGAAGTGATTACGTCCATCGTACGCCAGGAGATTTCCTCGTACCGGAAGCTGCCGGTCAACCTGTACCAGATTCAGAGCAAATACCGGGATGAGCGACGCCCTCGTTTTGGTCTGCTCCGGGGCCGGGAATTCCTGATGAAGGACGCGTATTCCTTCGATCGGGACTGGGAGGGACTGGACGCGTCCTACCGGAACATGTATGACACGTATGAGCGAATCTTTAGCCGCTGCGGTCTGATGTTCCGGGCGGTGGAAGCCGATGCCGGCGCGATTGGCGGACAAGGGGAGACCCATGAATTCATGGCACTGGCCGACATAGGGGAGGATACCGTTGTATCCTGCAGCGATTGCCGTTATGCGGCGAATTTGGAACGTGCGGAGTCTGCGGCTCCGGGAGAGCCTGATGCCATGCGGGATTCCGTAAAAACCGGCGGCAGCTCAGCTATGGAGCGCATATTCACTCCTGGAGTGAAGAGCATTCAGGAACTGACGGATTTCCTCCAGGTCGGTGCGGAGCAATTGATGAAGACGCTGATTTACCGCGTGGACGGTGAACTGGTTGCAGTGCTTGTCCGTGGGGACAGGGAAGCAAACGAGACCAAGGTGAAGTCCTACTTGGGAGCAGAAGCTGCGGAAATGGCGAGTGCCGAAGAGGTCAAACAGGCGACAGGGGCACCTGTCGGGTTTGCGGGACCGGTTGGCTTACAACTAAAGATTATGGTCGATCATGAAGTGGCCGCCATGCCGGAGGGCATTACCGGTGCGAACCTGGAGGACACCCATCTGAAGGGGGTCCGCCCGGGACTTGATTTCTCGCTGGATTACGTCGGCGATTTCCGGAATGTGACGGAAGGAGAGCCTTGCCCGCGCTGTGGAGCACCGCTGCAGTTTCATCGCGGGATTGAGCTCGGGCATGTTTTTAAGCTGGGAACCAAATATAGTGACGCCATGAACGGCAAGTACCTGGATGCCGACGGCCGGGAAAAACCTCTGATCATGGGATGCTACGGTATCGGCGTTTCCCGCGTCATGGCGGCCATTGCCGAACAGCGAATTTCGGATGGACGTTTGGTCTGGCCGATGTCCGTCGCTCCGTTCAGGGTCCACATCATTCCGGTTGCGGTGAAGGATGAGACCCAGATGCAACTGGCCGAGCACATCTACCGCGAGCTGAGCGGTGCTGGTCTTGAGCCTCTTTTGGACGACCGGGACGAACGGGCCGGGGTCAAGTTTAAGGATGCCGACCTTGCGGGCGCTCCGCTGCGCATCATCGTCGGGCGCGGTGCGGCTTCGGGGGAGGTTGAATGGATGGGCGAGGATGGAATCAAGTTTAGCATGCTTGCCGAGGAAGCAATCCAGCGTTCCCGCGAGGAGGCAGCCCGTCAGCTGAAGTGAATGCTGTGGAGCCTCTAAGTATGAGGCCAATTATTCATGAAGTTGGAGGATGATGAGAAGGAATGAACTTGGAAGATCATGAAGTTGCAGAACGTGCAATTCCCGGAGATGGATTTCGTGAATCGAAAACAGAAAGTGCACAACTTTCAAGTCTCTAATAACGACTTACAGGATGGATAATGGAGCGTACGCAGCTCCTAGCTCAAGTGAACCTAGATTTCCTTAAAAGGAGAAGGCATCCCCAAGGTTGTATGACTTTAGGGGATGCTTTTTCGTTTATGAAGATGGTTCGTTTGCTAATAAGCCATAAGGAGCCGACCAGATGTTTAACGCTTTATGATGAAGTAGCATGAAGCAGCGGAGCGAACGAATCGATTCCGGAAAAGCGGCAGCGGTCCGCCTTTGCCATCGGATTTTTACAATCATTAAATACAGTAAGAAAAATCCGAGGGCAACAGCGATTGGAGGAACGATACGTACGCGCAGCGTCCTTTAATGAGACATAGTAACCCGCTCACATCAATCATTGAATCCTTGTACTAACATTGCTGCTACTCTGACACCTTATCTTTCCGTGAAATCGACACTTCGGCAAGGCGAGCAAACAAACCACCGCAGCCTTCTATACATATCCCGATTACAAGCTTATGATGAAGGAGTCGGATAATAAGTCATACTGCGGACGGAGGTTACATCTACGATGAATCAGGAAGAAAAGGGCTCCAGCCCGGATATTCATTATATAGAAGAGCATCAGCTCAGTCAGGTGAAAATTGCACTGTCCAACCCGTTACGATGGGTGAACAGCTATGTGCTGCGGGGAGATGACGGGGTGACCGTCATTGATCCGGGGCCGCGCACGGCTTCCTCGGAGCGGGAATGGCTGGCGGCGATGGAGCAGCTGGAGATGGATTTCAGCGACATCGTCTCCGTCGTGCTGACCCATCATCACCCGGACCACTACGGGCTTGCCGGGTGGTTTCAGGAACGTTCTGGAGCGAAGGTGTGGATGTCAGAGCGGGCGCATCGGGAAGCGATGCTGATGTGGGGAGCGGATTCCTCGATGGATCGTGCGCTCCCCGAGTTCTTTCGGCAGCATGGCATGCCGGAAACCAAGCTTGCCCTGCTGCCGGAGCATCTGAACAGCTTCTTTCCCCAAGTCGCGCCGCAGCCGGAGATCTCGTTCATCGGGGAGGACCTGCCGTTCCGGATGGGGAACCGGATCTGGATGCCGGTGCAAACGGCCGGCCATGCGCCGGGGCATCTGTCGTTCTTCCATGCGGACAGCGGCGTCCTGTTATGCGGCGATGCCGTGCTGCCGCAAATCTCGCCTAACGTGAGCCTGGTGCCCGGAAGCGACGCCGAGCCGCTGGCACTTTTCCTTGCAGGGCTGCGCCGCCTGCGGGAGCTGCATGTCCGGACGGCGTATCCCGGACACCGCCACCCGTTCACGCATTTCCGTGAACGGATCGACGCGCTCCTCCTCCATCACGAGGAGCGCCTGACCACCATCGCCGGCATGCTGAGCGCTGCCGGACGGCTCACCGCCTACGAGGTCTGCACCGCCCTCTTCGGCGATAAGCTCGGCATCCACCAGCTGCGCTTCGCCATGTGCGAAGCGCTGGCCCATCTCGCCGAGCTGGCCCGGCGCGGAGAAGCCGCGATGATCGAAACCGGGGACGGAATGTGCTATTTTTCTGTACGGAAACCGCCGCATTCCTGATATAATCAAGACATGAATAAAACCGTCTGCTTGTACGTTGGCTTCCATCATGCGTAGAAAGGGCGGTTTTTTGTTTAATAGATTCAGAAGGCTACATAATGGAGCATCCGATATTTTGAAGTGACCCTTAGGCTGCTGGCGTAACGGCCGCGATCAGGATGCTTGGCAAGTGTCTCCATGGCCTTTTTTAGAGAAGAGAAGGCAGGCGATACCTAAGATGGGGGCGGCCTTCCCTCATTCGAGTCAGAGTTTCTCTCTACCCCGCATATAGTTGATGTACCTTTGCTGTTTGGCAAGGCATTCCCTCAAGCGCTTTTTTCTTTAACACTGATCACCATGATCCACCCGCCATTTTTCGTATCGAAGCGTTCCCTTGGTTCACTCTGCAATTTTCATGTTATAGGATTCGTATCTCATTAAGCCCCTCAAAGGAGAATCTGTCATGAAGAAAAAAGAAGTAGTCGCGATGCTGCTCGCAGGAGGTCAAGGCAAACGGCTGAAGGGCCTGACCAAGACGCTGGCCAAACCGGCCGTTTATTTTGGGGGTACATACCGGATCATTGATTTTCCGCTGAGTAACTGCTCCCATTCGGGAATCGACACGGTCGGGGTACTCACCCAGTATGAGCCTCTGGTTCTGCATTCCTACATTGGCGTAGGAAGCGATTGGGATATGGATCGGCTGAATGGGGGCGTTTTCGTGCTCCCGCCGCATGAACGCGAGGACGGGACGACCTGGTACCGCGGGACGGCGGATGCGATCTTCCGGAATCTCAAGTTTATCGACCAGTACGATCCCGAGCACGTTTTGATTTTGTCGGGTGATCACATCTATAAGATGGATTACGACCTCATGCTGGCTTACCACAAGGAGAAAGATGCCGATTGCACCATCTCCGTCATCGAAGTAAGCCTGGACGAAGCGAAACGGTTCGGCATGGTGAACACGGATGAGGACTACCGGATTTTCGAGTTCGAGGAGAAGCCGGCGCATCCGAAGAGCACAACGGCTTCCATGGGCGTTTATCTGTTTCGCTGGAAGCTGCTGCGTTCTTATTTACTGCAGAATGCGGACCTTCCGGATACGAGCCATGATTTCGGCAACGACATTCTGCCGAGGATGCTCGCGGACGGCAAAACGCTGTATGCTTATCCGTTCGAAGGGTACTGGAAGGACGTCGGTACCATCGAGAGCTTGTGGGAAGCCAATATGGATCTGCTGAGCGAGCAGCCCAAGCTGGATCTGAACGATCCGCTGTGGCGCATTTACACCCGGAATCCGAATCAGCCGGCAGAGTATATTTCTCCGAACGGCGTCGTCCGGAACAGCATGATCAACGAAGGCTGCACCGTGTGCGGCGAGGTCGAGCATTCGGTCCTCTTTTATGGCGTGGAGGTGGGGGAAGGCAGCGTCATTACCGATTCTGTCATCATGCCCAAGGTACGCATCGGCAGCCATGTTCGCATACACCGGGCGATCGTGACCGAGGACATGGTCATTCAAGATCATGCCCGGATCGGTCCGCCGCCGGAAGATCCATCCCAGATCGTGCTTGTAAGCAGTCATGATGAAGACGTCCTGAAGCTGCTTCAATCGTCTTCGTCCCACAATAATCAAGGTTAGGACGGGTGCGCAGATGAGAGAACTCATGGGTATTATAAATTTGGAGCATGAACGGGATGTGCTGAGTGAATTGACGTATTACCGGTGCGGGGCCGCCGTCCCTTTCGCGGGAAGGTACCGTCTGATCGACTTTGTGATGTCCAATATGATGCACGCGGGCATTGAGGATATCGCCCTGTTCGTTCGCAGGAAATACCGCTCCTTGATGGACCATCTGGGCGAAGGGCGGCCGTGGGATATGCATCGCAAACGGGGCGGCCTGTTCATACTTCCGCCGGATTGGAACGATGAAACGGATGTGTCCGCCGGCGAGCTGCGGCATATTTATAACAATCTCGATTTTTTTGAGCGGGGGGCGGCGAAGTTTATCGTGCATTCCGGCAGCCAGCATATCAGCACGGTGGATTTGAACGAGGTGTACGAGTACCATCTGGAGCAAGGCGCCGACGTAACGCTCGTGTATACCAGGGTGAATGCACCGAGGGAGGAGCATCGTTCCTGCGTCCGCCTGGAAGTTGACGAGGACGGCATGGTCACGGACATTCATTATGAACACAAGCATGATGCGGTATATATGGAAATGTTCGTGATGGAGAAATCGCGCTTTCTCGAGATGGCCGATCATTGCATCGCCCATGGCGGCAACAACTTTTTTCGGGACGCGATCATGCAAAACCGGCACAAGCTGAACATTGCGGGATATGAATACCTCGGATATCACGCGGTGATCAACTCCCTGGAAAGTTATTACCGCACGAGCATGAACCTCCTGAATCCGAAGGCGTATAACAGCTTGTTCCGCAAGCAGGCGGTCCACACCAAGATCAAGTACGAGGTTCCCGCCAAATACCTGAATTCGGCCGATGTAAGCAATGCGCTGGTCGCCAACGGCTGCCAGATCGACGGGGAAGTGAAGAACAGCATTCTGTTCCGCGGGGTACAGGTGAAGCGGGGCGCAAGCATCCATAACTCCATCATTATGCAAAAATGCGTCATCGGCGAAAACGTAAGGCTCGAGAACGTCATACTCGATAAAGATGTGTTCATCTCTCGCGACCATAAGCTCCAAGGCGATTTTCGCAAACCTTTTGTCATTGCCAAGGACATTTCGATCTGATCCTAAAATAAAACGATCCGTCAGGAGGAACTTTCTTTTGTTTAACAACAAGGAAACATTCAAGCAGGTCTTTACGGAGCAATTGGTGAGTCGGTTGGGGAAGGGACTTGAGGAAGCAACGGCTGAGGATGTTTACAAAATCATCGGCGGCATGATCCGGGAATATGTCGGACGGGAATGGGCCGATGCCAACCGGAAATACCGGGATACCGGGCAGAAGCAGGTGTATTATTTCTCTCTGGAATTTTTGATCGGCCGGCTGATGGGCAACAATCTGCTGAACCTGGGCGTGCTGGATATGGTCCGCAGCGGCCTTATGGAACTGGGATGGAATTTGAATGAGATCGAGGAGCAGGAGCCGGACGCGGGCCTAGGCAACGGGGGGCTCGGACGCCTTGCGGCGTGTTTTCTCGATTCGTTGGCATCGCTTAGCTATGCAGGCCATGGCTGCGGCATCCGGTATAAGTACGGCCTGTTCGAACAGAAGATCATCGACGGCCATCAAGTGGAGCTGCCCGACAACTGGCTCCAGCGGGGGAACGTCTGGGAAGAACGTCGGGCAGACAAGGCGGTGGAAGTTCGCTTCTGGGGCCGCGTGGAGGTGGACGTGCAGGAGGGGCGGACCGTGTTTCGCACGGCGGACTACGAACGGGTCCTGGCCGTGCCTTATGACGTGCCGGTCATCGGTTACTGCGAGGGGCAGGTGAACACGCTGCGGCTGTGGAGCGCCGAGTCCGCCTCGGATATATCCAGAATCCGTTCGGCCCATCATCATAACAGCTATTATAAATTTTTGGAATACAACCGTTCGGTCGAATCGATATCGGAGTTTTTGTACCCGGATGATTCGGCATACGAAGGCAAGCTCCTTCGCCTCAAGCAGCAGTACTTCCTCTGTTCGGCCGGCGTTCAGAGCATTCTTAGAACGTTCGACAAGCTGGGCAAAACCTATCATGAGCTTCCCGAACATGTTGCCATTCATATCAATGATACCCACCCGACCTTAGTGATTCCGGAGCTGATGCGAATTCTGATCGACGACAAGGGCTTCGGCTGGGATGAGGCGTGGGACATCACGAGCCGGACCGTATCCTATACGAACCATACGCTGCTTAGCGAAGCGTTGGAGAAATGGCCTGCCGGCATGGTCCGTGAGCTGCTGCCGCGCATTTACATGATCATCGAAGAGATCAACAAGCGCTTCTGCGGCATGCTGCTGGACCGTTATCCTGGCGATCATGAGCGCATCTCCCAGCTCGCCATCTTGGAAAGCGACCAGATCCGCATGGCCAATTTGGCGATCGTGGGCAGCTATCACGTGAACGGCGTGGCCGCGCTGCACACGGAGCTGCTGAAGACGCAGGTCATGAAACCATTCTATGAGCTGTATCCGGAGCGTTTCAGCAACAAAACGAACGGGATTACCCACCGGCGCTGGCTGATGCACAGCAACCCCGGCCTGAGTCAATGGATCTGCGATGGTATCGGCGATTCATGGATTACGGATCCGCGTCGGTTAATTCAGCTCAAGGGACTGAGGAACGACTCCGCCTTCCAGCAGGGCATTCAGCGGATCAAACGGAGCAATAAAGAGCGGCTTGCCGATTATATCGCGAATAAACAAGGGATCGCGGTCAATCCCGATTCCATATTCGATGTGCACGTGAAGCGGCTGCACGGCTATAAGCGGCAATTGCTGAATATTTTACGCGTCATGCATGTGTATAACGAGATTAAGGATCAGCCGGGCATGGATCGCGTTCCCCGTACCGTTATTTTTGGCGCCAAGGCAGCACCGGGTTACTATTTGGCCAAAAGCATCATCAAACTCATTAACGTCGTTGCGGATGTCGTGAATAAGGATCCGCAGGTCAATGACAAACTTCAGGTGCTGTTTCTTGAAAATTATTCGGTCTCACTCGCGGAGAAGATTATTCCGGCAGCCGACGTAAGCGAGCAGATTTCCACGGCCGGCAAGGAAGCCTCCGGCACGGGAAACATGAAGTTCATGATGAACGGCGCGTTGACCATCGGAACGCTGGATGGGGCTAACGTGGAGATGTTCGAGCTGCTCGGCAGAGAGAATATGTTCCTCTTCGGATTGGAGCTGGAGGACGTGTTAGCGTATTACAGGACGGGAGCTTATGTATCCAGGGAGCGGTATGAGCAGGACCCGAGAATCGCCCGCGTGCTGAATCAGTTGATTTCCTCGGGCCCGTTCTGCTGCCACGAGCTGGAGTTTGGGCAGATCCTGCAGTCCCTGCTGGACCATAATGACGAGTTTTTTGTGTTAGAGGACTTTGCCAGTTATGTCGCAACCCAGTCGGCCATTGATGATGCTTATTTGAATGCCCGGTCCTGGACCGAGAAGTCGATCGTCAATATCGCGCACTCGGGACATTTCTCGAGCGATAATACGATTCACCGCTATGCATCCGACATCTGGAATGTTTCGCCTGTGAAGGTTGGCCTGAAGGGATAGTCTACGATATCGATGCATATAAAAGAACCTCGTCATAGAAATGGCGGGGCTTTCCATAGGTGCTCTATTGGATTGTTCTTCAACATAACATATGATCGAGACTCGTAAAAATGACTAGATAGATTTTACCGATTGATGTGAAGGGGCAGCCCGATTTTACATGCGGTGACCAGCCTTCTTATAAAGGAAGAAACTCAGCTTTCGGGTCCGAATCCCGGCTGCGTTTCTACCTGCTATCGTCTATGATTCTTTGAAATCAGCCCGTCGGTTCGAAAATGGTAGGTTGCGGTTGCGGATAAGCCGCACTCTTCCGGAAGGCAGGAAAAGGGAGATTCGCACGCTGAGCGAATCTCCCTTTTTGAAGTGGTTTATTCTTTTGGAAGCTCTTCGGTCGTACCGTACAGCTCGATCTCCCGGTCGGCTTGCTTGCGATGGGCGATCCGGCTGCTGGCGGCTGCGGCAACCGCGCCGACGATGTCGTCGAGAAAGGTATGTACGCGGCCGCTTGATTTATCATTCAATTGCTCAAGAATGCCGGGTTTGAGTTTGTCGATATACCCGTAATTGGTGAAGCCGATGCTTCCGTACACGTTAACGATGGAAAATGCCAGGACTTCATCCACGCCGTATAACCCTTCGTCATTGGCGAGCATTTCTTGAAGCGGGGATATAAGGTTGCCTTCCTCGGCTAAAATGTCCAATTGAATGCCGGTTAACACCGCGTTTTGCACTTCACGTTTGCTGAGTACGGCATCCACGTTCTCGATGCACTCTTCCATCGTCAAATTCGGGTAGTATTTTTTCTGAAGGATCATCACCAGCTCCGCGATTTCCTCCAACTTGATTCCACGCTTATGCAGCAGGCTCCGTGTCGCTTCCGCTACCTTCTTGCTGTTCAGGCTGTATGGAATGTTTGAATCGTTTTCTGCCATGATGGAACTCACCTCATTTTCGTGGTTGATGAAGATGCTTACGACGATTGTACTTTTTCCGCACCCCTTTGTCCAGAAAGGGCAAAACTGAGAGTTATTTTTTTGGAAAGGGCTCGTATACATAGGAGTACAACCTGTACAAAAAAATGTTAGGGAGGAACAATACATGAAACGTAATCCACGTACTCTTCGCAGGCTTTCCGCCGCCGGGCTGCTTGCTGTTCCGATCGTGATGTCCGGCTGCGGCATGTTATCCGGGAAGCAATCGGAAGCGATTGACCCGCCGCCTGCGCAAGTGGAGAAGCAGATGCTGAACACGGCCGGATCCACGGCGGCTCAAGGAGACATCGGCATGCAGACAACGGTATATCTTGCGGATGCACGGGGGATGCTGGCACCTGTAACCTTGGGCATTCCGAAGGTGGAGGGCGCCAGCGTGGTGAAGGAATCCCTTGAAGTGCTGGTGAACGGAGGCCGTTACGCGGGCTATGTTCCACAGGGCTTCCAGGCGGTATTGCCTGCCGGTACGCAGGTCCATAACGTGACAGTCGATCCGGAGAGCAAATTGGCGGTCGTCGAATTCAATAAATCATTTGCGGAATATAAAGCGGCAGATGAACGGAGAATCCTGGAGGCGTTGACGTGGACGCTGACAGGACATGAAGGCATCGAGCAGATGCAGGTATGGGTGGACGGCGTCAAACTGACGGAAATGCCGGTCAATCACACGCCGCTGGACCGTCCGCTTTCACGTTCGATGGGAATCAATCTTCAAAAAGCGGATGATGCCTTGTACACGAACTCTTCACCGGTCACGGTCTATTTCTCGTCGGTGACGCCGGAAGGCATTCAGTACTACGTGCCGGTCACAAGACTTGTTCCAACCGGACAAGACGCGGTGAAGGCGGCCTTAAACGAGCTGATTCGCGGACCGCAGTATGGCGACGGACTGGTTGAGGTCATCCCGGATGACACCACCGTTGCGGCGGTTGAAAAAGGGGAGGACGGAGCCGTAACCGTATCGCTTCAGGACAGCATGTTTGAACAGGGAGAGCAGGTTCCGACCGAGCTGCTGCAGGCCGTCGTGCTTACCGTAGCCGAGAATGCGGATGATGCCAAAGTGAAAATCCGGATGAACGATCTCAGGGAGGTGGTTGGAACGGATAGCCGAAATTATAGCGAGCCCGTCAGCCGTCCGGAGTTCATCAACGAAATCTCGATCTGACCGATTCTCCGCCAGCTTTGGGAAATTTCCCCCGCAAAAGGTGCTTTTGTGCCTGCACTTTGGTAGAATAGGGAATGCTAATCAGGATTGCGATAAGAAGTAGGAGGCAGAAAACATGAGATCTAACGGACGTAAGAGCGATGAGCTCCGACCGATGAATTTATCGACCCATGTGAATAAATATGCGGAAGGCTCCGTGTACATCGAGATGGGAGACACCAAGGTGCTGATTACGGCAACCGTGGACGAGAAAGTTCCCCCGTTTCTGAAAGGACAAGGAAAGGGCTGGGTGACGGCTGAATATTCAATGCTGCCCCGCGCAACACAATCCCGCAACCAACGGGAAGCCAATCGCGGTAAACTCAGTGGCCGGACGATGGAAATTCAGCGGCTGATCGGCAGAGCGCTCAGGTCTGTTGTGAATCTGCATGCTCTTGGCGAGCGGACGATTACGCTGGACTGCGATGTAATCCAGGCGGATGGCGGAACGCGGACCACCTCCATTACAGGAGCATTTGTAGCTTTAGCCATAGCTGTAAATAAAATTGCGGAACAACATAAATTAGCGGTATTCCCGATCACGGACTACCTGGCATCCATTAGCGTGGGCATTGCCGGCGGACAGGCGCTGCTGGATCTGAACTATGAAGAGGATTCCAAGGCGAAGGTGGACATGAACCTGGTCATGACCGGAAGCGGCAAATTCGTTGAGGTTCAGGGAACCGGCGAAGAGAGCCCGTTTTCCCGCGAGGAGCTGGATCAGATCCTGGAGCTGGGAGAACAGGGGATCCGCGAGCTTATCGAGCGTCAGCAGGAGGCGCTTGGCCCGATTGCGGCCAAGATCGGTTCCGTGAATGCGAGCACCGGAGTCTGATTCCATGAAACTGACACTTGGAGATACACTCATTGTAGCTACACGCAATCAGGGGAAAGTCAAGGAATTCGCGCATGCTTTTGCTGCTTTCGGCACGGATGTAAAGAGCATGTACGATTACCCTGATCTGCCTGATGTCGTTGAGGATGGAGCAACCTTTGCAGCCAATGCATTCAAAAAAGCCAAGGAAGTCGGCGACGCACTGGGATTGCCTGTGCTGGCCGATGATTCCGGATTGTGCGTGGATGCGCTGAACGGCGCGCCCGGCGTTTATTCCGCCAGGTATGCGGGTGAGCATGGCGCGGACGAGGACAATAACGAGAAGCTGCTCGGCGAGCTCGAACGGTTAAGGCTCGGCGAGGACACCGAGCAGCCCCTGCTAAGTCCGGCCCGGTTCGTCTGCGTTCTGGTGCTGTATGATCCGGTCTCGGGAAAAAAGCTCGAGGCGGAGGGGAGCGTAGAAGGTTGGATCACTTCGGATCCTGCCGGAGCGGGCGGTTTTGGGTATGACCCGCTCTTCTATTTGCCAAGCCATGAGAAGACGATGGCCGAGCTTTCCCTGGAGGAGAAGCAGGAGATCAGCCATAGGGGAAAAGCGCTGCGAAAGCTTGTAGCGGACCTGCAGGCGCTTAATTGATATACCATTCGCGAAAAAACCATACCGGCATGTGCCGGTATGGTTTTTTTGATTTGTCGAAGTCTATAAGGACTTAACGAATGGATACGTTATATTCTTTGAGCCAGAAATGAACCTGGGCCAGGTAGGCAAACAGCTGCGGACCTGACATCAATTGGCCGAACCAAGGCAGATTGGAGGAAGCATCCGGCGAAGATGCCAGCTCCCGGATCCGGGCGGTATCGATGAGCGGCAGGAGCGGCGAAGAAGGATCGTCCAGAATGGACAGCACCTGTGCTTTGACGGCCGCCAGATAGTTCGGATTATGGGTTTTTGGATACGGGCTTTTTTTGCGGTACAGAACGTCATCCGGCAGCACGCCTTCAAGGGCCTTGCGCAGAATGCCCTTTTCCCGGTCTCCTGTCGTTTTGATGCTCCAAGGGATGTTCCACACGTAATCGATTAGGCGGTGATCGGTATAGGGTACCCGGACTTCCAATCCAACGCCCATGCTCATCCGGTCCTTGCGGTCAAGCAGGGTTGGCATGAAGCGGGTGATATTGAGGTAAGACATGATCCGCATTTTGGCCTGCTGCCCGGTCTCCCCGTCCAGCTTAGGCACTTCGGCTACCGCATCGGAGTAGCGGTCTCCGAGGTATTCCAGCGGCTTGATCCAGTCCCGGATTTCGGCAGACAGCAGCCCGGCTCTCATATCCGGCGCGACGGACCACGGAAAGGTACCGGAATTGAGCATTTCTTCCCGGTGGAACCAAGGGTAACCGCCGAATATTTCATCAGCGGCTTCACCGGATATGGCGACGGTTGCGCCTTTTTTAATCTCGCGGCAGAAGAGAAGCAAGGAAGCATCCACGTCGGCCATGCCCGGAAGATCCCGTTTTTGCGTGGAGACATCCAGCGTTTCTACCAGTTCGGGCGTGTCGAATTCGATCCAATGGTGGTTCGTGCCCAGCTCCTCGTGCATCCGTTTAATCCATGGCGCATCCGCTCCCGGCTGGAAGGAATGGGACTTAAAGTGTTTGTTGTTGTCCACATAATCCACGGAGTAGGTGTGCACTTGTCCTTGGCCCGTCCGCTTGTAGTAATCGACGGCCAGCGAGGAAAGCGCGCTGGAATCGAGCCCGCCGGATAACAGGGAGCAGACCGGTACGTCGGAGACCAGCTGACGCTCCACGGTGTCGCGGAGAAGATCGCGAAGGAAGCTTGCCGTTTGGTCGGCATCATCCTCGTGGGGTTTGCTTTCCAGCTTCCAATAAGTATACTTGCGCAAGCCTTCCCGGTTAAAGATCATGGCCATGCCGGGCCGGAGCTCCGATATGTCCTTGTAGACGCCATGTCCAGGGGTACGCGCCGGGCCGATAATAAATACTTCCGCAAGCCCTTCGGCCCCTACGACGGGCTCCACCTTCGGATGCTGCAGCAACGCTTTCGGTTCCGAGCCGAATACAAGCGTTCCGTCAATATAGCTGTAGAACAGGGGTTTCACTCCCACCCGGTCCCGAGCCAAAAATACCTGTTCCCGGACGCTGTCCCAAATAGCGAAAGCAAATATTCCATTGAGGCGCTCCAAACACTCGGGGCCCCATTCGATATAGGAGACTAACAAAACTTCCGTGTCGCATTTGGTATTGAAACGATGACCGCGTCGTACCAATTCGTCTTTAAGCTCCGCAGCATTATATAATTCCCCGTTATATACAATGGCATAGACTTCCTCTTCCTGATGAATGATCATCGGCTGAGCGCCATTTTCGGGGTCGATCACGCTGAGTCTTCGGTGACCGAATGCGCACGGGTTGGAAATCCAGGTGCCGGATCCGTCAGGTCCGCGGTGAGCCAAACTTTCTGTCATTTTTACCAGCAGCTGCGAGTCCTGCGTCAAATCGCCGCTCCATTGTATAAAACCGGTTATTCCGCACATGACGGTTCATCCTCTCTTTGTCTTTGTCATACGCTGTCCACTCTTTTTCATCCTACGTCGCCAAAGTGATACAGATATATGCCGAAGGAAGGCATAAAATGTCTGTCCTTTTACGAAAACTAAGAAAGAGGACGAATATCAAAGAGAAGGAGAGATGCGTCCATGGAGAAGTCAACCTATTATGTTTCCGTGCAGAGCCGGTCCGTGCTGACCGACCAGGGAGCGAGCGCTTATGAATGGGAGATCGAAGCAACGCCGGAAGAGGCCGATCAAGTTCGGATTGAGCTGGATATGATGCAGGAGAAGGACGAAGAAGCGACAGGCTACATGTTTCCTTGGCCGGATACGCCGCAACAAAGCGCCAACGCCCTGTTTCAATCTTCCTTGGACAAGGTGTATCGAACCATTTATCAATTGGGTACGCCGGCTACGCGCCAGCAAATGGAAGAGCTGCGGCTGCTCTCCGATTTGACATGAAAATATGAAGGATCGTGCTGTCCCAGTACATCTTGATGAAGGAGAATGTATGATGTATGCAATCAGAGATGCAAAAATCCGCCGGATTACGGAAGTAAACGGCGCCCCGTGCGCAGAGGTAGAAGTCTATCCTGCCGCGGAAGGAGAAAGCGCATTGCTGGCTTATCTGACGCCATCTTCCCCATTGGGAGGCTACGAGCTGGTGAAAATTGTCCGCAGCAACGCCAGCATGGAGGTGGACTGGTTCGACAACAGCATGCATGATGCTTTTGTGGATGCCACGGACGAAGCATTCGAGAACAACGTTCAGTCCACGGCAGAGGAAGACCGCGATGCATTCAAGCAGCAGCTGCTTTCGACAGGCCAGCTATATGAGCAGCTGAACCAGCGGCTCAGCGAAGGCCCTCAATATTTCTAGAGCTTTGACGAACGAAGAGATCTGACCGGATACCATCGGCAGATCTCTTTTTGCATGTGCAGGTTCATCTATGAAAGATTGCATGGGGTTTTTACGCAGTTCTGCAAAAAAGGTCGAACAAAGATAGGTTTCTTGTCGATTTCGATTTCGCTGCGGTAGGGAGTATGGACCATCCGGTATCCTTGTTTACGAAATAGATACAAATAGGGCTTTTCCTCTATATGATTACTGGAGAATCCTCCCTATAATGTTGGATTAGTGTCATCTACTAACATAATGAACAAGGGGAGATTGGAATTGGGCAGATGGAATAAACATATCGTCAAGCTATGGGGAGCGGGATTCCTTGCGTTGTCGCTTACCTTGGGATCCGTGCAAATGCCGGCAAGCGCCGAAGCAACGCAGAACGTTACGGTTCTTGAATCGTCTCATGAGCTCGTGAACGGCAAGATGCGCGTGACGGCGGACATTCGCAACGGAGGAACCGGAGCGGAAGCGGGATTCTATGTTGTCGGTTACGATGCAAACGGCCAAGCGCTCGAGGCAGTCGGTGATTCCGAATATATGATGAGCGACGAAATCGGTACATATGAAGTGGACCTTGACAGCGGCAGCAGCGTCAAGCGGGTGGAAGTGCTCCCGGCAGGACCGGCTGGTGATCAGGCGCGGCTGCTGGCATCCGGATACTATACGAGCAACGGCGTGGTCAACGTTTCTGGCGTCGTGCAGAATTCTACGGTCGGGCACAATGTGGGTATGCTCGCCGTAGGGTATGATGCTTCCGGCAAAGCGGTCGAAGTGACATCGGCGGACAGCTACTTTGGCGGCAGCGATGTCGGCACCTTCGTCGTAGAGCTTAAAGCAGCGAAGCTGATCAAGAGCGTAAAGGTATCGGTCGTTGATCCGGTTGAAGATGCCGTGAAGCTG
Organism: Paenibacillus sp. CR_12; assembly: GCF_041953985.1. Classification (NCBI taxonomy): domain Bacteria; kingdom Bacillati; phylum Bacillota; class Bacilli; order Caryophanales; family Paenibacillaceae; genus Paenibacillus; species Paenibacillus sp. CR_12. Next base: position 66,558 of record NZ_JAVFHO010000003.1, on the reverse strand, counting down.
CTGCAATCCGGCAGCCGCCTGGAGAACGGAAAGCTTATCGTTACCGGTTCGATTCAAAACCGGAATAAAGGCGGGCAGGCCGGCGTCATCGTTGTCGGCAGCAACGCCGGCGGCAAGGTTCTGGAGGTCAACACGACGTCCGGGTATCTTTCATCCAACGAAATCGCGAATTTCCAGGCCGAGCTGGAAGGCGGCAAAGCCATCAGCGACCTGAAGGTGTTCCTGACAGGCAACAGCCAGACGCCTAAAATCATAGCCGAGGGCAGAACGACCATCAACAACAAGCTTGTCATTACGATCGGCGTGGAGAACGGGGATGTGTCGCAACGGATTACCGTGAAATCGACGGCGTACGATGCGAAGGGACGCTCCTTGGGAACCGATACGGACTCCATGTTCATGACCGCCAATGAAACGACGACCTTGCGCATTGATTACGATACTCGGGTCAAAAGTGTGAAGCTGAAATATTATGACCAATCCGGCAGAGAAATCGGAGAAGCGCCGATCCGCATCAAAATCAACGGCCAGCTCCAATCTTATGCGCAGTCGCCGGTGATGGTCGGAGGAAGCGTTCTTGTGCCTATGCGTCCGATCTTCGAATCCCTCGATGCTTCGGTCAAATGGGACCAAAAGACGCAAAGCGTATCCTCCTCCAAAGACTCGACCCAAATCAAGCTGAAGATGGGCTCCAAGCAAGCGGTCGTTAACGGGAAGACCGTCACGCTGGATTCGGCGCCACGGATGGTGAAGGGCACCACGATGGTACCGCTGCGTTTCGTGGCATCCGCGCTGGGCTGTGAAGTGAAATGGGACGGCAATGAGAAAATGGTATTGATTACGACCAAATAATGCGAAAAGGACCATGCGGTAAGCGCATGGTCCTTTTTTATAGGGTAAGTTCAATAAGCGTGCTCCCTCAGCACCTGAATGCCCATGATCACGTTATACACAAAAGCCCCGAAATAGATGATGCCGAACAGAATGAGGTATCCGATGACGGAACCGAAGGAGCCCGAGGTCACGGCCATGTAGATTAACGGGATCGCTGCTATAACGGGGAACAGATGGGAGAACAGGGCGCGGCGTGCGTGCTTGGCTACGTAGGCGTCCGGAGACAGAATCCATACAAGGACAGGGAGGATGAACGGTGCAAAGAAGATGCTGAAATACGATAAAGAGGATAAAAGCTGTCTCATGGTATCACGCTCCTGAAGTCATTCTCATGTTTACATATTACCCAGTAAGCAGGCTCCTGATTCGGTTAGGAGATCAACCCGAAAAAAAGTACTTTGAAAAAAACAAAAGATGCGATATAATATACTTCGTTACTGTTTAAAACATTTTCATACATATATGTCCCAGTAGCTCAGCTGGATAGAGCAACGGCCTTCTAAGCCGTCGGTCAGGGGTTCGAATCCCTTCTGGGACGTAAAAAAAAGACACCGTCATATGACGGTGTTTTTTACGTCCCGTGAGGATGAGAACCCCGAGTTGGGGTTCGTCGGAGCTATGCTTCGGTAGGAATACTTCGCAGTCGGCCTGGAAGGCCGTATCCCGACTGGGACGAAACGTCCGTGAGGATGAGAACCCCAATTGGGGGTTCGCCTGCGCATACGCTTCGTTAGGATTACATCGCAGTCGGCCAGGAAGGCCGTATCCCGACTGGGACAAAACGTCCCGTGAGGATGAGAACCCCGAGTTGGGGTTCGTCGGAGCTATGCTTCGTTAGGATTACATCGCAGTCGGCCAGGAAGGCCGTATCCCGACTGGGACAAAACGTCCCGTGAGGATGAGAACCCCGAGTTGGGGGTTTGCCTGCGCCTATGCTTCGTTAGGATTACTTCGCAGTCGGCCTGGAAGGCCGCATCCCGACTGGGACGAAACGTCCCGTGAGGATGAGAACCCCAATTGGGGGTTCGCCTGCGCCTACGCTTCGTTAGGATGTCGGCCTGAAGGTTTTCTTGCAAACGAAAGGTATTCGTGACACGATTAGAAACAGTGGAGGGGATACATGGGATGAATGACATCACTATGACTTTGGTAAGAGAGACTCACAAGGATCTTCAGGAGCTCATCGCGAAGCTGGACGATTACTTATCGACGTTATACCCGGCGGAAGGGATATTCGGGCTGGATCTGGCCGATCCCAAAGTAAACGAAACGCTATTCGTGGTGGCTTACCATGATGGCCAGCCTGTCGGCTGCGGAGCCATCCGGCCGCTGGATGCAGAATCGGTTGAAATTAAACGGTTTTTCGTGGATGTCCCGTATCGAAATAGGGGAGTAGCTTCCCGGATCCTGCTCTTTCTGGAAGAACAAGCGAAGACGCGGGGCTATCGTTTCTCGCGCCTGGAAACAGGCGAACCGCAGAAGGAATCCGTTCATTTTTACAAGAAGCTGGGGTATGCCCAGATTGAACCGTTTGGCGAATACATCGGGTGCGAATATAGTTTATGTTTTGAGAAGAGTCTGACATCCTAGCCATTTGGTCTTATAATAGAAGAAAAAATATTTTACGAACCCTATCGAGGAGGCATCGAGCATGCAGCTTACTAAAATATCACAGAATACCGCCATTCTATTGGAGCATGCCAGAAAATCGGGGCTGACTTCTTCCGATCTGCTGGAGGCTGTGCGCTCAGGAGACGCAGAGAGATTCCAGATCGCCAATAACGGTCATTTTCACTATGAGGAATTATTCTCTTACGCAAAAGAGCATGGGGAAGATTTGGAGAAAGCCGTTAGCGAGGGGTACCAAATTACGTTTAATACCCGGAACGGGTTGAAGATCTGGCTGGAGGAAGCCTTCCGCATCAGCTCGGAATCCGATTTCAGCGTGGGCGAGGGCATCATTGAAGGATTGAAGCTCCAGAAGGAGCAGTTGGCTCGCTTGAAGGAAGCGCTGGCTGTCAACTGGACCCTGCAGGAAGAGCCGGCGTCAGACGGCGTTCAGGTCAGATTGACCGTCAGAGGATTGCAATAAAATAAGATAGCCACCGTACTTGATCAACATAATAGTACGGTGGCTTTTTTATTAGGCATGATCCGCTCATTCATCAGAGTGAATTTACATCCGGCTCGGAGTAGGCAAACCCAGCACCTCCAGCGCTTCGCCAAGGGTGTTCTTGAATAAGGAAGTGAGCCATACGCGAAATTGGAGCACTTCCTCCTTCGCCTTCAGAATCGGGCATGCCGAGTAAAAATTGTTGAACAGGGAGCACAGCTCATAGGTGAAGTTGCAGATGGCACTAGGAGATAGATCCCGTCCGGCGGCATATAAGGTATCATGCCAGGTGCTGATATGCCGCAGCAGCGCATGTTCCGCTTTTTCCATGGCAGGGAACCGGGCAGGCACAGACGGCGTAACCTCGGCTTCTTGAGCCTTATTAAGCACGCTGAGTGCACGCGCGTAGGAATAGAGCAAATACACCCCCGTATTCCCCGATATTTCAGTGGCCTGCTTCAGATCGAACACCACCTCGGTTTGCAGTGCAAAGCGAAGCAGGTAGTAACGGATGGAGGCGGTTGCGATCGCATGGCTGGACAAACCGTTTTTATCGGATCGGGTGTCCTCGATGACCTTGGCTACTTGATGAATAAGCTCGGTGATTTTGATTCCGATTCCCTGACGTCCGGACATCGCATAGGATGCCTTACCGTCGGAAGTATCGATGCCGAGATCCGCTGCAGCGGAAGGGCTTAACGAGACTACGCCGTAACTGACATGGCGCAGCTTCTCAGCCTCTTGTTGGAAGCCCAGGCCTTCCAAAGCCTGCTTCACCATCGCCTGCGGGTACTGCTGCCTGTAATCAATGACGTTGATGACCATGTCCGCTTTGCCGTAAGAACGCTCCTCGCCGTGCGAGCTCGTCGTCCAAACCTGGTCGGTGAATTTTTTATATACAAAATCATTGGAAAGCACGCCGTATTTCCACAAGTGGTAGGCGATGTCCTTGGCGGTGTAAGTCAGGATGCCATTGGAGCGCACCAGCACTTTATCGATGCTGTGGTCCGACTCCGCCTCGTCTCCGGCTTCGGTTCCTGATTGCTTGAGCACCCAGCAGCCTGCAAGTTTACCCTCGGTTTCCTGATGGAAAAGCGGGGTATTCTTCAACAGCTCGAACGCGGACGCCCAGAATCCCTCCCTAACAATGCTGCTCTCCCATACAAGCAGATCGTATTCAATGCCGAACTGCTTCATCTCCTCAAGATGCTCCTTAACGATTCGCTCGGCAACAAGCAGTCCAATCCAGGAAAGGTTCTGATTGCCCTCTTCCAGTGCATGCAGAACCTCGGTCCGATGCTGAACCAGCCCCGGCTCCCTTTCGTAGGCTTTATTGGTGCTTGAATACACGTCCCAGCAGTAATCGCCGAACCGGGCATGCTCCTTCGTCAGCGGCGTGTGGAGCAAGCCGACCACCGTATCCGCCAGCTGATTGCCCAGGTCGTCGATATAATTATGCACCTCGACCTCGTAACCCAGCTTCCTCATCAATCTCACGAGCGTATCTCCGATACAGGAATTTCGAAGATGCCCGATATGGGCGGACTTATTCGGGTTGATGGACGTGTGCTCAATGACGATCTTTTCGTTAGCTGCCGGGGGGAGTTCAAAATGGTGGCTCGCCCAATACTCCCAATCGATGCGCAGATTCATAAAGCCCGGAGCGACAATCTCAGTCGAGCGGACGAGCTGTTTGTAGGATGCGTCCTGCTCGAGCTCGGCTTGGATCAGCTCGGCGATTTGCAGGGGAGCCTTGCGGAGCACCTTCGCAAGCTGCATCGCAACGTTGGTTGCGTAATCCCCATGCTCCATGCTGGCAGGCTGCTCGATCCGGATCGGAGTGGACTCCGGCAGTTTGGTGCCGTAAGCTTCGCAGACCTGGTTCACGGCTTGTTGAAGGCTCGAAATAATCTTATGACTTAACACGGTAAATCCCCCTTTAAAAAATAAAACGACTCGGAAAACCAAAAAAGCCCTCATCTCCAAAAGAGACGAGGACTTGTGCTCGCGGTACCACTCTTGTTGTTAAACCCCGCAAGGGTCTAACCACCTTCATACGATAACGGCGTAAGCCGGGGCTCCCTACAGCATGTTGCTTCGGAAGGCCATCTCCTGGGTCCGCTTCACGGCCGACTTTGTACCGGTTTCCACCCTCCCGGCTCGCTTGGACTAAAGTCAGTGCAGTTACTCTCCCAATCAACGAAAATAATATTCTCAAGTTTTTTCATATTATAACCATTCTATTTAGAAAAGCAACCCCCCAATGGCTAAATCTTTTCTGCAAATACTCGCAGGCGCCGGTAATCCGCGTAGAAAGCATCCTCTTGCCATAGCGTCGATTGAGCAGCTAGGCTGATGCGAGCGATCGCTTCGTCCTTCGATTCAGCCGAGAATCCGGCAAAAAAGCAATCGCCAAAATGCAGCAGCCAATGCTTTATGCCGTCCTTGCCTTCGGATAATCGCGTGGGACGGTCGAAATGATGGGCGAGATGCACGCGGAACCCTTGGGCTTCAAGCAGGCTGGCATACTGCCCAAGACTAGGAAAATACCACGGATTCCGGGCGTCCGCATCGATTCGATAATGATCGGCGAACACGGTTTTCAAGGCTTGGTAGATGCCGTCAATATTCCCTTTGCCTCCGAACTCGGCAACGAATCGGCCGCCGGGCTTAAGGGCTCCATGTACGGAGCGTACCACGCCTTCAGCATCCCTCATCCAGTGCAAGGCCGCGTTTGAGAAGACGGCATCGTATGGCGTTTCGGTTTCGAAGTTCTCGCCATCCCCGGTCAGAAACGGAAGTCCAGGATATTTGCTTTTGGCCCGCTCAATCATCTCGCTGGAATAATCCATGCCGGTTACATGTGCGCCCGATTTGGATATTTCATGAGTCAAGTCGCCGGTTCCGCAGCCCAGATCGAGAATCCGTTCTCCGGGTTGAGGCGCCAGCAGCTCTGCAGCTCCTTTTCCATAAGCAGATACAAACGATAGCTGTCGATCGTAATCGTAAGGTTTCCATACTTGCTCTGACATAACAACACCCCTCCACGCATGATTTATCCTCATTGTGACATGATCGGCTTATAATTAGAAATATATAAATTCGATAACACTGATAGGTTTAACTAATAAGAGGAGGAGCAAAAAGCCGCTTTGTCAGCGGTTTTATGCAGAGGACTATTTAACGGCAACAAGAAGCGCGCCAACGGCAATGAGTGCAACGCCGGCTGCGTTAATCCAGGAGATCTTCTCACCCAGAAACACAAAGGCCAGGATCACGGCAATAACCACGCTCAATTTATCGATAGGGCCTACCTGCGATACTTTGCCGTATTTTAACGCCAGAAAATAAAACAGCCAGGACAACGCGCCCGCGATGCCGCTGAGCACAATAAAGCTGAGTGCCTTTTTCTGAACCAGAATTTCTCCGAGCTCCGAGAATTTCCCCTGAACCGCTACGACCCCCAGCAGAAACAGGGCCATAATGACGGAGCGAATGGCCGTTGCCGAATTGGCATCGATGTTCTGCAGGCCTATTTTTCCGAAAATGGCCACAAGTGCCGCCGTGACTGCCGACAGCAATGCGTATACAAGCCATAATGGCATGCGTACCTCTCCTTTTTGACAAGATAAAGTCTCTGATTAATGTACCGGATTCCTTTATAATAGTATAGAGCAATTTGAAGGATCTCATGAATGTTTAAAGGATTGAACGACTTGGAAAGGGCTGGATGAAAAATGACACATCATATCGCGGCTTATACGGAAGCTTACCATGATCAGCTGGTGGAATTATGGCTTCGTGCCGTATCCCAAACGCACGATTTTTTGACGGAGGAAGATATCCGGTTCTATTATGGCATGATGCAAAGCGGGGCACTGAGGTCCGTGGAGATCTGGATGTGCTTGAATACGGAACAGGAAGCGATTGGGTTTATCGGACTGGACGGCTCCAAAATCGAGATGCTGTTTGTGGATCCCCTGCACCACGGCCAAGGGGCGGGAACGAAATTGATCCGGCATGCCGAACGGCTGAAGGGGCCCGGACTTCAAGTGGATGTGAATGAACAGAACCCCAAGGCCCACGCTTTTTATAAAAAATACGGATTCGTGCAGATCGGCCGTTCGGAGCTCGACGGTTCCGGAAAGCCGTTTCCGCTTATTCATATGCAGCTGCGGTAATGTCATGGGTCGGCACAGCTGAGTCCACGATAATCGCGAGTATAGTATTTTCGAAACGCAGCCTATCTTTGGTGAAAGAACATCGATAGACAATATATTTTAACCTATCCAATGAAAAAGGGAGTGCAGCTAAACTGGAGGAGTCAATGAAGTTTTTTCCGAGCAACCTGTCGTTCCGCTATCCTTGGCGCTCCTACCAGAAGCGCGTGCTCCACGGGCTTGACCATCATCTGAAGAATCGCCAATTGCATCTGGTGGCGCCGCCCGGTTCGGGGAAGACCGTTCTTGGATTGGAGGTCATGCTTCGGATTAATCGGCCGACGATTATATTGGCTCCCACCATCACCATTAAACAGCAATGGGCAAGCCGTCTGGTGGAGCTGTTTCTTGACGAAGATGTCCAGCCGGAGTGGGTCTCGACCTCGCTCAAGCGACCGGCATTGGTAACGATTACGACCTACCAAGCCCTACACAGCCTGATTAGTGCAGCAGGGCAGCCGACTTCTGCGAAGAAGAAGGTCATCGCGGGGATGGTGCAAGCGGACCAAACCGGTGATGAGAATCAGGAGTTTTCGGATACGGGCATGGAAGACGCTGAGGCTGAACCGGCCGGGAGGGACGCTGACCGCGAGGACGATATCACGGATGGCACCGAGGCTCAAGAAGCTCTGGATCTGTTGAAGCAGCAGGGATATCATACGCTCATTTTTGACGAGGCGCATCATCTTCGAATGTCTTGGTGGCAAAGCGCCATGCAGCTGTGCGAGATGCTGGACGAGCCGACCAAGATTGCGCTTACGGCCACTCCGCCATACGATGTCAATCCGAGGGAATGGCAGCGGTATATCGAGCTTTGCGGCCCTATCGACGAGGAGATCAGCGTGCCCGAGCTGGTTCGCCATGGGGAGTTGTGTCCCCATCAGGATTATATCAGCCTGACAAGGCCAACTCATGAAGAGGCCGCTAAACTGCGGGAATTTCGAATGCAGGCACAACAGGTCAAAGACGAGTTGGTCCGAGATGATTTTTTGGCGGATTTGATCGTACATCACCCCTGGATAACACGGTCCGAGGCGTACATGGAGGACATTTTGTCCTCCCCGGGGTATTACTCCAGCATGGTGCTCTATCTGCGAGCGGCCAATCGGCCGATCTGGAAGGAGGCGGTGAAGCTGCTCGGCATGGAAGAGAAGGAAGCGCCCGACTTTACGGAGGAGTGGCTGGAGGAGCTCCTTGGCGGCATGCTGTATAAAGACGCCCGTATTGATCGCGGACTGCCGGAGTTAAAGGCGTTGCAGAAGAGGCTCAGCCGGTTAGGGATGATTGAACGGCGGAAGGTGTATATGAGATCGACGCCTGCGATTGATAAAATGCTGGTCCAGAGCGTCTCGAAATTGCACAGCATCGGCCGCATTCTTGAATTCGAGCGCTCCATGCTGGGGGAGAGCATGCGGATGGTGATCTTGACCGATTATATCCGCAAGGAGGACCTGCCGAAGGATGCGGACGACGAGAAGCCGCTGAATCGGCTCGGCGTTGTTCCGATTTTTGAGCTGATCCGAAGGCAGCTAGCGGAGAAAAGCGGCTCACGGGGCGATCGCGAGTTGCCCATCGGTATATTGACAGGCTCCTTTGTGGTGCTCCCGGTGACGGCTATGCCTTTGGCTAGGGCTTGCGCCGATCGACGGGGCCTCCGCTTGTCGGAACGTCACCTTGCCCATGACGGCCGTTATGTAACGATGGATGTTCGCGATGCAAATCGCTCGGCTATCGTGGCTATTATAACGGAGGTGTTTTCAGAGGGGGGCATTCAGGTGCTGATCGGTACGGCGGCTCTCCTGGGCGAGGGATGGGATGCTCCCGGGATCAATTCCTTGATCATGGCATCGTATGTAGGCTCGTTCATGCTGTCCAACCAGATGCGGGGACGGGCGATTCGAGCCCAACGCGGGAACCCGGATAAGACCGGAGCGATCTGGCATCTGGCATGCGTCGATACCGCCAAAATCGATGGGGGCGAGGATTTGAGCTCGCTTGCGCGCAGATTTCGATCTCTCGTCGGTCTATCGATCTCGCATCAAACCATAGAGTCGGGCATGGAGCGCATGGGACTTGATCTTCGGAAAAACCAAACCGCAGAAAGCATCAGCGCCTATAACCGCGACACATGGGAGCGGGCGAGGCAGCGGCATCTTTTGAAGGAGCGATGGAATTCGGCGATTGCCCTTCACAGCTCCATGACGGAGGAACTGACGGTGGATCGGGAGCGTATTCCTAAGCCTTTGATTTTCTCGCATACGGTAAAGGCCGTGCTTGCTTTTGCCGTTGGTTTGGGGCTGGGCGCCTTCATCGAGACCTTAACGTCGCCGGTTTTGCTTCAATCGGACGCGCCGGCTTGGTTCAGCCTGCTATTCTCGGTCGCCATTGCCTTGATCGTATCCAGTCCTTGGATATTTAAAGCCGTCAAAATGGTAATGCGTCATCAATCGCTGGAGCGGAGCATTCGAGAAGTGGCTCTGGTCGTGTATACGGCGCTATACGATATGGGGCTGGTCGAAACCGAGCCAAGCCTTCACCGGTTGAGGGCGGAGGAGGAAGGAGAAGCCGTCGTGTGTTGGCTAAAAGACGGAACCACCCAGGAGAAGACGCTTTTCCTGAATTCGCTGCAGCAGGTGCTGGACCCGATCGAGAACCCGCGTTATCTTTTGTACCGCGAATCGCGCGGCTGGTTTGCGACCAGACGGGATTACCATGCCGTACCGGAGGAAATCGGACGTCGAAAAGAGCATGCGGAACGCTTTGCCCGGCTGTGGCGCAAGCATATCGGTCCGGCCGAGCTGGTCTACACCCGTACGCCGGAAGGCAGAAAAATGCTCCTGACCGCGCGAACGCGGGCTTTGTCCTCCATGTTCGTGAAGAAATCGGAGCGGGTTAGTGCTTGGAGGTAGAGGATCCGGAGTGTTCGCGGAATGTGAGGGAGTCATGGGATGGGGTGTGATGCACCGTGCTGCGCTGCCTTAACGGACCCAGGGGCCGTTAATTGAGGGAAAAACCCTCATACAGGTATGGTAGCGGACCAGAAGTCCGTTATTTGTGAAAATGAGGGTAATTTGACTGTGAATTAGCTAAATAACGGCTGTGGTGTCCGCTAAATTATAAATCGGGCCGTTTTTGATGAAATAACGAACCTACGGTCCGCCAAAGTCGTGTTAGGGTGTACGTCGTATTGGAATCGGCCATGACGTTCATATGTAGAATAATGTCGATAGTGCATCAGAAGGGATACGGCCCTTCGGGCCGACTGCGAAGCAATCCTCCCGAAGCGTAGGCTTCGACGAACCCCTTCTAGGGGTTCTCATCCTCACGGGACATAAAAAAACACCGTCATGTGACGGTGTCTTCTTTTTACGTCCCAGAAGGGATTCGAACCCCTGACCGACGGCTTAGAAGGCCGTTGCTCTATCCAACTGAGCTACTGGGACATAGAAATTTTTCAAGCAAAAAATATATTATCACATGCACAGGAGAAATTCAATCATTATTTTATGACATAAAGTTTTTCGGATTTGCAAGATTATTCGAGTATCATATCGGGTTATATTGATAAAATATACGCACGAAAAACTGAGGATTGCCGTCTTTATGTTGCCAGGGGCATGATGCACGCAAGCTGTTACGCCCTTTTTTAAACTTGGCAGTACATATGCTATAATCAACGAATACGAAAAACAGGACCAGAAAGGAGGTGTCCTTATCAAGGACTCTTACTCCCAAGAACAAGAGGATAAGAACATCATCCTGTTTCCGAAGACGCTGGATTATTACCAGATTCAGCTTACGGTTATGCTCGAGAACGAACGCTACGGTGAAGCGATGGAAGTGCTGCGTTTTCTGCTGAAGTGCGGGGGACAGAACGAACGGCACTATGAAGAGTGGAACTCGCTCCTCGAATGGCTTGAAGCCGCATTTCCGGAACAGGCCATGCCCCGTTCGGTCGATTTCGATGCTGAGCCTGACGAGGATGATCCGGACGAGTCCGAGATGGCGAGGCAGATGGTCAGGGACAAGGTTGCCCAGGATGCCGGATACGCCGACAAGCTGCTGGCTTCGGTCATGACCGGGCCGCTGACGGAGCAGACCATTTTGGCGCTGGAACAGCTCGCTTATCTGGACCGTCCGGAGATCGACGCGATTCTGGTCGAATGGCTGCATGATACGCCGCTTCATCCCCTGCTGCAATTCCGGGTGCTGCAAACGCTCCGGAGAAGAGGGATGGAAGGGCACGTAAGCCTTCATCGCGGGCAGGAAGCCGTCGAGATCGAGATCGAAACGGTTCCCTTGGAGCCGGGAGGCTTCCCGGACGCGATTACGAGGATTTTGGAGCGCGTTGCGGATCAGACCGAGGTTCATGAGCCGACGCTGTTTTATTTTGCCCAGGAATTATGGTCCCAGTTCATCATGGCGATTTACGGCACGGAGGACTACCATTCCATGCTGGACGAAGAAGAAACCACGCTCGATATATGGGCCGCAGCGCTGCATGACATCGTGTCGGAGAGCCTGAAAGGTTTTCGCAATGAGGAGGAAATCCGCCCGCTTTACGGCATCACGGACACCATGCGGTTCCGCTATGAGGGAGCCTATCGATCTCTCAAGCAATTCGTCGCTGCAGGCGTGGAAGATTAGCCAGAGCTGGAAAACGTTTACGGTATCGCGGCATAAGGGTTCGCCCTTGAAAAAGGATTTAATGTTGTTTATACTATAGTGGTTATTCGGTACGTGATACATTATTGCGTCGACCACGTGAATTATTTTGGAGGGGAAAGCATAAATGAAAGCAACTTGGGAAAAAATAGAGAAGAACCTTGGCGTTCTTGACGTTGAGGTTGATGCGGAGCGCGTTGCATCCGCTCTCGACAAGGCTTTTAATAAAGTAGCTAAAAAAGCAAATGTACCTGGATTCCGTAAAGGTAAAGTGCCTCGGCCGATCTTTGAAGCGCGTTTTGGCGTAGAGAGCCTGTATCAGGATGCAATCGACATCCTTCTTCCGGAAGTATACAGCGAAGCTGTGGAACAAGCGGATATCTTCCCTGTGGATCGTCCGGAAGTGGACATCGAGCAGTTCGCTAAAGGCGAAACTTTCAAGTTCAAAGCTAGAGTAACCGTGAAGCCGGAAGTTAAGCTTGGCGAATACAAGGGCGTCGAAGTTGCTGCAGTAGCTGCAGAAGTTTCCGACGAGGAACTGAGCGAAGAGCTTGAGCGTCTGCAACAACGTCATGCTGAGCTTACCGTTATCGACGAAGGTGCTTCCCAGTCCGGTGATATCGTTGTAATCGACTTCGACGGTTCCGTCGACGGCGTTCCTTTCGAAGGTGGACAAGCTGAGCGTTATTCCCTTGAGCTTGGAAGCAACACGTTCATTCCAGGCTTTGAAGACCAAGTCATCGGTATGGCTACAGGAGACTTCAAAGACGTGGAAGTGACCTTCCCTGAAACTTACCATGCTGAAGAATTGGCTAACAAACAAGCCGTCTTCAAAGTGAAAGTGCACGAAATCAAACGCAAACAGCTTCCTGAGCTGGATGATGAATTCGCTAAAGACGTTAGTGAGTTCGATACGCTTGATGAGTACAAGGAAGATCTGAAGAAGCAATTGCTGACTCGCAAAGAGCAAGAAGCCCAAGGCGTTCGTGAGAACGAAGCCGTTGAAAAAGCAGCAGCAAACGCTGAAGTTGAAATTCCGGAAGCCATGATTCAATCCGAAGTTCAAAACATGATGCGCGATTTCGACAACCGTCTTCGCCAGCAAGGCATGAACCTGGAAATGTTCCTAAGCTTCTCCGGCCAAACCAATGCCGATCTGGAAGGCCAAATGAAGGACGATGCTGAAAAACGCGTTCGCAACAACCTCGTGCTGGAGCAAATCGCGAAGGAAGAGAAACTCGAAGTATCCGAAGAAGAAATCAACAAAGAGCTGGAAAACATGGCTGATACGTACAAGCGTTCCGCTGATGAAATCCGCAGCATCCTCGGTGCTAACGGTTCCCTCGACAGCCTTCGTGAAGAACTGCTTCTTCGCAAAACGATCGACTTCTTGCTGGAAAACAGCGTAGAAGGCGCTCCTGTTGAGAAAAAAGAAGCAACTGAAGAATAATAAATAGGCGGCTTCCGAAGCTGCCCTCACATTAGATAAGGCACGTACATTTCATGCGTGCCTTATTTTTAACTAAGAATAGCCAATTTACTACTAAATGTGACATGAATTGGTTATAAATTTCGACATACATAATGAGACAAGTTGGCAGGATATAATTCTTGGCAAGTTCATAGAATGTAAACAGGGTTAAAAAATGACATCGTGCTTTGAACATGTTAGAATAACTTTTGTAACGCTGTAGTATATTTTTCAAGGAAAAGAGGTTGGTCGCATGAGTCTTGTACCTATGGTTGTTGAACAAACCAGTCGAGGCGAAAGATCTTACGATATCTACTCAAGATTACTGAAGGATCGCATTATATTCCTCAGCAGTGCGATCGATGACGATGTTGCCAATCTTGTTATTGCCCAGCTTCTGTTTCTGGCTGCGGAAGATCCGGAAAAAGACATCTCTTTGTACATCAATTCCCCTGGCGGTTCGGTAACGGCCGGGATGGGTATATATGATACGATGCAGTTGATCAAGCCTGATGTATCCACGATTTGCGTCGGCATGGCCGCCAGCATGGGATCATTGTTGCTTACTGCAGGAGCGCCAGGCAAACGATATGCTCTCGAGAACAGTGAGGTGATGATTCATCAGCCGCTCGGAGGCATTCAAGGTCAGGCATCCGATATCCAAATCCATGCAGATTGGATCATCAAGACCAGACAAAAACTGAATCAAATCTATGTGGAGCGCACGGGTCAGCCCCTTGAAAAAATCGAACGCGATACAGACCGCGACTTTTTCATGAGCGCGGAGGAAGCGAAGGCGTACGGTATTATTGATGATGTTCTGTCTTCACCGACCAAATCTTAAGGGGTGGTAATAGCATGTTTAAATTTAACGATGACAAAGGGCAGCTGAAGTGCTCCTTCTGCGGCAAATCGCAGGAGCAGGTCCGCAAGCTGGTTGCGGGGCCCGGTGTTTATATATGTGACGAGTGCATCGACTTGTGTTCGGAGATCGTAGAGGAAGAGCTCGGACACGAGGAAGAAGTGGATCTGAAGGATATTCCGAAACCGCGTGAAATCCGCGATATCCTGGATCAATACGTAATCGGACAGGATCAAGCGAAGAAATCCCTTTCGGTTGCCGTTTACAATCACTACAAGCGCATCAACACCCAGAGCAAGATCGAGGACGTCGAATTGCAAAAGAGTAATATTTTGCTGCTCGGACCTACAGGTTCCGGTAAAACCTTGCTTGCGCAAACGATGGCCAAAATTTTGAACGTGCCGTTTGCTATTGCAGACGCAACCTCGCTGACCGAAGCCGGTTACGTGGGTGAGGATGTTGAGAACATTCTGCTGAAGCTGATTCAAGCTGCGGATTATGACGTGGAAAAAGCAGAACGCGGCATTATCTATATTGATGAGATCGACAAAGTGGCCCGCAAATCGGAGAATCCGTCCATTACGCGTGACGTCTCCGGTGAAGGGGTTCAGCAGGCTCTCCTGAAAATTCTGGAGGGAACCGTTGCTTCCGTGCCGCCGCAAGGTGGACGCAAGCATCCGCATCAGGAATTCATCCAGATCGATACAACGAACATCCTGTTCATTTGCGGCGGTGCGTTTGACGGTTTGGAGCAGTACATCAAACGCCGGATCGGCAAAAAGGTCATCGGCTTCAATGCATCCGGAGAAAGCCAAAAGGATCTTAAGCCAGGTGAATACCTGACGATGGTTCTGCCGGAGGATCTGTTGAAATTCGGATTGATTCCGGAATTCGTCGGCCGTCTGCCGGTCGTGTCCACGCTCGAGCCGCTCGATGAGGCGACATTGGTCCGTATTCTGTCCGAGCCTAAAAACGCGCTGACCAAACAGTACCAAAAGCTGCTTGAGTTTGATAACGTGAACCTCAAGTTTGAGCCGGGCGCACTTGAAGCGATTGCCCGCGAAGCCATTAAGCGCAATACGGGTGCACGCGGACTGCGTTCCATCATCGAAAGCATCATGCTTGACGTGATGTATGAGGTACCGTCCAGGGATGACATCAAGGATTGCGTCATTACGGAGCAGGTCGTTCGGGATAAAGTGATCCCTGAGCTTCAAACCAAAGCTAACGAAGACGACAAGAAACAAGAAGAAAGCGCCTAATGCGTTATAGCGTTTTAGACGTGGAATAAATCTACGCTGATTCTCCACTTCCAGTTATGCCCAAACGGGCTTTGCTGGAGTGGAGCTTTGGCGTTATATGGGAGAGATCGTACCATGTTTTTGAGACAAGACACACGGCCCGTCAAGGTGGGGAACCTTACCATTGGGGGAAAGAACGAAGTCATTATTCAAAGCATGTGCACCACCAAAACAGCAGACGTGGAGGCAACCGTTGCCGAGATACTGCGCCTGGAGGAAGCGGGATGCCAGATCGTCCGGGTAACGGTAAACAATGAGGAAGCAGCTGCTGCCATCAAAGAAATCAAGAAACGCATTCATATCCCGCTCGTGGCGGATATTCATTTTAACTATAAGCTCGCCCTGATGGCGATCGAGAACGGTATCGATAAAGTCCGGATCAATCCGGGGAACATCGGTAAGCGCGAAAAGGTCGAAGCCGTCGTGAAGGCATGCAAGGAGAAGGGGATTCCGATTCGGATCGGGGTGAATGCCGGTTCCCTGGAGAATCACCTTCTTGAAAAATACGGGTATCCGACACCGGAAGCCATGGTAGAGAGCGCCTTGTATCATATCGGCATCTTGGAAGAACTGGACTTCCACGATATCATCGTTTCGCTTAAAGCGTCTGATGTGCCGATGGCCATTGCGGCGTACACCAAGGCGGCGGAAGTGATTCCGTACCCGCTTCATCTGGGGATTACCGAAGCAGGCACCCTCTTCTCGGGTACCGTGAAGAGCGCGGCCGGTCTTGGGGCGCTGTTGTCCCTAGGCATCGGCAGCACGATGCGTATTTCCTTGAGCGCCGATCCGGTCGAAGAGATCAAGGTTGGCCGGGAGCTTCTAAAATCCTTCGGTCTGATCTCGGATGCGGCAACCTTGGTATCCTGCCCGACTTGCGGACGGCTGGATATCGATTTGTTCTCCATCGCCAATGAGGTGGAGGAGTACATCTCGAAGATTAAAGTGCCGATTAAGGTTTCCGTCTTGGGCTGCGCCGTGAACGGTCCCGGTGAGGCCAGAGAAGCCGACATCGGTATTGCCGGCGCTCGTGGGGAAGGTTTGCTCTTCCGTTACGGAGAGATGATCCGCAAAGTTCCGGAAGCCACCATGGTGGAAGAACTTAAGAAAGAAATCGATCATATCGTGAAGGTGTATGAGGAAACCGGCGAAATCCCGGGGCGCAAGCACAAATCCACGGTCTGAGCTTGATAACTAAGTTATTGTAACAACCACTTATATTGAAACGGCAGTCTCTGGCTAATTGAGACTGCCGTTTTGTTGTATTGTAAGGGGAGACAAGGTATATCTTATAATTTCTTTGAACGATCTGTATTGATGACAAACAGAACAAGTAGCCTGGCTCGTTTATTTCTGATGCACGGTAAGAATTGCAGGAGTCCGTCTCAGTGTGTATTACAGGAATTAAGCTCTTTATTGAGCCTTTTATTGAGCTTCTTTTTATGAAGTTCAGCTCTCCCCTCTCCCCACCCCCCACGATGAAGAAGGATGCCATGCGCCGCACCAGCAGAGCGGACGAATCGATTCCGGAGAAGCGAAGCGGTCGGCTAAAAGTTTTCCGCAGGAAAACTCGCATCGGAAGGATAAGCTGTTGCCGAGTTTTTACATTGGTTCTTCTTATTCATGAAATTCGGAAACAACAGCGATCGGAGGAACGATACGTACGCGGAGCGTCTCACCTAAGCGTCTCCATCCACTTTTTGATACTTTTACGGCTTCGTCAAAACAACCTGATTCAATCATCCCCTCTTTTACAATTTGTTCCGCCTCCTGCGTTTTACCATCCGAGGAATCGGCAATACTACCATGTATTAACGTTTGGATGAAGACATAATGGAGTACAGGAGGAATGACTTGTGAATTTAAGTATCGTGATTATGCTGGTGCAGCTGTTTTTTGCAGTCATCATCGGCATTTATTTTTGGAATTTATTGCGTGGACAGAAGACAAGCAAAACAGCGGTGGACCGGGAATCGCGCAAGGAGCTGGATAAACTCCGCAAACTCCGGTCGGTATCGTTAACGAAACCGCTCGCCGAGAAAACAAGGCCGCAAACTATGGATGACATTGTGGGGCAAAAGGACGGCTTGCGCGCCTTAAAAGCCGCGCTATGCAGCGCGAATCCTCAGCATGTCATCGTATACGGCCCTCCGGGGGTCGGTAAGACCGCTGCTGCCCGCGTGGTGATGGAGGAAGCCAAGAAGAACCCCCAATCACCGTTTAAATACGACGCGAAATTCACGGAGATCGACGCAACGACGGCCCGTTTCGATGAACGTGGAATTGCCGATCCGCTCATCGGTTCTGTTCATGATCCGATTTACCAAGGCGCCGGTGCCATGGGGGTGGCAGGCATCCCTCAGCCGAAGCCGGGCGCGGTGACCAAGGCCCATGGGGGAATCCTGTTTATTGACGAAATTGGGGAATTGCATCCCATCCAGATGAATAAGCTTTTAAAAGTGCTGGAGGACCGCAAGGTGCTGCTGGAAAGCGCATATTATAATTCAGAGGATGCCAATACGCCCGCTTATATTCACGATATTTTTCAAAATGGGCTTCCGGCGGACTTCCGCCTGGTTGGTGCTACGACACGTTCGCCGGAAGAGATTGCTCCTGCACTTCGCTCGCGCTGCATGGAGATTTTTTTCCGTCCGCTTCTGCCTGAAGAGATCGGCAAGATTGCGGAGGATGCCATTCAGAAGATTGGCCTGAATGCTCCGCCGGAAGCGGTAGAAGTCGTGAAGCAGTACTGCTCCAACGGCCGGGAAGCGGTCAATATGATTCAATTGGCGGCCGGTCTGGCATTGACCGAGAAGCGGGATGCCCTCCGCGCGGCGGATGTGGAATGGGTAGCCAGCAGCAGCCAGCTGCAGCCAAGGCCCGACCGGAAAATACCGGAGAAGCCGCAGATTGGGGTAGTTAACGGATTGGCCGTATATGGCCCGAATATGGGGGCTCTGCTAGAAATTGAAGTATCTGCGGTTCCTGTCGAGGAGGGCCGGGGTACCTACAATATCACCGGGGTAGTGGATGAAGAGGAATTTGGCGGAGGCTCGCGCAAGCTGCGCCGCAAGAGCATGGCCAAAGGCTCGATCGAGAATGTGCTGACCGTGCTGGGCTCGATGGGCTTTACGCCCAAAAACTATGACCTGCATATCAATTTTCCCGGAGGAACGCCGATCGACGGCCCTTCCGCCGGCATTGCGATGGCTACGGCCATCGTGTCGGCCATCAAAGGGGTTGAAGTCGATAACAAGGTAGCGATGACCGGCGAGATAAGCATCCATGGAAAAGTGAAGCCGATTGGCGGAGTCATTGCCAAGGTGGAGGCGGCATTCCAGGCAGGCGCGACCCGCGTGATCATCCCCAAGGACAATTGGCAGACCTTGTTCCAGGATTTGAGCGGGGGCTTGCGGGTGATTCCGGTAGAATCCGTGGATGAAGTTTTCGGTCATATCTTTGGCGGTTCGTTTGCTCCTGAGGTGATACAGCTTCCCGGAAACGAGGTATTTCCATCCTCTTCCGCTTCATTGCTGCAGGCCACGCCTCCGCGCAACGGAAAAATAACGGATGCCGGAGGATGTTAAGCCTCGTATAGTTGGTTTTTTATACGCAGATTTGATAAAATAGGAATAGTGTCAACATTGAGAGCCATTGGAGGTGCGAAAGCGATGGGACCAAGTAAATCCAAAGGTCGTCGTTTTCCTTTACTGCCTTTAAGAGGTCTTCTGGTTTATCCAAGCATGGTGCTTCACTTGGACGTAGGCCGGGAGAAATCGGTAAAGGCTTTAGAAAAGGCGATGGTTGAAGACAATTTGATTCTCCTATGTTCTCAATCGGAAGTGAACATTGAAGAACCGACGCAGGATGATATTTTTCGGATTGGCACAGTTGCGAATGTACGCCAGATGCTTAAGCTTCCAAACGGTACCATACGTGTGCTAGTGGAGGGTATGGAACGGGCGGAAGTTATTGAATATACGGATCAAGAGGAATACTACGAGGTCATCGCTCGGGAGCTTCCCGAAGAGGAGAACCATGATCCTGAAGTCTCCGCATTAATGCGAACCGTACTGTCTCAGTTTGAGAATTATATCAATCTGTCGAAGAAAGTGACGCCTGAGACACTGGCGGCCGTTTCCGATATCGATGAGCCAGGACGGCTGGCGGACGTCATTACGAGTCATTTGTCGCTGAAGATCAAGGATAAGCAAGAAATTCTCGAAACAATCGACGTTCGCAAACGGCTCGAGAAACTTCTAGATATACTGAATAACGAGCGCGAAGTGCTGGAGCTGGAGCGTAAGATCAACCAGCGGGTCAAGAAGCAAATGGAGAAGACCCAGAAGGAATACTATTTGCGCGAACAGATGAAGGCCATCCAGAAAGAGCTTGGCGACAAGGAAGGCCGTGCCGGGGAAGTAGAGGAACTCCGAAGCCAGCTTCAGGAGCTTGAACTGCCGGAACGCGTCCAGGAGAAGGTAGAGAAGGAAATCGACCGACTCGAGAAAATGCCGGCGAGCTCTGCGGAAGGCGGCGTTATCCGGAACTATGTGGATTGGCTGCTGGCGCTGCCGTGGACGAACAAAACCGAGGATGATCTGGACATCGTCAAAGCGGAGCAAGTGCTGGACGAGGATCATTACGGTCTCGAGAAGCCGAAAGAACGCGTGCTGGAATATTTGGCGGTCCAGAAGCTGGTGAAGAAGATGAAGGGGCCTATTTTGTGCCTGGTCGGCCCTCCGGGCGTCGGTAAAACATCGCTTGCCCGGTCCATCGCCCGATCCCTGGAGCGCAAGTTCGTTCGCGTCTCGTTAGGCGGGGTAAGGGACGAGGCGGAAATTCGCGGTCACCGGCGCACTTATGTCGGAGCTATGCCGGGACGGATCATTCAAGGCATGAAAACAGCGGGCTCGATGAATCCCGTGTTCCTGCTGGATGAAATCGACAAGATGGCATCCGATTTCCGCGGGGACCCGTCTTCCGCACTGCTTGAAGTGCTCGATCCAGAGCAGAACAATACGTTCAGCGATCATTTCGTGGAAATTCCTTTTGACCTGTCCAACGTTATGTTTGTCACGACGGCAAACGTGCTTCATAACATTCCAAGACCGCTCCTGGACCGGATGGAAGTGCTGAACATTCCGGGGTATACGGAGCTGGAGAAGCTCCAAATCGCCAACCGTTACTTGCTGCCCAAGCAGAAGAGCGAGCATGGGCTTGAGCCTGAGCAGCTGATTCTGGACGAGGAAGCGCTGATGAAGGTGATCCGGGAATATACCCGTGAATCCGGCGTGCGGAATCTAGAGCAGCAAGTGGCGGCGCTGTGCCGCAAAGCCGCCAAGCAGATCGTGACCCAGCAATCGGAATCCATCGAGATCAAGGCTGCTGATATCAAGGATTATCTCGGCATTCCGAAGTTTCGTTATGGCATGGCCGAGCTTGAAGATCAAGTGGGTACGGTCACGGGGCTCGCATGGACGGAAGTGGGCGGCGAAACGCTGACCATTGAGGTAACCGTGGTGCCTGGTACCGGCAAGCTGACGCTGACGGGCAAGCTTGGTGACGTGATGAAGGAATCGGCTCAAGCCGCCTTCAGTTTTACCCGCTCGAAAGCGGTAGAGCTGGGCATTGATCCGGATTTCCATGAGAAGCTTGATGTCCATATCCATATCCCGGAGGGAGCCATACCGAAGGATGGCCCTTCAGCCGGCATTACGATTGCGACGGCTCTTATCTCATCTTTAACCAAACGGCATGTAGCCCGTGACGTGGCCATGACGGGTGAAATTACACTTCGGGGACGCGTACTGCCGATTGGCGGCTTGAAAGAGAAGTCGCTGGCAGCCCACCGTGCCGGGTACAAAAAAATATTGCTCCCTAAGGATAACGAACGCGACCTGCGTGATATTCCTGACAGCGTAAAGAACGACGTGGAGTTCGTTCCGGTATCCCATATGGATCAGGTTCTGGAGCATGCGCTCGTTGAACAAGCGGGAGTGCACTAGAGAGGAAAGTCTACATTATGAAAGTTACGAAAGCCGAGTTTGTCATCAGCGCTGTCGTACCTGCCCAATATCCTGAAGACGCCTTGCCGGAGATTGCTCTGGCAGGGCGTTCCAATGTGGGCAAGTCATCGCTGATTAACCGTATGATATCCCGTAAGAACCTGGCTCGTACAAGCGCCACGCCGGGGAAGACACAGCAGCTCAACTATTATCGGGTGAACGACGACCTGTATCTGGTCGATTTTCCCGGCTATGGTTATGCGAAGGTATCCAAGACCCAGCGTGCGGCATTTGGCGAAATGATTGAAAGATATTTGCTCAGCCGGGAAGAACTGAAGCTTGTATTATTGATTGTGGACATGCGTCACCCGCCTTCAAAAGACGATATCAGCATGTATGAATGGTTGCAGCATTACAACCGGCCGGTGTGCGTAGTCGCGACCAAGGCGGATAAAATTCCGAAAACGCGCCGCCAGAAGCATGTGAAGATCGTGAAGGAAACGCTCGGTTTCAAGCCCTATCATTCCTTTGTCATGTTTTCATCCGAGCTGGGTTTGGGTAAAGATGAGTTATGGGCCATTATGGAGTCCCATATGGGAACGAAGAATCATGAGGAAGAGCCGCACCCGGATTCGGAGAATGACAGCAACGAGCATGTCTGATCCGGATGGGTTTGTGATGTTTTTTCAAGGGTGCTATAGGGAATCGGTGCATTCTTTACAGGAAAGTGAGCATCTTGCGGGAAATATCACTCTGATTCCGGCTAATTCCGTTTTTTTATGAAATATGATGGATATTCTCATTCGAACGGCAGGAAAGACCGCTTGGATCTGCTGTATAATGGTAGTAAGTTAAAAGAATTGAGGGAGATTTTTATGGCTCAGCGGTTAGCCACAGAATATGTTAATGCCACAATGCAAATGACGGATATTCAAATGGATCAATTTCTGCAATATACCCAAGCTTTCCGGGTCACTAACCGGGTAAAAGTCATGGATAGCGGAGAGCAGGAGTTCGTGCTCGAAGATGAAAGCGGGGAAGAAGTTCATTTGCCCTTTGAACGCAAGAATGGCTTGTACGTCTGTGAGCTGTCATGCCGATTGGTTACTCCCCATCTGACGAATGCCGTACGCAAACTGTTTGCGGCTTTTAAGGGATCAGGTAAAGTGAATCGGATTTATCGCGGCTTTACGATGAGCTACGACTACCATGCGGGAACGGTGCATCGAATTACGCAAGTCGCCGGGAACGACAGCATTGTCATTTATGAGTACAAGAATACGGCAGGCGAGCTGCAGCGTCTCTTTAACAGCAATGAAGCAGAGAAAGAGATCGAATCCATTCAGCATCATATCAACGTGCTTCTGGACCAGCGGATTGCAGCAGGGAATGATAAACTGATTACGAAGACGATAGACGAAAGGCTGCGACGGTTTAATCAGCGCCTGTTCGTGCTTGAAGCTTAGGGAGGGCTGCCCCGCAAGGGGCGCTTTTTTTATGTGTATTTATCGTTAAAAATTCGGTTTCATGCATGTTTATGTAACATAGAGCGGGTGATATTTATTTCGTGGGCCGGAGACACCATGTGGTTCAAATGCACATATATTGAGCTGTAAAATATTTATGGGTTATTTTCGAAAAAGGTGTTGCATTTAAGCGTCATAGATGTTATTTTTAATCTCGTTGAAAAGAAAATAGGAACCAGGATTCACTCAGGACATGTAATGTTGCGAGAGATTATTCCCTCGGGAAGTGAATGACGTAGGTCCTAGCGGATGAAATTTTCAAACATTTTATTCCTAGGAAGGGGGAAACCGGAAGATGGAATACTCAACTTTCGGAAGACACGTTGCTGTTGATACTTGGGGAGTCGATTTTGAACTACTGAACAGTGCAGAATTTTTACAAGCTCAGATGGTGGAAGCCGCTGAAGCATGTGGAGCAACGGTATTGTCCGTCCAATCCAAGCAGTTTGAACCACAAGGTGCGACTGTGCTGGTGTTGCTGTCGGAAAGCCATCTCTCGATTCACACATACCCTGAGAGAGGTTTTGCTGCGATTGACTGTTATACCTGCGGGGAGACAGTAGATCCGCAGTTGGCTATTGACTATCTGGTATCCGCTTTGAAACCTGAAAAATGCTATGCTAAGAAACTCGTGCGCGGACTCGGCGAAATGACCGTGGAAACGCCTGAGATGAAACAGGCTGAGCTCGTTTAATCCAGCCCTTAAAAAAAACGCGTATTCTGATAACCATGGATATTTCCATGGTTATTTATTTTGTGAAGACGGGAAAGTTTCATGAAGATTCCATGCCGTCGTTCTCTGAAATGAGATTTCGTAGAAAATAATACGTATATCTAGGGTGTTCTATATCCACAATAGTAAGGTGCGATCTAGAGGAAGGATTGTTCAAGAATGGCATGAAGAAGTATGGGGATTTCATAAACATTTCATAAAATAGACAAGGCTGCCCAGCATACTGTGATATAATGAACAGGGTCAAGGCAGTCCGTTGTGAACGGCAAAACTACTCGGAGAAATAGGCAGGTGAACATGCAATGCACATCGTCGTTGTTGGGTTGAACTATCGCACGGCGCCCGTGGAAGTCAGAGAACGCTTTACATTCTCGGAAGAAGACATGCCTAAGGCGTTAGAGCAGCTTAATTCGACCAAGAGCGTATTGGAGGGCGTCATTGTCGCTACCTGCAACCGTACTGAGATTTATGTTGTGGTAGACCGCCTTCATATGTGCGGCTACTTTATCCGCAGTTTTATGGAACAGTGGTTCGGCATTAATCGTGAAGAATTTACGCAGCACCTCTATATATATGAAGACGAACAAGCCATTTCCCATCTGTTTAAGGTTACCTGCGGTTTGGATTCCATGGTCATTGGAGAGACGCAGATCCTGGGACAGGTGCGCAATGCTTTTTTGACGTCGCAGAAGCATGATGCCACCGGAACTTGGTTCAACATGTTATTCAAGCAGGCCGTTACGCTCGGCAAGCGGGCGCATTCGGAAACTTCGATCGGAGAGAGCGCGGTTTCGGTCAGCTATGCTGCGGTGGAACTGGGTAAACGGATTTTTGGCGCATTTAACGATAAAAAAGTGATGATACTCGGTGCAGGCAAGATGAGCGAGCTTACCGTGAAGCATCTTTATGCCAACGGCGCGGCCGAAGTGATCGTGGCCAACCGCACGCTTGGCCGTGCC
This sequence comes from Paenibacillus sp. CR_12, assembly GCF_041953985.1. Taxonomy (NCBI): domain Bacteria; kingdom Bacillati; phylum Bacillota; class Bacilli; order Caryophanales; family Paenibacillaceae; genus Paenibacillus; species Paenibacillus sp. CR_12. The sequence continues at coordinate 41,806 of NZ_JAVFHO010000003.1, read as the reverse complement.
GAGGAACTGGCTCGCAAGTTCAAAGGAACGCCGTGCACCATCGCCGAAGCTAAGAATTTGTTGAATGAAGTCGACATTGTGATTAGCTCCACAGGCTCGAATGAATATGTTCTGAATGCGGAGCGGGTTAAAGAGAGCATGAAGAAACGCCAGTCCCGCCCGTTGTTCATGATTGATATCGCGGTTCCGCGGGACATCGATCCGGCAGTCGGGGAGCTCTCCAACGTATTCCTGTACGATATCGATGATCTGGAAGGCATTGTGGAAACCAATCTGGAAATGCGCCGGGTGGAAGCAGCGAAGATCGAAGTGATGATTCAAGAGGAGATGGATGCATTCCACACATGGCTGAAGACGCTCGGTGTCAGACCGGCGATTCGGGCCTTGCAGGAGAAATCGAACGCCATTCATGAAGAAACGATGGAAAGCTTGTTCAACAAGCTGCCGGAGCTGGACGAACGCCAACGGAAAGTCATCCGTCGTTTGACCAAAAGCATCGTCAACCAGATGATGCACGATCCGATCAACCGGATCAAGGAGATGACGGGCGGCAAGCAGGGCGGCGAGGCATTGGATTATTTTTCACAAATCTTTGCGCTGGAAAGCTTGATCCATGAGAATGAGCAGGAAGCCCGCGGCCGCAACAAGAAAGCAACTGCACCCGTTAAAGCTGAACGGACGAAGAATGCTGTAGATCAGCAGGCAGAAGAGAAGCCGCTTAAGGTGTCTCTGGCCCCAGCCACCCTTTGAGGAGGGTGAGTATAACCCATGCTGTTAAACATAATTTATATCACCGGCATTTGTATCTATGCCCTGAGCCTTCTGTTTTATATCTCGGATTGCATTTCACGCAATTCGGTGGCGAAGCGGATAGGCACAGGGCTTCTTGTCATTACCGCGCTGCTGCAATTCGCGGGCATCGGCATCAGGGCCATGGAGGGCGGACATTTCCACTTCCCGGTATTTACGCTGTTTGATTTCCTGTTCCTGCTGGCCTTCTGCATTTCGATCACTTCGATTGCCCTGGCGTATATGAAACGCTCGGAATTTGCCGTCCTGCTCATCAACCTCGTCGGTTTTTGCGTGATGCTGGTCAATCGTTTGTGGTTCACGGCAGGAGATAATGCATTGTACAGCTGGGAGACGGAACACCGTCTCTTGCTGATTCATATTGCCCTGGCGAGCATCAGCTTCGCCGCTTTGACCGTCGGGGCCGTGTTTGCGGCGATCTACATGTTTCTCCATCGGAAGCTGAAGCACAAGCAGTGGAATGATACGGTCCGCAGGCTGCCGAGTCTGGAGAAGCTGGATGTGTATTCTTATAAAGCGCTGATGGCCGGTACGATTATTCTGGTCATGTCGCTTGTCTTGGCCGTAATGTCAGTGGCCATGGCCGGGCGGTGGACCCTGTTTTTGGATATCAAAGTATTGTCTACGCTGACGGCGCTAGCGATGTATATGGTGTATTTCATCAAACGCCGACTGTGGAGAAGGTCCGGCAGGGAGGCCGCCATATGGGCTTTAATCGGGTATGGATTCATTATATTGAACTTTTTTCTGAATACGTGGTCCGCTTTCCACAGTTGGTCAGGAGTGTGACGGCTGATGACGCATGACCATTATGTGCCCGTCCTGCTGAATTGCAGGGGACGTTTATGCTTGATCGTCGGCGGAGGCAAGGTGGCGGAACGCAAAGCGCTCACCCTGCTGAACGCCGGGGCAAGCGTACATATTGTAAGTCCTGTACTAAGAAGCGAGACGCTCCGGCATTTGGCGGGAGAGAAGGCCCTTCAATGGACGGAACGGAAGTACCGGCCAGACGATCCGGCAGGCGCGTTTATGGTCCATGCGGCAACGGATGACGCCAAGCTGAACCTGAAGATAGCCGAGGACGCCGATCGCCTTGGCGTGCTGGTTAACGTAGCCAGCGATGGCGATGCCGGTACGTTTATCAATCCGACGGTGCTGCGGCGGGGAAGGCTTATGCTGGCCGTGTCCACGTCGGGAGCAGGGCCGATGGCCGCACGCGATATACGCGATGAGCTCGAAGAACGGTTCGGACCGGAGTATGAGGATTATCTGGATTTTTTATATAGCATGCGTTCGATGATCAAGGATGAGGTGAAATCCGCCGACGCGCGCAGGCGGCTGTTGCAAAAGGCATACCGCATGGACATGCTCGGGGAGATTCGCCGCGGAGGTTATGTGCCGTGGAGTCCGGACGAAATCAAGCAGTGGATTGAGAAGAATCAGGAGGAATGAAGGATGCGCACAATCGTAGTTGGCAGTAGACAAAGTGCTCTGGCACTGACACAGACAGGACAGGTTATCGATGATTTGAAGCGTTTGGCCAAGGAGCACGGATTGGAATACGACTTCGCGGTCAAGAAAATCGTCACCAAGGGCGACCGCATACTGGATGTTACCCTTTCCAAAGTAGGCGGCAAAGGATTGTTTGTCAAAGAAATCGAGCAGGCCATGTTGGACGGCGAAATTGACATGGCGGTTCACAGCATGAAGGACATGCCTTCCGTTCTGCCTGAAGGACTGGTTTCCGGGGCGGTGCCCGCAAGAAAAGATCCTCGCGACTGCCTGATCTCCAAAGAAGGGACAACGCTGGATGACCTTCCTCAAGGTGCCAAGGTAGGGACAAGCAGTCTGCGCCGGTCCAGCCAGCTCAAGGCCTATCGGCCTGATCTGCAGATCGATTGGATCAGGGGAAACATCGATTCCCGGATTCGCAAAATGGAGGAAGGCGAGTTTCAGGCCATCATTCTGGCAACTGCGGGCCTGCAGCGCATGGGCTGGGAGGATCGGATCACGTCGTACCTGCCGGTTGAAGTCAGTCTGCCTGCCGTAGGCCAAGGCGCTCTCGGCATTGAGTGCCGTGAAAACGATGAAGAGCTGCTGCATCTGCTCTCTCTTTATAACGATGAAGTAACCGCGCGGACCGTCGCCGCGGAACGCAAGTTTCTAAGCGAGCTGAACGGCGGATGCCAGGTCCCGATCGGGGCTTACGCCGTCATGAAGAATGTGGAGGCAGGAGATTCCCGCGGCGAACAAAACGTTATACAATTAACAGGAATGGTAGGTTCTCCTGACGGCGAAATCGTCTTGAAGGAAAGCGCCGAAGGAACCGACCCTGAAGCGCTCGGAGTGGAAGTGGCTGCAAAGCTGAAAGCTAAAGGAGCGGAGAAGATACTGGCACAAGTTAGGGGTTGAGGGGATGGCAGGCAAGGTTTATCTCGTGGGAGCAGGTCCGGGCGATGCGCGCCTGATTACGATCAAAGGCAAAGAATGCATTGAAAAAGCGGATGTCGTGGTGTATGACCGATTAGCCAGTCCTCGGCTGCTGCGCTGGATGAAACCCGGAGCAGAGAAGGTCTACGTGGGCAAGCTTCCGGATCGGCATACGATGAAACAGGAACAGATCAATCAACTGCTGGTGGATTATGCTTTGGAAGGCAAGACGGTGGTCCGTTTAAAGGGCGGCGATCCCACGATCTTCGGAAGAGTCGGCGAAGAAGCGGAGCTGTTATATCGTCATGGCATCATGTACGAGATCGTCCCGGGGATCACCTCGGCGATCAGCGTGCCGGCTTATGCAGGAATTCCGGTGACGCATCGCGATCATGCCTCATCCTTATCCATCATTACAGGACATGAAAGCCCCGAGAAGCTGGACCGCATGATTCAATGGGATAAGGTGACCCATGCGACGGGGACTTTGATTTTTATGATGGGCGTGGCGAAGATCGGTTATATCAGCCGTCAGCTGATGAAGCATGGAAGACCTCCGGAAACGCCGGTGGCTCTAATAAGATGGGGAACCCGGGCGGAGCAGGATACGCTGACGGGAACGCTGGCAGACATCGAGGACAAGGTCAAGGCAGCGGATTTTCAGCCGCCTGCCGTCATCGTCGTTGGCGAGGTGGTGCTTCAGCGGGAGCACTTGAAGTGGGCGGAACGGCTGCCCCTGTTCGGCAAAAGGATTCTGGTCACGAGGGCAAGGAGCCAAGCCAGTTCATTGGTATCCCAAATCGAGGAGCTTGGCGGGGAGCCTTATGAGTTTCCCGTCATTGAAACGGTGATGCCCTCGAAGGGCGAGGTGCTTGCCGGGATTCAAGAAGCGCTGGACAAGCTGGGTACGTATGATTGGGTGTTCTTCACCAGCGTAAACGGCGTCGAGTTTTTCTTCCGCCACCTGAAGGAGCATGGACGCGATATTCGCTCCTTGGCCTCGGCGCGCATCGTTGCGGTAGGTCCCGCAACAGCCGATGCTCTTGGGAATTTCGGTATAACCGCCGAAGTGATCAAGGAGCGTTACCAGGCGGAGGGCCTTATCGATGCTTACGGTCCGGAGCTTCAGCCGGGCCAGCGCGTGCTGCTGCCTCGCGGTGATCTCGCGCGCCGATGGCTGCCGGAGAAGCTTATGGAAATGGGACTGCATGTGACGGAAGCCGTGATATACGAAAACATGCTGTGCGGCGAGGACGATGATGAGCTGCTGAAGCTGCTTCAAGACGGCGGCATTCATGCGGTCACGTTCACCAGTTCTTCTACGGTTACCAATCTGCTGAAAGTGCTGAAGGGGATGTGCGTGGCAGAGCCTGCCGATCTGCTGAAGGAATCGACGATTGCTTGCATCGGACCGCTGACCGCACAAACCGCGGAGGAAGCCGGACTGCACGTATCGCTCCTCGCCGAGGAAGCGACGGTCGACAGTCTGGTCAAGGCCTTGTGTGTTTGGAACGAGAGCGATCCACGCCGTATAACGACGCCATAATATCCTTATCTTTTAAATACATGATTTAAATTACATCTTATGGAGGTACAACGTCATGAGTTTTCCAATCGTACGCCATCGCCGGCTGCGTCAAAATGCCGGCATTCGCAGCATGGTCCGGGAGACCGTGCTTCATACGGAGGATCTGGTTCAGCCGATCTTCGTGACCTATGGCAGCGGTGTGAAATCCGAAATTTCCTCGATGCCGGGCGTATATCATTTTTCGCTGGATACCCTGAAGGAAGAAGTGGACGAAATCGTAAATCTAGGGATTCCTGCCGTGCTCCTGTTCGGGATTCCTGAGACAAAAGACAGTGTAGGCACGTCCGGTTTCGCGGATGACGGAATCGTCCAAGAGGCCACCCGCCTCATTAAGTCGTGGCATCCCGATCTTCTGGTCATTGCGGACACGTGCCTGTGCGAATTCACCGACCACGGCCACTGCGGCATGGTCCATACCTTCGAGCGTGACGGTCACACCTGCGGCGACGTATTAAACGACGAGTCGCTGGAGCTGCTCGTTCGCACGGCGGTCTCCCAGGCGAAAGCGGGAGCGGATATCATCGCACCTTCCAATATGATGGACGGCTTTGTCCAAGCCATTCGTACCGGACTCGATGAAGCCGGATTTTATAATGTGCCGATCATGTCGTATTCGGTTAAGTATGCTTCGGCTTTTTACGGTCCATTCCGCGAAGCCGCAGACTCCGCTCCGCAGTTCGGCGACCGCAAAACCTATCAAATGGATCCGGCTAACGTAAGGGAAGCGCTCCGCGAGGCGGAGACGGACGTGCTGGAAGGCGCGGATATGCTGATGGTGAAGCCGGCGATGGCTTACCTCGACGTTGTCCGATTGCTCAGAGACCAGTTTGATCTGCCGATCGTCGCTTACAACGTGAGCGGCGAGTATTCCATGATCAAGGCGGCGGCTCAGCAGGGATGGATCAGTGAGCAGGCGATCGTGATGGAGCTGCTGACGGGAATGAAGCGTGCCGGTGCGGACATTATCATTACGTATTTCTCGAAGGATGCGGCACGCTGGATGCGCGGCTAGCAACGATTAACGACTAAAGAGTTAGGAGTGCATAGAATGAGCCAAGATTTGCGAAAAGAAGAGTTGTCGCGTTCTGCTTTCGAAGAAGCGAAGTTATATATCCCGGGCGGCGTCAACAGTCCGGTACGTGCATTTAAATCTGTAGGACTCACGCCGATTTATATCGATCGCGGAGAAGGCAGCCGGGTATACGACATCGACGGCAACAGCTTTATCGATTATGTAGGTTCCTGGGGACCGCTGATTATGGGCCACGCACACCCTGAAGTCGTTGAAGCGCTTCAGGAGACTGCTGCCAAAGGGACCAGCTTCGGCGCGCCAACCCTGCTCGAAACGAAGATGGCGAAGCTCGTGTGCGAGCGCGTGCCGTCGATCGAGGTGGTGCGAATGGTGAATTCCGGCACGGAAGCCACCATGAGTGCCATCCGTCTGGCGCGCGGTTATACCGGGCGCAGCAAAATCATCAAATTCGAGGGCTCCTACCACGGTCACGCGGACAGCCTTCTGATCAAGGCGGGATCCGGCATAGCGACACTAGGCCTGCCTGACAGCCCGGGCGTGCCTGAAAGCGTGGCGTCCAACACCATTGCGGTTCCTTATAACGACCTGGAATCGGTACAGCTTGCCTTCGAGCGTTTCGGCGAAGAGATCGCGGCCGTCATCGTTGAGCCGGTGGCAGGGAATATGGGCGTGGTTCCGCCGCAACCAGGATTCCTGGAAGGCCTCCGCAAGGTCACTTCCGATTATGGCAGCATCCTTATTTTCGACGAGGTGATGACCGGATTCCGGGTGGACCTGAACTGCGCTCAGGGACGTTACGGCGTTACGCCTGACTTGACATGCCTGGGCAAGGTGATCGGCGGCGGATTGCCGGTCGGCGCATATGGAGGCAAGCGTGAGCTGATGGATCAGATCGCTCCGGCAGGACCGATCTACCAGGCGGGAACGTTAAGCGGAAATCCGCTGGCCATGGCAGCCGGATACACCACCCTGAAGCTGTTGACGCCTGACGTTTATGAGCAGCTGGAGGAACGGGGGGCCCGCCTTCAGGCAGGATTCGAGCGCAACGCCAAGGAATTCGGCATCCCGCTTACGATCAACCGGATCGGCTCCATGGTCTGCCCATTCTTCACGAATTCGCCGGTCGTGAATTTCGATACGGCCAAGACGAGTGACCTGGACCGTTTCCGCCGCTATTTTGCGGCGATGGTGCAAGAGGGAGTCAGCGTGCCTCCTTCCCAATTCGAGGGCATGTTCATCTCGGCGGCCCATACGGTGGAAGATATCGATGCTACCATCGAAGCTAATTACAACGCCTTCAAAAGCCTATGAGCTACGGGGGCAGCTGGAGTAAGCGCGGCGAATGGCTCGAGATGACGCCCGGCAAGGCACTGTTGGGCCAGCCGGATCGGGACGAGGCCGCCGCCAAGTGGCTTCTGGAAACGGTCGGTATGCCCGAGAAGCTGTATCGCAAGCTTCATCATGAGCAGGGGATACAATGGAGAGGGGACCGGCTTCGGCTGGTCCTTTTTCCTTATCGGGAATACGGCATCGAACCGAGGTGGCAGGAGCTTCAGGTGTTGTACGAGGACGATTTCTGCCTGGTCGTGAACAAACCGGCCGGTTTGGCGGTCCATCCAGACAACGAAAGCCGGGAGACAACGCTGAATCATGTCGTGGCCGCCTATTACGAAGCAGAGGGGATTCACGCGGCAGTCCGTCACATCCATCGGCTGGATAAAGATACGACGGGGCCGGTGCTGTATGCCAAGAACGAATATGCGCAGCTGAAGCTTGACGAGGCCATGCGCGAGAAGAAGATCGTTCGAATGTATGCGGCTATCGTTCAAGGGAGGGTATCGCAGGAGCTGAAGCGAATCGATCTCCCGATCGGCAAGGACCGCTATCACGCAAGCCGCCGGAGGGTTTCATTAACGGGACAGGCCGCGATCACGCATATTCTCTCAGCTGAAGCGTATCCGAAAGCCAGTCTGCTGCACATTCGCCTTGAAACCGGCCGTACGCATCAGATCCGGGTCCATCTAAGCCATATGGGACATCCGCTTCTGGGGGATGTTTTGTACGGGGGACCCGGGACGTTTGCGCGACAAGCGCTGCATGGCGAACGCCTGTTGTTCCATCATCCTTTTACGGGCGAGAGCATTGAGGTGCCGGCGCCGTGGCCTCAGGATATGATGGAGTTACGAGAGCGAATCATAGAGGGAGCGAACCGATAGGGGATGCTGCAGCGGCCCTGAACGCCCGCTAACTTCCATGCGCAATTCGCAAAAAAGTCATGCTCTCCTGTTTTCGGCATATAGATAAATTGAGTGGCAAAACTTAGGCTCATGCCGTGATGACAGATCACGGATAGTATATGCCAAAAAGGAGGACATTCCCGTGTTTGACCAGTCCTACGGATTGCGGTTCGATATTTACGAGCGTATTAATTTGACGGAAGATTTGCCGGGAATCGAAGAATTGGAAGAGGCGGAGTTGATCCCGCACATTCAGGTGATCAGCCAGCAGGACCAGGCCACGCTTCGGGGCCATTTGCTTCTAGCAGGCCTGTATAAAGGGGATACCGAAGCAGGAGAGACGGAGCCGCTCGAGCATTGGATTCCGGTCGAGATCACGGTCCCGCTGAACCGCGTATCGTCATTGGATGACATCGCGGTCGAGATCGAGAATTTTGACGTGGATCTGTTATCCAAGCGCAGCTTGAACATAACGGGGGTTTTATCGCTCAAAGGAATCCAGGCGGCGGCTCCGGGAGCTCGTGACCAAGTATGGACCAATGAGGAATTCACAGTGGTACATGCTCCTGAAGCGAATGATACGTATGCAGGCGGAGAGCAGCAGTTCGCAGCCAATCCGTATGAACCGTATCAAGGCGGCGGAGCCAACGCTGAAACGATTACGCCTTCTTATTTCAGCGAGGCTCAGCCTAGAGCCCAAGAGTCCGAGTCGGATGCGCGCACGCAGCAGTATCTGGCATCTTGGGCGGAATACGAGAATCAAATTCAAGATACGCAGGACTCGGACCGAACGGTAAGCATCTCCAGTACCCCTGAAGCCCAAGATACGGTCGAATATGCCTTACATAATGAGACGGAATTTCAGTCAGCTGAGCCGTCGACTCCGAGTGTATGGCAGTTCGAACGGGCTGCGGCCCAGCCGGAGCCGCAGCAGGAAGAACCGGCAGCCGATTTCCCGGGCGTTACTGAGCGCAATGGCGAAGAGGTTCAAGCCCTGCCGGTATTGGATTCCCCGGAAACGGAGGAAGCCCAGCCTGTTTTTGCCGAGGAAGCCGAGCCGTTGGAGGAGATAGAGGAGGAGGTTTCCGTTCAAGTCGAAGAGGCTCCGTCCAAACCGGAGCTAAAGGTTGCCTTCAACGCGAAGAACAGCACCACTAACACCGCTTCGGGCGTAGGCTTCTCCTCATTGCTTCAATCGAGCAGAACGGTTCAGGATCAGGAACAAGCAGCTCGAGACGAGGAAGAGGCCATCGAAGAATCGGTGGATGCCGTTTCGTCCGAGGATGTGGAATGGAAGAGTCTGTTCCTGGGCAACCGCCGGGAGGAAACGCCGTTCCGCAAGGTCCGGATGTGCATTGTTCAGCGTGAGGAGACACTCGACGTGATTGCGGAGCGTTATCAACTGACGCCGCGAGAGCTCTTGTTGTATAACCGCATGTCCGAACAGAATGTGGAAGAAGGTCAGGTATTATACATTCCCCAGTAATCGGGAAGTCGTCATGGGGCTAGAATGAAGCAGGCCGAGGCAGGCAGCCTTGGCCTGCTTTTTGTGCTGCGGGGAACCGGTTTGGAGGAGAGGAAGCAGAGCGAGCTTGGATTGTATGTTACAGCGAACAAGGATTTATTTGAATCGGCAGGTATGATGTCTAAATCGTTCGGAAACACTCGAAATATTGACTATATGGAACAACCACGTTATATTTGAATAGTATATGTACAGGTATTCCAAAAGCTAGAACAACGTTGAACGGGAAGAGTAGGAAGGTATGGCCTTCAGAGAGCGGAATTGCTACCAAGCGCTGTGAGATTCCGCAGGAACCAGCTTGCCGAAGTCGCCCCGGAGTTGCGGACTTGAGATAGAGTAGGATCGATTGCTACCCTGGTTAGAGTTCGCCGGCCGCAGCCGTTATCTGCGTAAAGTGTCGTGCTTGACCGAAAGCCTTTCATGTTCTTCATGGGAGGACAACGGTTGCTGAACCATGTAAGCACGAAACAAAGGTGGTACCGCGAGAGAACAGTCTTTCGTCCTTTGAGGACGAAGGGCTTTTTTTGTTTCACGCCAACTATGATATCCACGAACACGCCCGGAGGCTAAAACGTTTCGGGTTGGCAAAACTGATTAACAGTATCGGAGGTACGAAAATATGGATCAAAAACAAAACCAATCCCAGTTAGAAATGCCGACGACGTATGATCCGAAGGCAGCCGAACAAAAATGGTATCCGTACTGGAAGGAAGGCGGCTTTTTTGAAGCCGGCAAGCGACCGGACGCGGAGCCTTACACGATTGTTATTCCTCCTCCTAACGTTACGGGCATGCTCCATATCGGCCATGCGCTTGACTTTACGCTGCAGGACATCCTGATTCGCGTGAAGCGGATGCAGGGCTACGATGCGCTGTGGCTCCCCGGTTCCGACCATGCGGGCATCGCCACGCAAACCAAGGTAGAGCAGAAGCTTCGCGAAGAAGGCGTTACCCGTTACGATCTGGGACGCGAGAAATTCCTGGAGAAGGTGTGGGAATGGAAGGACCTGTACGCAAACACCATCCGTGATCAATGGTCCAAGATCGGCCTGTCCCTCGATTACTCCAGAGAACGTTTCACGCTCGACGAGGGATTGTCCGAAGCCGTACGGGAAGTATTCGTCAAGCTTTACGATAAAGGGCTCATCTACCGCGGCAAACGCATCATCAACTGGGACCCGGCTGCCCGCACGGCTTTGTCCGATATTGAAGTGGAGTACAAAGAGGTCAACGGCCATTTGTATCACCTGCAATATCCGCTGAAGGACGGCAGCGGCTCCATTACCGTGGCAACCACCCGTCCGGAGACCATGCTCGGCGATACGGCGGTCGCCGTTCATCCCGAAGACGAGCGCTATAAAGACATGATCGGCAAGACATTGGTGCTGCCTATCGTGGGCCGCGAGATTCCGGTTATTGCGGATGAGTACGTGGAGAAGGACTTCGGCAGCGGTGCGGTTAAAATTACGCCGGCGCATGATCCGAACGACTTCGAGATGGGGCTGAGACATGACCTGCCGCAAATTACCGTAATGGATGAATCCGGAACGATGAATGAGTTTGCCGGCAAATACCAGGGCCTTGACCGTGCAGAATGCCGCAAGCAGATCGTCAGCGACATGAAGGAATCGGGCGTATTGCTTCGCATCGAAGACCATGTCCATCAGGTTGGCCATAGCGAAAGATCCGGTGCGGTGGTCGAGCCTTACCTGTCGACGCAGTGGTTCGTTAAGATGCAGCCGCTTGCGGAAGCAGCCGTGGATGCGCAAAAATCCGGCAAGGGCGTGAACTTCGTGCCTGACCGGTTCGAGCGAACCTATCTGCACTGGATGGAGAATGTACGCGATTGGTGCATTTCCCGTCAATTGTGGTGGGGTCACCGGATCCCGGCGTGGTATTCCGAATCCACGGGCGAAGTGGTTGTTGCCATGAATGAAGAGGAAGCCCGCGCGAAGCTGGGCAAGGATGATCTGAGACAGGACGAGGATGTGCTGGATACCTGGTTCAGCTCCGCGCTCTGGCCGTTCTCGACCATGGGCTGGCCGGACCAGGACAGCGAGGATTTCAAACGTTATTATCCGACCAGCGTTCTCGTAACGGGTTACGACATCATCCCGTTCTGGGTGTCGCGGATGATTTTCCAAGGACTTGAATTTACAGGGCAAATGCCGTTTAAGGACACGCTGATCCATGGCCTGGTTCGGGATAGCGAAGGCCGCAAGATGTCCAAGTCGCTGGGCAACGGCATTGACCCGCTCGAGGTTATTGAACAGTATGGCGCAGACGCTATGCGTTATATGATATCGACCGGCAGCACGCCGGGTCAGGATCTTCGATTCCGCTGGGAACGCGTGGAGCAAGCGCGTAACTTCGCTAACAAAATCTGGAATGCGTCGCGGTTTGCGCTCATGAACCTGGAGGGCTTCACGGCGGCGGATATCGACATTTCCGGAGAGCTGGGAACAGCGGACCGGTGGATTTTGCACCGTTTGAACGAAACTTCCCGCGACATTACGCGTCTAATTGATGCCTACGAATTTGGCGAAACCGGTCGACTGCTCTACAATTTCATCTGGGATGATCTGTGTGACTGGTATATCGAATTTGCCAAGCTGTCCCTATATGGCGAGGATCAAGCAGCCAAGAAAAAGACGCAGTCGGTGCTTGCCTATGTGCTGGACCGCACGATGCGCTTGATTCACCCGTTCATGCCGTTCATCTCCGAAGAGATCTGGCAGCATTTGCCGCATGAAGGCGAGACCGTTATGCTGGCTTCTTGGCCGACCTATGATGAGGCGTTTGAGAATACGGAAGCTGTTACCGAAATGAACCTGCTGATGGATGTGATCCGTGCCGTACGTAACATCCGGGCGGAAGTGAACGTGCCGATGAGCAAAAAAGTAGAACTGCAATTGAAACCGGTAAGCGGGCAAATTGCCGGCATTATCGATCGCAATTCCGATTATATTCGCCGCTTCTGCAACACGTCGGAGTATGAGTCCTCCCTTGCGCTTGAGGCGCCGGATAAAGCGATGACCGCCGTGGTGACAGGTGTTGAGATGTATCTGCCGCTTGCCGGACTGATCGATATCGCTCAGGAGATCACGCGTCTGGAGAAGGAAATTCAGCACTTGAACAGCGAAGTCGAGCGTGTGGAGAAGAAGCTGAACAATCCTGGTTTCGTATCGAAAGCACCCGAGAAGGTGATTGAGGAAGAACGGGCGAAACTCGCGGATTACTCGGACAAACGAAGCAAAGTGATTGCGCGCATCGAAGAATTGAGAGGCTAATGGGCAAGATGAATCTGGACCAGAAGGTGAGAACGATGGTTGATCAATCGGCAGCTGCAGCGGCAGCTCCGTTCCATACCTATGAGGAAGCGGTAGCTTGGATCAATGGGCTGATTCCGTTTGGGATCCGCCCTGGCATGGATAGAATTCAGCGATTGATGGAGCTGCTCGGCCATCCGGAGCGTCGATTAAAATTTATCCACGTGGCCGGAACGAACGGAAAAGGCTCCACATGCGCTTTTTTAACAAAGGTTCTGCTTCAAGGGGGATTCACGGTAGGCACCTATACGTCCCCCTATATTACGAAGTTTACCAATCGGTTTCAGTATAACGGCGAAGACATACCGGAAGAGACGCTGCTGGAACTCGCGAATCGCTTAGAGCCGCTTGTTGCCGAAATTGCGGGCTCCGGGCTTGGATCGCCCACGATGTTTGAGGTGTCCACGGCTCTTGCGATCCTGTATTACGGCGAGGTGTCTTATCCGGACGTGGTGGTATGGGAGACCGGACTTGGCGGTCGTCTTGACGTGACCAATATCGTTCATCCCATCATTTCGGTGATCACGAACATCGGCATGGACCATACCGACGTTCTGGGCGATACCATTCAGGAGATCGCCATGGAGAAGGCCGGCATCATCAAGCCCGGAGTGCCCGTGGTGAGCACGGTCACTCAGCCTGAGGCAGTCGAAATTCTGAAAGAAACGGCTGCCAAAAACCGTACAAGTCTGTACCTCGTAGACGAGCAATTCTCTTATGAACGGCTGCGCGGGAACGAAGAAAGCCAGACTTTCCGTTTTAAGGGACCGTTCCGGGATATGGATTTGGATATTTCGATGCAGGGCGAGCATCAATGCGCCAATGCCGCGGTTGCCATGATGACGCTGGAGGTGCTTCGCCAGTACATGGCCTTTATCGTGGATGAAGAAGAATTGCGTGCCGGGTTTAAGGATACGTTCTGGGCGGGAAGACTGGAGCAAGTGCAGTCCTCCCCGCGGATTGTTCTCGATGGCGCGCACAACCCCGAAGGGGCTGAATCCTTGGCCAAAAGCTTGCCGCAGATCTATAAGTATCGGAAACTGAACTTAATGATGGGAATGCTGGCAAATAAGCATCATGAATCGTATTTGCAGCATATACTGCCAATAGTGGATACGCTTATCCTGACTGAACCGGATTTCCGGAAGAAACTGGACGCCAAGGCGCTTGGTGACATCGTAGAGCAGGTAAGGGAGAAATACGCCAAACATACACTGCAAATCATCATAGAACCAAATTGGAAAAACGCACTTGAAGAGTTGAAGTCACGGACGGAAGCGGAGGATCTTGGGGTGGTGTCGGGCACGTTGTACCTGATTGCCGACGTGCGTTCCAACCTCCTGGGCCTTTCCGATTCTGAAAAAGGTTGGTGATATCTGTTGAATACATCAGAACATGTTCATTTTATAGGAATTGGCGGCTACGGGATGAGCGCCATAGCGCGAGTAATGCTGGAGATGGGTTATAAAGTCACGGGTTCTGACGTGGCATCGCAAGAATTGACAGAAAAGCTGGCGGCCAAGGGCGCCAAAATATACATTGGACATACCGCCGAGCAAGTCCAAGGCGCGGACCTTGTGGTGTACTCCACGGCATTGTCCAAAGACAACGTGGAGCGGGTCGAGGCAGAGAAGCTGAACATTCCTGTCCTTCACCGTGCGCAGATGCTGGCGCGTCTTTTGAACGAACGCAAAGGCGTGGCCGTAGCGGGAGCGCATGGCAAGACAACCACTTCATCCATGATTGCGCTCGTGATGGAAGAATGCGGAGTCGATCCGACATTTATCATCGGCGGGGAAATTATGAACGTGGGCACGAATGCCAAAGCGGGCGAAGGCGAGCATGTGGTAGCCGAAGCCGACGAGAGCGACGGTTCATTCCTGCAATACCATCCATGGCTCGGCGTCGTTCTGAATATCGAAGCCGATCACCTGGAGAATTACGAAGGGGATTTCAATCGTCTCAAGGCCGCCTACGTGCAATTCCTCAGCCAGATCAAGGCTGACGGTACAGCCGTGGTTTGCGCCGACGATAACAACATTCAGGCGATTTTGCCTGACCTGAAATGCAACGTGACCACATACGGCATTCATGCGGATGCGGAGTATACGGCAACCAATCTGGTGCTGGGCGACCGTCACGTCAGCTTCACGATGCTTCATAACGGCATGGAGCTGGGCACCGTCGAGCTGTCCGTACCGGGCAAACATAATGTCTACAACGCCATGGCCACGGTGATATGCTGCTTGAAGAGCGGTATCTCGTTCGAGGCGATTGTAGAGGCCATCGTCAAATTCAACGGGGCTAAGCGCCGCTTCCAGGTGCTTGGCGAAGCTGAAGGCATTCTGGTGATTGACGACTATGCGCATCATCCGACCGAGATCGAGGCGACGATCAGTGCCGCTAAAGCTACGGGCAAACGGATCATTGCCGTATTCCAGCCGCAGCGGTATTCGAGAACCTTCTTCCTGCTGGATGCGTTTAGCCGCGCGTTCGGAGAAGCGGATGAGGTGATCATCACCGATATTTACTCTCCTGCCGGCGAGAAGCAGATCGAGGGCATCAGCTCGGGTAAGCTGGTGGAGCTGATCGTTCAGAACAGCAATGCCGGTGCCCGCTATTTGCCTACGAAGGAAGATGTCCTGAACGATCTCAAAGGTCGCGTAAAAGAAGGCGACCTGGTTCTCACGATGGGAGCGGGCGACATCTGGAAGGTCGGCGCGGCTTTAGCGGAGTTCATTAAGGGCAAGAAATAAAGGTTGCCTGCTTCCTTTGCTGCTTCGCTGCAGCAGGGGACTGCATTGGCTTTGCCTCTTATGAGGGGACAAAGCCAGCATCGATAACGATACGAAGGGCTGATCAAGATCATTTCTTGGTCAGCCCTTTTGTTTTTCGCATACTCATAAGTTGCCAAGCTTGATCATATAGCTAGGTGTAGAAGGACAAGTGAGGTGTGTGGATATGAATAAAGCACGGATGACGATACGTTTCGATCACGATCCGCCGAAGGGCAGGAACAAAGACCATGCGCGAGAGGAACACGACGCGAACCAAAACGTTCCGGCGGGCCAAAACCCCCGGGTCTACGACCGCCATTCCGTCTTCGACGAATATGACACAGCGACAGCAAATCGGTTTACCGATACGGACACTTCGTACGAACCTCAGAGGAGCGTTCAGCAGGATCATCTGCGCGTCGTTCCGCCGCTCCGGGAGGAGCGGGATACCCGGGACGTGGACAATCGTGACTGGAGACCATCGCGCAATCATCGGTCCAGGGGACGGCTGGCTGAGGAAAGACGGCGCCTGGACCATGATAACGGCTGGCCGTACGACGATGCCCCTGATGCCCCTGTAGAATCGGATACATACCATCACGTGCACGAGGAGCTCTACGACCTCCATGATGATGCATTTTCCGGGAGAATGACCCCCGAAGCGAACGACCCCCATTGGAATCTCGGGCCCGAGTCGGATCTATATGAGACATCTGCCGGCGATTACGGTTATTATCGCTCACGCAAACCCACCTCCTTCTGGAAGATGGCGGTGTCCGTGACCGCCGCCGTCATCACGGGCCTGCTGTTCGGGTACATGGTGCTGTCCATGTTTAACGGCGGCGACGCCGGCGAGAACCCGGCAACGGGGCAGCTCGAGAGCAATGATGCAGGGAACTTAGCACCGACCGATCCATCCGGGGGAGCGGGGGCATCACCGACGCCTGATATGACCGAATCGGCTGTTCATATTCCAGAGCAAAACTTTTATCTGCTTCAATACGGCGTGTTCAGCACGCCCGAGCGGGCAGCGCAGGCGATCGGGGAACTGCAGCAATCCGGTATTGCCGCCGGCGGCGATCTGGACGAGGAGAACCGCGTGTATGCGGGCATCTCGCCCGACCGCGAGCAGGCGAAGCTGCTCAGCAATCAGCTTAAGGCCGAAGGGGTTGAATTATACGTTAGAGAGATCGCGCTGCCGGGCATAGAGTCAGCGGCATTCGCTGGCGAGGAGCAGACGCTGACGGACTATTTTACGATAAGCGGGGAGCTGGTATCGGAGCTTAGCCAACTATCGGCATCCTTGCTGGGCCTGCAGGAGCCCGGCGCAGCGACGTCGGAGCATATGAATACCATCACGAATCTGCATCAGCAATGGATCCAATCGGTCAAGCAGCTGGCCGCAGGCTTGGGTCCGGAGACCGGGGCCGCGCTGCCGGCCATGGAGCAGTCGATGAACAGTTCGATCACGGCGCTCTCCGAATACAACAAAAATCAATCCAAGGGGCATTTGTGGGAGATTCAAACAGGCATGATGAACTATGTCATGGGCCAAAAGAAACTCCTGGATGGCCTATAAATTCAAATTTACGTCAAATCCGGCTTGGAACTGGAAATAGTTCCCCATGCCGGATTTCTGTTTGTATTGCTTATCGATTCACCGTATAATAATTAGGGTGTCAAAAAATGGCGAGGGAAGAGGATGCATGAAGAAAAATAAAGGAATGCTCATCTTGTTTTTGCTGCTGGGGTGGCTGACGGGAACATGGCTTGCCAAGGCGCTTCAACCGGTCAAGGCTCTGTCGTTTCTGACGTCTACTACACCGATCAAGTGGTCGCCTTCAGCTGATTTTGACATTATTCGTTATGACATTAACCTTGAACTTAACTTTTGCCTGCTCAGTCTGCTCGGCATTATTGCTGCCGTCTGGTTATACCGCAGGCTCTAAGACATGACAAAGGAGATTATCCCCCTTGAATGAGAAGAGAAACCGCCGCATTATATTGGCTTCCACCTCTCCTCGGCGTCAGGAATTGATTGCCTCCCTTCGTATCCCATTCGAGATTATGCCAAGTGAAGCTGACGAGGACACACCGCAAGGGTGGTCGCCAGAGCGAATTGTGGAGTCACTGGCGCTGCGCAAAGCGGAAGCGGTTCTCCGAAAGCTGACGGATGATCCCGGAGATGGTATCATTGTGGGAAGCGACACGATTGTGGTCGTAGATGACCATGTCCTCGGGAAGCCGGAGGATCAAACTGATGCTGCAAGGATGTTGTCCATGCTTCAAGGACGGGCACACTTCGTTTACACGGGAGTGGCTTGCATCGACCGGCGTTCCGGTCGGGCCAAGGTATCTCACCGCGTGACGACCGTAAAGATGAAATCGTTAAGTGATGATGCGATCGCGGCTTACGTAAAGAGCGGGGAACCTGCCGACAAAGCAGGCTCGTATGCGATTCAAGGCCTGGGTGCAACCATCGTGGAAGGAATCGAAGGCGACTACTTTAACGTTGTCGGCCTGCCGCTTTCTCTGCTCTCGGACATGCTGTCTGAAATGGGGATGGATGTACTCACCGATTCATAGATATAGAACACGGCATCCGAAGCCAACGGAATCATGGAAGCTTCGGTGACCTGCTGATTTAAATCTTAGAAAAGAGGGGAATATATGGAGTCGCCAACGCTATTGCTGCGCGACATCCCCCATGATGAACGACCAAGAGAGCGCATGATGCAATATGGGGCGAGCGCTTTAAGCCATGCAGAATTGCTGGCGATACTGCTTCGGACCGGTACCCGCCAGGAATCTGCCGTACATATAGCCCAGCGGCTGCTGGGGGAAGCAGGCGGCATCCGGCAGCTCGTTGATCTTAGCATCGAGGAAATTACGCAAATCAAAGGAATTGGAACCGCCAAGGCTGTTCAGCTGAAGGCTGGCATCGAGCTTGGACGGCGCTTGGCCGCATCGAGACATGTAGAGCCGGTTATTATCCGCAGTCCGCATGACGCGGCAGAACTGCTCAGTGAACAGATGCGGTATTTACAGAAAGAGCATTTTGTCTGTGTATTTTTAAATACGAAAAATCATGTCATTGCCCAGGAAACGCTATCGATGGGGAGCCTTAACGCCTCCATCGTTCATCCCCGCGAGGTGTTCAGAGCGGCCATCAAATGCAGCAGTGCATCCCTGGTGTGCGCGCATAACCATCCGAGCGGAGATCCGACGCCCAGCCCGGAGGACATTTCGCTGACTGCACGCTTAGTGGAGGCAGGACAGATTGTCGGGATCGACGTGCTGGATCATCTGATCATCGGGGACGGATCGTTTGTAAGTTTGAAGGAACGGGGCTTGATGTAATATAATAGTTCAGATTGACGAAGAAAGGGAGATACATCATGTTAGGTGGTTTTACGAAAGATTTGGGAATCGATTTGGGGACGGCAAATACGCTGGTTTATGTCCGTGGAAAAGGAATTGTCGTAAGAGAGCCTTCCGTGGTTGCTCTGCGTACAGATACAAAGAGCATTGAAGCCGTCGGGGAATCGGCTAAGAAAATGATTGGACGGACGCCAGGCAACATTCGTGCCATTCGTCCGATGAAAGACGGCGTCATTGCCGATTTTGATACAACGGCTACGATGATTAAATACTTTATTCGTCAAGCGCAGAAGCAGCGTTCCATCTTCCCGCGCCATCCGAACGTGATGGTATGCGTACCTTCCGGCATTACGGCGGTCGAGCAGCGTGCGGTTGAAGATGCGACCAAGCAAGCGGGTGCACGCGAAGCCTACACGATCGAGGAGCCTTTTGCAGCGGCAATCGGTGCAGACTTGCCCGTGTGGGAGCCTACGGGCAGCATGGTCGTAGATATCGGCGGAGGCACGACCGAGGTTGCGGTCATTTCCCTTGGCGGGATTGTAACCAGCCGCTCCGTGCGCGTTGCGGGCGATGAAATGGACGAGTCCATTATTTCTTATATCAAACGCCAATACAACTTGATGATCGGTGAACGCACTTCCGAGCTGCTCAAGATGGAAGTAGGCTCCGCGATGCCGCTGGAGACCGTGGAAACGATGGAAATTCGCGGCCGCGACTTGGTGACGGGTCTGCCGAAGACGATCACGATTACATCGGATGAGATCAGCGAAGCGTTGGCAGACACCATTAATGCCATCGTTGAAGCCGTTAAGGTTACCCTTGAGAAATGTCCTCCGGAGCTTGCTGCGGATATTATGGACCGGGGCATCGTGCTTACGGGAGGCGGCGCATTGCTTCGCAACCTGGACAAGCTGCTTGCCGAAGAGACCGGCATGCCGGTCATCGTTGCGGAGAATCCGCTGGATTGCGTGGCCATTGGCACAGGTAAAGCGCTCGAGAACATTCACTTGTTTAAATCCCGGAGCAGCTCTGCCGTCCGTTCCAAACGGTAGAAACCAAAATAAAAGTGTAAACCCCTAATGTTGGGAGAGAAAACAGTAAGTTAGAGGGTGTTGCAACTGTTTAAGCTGCTAGGCAATAAGCGTTTGTTCATTATGCTCATCGGGCTGGTAGCGTTTATCGCTATTATGGGGTTTACGCTCGGCCCGAGAGCTTCTTTATCTTGGCCTGAAAAATTCGTCAAAGATACGGTCGGTTTTGTGCAAAGTGTGTTTTATAAGCCCGCTGCTTATATAGCGGGTTTCTTTGAAGATGTACGGAACATGAAGGAAATCTATGAAGAGAATGAGGAACTGCGAAGAGCGGTAGCCCAATATTCCCGGGAGAGCGCCAGTTACAACAACATGAAAGCTAATTACGAGGCGCTGAAGGATCAACTTAATTTTACCGAAAACCAGAAAAATAGGGACAAATACGAATATCGTACTGCACAGGTTCTCAGCGTCAACTCGGATCCAAACAACCGTACGCTTGTCATTGATCTGGGCGAACGAGATGGAGTCAGAGTAAACATGTCGGTTACCACAGTGGATGGCATGGTTGGCATCATCAGCAGCGTGAGCAATTTCACCTCCACGGTGAAACTGCTGACCACGATGGACGCCCAGGATCCGAATCCGCAGCCGATTTCGGTCACGGCCATCGGCAAAGAGGATAAGACGTTCGGCGTGGTCGAGAGCTACGATGAGAAGACCAACACGCTGCTCATGACGCGTATTACAGAAGATGATCCGATTAAGCCCAAAGATAAAATCATCTCATCCGGTGCCGGAGGCGTTATACCGCAAGGCTTGATTATCGGTGAGGTGAAAAGCGTTCAGGTAAGCCAATACGGTCAAAGCAGAACGGCTACGATCGAACCGGCGGCCAAGTTTGACGACTGGAAGTATCTGATCGTTGTCTTTACGCCTGAGGAGCCGGAATAGTATGGCACGTAAACAGATTCTGGTCCTGCTGCTGTTCGTGCTGTTTATTCTGCAGGGCACGGTGTTTTTCTGGTTAACGCCAAGCTCGCTGCAGCTTCAGATTTATCCTAATTTCGTGTTGGTTTGTTTGTTTTTTGTATCGATTTATTACCATCGCCACACGGGGCTCGTGCTCGGACTCCTATTCGGCATGCTTCACGATATCGTGTATTACGGCGAGATGATTGGCACTTATTCGTTTGCTATGGGCGTATCCGCATATCTGGTGGGGCTTGTCTTCAAGTCCCCGCGGGCGCCGCTGCCCATGATGATGACCATTGTCATTCTGGGAAGCTTGTTGTTTGACAGTACGCTTTTTGGCATATATAAGGTATTTCGACTCAACCCGACTTCTTATAATTGGTCACTGCTTCATCATATGCTTCCCAATCTCCTTGTTCATTTTGCCTTTGCTCTGGCAATTTACGTTCCCTTACGCAAGCAGATTGAGCTGGTAACGAAGAATCAGAGAAGGAAGGCAACCTGAACCCTCTCCAATATGACATTTTACTAGACTAGCAGGAACTTGTAGGTTTGAGCGCGAAATGTATAGGGATGGGAGGGACAGGCTTATGGCTGTAAAATCCAATCATGTGACGATTAAGGGCATCAAAGATGGCCTGGTATTCCTGCTTGACGATCAATGCGAGCTGGAGGAATTGCTTGGCGAGCTCCGCTATAAGCTGGAGCATAGTCATCAGAATATTCTGACCGGACCCATCATTCATGTGGATGTGAAGCTGGGTTCCCGGCAAATTTCCGAAGAAGAGAAGCAGACGATTCTTGACATATTGAAGCAAAAGGGCAACTTGCTGATACGCAATGTGGAATCGCCGCCGCTTGCGTCCGAGCTCGTTCCGGAGGAAAAGCTTGCGCTTAAGACGGGGATGGTGCGTTCCGGACAGGTGCTGCATCATGACGGCGATCTCTTGTTCCTCGGCGATGTGAATCCAGGCGGGACGATTACGTGCACCGGCGACATTTACATATTGGGCGCTCTGCGCGGAACCGCGCACGCCGGTGTAGAGGGCAACGAGGAAGCGATTATAGCGGCTTCGTATTTTGCCCCTACCCAGCTTCGTATCTCCCAGATGATCAGCAGACCGCCGGATGAATGGGAAACGCGGGAAACGGTCATGGAGTTTGCGTATTTGAAGGACGGAAGCATGGAGATCGACAAGATCAGCAACATCTCACGTTTGGGTCGGGATTTTAATGTGTTTAAAGGGGTGTAGAACATGGGAGAGGCAATCGTCGTAACTTCAGGTAAAGGCGGAGTCGGTAAAACGACGACATCGGCGAACATCGGCACAGCTTTGGCACTGCTCGGAAAAAAAGTGTGTCTGGTTGATACGGACATCGGTCTTCGCAATTTGGATGTCGTGATGGGCCTGGAAAACCGGATTATATACGATTTGTGCGACGTTGCGGAAGGGCGATGCCGACTTAACCAGGCGCTGATCAAGGACAAGCGCTTTGATGAGCTGTATATGCTTCCTGCAGCCCAGACCAAGGACAAGAATGCCGTTTCTCCGGAGCAGGTCAAAGATATCGTACTTGAATTGAAAAAGGAATTCGAATACGTCATTATCGATTGTCCGGCCGGAATCGAGCAGGGATTCAAGAATGCCATCGCCGGCGCGGACAAAGCGATTGTCGTCACGACGCCCGAGAATGCGGCCGTAAGGGACGCGGATCGGATTATCGGCCTGCTGGAGAGCTCGCATGTCGAGTCTCCGAAGCTCGTGGTGAACCGGATTCGCCCGAATATGGTGAAATCCGGGGACATGCTCGAAATCGAAGATGTGCTGCAGGTGCTGAATATCGATCTGATCGGTATCGTGCCTGATGATGAAATGGTCATTAAAGCGGCCAACATCGGGGAGCCTACGGTGATGAACCCGGATTCCCAGGCAGCCATCGCCTATAGAAACATCGCCCGGCGTATCCTTGGCGATACCGTTCCGCTGATGCAAATCCATCAGAAAAAAGGAATGTTCACCAAATTCAAAAAGTTTTTTGGAATGGGTTAAGGGTTTCGACCAAGAACCGGTGCCGGGAGGCATCGGTTTTTTTTGTTTTTCACCTTCGGCGGTCTGAGCGGCTTTCGCAGAACCCGTCCGCCTCTTCATCAGGGCTTGTTCTAAATCTCTCTCATCTCCTCATAGGATAGAGTAAGAAAACAAGCCCCAAGGGGGAGAGAACAATGGACATCAAAACTTCCGTCAAGAACCGAAGAGAAGCCCGCATTCGCGAACTGCTGGAAGGGGAGCAGTTCACGGCGCAGGACGATAAGCCGTCTTGGACGGCGCTTCCCGATAGAACACCCGCTAATCCCCATAATCCAAAGACAGGCTTCATCAAGGACAACATAGCGAACCCGTCCCCACGTTACGCAGAGCATGAACCGGATCCCGAGCGGCTTTGGAAGCAAGGGCATCGCGGTTGGTATGATACGCCGGATCCCGGTGCTCCGGGAGAACCGCCAAGAAAAGCTTCGTTCCTGTCGGGCTTGATCCGCCGCGTTGCCGTCAGTGCACTGGTGTTTGGATTGGCATGGGGCGTATTTTCGTTTCAGCAGCCGTGGGCCCTTCGCGCGCAGGCATTTATCATTGAAGGGCTGAGCCATGAGATGGATTTCCAGGCGGCTCAGGTATGGTACGAGGAGCATTTTGGCAGCGCGCCGTCCTTTATTCCGATTTTTGGACAAACCGACGAGCATTCGACGAAGGTGAATGCCGGGACCTCTTTGGTTCCTCCGCTTTCGGGAAGGGTGGTTCAATCCTTTGCCGTTGATCTGAAAGGCATCGTTCTGGAAGCCGGAGGGGGTTCTTTAGCGGACCGGGCGGTTAAAAGTATAGAGACCGGGCGCGTCCTTGAGGTTAAAGAACATCCTGAGAACGGGATTACGGTACGCATACAGCATACGGGAGAGCGAACGGCGACATACAGCAGGCTGGCGGAAACCGGGCTTAAGGCGAATGACTGGGTCCAAGGCGGAGATATTATCGGGACTTTGGCATCTTCAGGCACAGGCAGCCCGCCCTCCCTTTATTTCGAACTCAAAGAGGGGGATCGTGACGTCGATCCGGCGGAAGTGATTCCGTTTGATTAAGTTTAAGGGAACGGTCTTGTCGCTGCATCCGCTCTTTGTCATTGTCATGCTGGCATCCGTATTCACCGGTCGCTTCCTGGAGTTGCTGACCCTGTTTATTATCGTGTTTATTCATGAATTGGGACATGCCGCCGCCGCGGCAGCGATGGGGTTCAAGGTACGAGCCATTCAGATGCTGCCGTTCGGCGGCGTTGCTGTCATTGAAGACGACGGCAGGATGACTGCGATGAAGGAGATCATCATTGCGCTTGCGGGACCGCTGCAAAATGTCATCATGATCGGCATTACCCTGGCCTGCCAATGGGCGGGGTGGGGTGACGAGCAGCTGCTGTCTTACATCATTCAAGGGAATCTCGTCATCGCGTTGTTTAACCTGCTTCCGATTCTGCCGCTGGACGGCGGCAAAGTGCTGCAGGCCGTCATCAGCCTGCTCGCTCCTTATCATGCCACCTTGCTGTGGGCTTCCCGCGCAGGCATTTTGTGCAGTTTAATTATGATCGGTTACGGATTGCAGCCGTTATTCTCTGGAGACGGCATTCGTTTAAATGTGCTGATGATCGGCCTTTTCCTGGCGTATTCCAATTTCGAAGACTATCGGAACGTCCATTACCGGTTTTTAAGATTTTTGGTCAATCGGAGCGAGGTTTATGAACGGAATTTGGACGGACTCGGTCCTGCCCAGCCAATCGTTGCAGATTCTTCGAAACCTTTGGATGATATCATGCGTCTATTTAAACGAGAGAAGTATCATTTGATTTATGTCATGAGCGGACGCGGCAGCCTGCTTGCCGTTGTTCCGGAGCAGCATGTGATCTCTTCTTATTTTGCATCAACTGGTCCGCCCTGGTATGCGTAAATCGTAAACATCATGAGGAAGACGGGGGGCGGGCCAAGATTCTTTATCCATTCATGTCATCAGAGATTGTGTTAGGATAAAACAATAGAATATCGTCTTCCATTTGAGAGGTGAAGCCATGAGGCAAATGATAGTTCATTGTGAACATGAGACCATTCAGATGGCCCTCATCGAAGATGGGAGGTTAGCCGAATTCGCCGTTGAGCGGAGTCGTGAGCAAAGTGTTGTCGGAAGCTTTTATAAAGGCAGGGTCGTGAACGTGCTGCCGGGGATGCAGGCGGCTTTTGTAGATATCGGGCTGAAAAAAAACGCGTTTTTATATATCGATGATGTGCTCCATCCGCATTTAGAGAAGCAGCCCAAGCAGAAGCCTTCGATCTCGCAGCTGCTGACGGCGGGGCAGGAATTGATCGTGCAGGTCATGAAGGAACCCAGAGGCGGCAAGGGAGCGAGGGTAACGACGCATTTTTCGCTTCCGGGCAGATGCATGGTGTATATGCCGACTGCGGACTATGTTGCCGTCTCCAAGAAAATCGGACGCGATGCGGAAAGGGCCCGGCTGAAGAGCATCGGCGAGCAGCTTCGCACAGATGAAGAGGGAATCATCATCCGAACGGTGTCGGAGGACGAGCCCCTGGAATTCATAAAGGGAGATCTGGAGTATCTGCGAAAAGAGTGGGCCCGGATTCTCGACAAGGCGGAATCTGCGCCCGTTCCGGCGCTGCTGCATCGCGATTTAGGCCTGCTGCAGCGGTTTCTGCGCGATGCCTTTGATCCGCTGCATGACGAGCTTGTGATCGACAGCAAGCAGAAAGGCGAGGAAACCAAGAGTTATTTGAAGGAAACCGTTCCGGGAATGGAGCCTAAGGTTACATATTACTCGGAAGGAGGCCCGATTTTTCAAGCGTACGGGTTGGACGAGCAGATGAGAGCCAGCTTCGCAAGGAAAATCACGCTTCCCGAGGGCGTGACCATCGTCGTAGACCAAACCGAAGCCATGACGATCATCGACGTGAACACAGCCAAATATATCGGCGGGGATAATTTCGAGGAAACGGTACTGAAGACGAATCTTCTGGCTGCGCAGCAGATCGCAAGGATTCTTCGCCTCTGGGATATCGGGGGCATTATTATCGTGGATTTCATCGATATGGATCATGAAGAGCACCGGCAGCAGGTGGTTTCAGTCATGGAGGCCGTTATGCGCAAAGACCGCACGAAGAGCTTTGTGGTCGGCTGGACCAAGCTGGGACTGCTGGAAATGACCCGCAAAAAAGCCCGGGAAAGCTCGTCGCTCCCCTTTGCCAAGCCTTGCGGAACCTGCGGAGGCCGGGGCGTGGTTATCGAAGAATGATGTTGACGGTGAACGGGGAATATGATATTATCATTGGGTATGTGTCTAGTGATAGGTTGCTGCACATGCTGTAACCGCTCCGGTTGGGTTCACAAGAACGTTCCTTTTAGGACGGACACCTTTATACCAGGCGAGTCTGAGACATAGGGAGGTGCAAGCAAATGTACGCTATTATCGAAACAGGCGGTAAACAATACAAAGTTCAAGAGGGCGACGTATTGTTCATCGAGAAGCTGACTACAGGTGACGGCGAGAGCGTGACTTTCGACCGTGTACTGGCCGTTTCCAAAGAGGACGGATTGGTAGCAGGAACTCCGGTTGTTTCCGGTGCGACTGTAACTGCAAAGGTAGAGAAGCACGGTAAAGGCCGTAAGGTCGTTGTATACAAATACAAGCCGAAGAAGAACTACCACAAGAAGCAAGGTCATCGTCAACCTTACACTAAAGTAACCATCGAGAAAATCCAAGCGTAAGAAGGTGCGGTAATTGATTACTGTACAAGTACTGCGCGGGGAAGATGGACGGATCCATAGCTTCAAGGTAACGGGGCACGCGGGATATGCCGATCCAGGTGAAGATATTGTATGTGCTGGAGTTTCCAGCATTACCGTGGGAACGGTGAATTCCATTGAAGCGTTAACCGGAACCGTTATGGAGACCCGGATGAAGGGCGGCTTTCTTAGCGCGAATCTTCCGCCTACGGCAGATGATTCCGTCTCCGGCCAAGTTCAACTGCTTCTCGAATCCATGGTTGTTATGTTACAGGGAATTGCCGATTCGTACGGCAAGTATATAAGAATACAAGAATTGACTACTTGAAGAAGGAGGTAGACAACATGTTGAAATTGGATCTTCAGTTATTCGCATCGAAAAAAGGTGTAGGTTCCACAAAGAACGGTCGTGACAGCGAATCGAAACGTCTTGGCGTGAAACGTGCAGACGGTCAAGCAGTGACTGGCGGCAGCATCTTGGTTCGTCAACGCGGAACGAAAATTCATCCAGGCACGAACGTGGGTATCGGTAAAGACGATACTTTGTTTGCGAAAGTTGACGGCGTTGTGAAATTTGAACGTTGGGGTCGTGATCGCAAGAAAGTGAGCGTCTACCCGGTTGATGTCGCTCCAGTAGCGGCTGCAGTTGAAGCTTAATCGTTTCTTATGCTGCATACAGAAGAAGCCTTTCGGCATCGTTGCCGGGGCTTCTTTTTTTGTAAATTGCGCAAAGAATGATCATCCAGGGGATGAACCGTCCTGAAAGTCTATGATATACTGGGATTTGGTGAATGTAACCAATTGCTGTTGAAAGACGAGGAGAAGCGATGAAATCCTGGAAATGGATAGCAGCTGTGGCGGGGTTAACCTCCGTAATACCGGTGGCATGGATGGTATGGAAACCATCCTTGGCTGCAGGAGCAGTGTTGACGGCTTGGGCTGTCGCCGCGTCTGCCTGCGGAGCATGGCTTGTCCGTAAATCGGACGAGCGCAGGCAGCAAGCCATCATTCGGAATATGGAGCAGACGGCGATTCAGATGTTGAATCACCATCGTCATGATTGGATGAATGAGCTTCAAATTTTGTACGGCTACATTCAACTGGGGAAGCATGATAAAACCGTGGGTTCTGTGGAAAGAATAAAGGACAGGATGGCGACGGAGAGCAGGATCTCCAAGCTTGGCATTCCTTCACTGGTTTTTTATTTACATTCATACCGAACGTACAGCAGCAACCTGCAGCTCTGCGTTGAAGTGGTGGACCAGGTACAGCTGGAAGACAAAGTATCGCCACAAACGGCAGAGTCTTTTACCGAAGCGATCATTCAAACGGTGAGAGCCTTTCAATTGAGCGGAACGGCGTCATGGGGGGATACCCGGCAGTTAACATTAACATTTATGCAGCAGGAGCAAGAGCTGATCGTATGGGCTCTAGGAGAAGGTTCCTTTGGAGACCCGGAGGGCTTGAAGCTTCAGATTGAACAATCCGTAAAAGGCGAAGGCATTCGGGTGGAGCAGACGGAGCCGGGGGAGACCTCGTACCGCTTGTATCTGCCGTTTGTGACTTGAGGAAGGTGATTTCATGTTTGTAGATAAGGCAAAAGTATATGTAAAAGGCGGCGACGGCGGCGATGGGCTCATTGCGTTTCGCCGTGAGAAATACGTTCCTGAAGGCGGACCTGCCGGCGGCGACGGCGGCAAGGGCGGCGACGTGATTTTCCGGGTGGACGAAGGACTGCGCACGTTGATGGATTTCCGTTACCAGAAGCATTTCAAGGCCAAGCGCGGGGAAAAGGGCCGCAATAAGAGCCAGCATGGGGCCAATGCGGAGAGCATGATTGTCCGTATTCCGCCGGGTACCATCTTAACGGATGACGATACCGGTGAAGTGATTGGCGATTTGACCCGTCACGGTCAACAGGTTGTTGTTGCCAGAGGCGGCCGCGGGGGCCGCGGAAACATCCGCTTTGCCACGCCGAACAATCCGGCGCCCGAGCTTGCCGAGAATGGAGAAGAGGGCGAAGAGCGCTACGTAACCATGGAACTTAAAGTGATGGCTGATGTAGGTCTCGTCGGATTCCCGAGCGTTGGCAAATCCACCCTGTTGTCTGTTGTATCCGCGGCTCAGCCGAAGATCGGGGCATATCATTTCACGACCATCACGCCGAATTTGGGCATGGTTGAGGTCGGCGACGGGCGCAATTTTGTCATGGCTGACCTGCCTGGCCTGATTGAAGGTGCCCATGAAGGCGTGGGACTTGGCCACGAATTCCTCCGGCACGTGGAACGAACCCGCGTCATTATCCACGTCGTGGATATGGCAGGCACGGAAGGACGGGATCCGTTCGAGGATTGGCAAAAAATCAACGATGAGATTAGGCTCTATAACCCGGTTCTGATCGAACGGCCGCAAATCGTAGCCGCCAATAAAATGGATATGCCGGAAGCAGAGGAGTACTTAACGGCCTTCAAAGAGAAGGTGAAGGAGATTCGCCCTGACATCGAGGTGATGCCGATCTCCTCGCTGACCCGTCAGGGGATCCAGGAACTTCTTTACCGCACGATCGATGTGCTGGAGAGCATTCCGGATGAGCCGGCGATTGAAGAAGTATCCGAAGTTTCCGAGCGCAAGGTGTATAAATTCAAAGCGCAGAACGACAATTCCTTCACCGTCACCAGAGACAATGAAATGTATGTGGTGCACAGTGAGCGAATTGAGCGAATGCTGAAACGGATGCAGATGAATTCGCATGATGCGATCCTGAAGCTTGCCAGAACGATGCGTCATATGGGCATTGATGAAGAGCTGCGGAAACGGGGCGCGACGGAAGGCACCATCGTACGGATCGGCGATTTCGAATTCGAATTTGTCGAAGGCAGCAGTTACTATTGATGTTCAGATGAATATATGTATAACAAAAATACCGCAAGGTCTGTCTACAGCAGGCTTGGCGGTATTTTTTTTCGTGAGCGAAGGAGGCTTCCCATAAATCGTGAATCAAGCGTGCGCAGCCGTATATTCCATTGGCTGGGAGTCTGGCTCGAAATGCCGGATCAAGCTTTCCAAATTTTGCATCCACTTATCGGGTAAATCGTATACAATAGTAGTACAATAGTACCTTTTCCATAGATCTCAGGATGGAAGGAACGGCGCAAAAAGGAGAGTAGAACTATGGCTATTATTGAAGTCGTAAAATACGAAGGCCCGCCGGATGTGTTTGCCTGGCGTTATCCGAATCAGGAGTTAGGCACCTGGACCCAGCTTATTGTTCATGAGACGCAGGAGGCGATCCTGTATAAGGGGGGGCAGGCACTGGACTCTTTCCCGGCAGGGCGGCATACGCTGAGTACGGCAAACATCCCGATTTTATCCAATGTCATCAATCTTCCATTCGGAGGGAAGTCTCCCTTTACGGCAGAAGTCTGGTTTGTGAACAAACTTCGTTCGCTGGACGTGAAATGGGGGACCAGCTCGCCGATCCAGCTGCAGGATCCGAAATACAACATCATCGTATCGCTCCGAGCCTTTGGCCAATTCGGCGTTCAAATCAGCGATCCGCGAAAATTTCTGGGAACCATGGTCGGTACCCTGCCAACCTTTGATCAGGGAACGCTGGTCAAATATTACCGCGGCGTGCTGATGTCCAACATTACGGAAATCATATCCTCCTATATCGTTCGGAAAAAAATCAGCGTTGTGGAAATCAATGCTTACATAGCGGAAATATCCAAGCACATCATGGAAGCGATTGCGCCTTCATTTGAAGAGATGGGGATTACCCTGCTGAATTTTTATGTGGATTCCATCAATATACCGGAGCATGATCCTGCAGCTGTCCGAATCAAGGAAGCGTTGGCAAAAAAAGCGGAGATGGATATCATCGGTTATACCTACCATCAGGAAAGAACCTTTAATACGCTTGAGGGAGCGGCGAAGAATCCCGGAAGCCCGGCTGCGGCCATGGGGACGGGGCTGGGCATGGGACTCGGAATGGTCGGTCCGATGTATGAGACCGTCGGCCATATGTTTGACCATGCCAAGCCTCAAGAGAAGAACGATAAGCAAATCGAGCAGAAGGCATGCACCAAATGCGGAATGCTGAACGGGGAAGAAGCGCGGTTCTGTTCGGGCTGCGGCCAGTCGTTTCAGACTCAGGCCGATGAAGCGCCGGCGAAAGCCATCCTGTGCAACGATTGCGGGCAGCCCCTGGCTCCGAATGCAAAGTTCTGCCTTCACTGCGGCGACCCTTACCATGCATGCCCGAAGTGCGGACATGATCACCCGGCTGGCGCTGCCGAATGTCCGGATTGCGGTGCACCGCTGCCGATGCCTTGCCGGGCATGTGGAGAATTGGTGGATGCCGAAGCCAAGTTTTGCCCGCACTGCGGGTCGAGTCACGCGCTGACATGTCCGGGGTGCGATCATGAGATCAAACCGGGCCAGAAGTTTTGCATGGAGTGCGGTCATAAATTGATGTGAAGCGAAAGCGGGGGAATCAGGTGAATACAAGAACCAAGGATCGAAACGGGGCATGGCTGGCAGCCATTGCGCTTCCGTTTGTCACGATCCTCTTATTTGGATGGGTCGGCGGGATGTTTCAGCCGAATTCTTGGATATCGGGGGTTGCCGTCGGATGCGCCGAAGCGGCCGTTCTCCTATTTATCCGCTCTGTCATCGGCAGGGGGAAGGCAGCTTCGTCAGGCACCCCATTTTATATTGCTTCCGGCATCATAATTGGTATCTATACGGTGTCCGTTGTGCTGGAGGTTATTTTGCTGGGATACTTATTTAAGCTGCCTGTATCCTCGTATTTCATGATTCATCTGATTACGCTTTTTGGATTTTTCGTTGTTCTTGGGCTCGTATTCCTGGCGGCAAAATATGCGGGCGCACAGGAGCGAAAGGAAAGCGATCATCTCGCGGTCAAGAGAGAGACTGTAGCCTGGATCGGGGAGATTCGCAGAAAGCTAAGCGAACTGCCGGGAGAGAACATGCCGTCGTTGGAACGGCAGATAGCCGAGCTTGAAGAGACGCTGCGTTATAGTGATCCCATATCACATACCTCCTTATATGAAGAGGAGCAGTTGATTCAGCAAAAAATTGCGATGCTGGAGGACCAAGTAACGTTGATCGGCGAGGCGCAAGCTGAACAGCGCAAGGAACTGGCAGAGCAAACCGTTCCTATCATCCGCGATATTCTCCGAACGGTGCAGGATCGCAATACGTTGCTTCTGAAGGCAAAGGCGGGATCAACCTAATGCAGATGATAGAGGGGATAGCATATGGGAGCTTCTAATCTGAAGCGTTTTAAACTTAAGTTCACGAAAATGGATTATTCGATCATCGCGTTGGCCGTGCTTTTTTTTCCGCTGGCCATCGTGCTGGCAGCCGTTCGGGTCCTTGTCACCCATCGGCACAACCGTTGCAAGGGGAGGAACAACCGTCTCTTCGGCTGGGTGCTTGCCATTACCTATGGAATCATAGAATTGCTCATGATTCTTGCGACGATTGATGACAAAGATATCGAAAGCCTCTATTCGGCCACCGTCGTTTGGGGCGTAATCATTCTGGTCCCAGCCATGATCATGCTGGTGATCGCCAATAAGGAAGACAAGAAATTCGGCAGCTTGCTTCAATTCTATTCGAATGCCATCCTGCATCGAGGGCTCGTCCAGGTCGAACATATTGCCCGTGAGGCGAGACAATCGCCTGCACACGTGATCCGGGATATCACGTTCATGTTTGAAGAGCGTATGCTGCCTAACGGAAAGCTCGACAACGGAGTTGTTCTCATCCCGTCCTTGCACAGAAAGTCCGAACCATTCCGTGGCAAATTCGTTTCGCGCAGCGGGCAGCGCGTGCAGTATTCATTGGGCGATACGACTGCAGGTCCGGCCCCCATATCCCGAACCGAACCTGCGTCCGATCCGGCTCCTAAATCCGTGGAATGCCCCGGCTGCGGAGCAAGAACGGTCGTAACGCATGTGGAGGGGAAGGAATGCGAGTATTGCGGTACCGTGATTGTGGCATAGCACGTCGGATGTACCATTTAAAAGAGAAGAGACTGGGGAGAACTTCGTATGAGCGTTCCGGTAAAGCCTTTTAAATCGCAATTTACCTCATTCGATTATTTTATTATTGGACTGACGTATGTGTTTTTTCCATTAGCTTTGATTATCGCTGCGTTTCGTATTCTGCCCACGCAGCAGCATCACAGTTATCAGGGAAGGAACCTTAGATTGGTCGGATGGGTATTGTTCGGCACTTATATTGTTATCCTGGTAATCAATTTAGTGACGAGCGAATCCAGCGAGCAGTTCTTAAACGATAATTTAGCGATGGCGTTGTGTATATTAATCCCCGCGTTGTTTTTGCTGGTTGCTGCCGACTTCTTAGACAAGAAATTCCGGAAGCTGCTCGGAATTTACAGGGAGGCTGTCTTGCAGCGGCGGCTAATTTACATCGAGCATATCGCGATCGTTGCGAACCAAAGTCCGGCCCATGTGATCCGGGATTTGAACTATATGTTGAAGGAGCGCATGCTTCCTGCCGGGAAGATTGAGGATGGCGCGCTGGTGATCCGTTCGCTGCATAGAGAGCCGGTAAACCCCGTTGAATCTCAAACGAAGACGGAATCCAAGTCTGTGGCATGTTCCGGCTGCGGCGCAAGAACCGTGATTTCACGGCATGAGGAAAAAGAGTGCGAGTACTGCGGCTTGACCATGAGATACACCAGTTAGCTTGAAGTGATCGGCAGTCTCCGGAATACCGGGGGCTGTTTTTTTAACGCATCATTTGCAAATTTGACGTGAATACCGATGAGTTCCGTTTCGAATTGCGATATAGTATAGGCTATAGGGTTGGCCCGGAAATATCGGGCTCGCTAAAAATGGGTCACTTATGTATTGCCCTTACGGGGTATATCCAGTATAATGTCCACTATACGAATACAGTAGTCTTTGAGGAGAGGACGTTTGTGAAGGAACGCTACTATCTGGTCCGGGAAGACATCCTTCCCGAGGCTGTAGTTAAAACGATGCAAGTGAAAAAACTGCTGGCGTCGGGAGACGTGAGGACGGTTCATGAAGCCGTCGAGCAGGTAGGGCTTAGCCGCAGCGCTTTTTACAAGTACAAGGACGGCATCCACCCTATCAATCAATTGGAACGTGATGAAATCGTAACGATTTCCATCGATATGGAACATCGCTCGGGCATGCTATCCGAGGTGCTGGGGCTGGTAGCGGGTGAAGGCGGGAACGTGCTAACCATTCATCAGAGCATCCCGCTGCAAGGAATCGCGAATGTCGTTATTTCCGTCGAAGTTTCCCGGCTGAATGAGGAGCTGGATGATCTGCTTGACGGATTGAGGCGGATAGCCGGAGTCAGAAGAGTGCAGATGATAGGGCAAGGTTAGGGTAGAAACGACGAATAAATAGATATCTATGTGATGGGATACAGGAGGTAGTGTATTAATGAAACCGGTCAAAGTAGGGCTTTTGGGATTAGGAACCGTAGGAACAGGCGTTGTCCGCATCGTTGAGGGGCATCAGGAGGATTTGAGCAGTCAGGTCGGTTCGCCGATTACGATCGAGCGCATCGCCGTCAAACATTTGGAGAAGTACCGCAGCGTCAATGTGGATCAGAGTAAATTAACGGAAGATCCCTGGGCGGTCATTCGCGATCCCGAGATTGATGTCATCGTTGAAGTGATGGGCGGGATCGAGCAGACGAAAACCTACATCCTCGAAGCGCTTGAGCGCGGCAAGCACATCGTAACCGCCAATAAGGATCTGATGGCCCTGCACGGTGCCGAAATATTGGCCAAGGCGCAAGAAAAGCAGTGCGACGTGTTCTACGAGGCAAGCGTAGCCGGCGGCATTCCCATTATCCGTACGCTGATTGAAGGCTTCTCATCGGATCGTATCATGAAAATCATGGGGATCGTGAACGGTACGACCAACTTTATCTTGACCAAGATGAGCCAGGAAGGCGCCTCCTATGAGGATGTCCTGGCAGAAGCTCAGGAGCTGGGGTACGCGGAAGCCGATCCGACATCCGATGTGGAAGGCTTGGACGCGGCCCGCAAAATGGCAATACTCGGTACCCTCGGTTTCCGCACGAACGTTGAGCTCCAGGATGTATCCGTCAAGGGCATTTCGCAGGTTACGAAAGATGATATCGCTTATGCCAAACGTCTGGGCTACGAGATGAAACTTCTCGGTATCGCGGAGCGTCAGGACGATGAATTCAGCATCAGCGTCCAGCCGACGATGGTTCGCAAAGGTCATCCCATCGCCGCCGTGAACGGCGTATTTAACGCGGTGTATGTATACGGGGAGGCCGTCGGCGAAACGATGTTCTACGGAGCGGGCGCGGGCGAGATGCCAACC
Source organism: Paenibacillus sp. CR_12 (assembly GCF_041953985.1). NCBI lineage: Bacteria > Bacillati > Bacillota > Bacilli > Caryophanales > Paenibacillaceae > Paenibacillus > Paenibacillus sp. CR_12. The sequence continues at coordinate 6,467 of NZ_JAVFHO010000003.1, read as the reverse complement.
GCGACATCCGTTGTGGCAGACCTGGTGGCGGTCATCAAGAATCTGAAGCTCGGCGTTAACGGTCTGAAAGCCATCGTTCCTTATAAACCGAAGAAGCTCAAAACCGATGAGCAGATCATGTACAAGAATTTCATCCTGCTTCATGTGGACGATAAAGCAGGAGTGCTGGCGCAAATAACGCAGGTGTTCGCTCAATATAACGTTAGCTTGGAGTCCGTTGTTCAGCAGCCGAACGAGCACAACCCGGACGCAGAGATAATCATCGTTACGCACAATGCGAGCAAAGCCAGCATGGACGAAGTGCTGAATCACTTTGAAGGGCTGGAAGTCATTCGCCGAATCAAAAGTGTTTACCGCGTTGAAGGATAAGGATTAGCATCCATTAAATCAACATATATAATTTTTTCATAAGAAAAGGAGAACATGAGAGATGCCGTATGAAGGATTGCTGCAAACCTACAGAGAATATTTGCCGGTAAATGAGCGTACCCCGCTGCTAACGCTTAAGGAAGGGAATACCCCGCTCATCAAAGCCGTGAATCTATCCGAAGAGCTCGGAATCGATTTGCATTTCAAATTCGAAGGGCTGAACCCGACAGGTTCATTCAAAGACCGCGGGATGGTCATGGCCGTCGCGAAAGCAATGGAAGAAGGAAGCCGTACCATCATGTGCGCTTCGACGGGCAATACATCGGCTGCGGCTGCTGCTTATGCCGCTCGCGGCGGATTAAACTGCATCGTGATCATTCCGAACAACAATATCGCGCTGGGCAAGCTCGCGCAGGCGATGATTTACGGAGCGAAGGTGATCGCGATTGAAGGGAACTTTGACCGCGCGCTGGAAATCGTTCGCGAGATCACGGCCAAGCACCCGATTTCGCTGGTAAACTCCGTGAATCCTTATCGTATCGAAGGCCAGAAGACGGCTGCATTCGAAGTCGTTGACCAGTTGGGCAAAGCTCCGGACGTACTGGCCATTCCGGTCGGCAATGCGGGGAACATCTCCGCTTACTGGAAAGGATTTAAAGAATACCACGCAGCGGGTAAATCCACTTCCCTGCCGAAGATGCTTGGGTTCGAGGCGGAAGGCGCCATGGCTATCGTCAAGGGTGAGCCTATTCCGAATCCGGAAACGGTAGCGACGGCCATCCGCATCGGGAACCCGGCCAGCTGGAAAACCGCGGTTGCCGCGGCTGAGGAATCCGGCGGACAAATTAATTACGTCACGGACGAGGAAATCTTGGAAGCATACCGCAAAATCGCATCGCGTGAGGGGATTTTTGCCGAGCCAGGATCGGCCGCCTCCATCGCAGGCGTTTATAAAATGAAGCGAGAGGGATATTTTAAAGGTGGGGAATCCGTTGTCTGTGTGCTGACAGGACATGGGCTGAAAGATCCGAATATCGCGATTTCTACCGTGAACGCCGAACCGCTCGTCGTATCGGATACGGAATCGGCCGTAATGGATGCCATTGCTAAGCTTGAAGGAGCTGCGCGGGTATGAGTTTGTCCCAAGGCGTCCGGGTGAAGGTTCCGGCCAGCACGGCTAATTTGGGACCCGGATTCGATACGCTCGGCATGGCATTGTCCCTGTATTCCTGGATCGAGATGAAAGCGTCGGAGAAGACCGTGTTCCATCTTCATGGCGATGAGATGGGCGGTCTGCCGACCGATAAGAGCAACCTGATCTATAAGGTGGCTCAAATGGTTTTTGAAGAAGCGGGACAGGCAGTTCCTGATCTCGAGATTTCCATGTATTCCGAAATTCCGCTTACCCGCGGCCTTGGCAGCAGCGCATCGGCGATCGTAGGCGCGCTGGCTGCAGCCAACGCTCTAATCGGGTCACCACTGCCGGATTCCAAGCTTTTTGATATGGCGACGAATCTTGAGAAGCATCCTGATAATGTGGGGGCTTCTTTATTTGGAGGAATCATTGCCGCCGTATGGGATGGATCCCATGCGGATTATATGCGCATTGAACCTCCGGCGGACCTTGGAACGCTCGTGGTGATTCCCGATTTCGAGCTGGCGACATCCAAAGCAAGGGAAGCGCTGCCCGCCCAGGTCAGTTTAGCGGATGCTGTATATAATATTAGTCGGTCCTCCTTAATGACCGCTGCTCTTTCGGCAGGCAGACTGGACTTGATTCGTGCCGCGATGAAAGACCGGATTCATCAGCCATACCGTGCGCCGCTTGTACCGGGGATGTCCAAGATTTTGGCCGAAGCGCCTGATCATGGGGCACTCGGCATCGCGCTGAGCGGAGCGGGTCCGACGATGATTGCGCTGGTGGACCGGAACGAACCGCGTGCAGAAGAATTGGGCGCGTATCTCACGGAGACGATGAAGGCGGAAGGAATCCAGTCTTCGTGCTACCCATTGAATCCAGTTGCGGAAGGCGTCCAGCTCTTGGATGATATTAATAATAGATCCTTTTTGGATATGATTAGAGGGGAAGTTACCGCATGAAAAAAATAGCCTTGTTGCCCTCAGGATCGGTATCTCATGAAGCGATACTTTATCTCCTAAATGGCGAGCCGGTGGAATTTGTCCACCATAAACTGATCTCTGATGTATTTATGTCAACAGTAGAAGGAAAAAGCGATTACAGCGTGATCCCGATCGAGAACACCATTGAAGGCTCCGTAAGCCTTCATATGGATTGGCTGGTCAATGAGGTGGATCTGCCGATGCAGGTGGAGTGGGTCTATCCCTCCATCCAGAACCTGATCGGTAATGCTGCCGAATTCCGTTCAAGTGACGGAACGATGGATTACAGTCAGATCAAAAAGATCTGGTCCCACCAAGTTGCGACAGCCCAGTGTCGTCAGTTCCTAGCGAAGGCTGCACCGCAGGCTGAGTTGGAGCAAGTGGGCAGCACCTCCGAAGGGGTTAAGATCGTAAAGGAGAATCCCGGCCGGGGATGGGCGGCAATCGGCACTTCGCTAGGCGCGGCCACCCACGAATTAAACGTGCTTGCCGAGCGTATTACCGACCATGATAACAATTACACACGGTTTGTGCTGATCGGACGCGAGCCGATATTGGTCAACCGTTCGCCGGAACATATCAAGACCAGCATTCTCGTAACGCTTCCAGAAGACGTGCCGGGAGCGCTGCATCAGGTGCTTTCCGCTTTTGCGTGGCGTCGCCTGAACCTGTCGCGGATCGAATCCCGTCCAACGAAGAAGAAGCTCGGTAATTACTATTTTTATATCGATGTCATGGCCGCAGCGGATTCCGTTCTGTTGGTTGCCGCCATGGGAGAGATTGAAGCGCTGGGATGTCTGGTTCGAGTGCTGGGCTCTTATCCGGGTTACGCCTATGAGAGTGAGAAAATGGAGGTTAAGTAAATGTCGGAGCAATGGATCTATTTAGATGGAGAATATGTCACGAAAGAGAATGCTAAAGTATCCGTTTTTGACCATGGGTTTCTGTACGGAGACGGCATATTCGAAGGCATTCGAATATATAACGGCAACATCTTTAAGTGCAAAGAGCACTTGGACCGGCTGTATGATTCCGCCAAGTCCATCGATTTAGTCATCCCCCTGGCATATGAAGAACTGCTGGAGGCTATGGCCGAGACCATTCGACGCAATGACATGCGGAATGGGTATATCCGTATCGTGGTATCCCGCGGTGCCGGCAATTTGGGGCTGGATCCGCGCCGCTGCCCTAAACCGACCGTGTTGATCATTGTGGAGCAGCTGGCGATTTATTCCGAAGAAGCTTATCTCAATGGCCTGAAGGCCGTCTCCGTTGCCCAGCGGCGTAACATACCGGATGCGCTTAACCCGAAAATCAAATCCTTGAACTATTTGAACAATATCCTCGTGAAGATCCAATCCAACTTTGCGGGAGCGGATGAGGCTATTATGATGAACGCGCAGGGATATGTGACGGAAGGCTCCGGGGACAACATTTTCATCGTCAAAAACGGCGTGGTCACTACGCCTCCGTGCTATCTTGGCGCACTCGAAGGCATTACGCGCCAGGCCATTATCGATTTATGCGAGAAACTCGGCATTAAACTGAAGGAAGAGCCGTTCAGCATGCATGACGTATATATTGCGGACGAAGTATTTTTTACGGGCACGGCTGCTGAGGTCATTGCGGCCCGCGAAATCGACGGACGGATCATCGGAAAAGGCCAGGCTGGTCCCGTTACGCTGCAATTGCTGGAGGAATTCCGCAAAATTGTGGATCAAGACGGTTATAAAGTATGGGAATCCTAGGGTTTCAGGACAACTAAATAAACGACTTAAACATCCTTTCATGTCGATGAAAGGATTTTTTTTGCCCAGAGGGATGTCAATCGCCTATTCCGTGCATAGGATGTAGTAACGAAAGCGGGCGAATTACATGACGCCTAGAAGAGTGTAGGAGGTTTTAGCGGCGTGAAGATACACATCGTCAAGGAAGGCGACACCCTATATGAGCTGTCCAAAAAATACGACGTACCTTTAGCGAAAATCATCGATGCCAATCCACAGCTGGTGGATCCGAATAAGCTCGATGTCGGTGCCAAGATCAAAGTTCCGACCGAGCCCGTTCAGGTCCCCGACGGCAGCCAACCCATTATCCATAAGCATACGGTAAAGCAGGGAGACTCCCTCTGGAAACTGTCCAAGGCATGGGGAGTCACTCTGAAGGAAATCATCAATGCCAATCCCCAGCTTAAAAATCCGAATGCCCTGCTGGTGGGAGAAGTCGTCAACATCCCTTCATCAGGCGGTTCTATGGAGTCCGGCGTTGATGACGGGGTTTCCATGAGCAGTGGCAGCGGTGCAGCTGCAGGCAAGAAGAAACCCGGCAGCAAGGATTACACCGGAGTTAAGGAAGAAATAACAGCGCCGATCGAGCAGCCTCCGGTCGTTCCTGAGGTTAAGGAGCCTGAGCCGCCGATTCTGCCGAAGCTTCCGGAGATTTCGCCTTTCCCCGAGGAGCCTAAGAAAATGGAACCGGAATACAAACCGGAGATATTACCTGAAATCAAGAAGCCGATCATCATGCCGGAAATCAAGAAACCAGAGATTATGCCAGAGGTGAAAAAACCGGAAGTGATGCCGGAATTTAAAATGCCCGTAATCATGCCAGAGTTTAAACCAGATTTCAAACCAGAATTCAAACCGGAGTTCAAGCCAGAGTTTAAACCAGAGTTTAAACCCGAATTCATATCTCCATATAAACCTATGGAGCCGGAGTATACGTATCCTGTCAAAACCATGCCGTTACCGCATCCTGTTCATCCCATAGCCGAACCATGTCCGCCTTTTGCCCAGATGCCGATGCAGATGATGCCTCATCCGTGTCCGGAGTTTCCTTTTAAAGAGGCACCCGCATTTGCAATGCCTCCATTCGGTCTTCATGAAGGTCCCTGCGGGTGTCATGAGCCTATGAAATGGCCGGGCGCCGATTATGGCAATGCCGTCCATCCGTATCACAACATGCCGCAGGAAGTGATGCCTGTTTCCTACAATGAAGGCTGGGAAAGTACAGTTTCAGGATATCCGGGTCTTTCTGAACAGCCGATGAGCATGGAATATTCCCAGTTCTCGATCACGGAATCTTATACAGGGAATATGGTTTCCGACTACCATCCATATCCTGAGCATCATCATACCGCAATGACATATGGTTATGTTCCGTCTCCTTGCGGATGCCACGGGGGAGAAGTGGGTTCACACCATCACATGCCGCATTTCGGGTACCCACAACATGGGCATCGTCCATACGCGCCTGACATGGGGGCATCGTATCAACCGTGGCAGGGGGGAATGAACTACAATGCTGGTGCATACGGCTCTCCGTCTGTACCTATGGGAACACATGGAGCCTATCCTTCATTTGTAAATCCATATGAACCGAACTGGAATGATCGACAAAATGACCAGCCGATCGATTCCGAATTCAATGCTACAGCTCCTTTCGAAACGAAGCAAAGCAATGTGACGGTTAGCAGTGAATTTGAAAACGCTACGGGGCCATCCATATCCGGAGAGGCCGGCATTGAAGAGAATAACAAGCCGAAAGCCAAAGTCCATCGTCAGCAAACCAAAACAGGACCGGCAGCCAAGAAATCGCGCAAGCCGCAATCTTCTGCCAGAACCAAGCGCGACAATCCTTGGATAAGAGGTTAAATCATTGTGTTGTGATTATAGTTAAACAAGAGGGGGCCGATTTTCGGTCTCTTTTTGTTTGCTGTACGATGTATTGTCTATGAATCTCTTCATCGTTGGAAGGCAATATAAAAGAATTGTTGTATTGGAATAAATTGTGTATTGCCTTCGAATCGATAAATATGATACATTATAAATCCAGTCGCGAAACGTAAGGTTGCGCTGGAACAGAGGTCAGCCGAGAGTGATGAATGAAATTAAAAACTTTCTAAAAAAACCTCTTGCATTATCGAAACAAACATGATATATTATAAGAGTTGCTGATGCGAACGAGATTCGCTGGCG